>JBPOIJ010000094.1:0-51343 GCA_052034585.1 Myxococcota bacterium
CTCGTACACGAACCTCCGGGTGAACAACCTGGCGCAGCTGTCCTCGAACCCGTGGCCGAGCGCGGTGAGCGTCACGGTCATGAATCGCTGATTCAGGAAATCACTTCAAAATCCGCGCTGGGTCCCCCCACTCAGGAATCATGGACACGCTCATGCTCGCCTCCGACGCCGCCGCTCCCGTCTGTCTCACCCACTCCGATCGCCCCGGCCTCCCCTGCCCTCGCTGCGGCACCTTTGGGTGCTCCGAGTGTCTGAGCGCCGGCGTCTGCGCGAGCTGCCAGGCCTCGAACGCCTCCCGTCCGCCCATGGCCGAAGAGGTCTACGGGTTCGGTCGTCGCGCCGGAGGCCGGATCATCGACATGGTCGCCCACCAGTTCATCGCGATCGTCACTGGCGTGTTCGCCGGAGTCACCATCGCCATCCTCGAGCGGCTGGGCATCGCTCGCGCCGGCGCGGTACAGGGCATGGCCGACCACAGCTTCTTCTTCAACGCGCTCTCGGGAAACCTCGCCGCGTTTCTGGGAGCGACCGTCTCGACCGCGATCTCCGGGGTGACCATCGGGAAGGCGATCTTGGGGATGCGGGTCGTCAGCATCGATGGCGGCCGGCCCTCGTTCGGTGGCGTCGTCCTGCGCGAGCTCGGCTACTTCATCGACGTCTTCTTCTTCGGCCTCATCGGCAAGGCGGCGATGGACGGGAGCTCGCTGGCGCAACGCCACGGCGATCGCTGGGGCCGGACCACGGTCGTCCAGAGCGCCGCAGCCACTGGCACCGCGAGGGCGTCGACTGCCCGGCTCGTTTTCGGCCTCTTCGCCGGAGTCGTCGCCTACGCGCTCTGTCTCGGGAGCCTCTTCGTCGTCAGCGCGCTCTGAGCTGTGCCGAAGAGCAGATCCCACACCGGGAAGGTGCCCGCGAAGTTGGTGTCGAAGTCGCGCGGATCGGCGCCGTGGTGAACGCGATGAAACGCCGGTGAGGCGAGAAACCAGCCGAAGTCGACCGCCAGGTTCGCGTGGAGGAAGGTCGTATACGCCTTGCGCAGCACCACGATGCTGGCGATCGCGCTGAGCGAGACCCCCATGAGGGCGCCAGGGAGGCCGACGATGATCCCGTGGAGGACGAAGTCGATCGGGTGCTGCCTCCACGCATCGAACCACGACAGCTCGACCGCCTCGTGGTGCAAGCGGTGGAACCGCCACAGCAACGGCACGCGGTGCATCGCCCGGTGGATCCAGTAGCCAGCGAAGTCGGAGATGACGAAAGCGGCGCCGATGCGGCCGATGGTCAGCGGTGCAGGAGAGCGCGCGAGCCAGTCGAGCAGCGGGCCGCCGATCGCCTCCATCAGCAGCGTGTCGAAGATGAAGAGACCGCTCGCCAGTCCAAGCGCCTTCCATTCGAGGGCACGCGCCTGCCGCGGCCACAACCACTCGAGCGGCACGAAGAGCCCTGCCATCAGCGCGAGGAACACCAGCGCGCCGAGCAGGACGGCCAGCACCTCAGTAGCCCTCGAATTTCCCGAACGAGATCCGCTTCTTCTTCTTCACCGGCTCGGGTTTCGGCGCCGACTTCACCAAGAGCTTCTTCTGGACGACGGGCGGCGAGCTGGTCGGCTCGTCGGCGATGGATCCCCGCTTCGCACCGGCCTCCGCGATGTCCGAGACGACGACCGCTCCGAGCCCGAGCACGGATGCAGTCATGGCAGCGATGGCGGCGACGACGGACGTTCGGGTTCGAGGAGCGCTCATGACTGCTTCGACACCGCCGACGCACGCATCGTTCCCTCTCAGCGCCGCCCGAAGCGAACCGCCAATGGCAGGTGGTCCGACGGCTCGCTCAGCGACGGCATCGGCGTGTCCTTCGTGAGCTTGGGCAACGGGAGCGGCTCGGACTCGAAGTGTCCGGCCGTCGCAAGGAGGTAGTCGATCTTCCGACACCGGCCGTTGATGTTGGTGGTGTCCCACGGCCGCTGCGTTCGACATGTCTCTTCGAAGCCCGCGGCGAGCGCGGACTGCACCACGGCACTGGTCGAGAGCGCGTTGAAGTCGCCCGCGAGGAGCCACGAGGCAGCAGGCAGCTCGTCACGGCGCGCGAGCAGCTCTCGAAGTTGAGCGAGGCCCAGGTGATTCGGCGTCGCCTCGGGCTGAAACGTGAGGTGGGTGTTCGCCACCGTGAGCGGCGCGCCTCCGAATCGCAGGAACACGAGCTGCGCCAAGGGCGCATGGCCCCCGCTGGTCGCGCGGTAGCGAAGCGTCTCGTGGCCGTCGATCGAGAACACCGAGCGCCGAGCGAAGAGCGCCGAGCCCTCGGGCTTTCCGAGCTTCAAGGCGAGCAGCGACACGAACTGGTCCTTCAACGAGCGCTCGAGGGGTTGAAAGAGCGCCTCCTCGCATTCCTGGAGGCAGATGAGATCGGCGTCGAAGGCGAGGATCCGGCTCAGCAAGCGGGCGCGGCGGCCCTCCGGCTCGAGCGACTCGGGCGTGCAGTTCGGGTACCGCGCAGGGAAGACGTATTCCTGCGCGAGGACGTTGTAGGTGAGCGCGGTGAAGCGGGTTGGTTGGTTCATGTCGTGGTCGTAGCGAGCCTCGCACGGCTGGAGCAGGACACGTTTCCGGACATCGCTGCTAGATCGAGGGCGTGCGCACCGAGTCGACGCCACCAACCGGCTGCACCTGGGCTCGCTATCTCGACGAACTGTGTGAGGAACACGGCGGGCTCACCGCGCTCACGCACTTGCTGATCCGGCGCGCGAAGGCGACGACTCCGCTGCCGGACGATCCCGGCTCGATCGAGCGCGCGTTGCGGCGGCTCCGTGGCAAGGGCAACGCGCCTGGCGGCCAGTACGGGCGGTGGCTGCTCAAGTATTTCGGCGTGCCGCGTTCGCTCGCCGACACCGCTCGGTGGATGGGCCAGTACCACAGCCGCTTCTCCGATCTCCCGATCGCGCTCCGCGAATCGCAGCTGTGGCTGTGGGATCGTCCACCAATCGCCGAGTCGCCCATCGGAGCGTGGATTCACCTCGGCCTCGCTGGTGTCGCACTCGCACGAGGCCACCACGAAGACGCCGTCGCGAGGCTCGCTCGGGCCACGGCGAAGTCGGAGTCGGCGGCCTGCGCGATCGAAGGTGCGCTCCTCGAGGCGAGGCTTGCGTCGGATCGGCGGCTTGCCGACGAAACCGAGCGCGCCTTGGGTTCGGCCGAGGCGCTGATCCCGCGCCTGTCAGCGGGCATCGAACGCGAGAGCTACCGTGCCCGGCTCCTCGATCAGCAGGCCTACGCGTTCGCGCACGCACGACCAGCCCGGCTCGAGGACGCGCGCCGGTCGTACGCGGCGATCACCGCGAATTCCTCGCCCTTCATCGCCTTCCGGCGCTGCCACGGTCTCGCCTACTGCGACTGGAAGCTCGGCCGGAAGAAGAGCGCGATCAGCCATGCACGCGCGGCGCTCGATCATGCTGGCGACGCGGGAATGCTCCGCTTCAGGGAGCAAGCGCTCCGGCTGTTGGCCCACCTCGAGCCGAGGCACGCCAGGCGGCTCCGGGCTCGTGCAGCTGCGATCAGCCTCGAGCTGCGTCAGGGCGATCCGTTCGACGTCGCTGCCGCCTCGCCCTGATATGGGCGGGGCCATGAAGACCGGGAGCTGCGCCTGTGGGGCCGTGCGCTACGAACTGAGTCTCGCGCCGACGAAGGTGACGTTCTGTCACTGTTCCAAGTGCCGACGCTGGCACGGTCACGTCGGCGCCTACGCGGGAGTCGATCGCGCCGGCTTCCGCCTCACCGAAGCACGTGGGCTCAAGTGGTGGACCGCGAGCACGACGGTTCGCCGCGGTTTCTGTGGCGAATGCGGCTCGAGTCTCTTCTGGGACGAAGACGGCGAAGCGAAGATCTCGATCTGCACTGGCACGCTCGACGCACCGACGGGCCTCGTCCCGAAGGCGCACATCTACCTGCGCAGCAAGGGCGACTACTACGAAGTGCCCGAGGACGGCCTGCTTCGGCTCGACGAACTCTGACGTCACTCGATGGTGAACGTGAACGTCCCAAACCCGCTCGGAGCGGTGTTCTCGAAGCTGTCGATCACGAAGTGCACCGGCTGGCCTTGAGTCGCGCTGAAAGTGATCGACTCGGCACCGCCTGGGCCCGCGGCGTCACTCGAGCGCACGCACTGCGTCGCCGAACACCCGCCGTTCAACTGCTGGAGCGCTGGATCGAAGGCGGCCTGCGGCGTGACGGTCGCGCGGAAGACGCCAGTCGACGGAGGCGTGAAGACGTACACCACGTCACGTCCGCTCATCAGGGCGTTTCCACACGCGACGGCGTACCGAGGGTTGCTGCCGATCGAGTAGTCGTCTCGCGCACCGGTGGTGTTTCCCGTCACGCCCGTCGGGCCTGAAGAAACGGCGATCGCTCCGGCGCACGCGTCGTTGGGTGGTGGCACCGTTGGCGCCAGTCGTCGAACGCGAAGGGTGAACGCTCCAGTGTCGTACGAGTTGGAATCGACGAAGAGTGGATAGGTGCCGGCTGGGAGGTTCGGGAGGTAGACCATCGCCGCACCCGGCACGTTCGAGGCACCACACGCGAGCTCGTTTCCCGCGAAGCCCAGCCCGCAGCCGCCGATGGTGCGCACGTAGGTCACCGGCACCAGGGCGCTCCCGCTCGCGCTGACGACCTGCACCTCGACGTCGTTCGGCGCAGCCGTGGTGAACGAGTAGACGAGATCGCGGCCCCAGCGCCGGGGGATGAAGTCCGCCCCGCAGGCCGGCGCGTTGTCGGAGCTCGAGTTGGAGTTGGCAGCTCCGAAGGTCGTCGCCGAGACGCTCGCCACGTCGTTCACGAACGGGAGCGCTTGGGCGCCGGCACAGCCGTCATTCGGAGGCGGCGCCGTCGGTGGAGCGAGCGTCGCGGTGAGCGTGAAGTCTCCCGAGCTGCCGCCCGCACCGTCGACGAAGACGAAGTACGTCCCGGCCGCGAGGTTGGTGAGCACCGTCGAGACGGGTCCAATCCGCTCGAGGCACACCAGCTCGTCGCCGAGGAGCTGCGAGGTGCAGCTCGACGCCCGCACGTAGAGCACGGGTCTCAGGAGCGAGCTCGCCGTCGGTGCCACCGCGAGCGTCACGTCCTGCGGTGCAGCGAGGGTGAAGGAATAGACGACGTCGCGTCCGTTCTGCCGCGCGGTCGACGAGCACGTCGGTGAGAAATCGAACGCGAAGTTGTCGTTCGCCGCTTGGAGCGTCGAGCCGTTCACCATCGCCCGGCCCTGGGAGAACGAGAGCGCCTGCGGCGTGGCGCAGGTGTCGTTCGCAGGCGGCGGCGTGGCGGCAGCGGTCACCACCTCGAGCTGAAACGGGCCGGCGGTCTGCGCGGCACCGTCGACCCACACGAAGTACGTGCCTGCGGGCTGGTTCACGAGCGTCGCCCGAGCCTGCACCGTCGCGTTCGGGCTCACGCACGACAGCTCGGCCGAGGTGGCGCCGCTCGAGCAGGCGCTGCGAATCGAGAGCACCGGCCAGAAGGTCGGCGACGCGCCGGTCGGAGTGACGCTCACGGTGACGTCGCGCGCGGTCGCCAGCGTGTACGAGTAGACGACGTCGCTCCCAGCCGCGCGGGCCGAGGCCGAGCAAGACGGCGTGGCATCACCCGGCGTTTGGTCGTTGGCGGCGTAGCTGGTGTCTCCCGTCGCCGCGGCGATCGAGCCCGCGAAGCTGAGCGCCTGCACGCCCGCGCACGTGTCGTTGGGCACGATCGGCGTCCGGGTGACCTCGAGCTGGAACGAGCCACTCGAAGCCGAGGCCGAGTCGACCAGCACTGCGTAGTGTCCAGGCGGCTGCGCGGGAAGCGAGACCGTCCTCGCCTCGCCCGGAGCCGTCGCCGCGCTGCAGGCCACTTCATTCATCGCGCTCGCGCACGCCGGCCGAACCGAGACGACGGGAGCGAGGGTGGAGCCCGAGAGCGGCCGAACGGTCACGGTGACGTTGCTCCCAGCGTCGACGTCGTAGCCGTAGACGAGATCCTTCCCGGTCGAGTTCGCCGAGGGGTCGCAGCTCGGTCCGAGGCCGTCATTGCTGCCCAGCACGGTGGAGCCGACGGTCACCGCGCGAGTCCCGAAGAACGCCAGCGCCTCTTCACCCGCGCAGGTGTCGTTCACCGCCGTGGTCGGAGCCGGCAACGCGCTCACGCCCAGCTCGATCGTCCCGTTCGTCCCCGCCGGCGCCTCGAGCACGACGAAGTACGAACCCGGCGGCACGTTCGAGAGCGCGAGCGAAGCGGCCGAACCACCATCGCGCGCCGAGTCGCAGGCGAGTTCACTGCCCGAGTTGCACGGCGCTTGTCGCAACGCCACCGTCGGAGCCGCCGTCCCCTGCCCCACGAGCCGCGCCGTCACCACCACGTCGCGCGTCTGACCGAGGTTGAGTCCGTAGAGGAGATCGGGACCGCTCCCGCACGAAGTCGTCACGTCATCGACCGCCGTGGCCACCTCGACGCGCACGAACTGAGTGCCGCCCGCGTCTGGAATGAGCAGCTGCTGCGGCGCGGCGCACGAGTCTGGGAGGTTCAGGCAGTCACCGAAGCGCAGATCGCACACCCGCCCGCCTCCGCACTCAGTCAGCGTCAGACAATCGTCGCAGGTGCGGTTGCGGCACGTCGGCAGGGGATTCTGGCAGTCGACGTTCGAGAGGCACTCGACGCACGCGTGCGCCTGCAGATCGCACTTCGGAATCGCGCTCGGGCAGTGACGATCGTCGAAGCACTCCACGCAGCGCTGCAGCACGGGGTGACAGCGGTTTCGAACGCCGAAGCACTCCAGGTCTTCGAGGCACTCGGGGCGGCCGGCGTCGAAGGGAGCACCCGCGTCCTGACCGCCATCGGCTCCGGCGTCGCTGCCTCCGTCTGGCCCTGCGTCGCGCGCGCCTCCGTCCCCTCCGCCATCGGGGCCCGCGTCGGCGAAGCCCGCGTCGGTTCCAGCGTCACGACCGCCGTCGGGAGAGCCTCCATCGACTCCCGCGTCGGCCCGGGTGCGACATTGCCCGGTCTCGGGATCGCACACGTCCGATCCGCTGCAGCGCACGCCGTCGCACTTGCTCGCTGGCGGAGTCTCGGTCCCCGGGCACCCGGTGATGACGAGCAGCGCGCAGCACGCCCACCACCGGCCCAGCCGAGCAGTCGAGTCGCTCATGGCGCGTCGTCGATCCTCTCGGCACGGAAGGCCAGCCCATCGCCCCACGGCCCCTTGTCCTTCTTGGCGCTCAGTCGGAGGAGATAGCGCTTCCCCTTCACGAGGATCCCCGCGTTCCCAGCCGAGGTGCCGTACTGCGGCCGCGTCAGCTCGGTGCAGGGCACTCCGACCGGCCATTCCACGCTCGTGCCTTGTTCCTGAAAACGCAGGACCGTCCAGAACTCGAAGCCGCCGCAGTGCGCCTTCGGAGTGCTGTCGTCGAGCAGCACGGCATGCACCGGCTTCCCTCCCGCCAGCGCGCTCGTCGCGAGGAACATCGAGAGAAGCAGCAGTGACCGGGTTCGCGTCATGGCGCCCGATGGTACCACCTCGCTGCGCACTTCCCCGCCCTGCACGGGATGACTACACCCGCCGCTGATGACGACGCCGCCGCAGGGACGTTGGCTGGGCGCCTCGATGGTGGCCATCTCCGGCATCGCCTTCGGCACGCTCGGCGTCTTCGGCAGAGGCGCGATCGGCGCGGGCCTGACGGTGCCGCAGCTGTTGTGTCTCCGGTTCCTTGGTGGGGCGGCGGTGATGTGGCTGTTGGCCGTCAGCCGCCGGGAGCTCGTGCGACTTCCGGCGACCAAGCTCGCGGGCCTCGCGCTCATGGGCGCCTTCTTCGTCGGAGAGGCCTGGCTCTACTTCGAGTCCTCTCGTCGCATCCCCGTCGCCCTCACCGCGCTGCTGCTCTACCTCTTCCCCGCGATCGTGGTGCTGGTCTCCTGGGTCGCGCTCCGACGGCCGCCGGGGAGGTGGGGCGCGCTGGCGCTGGTGCTGACCTCGATCGGCATCTCGCTGGCCATCGGTGCGCCGGTGGAGTCCCTCGATCTGCTCGGCCTCGTCCTCGGTGCAGGGTCGGCGATCTCGTATTCGGGCTACATCCTCCTCGGGGCGAAGGTGCACGAGGGGCTCGCCCCGACGCTCAGCAGCGCGGTGGTGATGACCGCCGCTGGGCTCCTGTTCGGAATCGCCTCGCTCTTCGGCGCCCCGCTCGAGCCGTCCGCGGTCGGTGCCGCGTGGCCGTCGCTCCTCGGCGTCGTGCTCGTCGGCACCGTGATCCCCATTCCGCTGCTCCTCTTTGGCATCGCCCGAATCGGGCCCACCCGCGCCTCGATCATCTCGACGCTCGAGCCCGTGACCGCCGCGCTGTGCGGACTCGTCGTGCTGCACGAGGCGCTGAGCCCGCTGCAGTGGACGGGAGCAGGGCTCGTCGTGGGAGGTGTTCTGCTGGCCGCGAAGTCCTGACGCGCCGTGTTGATCACCGCTTGCACGCCACGACAGCACCACGGGTTAGGCCCGCGGAGAGAGAAACCTGTGAACAAGAACCTTTTCCTCGCGCTCGCCTTCACCGTGCTCGCAGGAGAGGGTCGTGCCGACGAGCGCAAGCCACTCTCCGCTGCAGCGGCGCCGCCCAAAGTGACGACTGCGGGCCGCCCGATCGTGAGCGCCGAGGCCTGGGAGACCGAGCTCTCCGCCTGTCTTCCCCTCTTCAAGGTGAAGCCGCGCTGCTTCACCGAGCTGTTCCTCCGCGTCCCGCCGCGCCAGCTCTCCCTCTTCGAGAGTGAAGCCGAGCGCCTCACCTCCGATCTGAGCCGCTGGGTCGGCAAGGACGAGCTGAGCACCTTCTACCGAGTGAAGGAGCAGGTGCTGGGCGAGTGGATGACGGTTCGCCACTACGTGCTCGAAGACACCCAGGGAAACGTTCGCCTCATCCGCGTGAGCTTCCGGCGCATGGCAGCCGAGTGGTGGGTGCAGGGCGTGCGGCTCTTCGACAAGGACGAGCTCGAGAAGGAACTCGGTCTCGACTGAGGCCGCGAAGCTGGCGACTCACTCGAGCGATCCGAGCCAGCCGATCGCCTCGCCAGCCGCCATCGCGCGCGAGCCTCGCCGATCACTCGATGACGCGGTTGATCGGCCGATTGACGACCTCGACACCGACCGCGCGCAGCCGCGCTCGCACGGAGGCGTCGGACGGATCGAGCTCCATCAAGCCAGCCGCTTCGGCCCGGGCGAGCGCTGCGTCGGTGGCACGGTACCGAGGCTCCGTGGTGATGCCGCGGCGCTCCAGGTAGCCGGAGAACGCCTCGGGGTTCCTGTCTCGGTAGATGAGGTGATGTCCGTCGCGCAGCCCTGGGTCGTAGATGAACTCGCGCCCCGACGCGTCGCGACCAGCCCGCACGTAGTGACCGGTCGCAGACGGCGGATCACCCTCAGCGCGGCTCAGCAGCATGGTGAAGCTCTCCCCCGGGCGCAGCGAGCGCAGGTGGGAGGCGGTCTCGGTCGGCGACATTCCCGTGCCCGTCACCGAGTGGCCTCCGGTCGAGCGGCTGACGTCGCTCAGCTCACGAATGGACAGATCGGGGCGGCCGTCACGGTTCGCCATGCGGTAGCTGATGTCCTGGAGCCGGTGCATGTCGCCGTAGGTCGCGGTGCCCCGCCGCACCCGACCCGCGATCGCCCGCGCGGCCGTCGAGTCGCCTCCGTCGGTCGCCGCGGCGAGCCCATCGGCATAACGCGCGGTCGAGGAACGCCCGCCGAGGATCGCGCCCGCGAGGGAGGTCGCCGCGCCACACCGCTCGCCTTGGGTCGCCGGCGCGGTGGTGTTGTCGTACTGGCCGAGCCGATCGAGGATCGCGGCGCTGTCCCACCGGCCTCCACGCGGGGTGAGGCGCTCACCGGAGATATCGGGGACTCCCGAGTACGACACTGTCGTCGGCCCACCCATCGTCACACTCGGACCTGAGCTCGTGCCCGAGCGCGCCGCCGTGATGCCGGCGAGCGGGTTCAGCTCGGGCGCGAGCGCTCGGGCGAGGCCGTAGCCGCGGCCGTGGAGGAAATCGACCGACCCTCGGTGCCCGTCGCGATCGAAGCCGTCCACCACGCGCCAGGCTGCCCGTCGCTCCGCCGCCGAGTTGCCGATCGTTCCATCGTGGTTGAGATCGGCGCGGCTCAAGGCCCGCGCCTCGGAGGAGGAGAGCGTCGTTCCCTGATCGGCGGCGCGACGGTGCACGTCCTCGATCGTCGAGGGGCGCATGCTGCGGTGAAAGTCGGAGCGAGCGATGGAGCTGGTCATGAGCGTGTTCCTGATGCCCATGACTTTTCCCGAGCGCTCCGCGGGACAGCGACCTTGTCCTACCTGGGGCGCAAGGCCGACAAACGACGAAGGGCCCCGAGTCGCCTCGGAGCCCCGTCTTCACCCAGTGCTGGGCGTTCGCCTTACCAGCGGTAGTGCGAGAAGGCCTTGTTGGCCTCGGCCATCTTGTGGGTGTCTTCCTTCTTCTTCACCGCGTTGCCGCGGTTGTTGGCGGCGTCCATGATCTCGCCGGCCAGCTTCTCCATCATCGTCTTCTCGCCGCGCTCGGCGCCGTACTCGATGATCCAGCGCATCGCGAGCGCGACCCGGCGATCCTGTCGAACTTCGACGGGCACCTGGTAGGTCGCGCCACCGACGCGGCGGCTCTTCACCTCGAGCACGGGCTTGACGTTGTCGAGCGCCCGCTTGAACACCTTGAGGGGCTCTTCCTTCGCCCGCTCCTCGACGACCGCGAAGGCGCCGTAGGCGATGTGCTCAGCGGTGGACTTCTTGCCCTTCCGCATGAGGTCGTTGATGAACTTGGCGACCAACCGGTCCTGGAACTTCGGGTCCGGAAGAATCTTGCGCTTGTTGGGTACGCGACGACGAGGCATTGCGAATTCTCCTGATTACTGGGGCCGCTTGGCGCCGTACTTGGAGCGGCTCTGCTTGCGCCCCTGCACGCCCACGCTGTCGAGCGTGCCGCGGATGATGTGGTACCGAACGCCCGGGAGGTCCTTCACGCGGCCACCGCGAATGAGCACCACCGAGTGCTCCTGCAGGTTGTGACCGACGCCGGGGATGTACGAGGTCACCTCGATGCCGTTGGTGAGACGAACGCGCGCCACCTTGCGGAGAGCGGAGTTCGGCTTCTTGGGCGTCGTGGTGTACACGCGCGTGCAGACGCCGCGCTTTTGCGGGCTCTGCTTGAGGGCGGGGCTCTTGCTCTTGTAGCGGAGCTTCTCGCGTCCCTTGCGGATGAGCTGGCTGATTGTTGGCATGAAAAACAGATCCTTCAGAGAGGAAAGGGCGGCCCGACTACATGGCTCCCCTCTGGGTGTCAAGGACGGTTCCCGCGATTCCGCAGAAGAATCGTCGGCCGTCGCGAGGGCGCCATCAGTTGCCGCGCGCGCCGAAGCCGATCCACCGAAAAATCGCACCGAAATCAGATGAATGCGCAGGGGCGGCCGGTGGACTGGAGCAGCATGACCCGCACTGCCTTGCTCGTCGCCGTGCTCTCGACCTCCGCGGCCGTGGCGGAAGAGACCTCGATCAACCCGGCTCACTCGGCGCCGGGCCTGACTCGTCGCCCCTCGGAGAGCCCGTTCGACCGCCGCTTCGGGCTCGCCGGCTACGCGCTCGGAGGCGCCGGCACCTACACCTCTGGCGGCATCGGAGGCCGAATCCGCTTCGAGGCCTTCCGCTGGCTCGGGCTCGATCTCTTCGGGGAAGCGATGCTGGTGGCCGTCCCGCGAGGGCTCCGTCACGATCACCCGATCGGCTTCAACCTCTTCGTCCCCTTCCGGTTCGGCGAGCGCGTGCGGCTGCGCCCGACCCTCGGCATGTGCGTGACGCCCAGCTTTCTCCACTCCGAGAACCCCGACGCGAAGAGCGCCGACACCATTCTCGTCGGGGTGCACGCAGGCGGCGGGGTCGAGGTCGCGCTCCACGATCGGCTGTCCTTCTTCGCCGAGGCCAAGGCGGTCGCCTGGTGGGGCAACGATCGCAGCGTCGAGGGCTGGACGACCGCGACGACCGATCTGCGTTGGTCGGTGATCGGCCAGGCGAACCTCGGCTTCACCGTTCACCTCGGCGGCACCTGATCAACCGCCTCAGTCGGCGCCGGGCCTGAGATCCCAGGGCAAGACGCGGGTGCGCAGGCTCGGGAATCGCGTCAGCGCCTGCTCGACCCCAGCCCGATCGAGCCGCTGCGCCGTCGACGATTGCTCGACGATCAGCTCGTCGAGCCCGTCTTCCGGAACGGCGTTCAGCATCGACACGAAGCGATGCTGCAGCACCGAGCCAGGAGAGCGCTGGCCTCGCACGTGTTTCACCTCGAGCCGACTGAGGGTCCCTTCAGGCCCGCGCCGCACGACGAAGACCCAGCTGCCCTTTCGCCCGATCTGCACCTCTGGAACGGGCGCCTTGGCGAGCGCCAACAGCCAGGGACCGGCGTTCTGCGGGTAGATGTCGAGGATGACGCGCTGGAGCCGCTTCAACACCGGGGCGTTCGGAAGCCACTCGAGCGCGGCGACTGCGGCCGCCTCTCCTGGATCGGCGACGCCCAGCACCTCGAGCCGAGGAAAGTCGCGCGCCTCCCAAAGCGGGTGCGGCGAGCGCAGGCCCTCTTCGCGCCAACAATCGACCACCAGCTCTTCGAGCTTCCACTCCCGTCGAGGCAATTCCGCGAGGCGTGCCTCCCGCAGCGACAGCCGCTTCAGGAACGCGAGGTTCTCGTGCTCGAGCAGGTCCAGCGGAGCGCCGTAGCCGAGCTCGAGCGTCGTCACGAGCCGCCACGCCCGCTCTGCCAGCACGTTCGCCGGAGGCGAATTGAAACGGTCGAAGGTGCGCAGGCGCCCGCCGGCGAAGAAGCCGCCTTCGAACACGCGGCCATGGGGCTCGAACCAGCTCCCGATCGGCGCGGCCCAGACCTCGCCGTGTTTGGCGATCAGCCTCGCTTCCTTGGACTCGTTCCGCCGTGCCGCGAGCTGAAACGCGATGAACTCGCCACGTGGATCGCCCTCCTCGGCGAGCGCGTCACCCAGCACGGCGCGAAGCGACAGCTCCTCCGGCGCGGCGTACACGGCGTCGAGCAGCTCGCTCGTGTCGCGCGGTGTGGAACGGTCCGGCAGCAGCTCGAGGGCCTTCTTCAGCGCGGCGGTGCTGGCTCGATCGAGACGCGGCTCCCGAAGCCGGCGGAGCGCGGCCACCGTCTCGGGCAACATGGACCTCCAGCCCTCGTGAACGGTGGGGACCGTGGTGGAGACGTCCGCCAGCCACACGCCCGCTCGGGAGTCGCCGAGCGAGACGAGCCGGTCGAGCAGGCGCGCGTAGAACGAGCGCACCTGCCAGGCGCGGGACTCCCCAGAACGCGCCCGCACTGCGTTGGTCGCGATGATCGTCGTCCACCACCGCGCAAAGCGGGGGTCGTCCGGCCACTCGTCGAAGAGACCGATCAAGGGCTCGGCCTCGGTCCACTTCCGAGGCAGCGGCACCGCGATGAGGCGCTCGAGATCAGCCGGGTCCTTCTTGGCCGCGATCTCGCGAAAGCCCTTCCATTGTTCCGCGAGCGGCTTCTTCACCAACGAGGGTCGATCGATTCGCCGCGACAGCCGATCGACGACGTCGGCGGGCAACGAGTGCCGGTGGCTCCTCCAGTACTCGAGCGCGATCGCCAGCGCAGCCTCGTGGTCTCCCTTCGTCACCAGGGCTTCGAGCGCTTCGAGCATCAGAGGTCCATGATCATCACCGCCGCGTCTTCCTGGTTGTCGGCGTAGTAGCGCGGGCGCATGCCGACGGTGCGGAAGCCGAGGGCGGCGTAGAGGCCGATCGCGGCCTGGTTGGAGCGCCGCACCTCGAGGGTCGCGAGGGTGCAGCTGCGCGCGCGCCCCATCGCCACCACCTCGTCCATGATCTTCCGCCCGAAGCCCTTGCGCCGGCTGGCGACGTGGGTGGCGACGTTGAGCACGTGCACCTCGTCGGCGACGATCCAGAAGATCGCGAAGGCGCGCAGCTCCCAGCCCCAGGGCGTCGATTCCTCGAGGAGGAGCACGTTCGACCACTCGTTGGTGAGCTCCTTCTTCACCATCTCGAGCGACCACGGGTTGGTGAACGCTTCCTTCTCGATGTCCATGACGCCCGGCACGTCGGCGAGGGTCATTCGGCGGGTGCGAAGGAGCGGCGCCAGCTGCCTCACCGCACGCCTCCATCGGTGAAGGCGACCAGCACCCGCACGTCGGTCGCCTTCCGCGCCTGGATGAGTTCCTGCTGGACCAGCTTCTCGAACCGATCGCGGGCGAGGAGCTGTCGAACGGTGTCGAGCGGCAGCGTGCGGTAGCCCACCACGTCGGCCTTCGCCCGCTTCGCCTCGGCTTCGGTCACGTTCGCCTTGAGCCGCAGCCGGCCCTCGAGCGCACGACTGGCGCGGATCGATCGGCGCAGCACGAGCCCGACGTCGGTGAGATCGGCTTCCTGGCGATCGAGGAACTCGGCCAGCCGCCCTTCCCCGCCGAGGCGCTCCCGAAAATCGACCACCGCCTGTTCGAGTTCGCCTGGCTCGAGCTGGTAGGCGTCGAAGCGATCGGCCTCGAGGGTGGCCAGCCGTTGCGCGATCGCGAACTCGAGTCCCTGGCGGAGATCGTCTTCGTCGAGCGGCGCGAAGGCGGCGTTCACCCCTCCCCGATTGATGAGCTGCACCCGGGTCTCGAACTCGAGCTGGGTGAGGGTGATCACCTTCCCGTCGACCGAGGCCACCGCCCGATCGATCACGCGGGTGGCGACGCCACCGTCTTCGCCCGCCCATGCAACCATCGGAAAGAGCACGAGCCCCAGCCACTGGCATCGTTTGCCCCGCTGGTTACTGTGCGCTCCGGGTGAAGCCATTGGTGACGGACTATTACCAGCGACTTGGGTTGTCTCGGCAAGCGTCGGCCGACGACGTCAAGAAGGCCTACCGCAAGCTCGCCAAGCAATACCACCCCGACGTGAACCCCGGCGACAAGGCGGCCGAAGAAAAGTTCAAGCAGGTGACCGAGGCGTTCGAGATCCTCTCCGACTCGAGCAAACGAAAGCTCTACGACGAGTTCGGCGAAGACGCCGCCAAGCTGGGCTGGGACGAGAAGAAGGCGGCACAGTACCGGGCCTACAAGAGCGGCGGCTTCGGCGGTCAGGGCGGGTTCGCCGGCGCGCCTGGCGGGTTCAACTTCGACTTTCAGGGCGGTGGGCCAGTCGACTTCGAGACGATCTTCGGAGAGATGTTCGGCCAGGCGACCGGCCGGCGCGGACGGAGGGGACCACGGGCAGGCGGCGATCTCGTCACCACGCTTGGGATCTCGCTCGAAGACGCCGTGCTCGGCGCGACCCGATCGCTCCACGTCAATGGGCGTCGGCTCGAGGTGCGCATCCCCGCCGGTGTGGAGACGGGTTCACGCGTGCGCCTCTCGGGCCAGGGCGAGCCAGGTGATCACGGCGGTCCCAATGGCGATCTCTTCGTCGATCTCGAGGTCGCCTCGCACCCACTCGTCCGCCGGGAAGAGCGCGATCTGTACCTCGACCTCCCGGTGACGCTCAAAGAGGCGATGTACGGCGCCGAGCTGAAGGTGCCGGTGTTCGGCGGTTCAGGCACCGTCACCCTCAAGCCGGGCACCCAGTCGGGCACCAAGCTGCGGCTCCGCGGCAAGGGCGTTCCAGGGCTGCACGGTGAGCCTCCCGGCGACTTCTATCTCGTGGTGCAGGTGAAGATCCCCGAAGGCGACGGCGCGGGCCTCAAGCACGCAGTCGACGCCATCGAGCACCACTACACCACGCCCGTTCGCGCGAAGCTCAAGCTCTGACGCGGCACTTTTCTTTCCATCGCGGGTGTGAGAGGCGGCGCGCCAATGGGCTTGTTCGACATCTTCAAGGGCAGCACTCCGGCAGAGAAGGCGCAGAAGCTGAAGAAGAAGGTCACCGAGAAGTACGGTGAGGCACAGGCGCGCCAGAAGGCGATCGACGAGCTCATTCAGACCCGCTCGCCCGACGTGATCCCGGTGCTGATGCAGCGCTTCACCCTGCTGGTCGATCCACAGACGACCGACGCCGACGAGAAGCGCACCGTGTTCGACGCGATCGTCGCCCAGGGCGAACAAGCGGTGCCGAACGTGAAGGACTTCCTCAAGAAGAGCGAGGCGGCCTCCAGCTGGGCGGTGAAGATCCTCGCCGAGGTGCTCGACGAGCCCACGGTGGTCGCGATCGTCATCGAGGAGCTCTCGCGACTGGGCGTCGAGTACACCCGCGATCCCGAGAAGAAGGAGGTGCTGCTGCACTTCCTCGACGGGAAGCAGGGCGCGGGCATCACCGAAGCGGCGATCGCGATGCTGAAGGACATGTCGGACGACGTGAAGATGACCGCGCTCCGCACCCTCGGCACCCTGAAGGACGTGAAGGCCAAGGAGCCGATCCTCGAGCTGCTCGTCCAAGAGGAGACCGCCAAGCGAGTGCAGACCCGGTGCGTCGAGGTGCTGCACGAGTGCGCCTTCGAGGTGCAGGGCTTCCGCGAGAAGGTCGAGAAGCGCGTGAGCGACCCGTTCTTCGTCGACAAGGCTGGCGTGGTGAAGAAGCGCGGCGGCTGAGTGGAGACGATCCTCCACGGCTGGCCATTCGTCGGGCTCGTCGCGGCGCTTGGGATTCTCGGCTGGGTCGTTTGGAGCACCCGCGCCACGCCTGATCGGCTCCAGAGCCCGGCCTTCGTGCTGGGGCTGCTCTGGCCGATGTACCTGCTGCACCAGTTCGAAGAGCATGGCATCGACCTGTTCGGCCGGCGCTACGCGTTCCTCGAGTCGTTGTGCCGAACCTTGGGCCACTCGACGACCGAGGGCTGTCCCGCCGACGCTCCCTTCCTCTTCGTCGTGAACGTCGTCGCCTGTCAGGTCGCCTTCGCGGTGACCGAAGGCACCCGGGTCGCCCGACCACTCGTCTCCACGTTCGGCTGGAGCATTCCCCTCGTCAACGCGTTCGCGCACCTCGGCGGCGCGGTGCGGGAGCGCGCCTACAACCCAGGCCTCGCCACCTCCCTCGCGCTCTTCCTCCCCCTCGCGGCGCTGGTGGTGGTGACCGGGCTGCGCGCCAAGGTGCTCAAGCCGGTGCACGTGCCGATGCTGATCGGCGCCGGCGTCGTCGTTCACGCGGTGCTGATGGGTTCGCTCCTCGCGAAGGAGGCCGGCCTGCTGAGCGGGACGGCGGTGCTCGCGCTGAACGGGGTTAACGGAGTCGTTCCGCTGCTCGTGGGCCTCGTCGCCGAGCGCCTCTCGAGGTCGTGACCCGAACGAAGAGTGTCGGACGGCGACGGCCAAAGTTGCGCTTTCTCGGGCGCCGAGACTGCGAGGAGACACCCCTCGTTCCCGTCTGGCGAAGCCGGTGGCGAGGCGCGTAGAGTGCGAGCCGATGCGCTTGCTCCCCCGCACCCTGCTCATCGCGCTGTTGAGTGCTGCCTGCGACGGCGCCATCGACGGCCCTCGCGCGATGATCGACCCGGCCGGTGGTGGCGCGACCGGCGGTGGCCTCGCTGGTGGACAGGGCGGCGGCACGCCCGACGCGGGGCCGATGCGGTGCGAGCCCAGCGCGCACGAGGTGACGAAGCTCCTTCGGCTCTCGAACCACGAGTACCGGAACATGGTGTCCGACGTGCTGGGAGTTCCGGTCGATCCCGCGCTCTTCACCCGCTGGACACCCGTCGCCGCGGTCTACGGCTTCGACACGATGAGCGAGACGCGCATCGACGCGCAGGGCCTGGAGGAGCAGTTCACCACCGCCGAAGCGTTGGCGGCGCTCGTGCTGGCGACGCCGGCGCTCACTT
Source organism: Myxococcota bacterium (assembly GCA_052034585.1). GTDB lineage: Bacteria > Myxococcota > Myxococcia > Myxococcales > Myxococcaceae > Xiheimicrobium. Next base: position 17,835 of record JBPOIJ010000094.1, read on the forward strand.
CCCACTGCCCCGCGATGCGGCCGGTGCAGACCCCAGGCTGTACCCTCAAGACTGGCTACTCGGCGCTCGACGACTTCTCCGACACCCAGGGCCGCGACTGCTGGAGCTACCTCGACTCGGGCGGCACCCCGATGTCCTTCGACAACGCGAACGCCCGCTGGCAGACCTTGCCCAACCAGGGAAACTACCTCTGGCGCAATGGCGCGCACCCTGGCTCGACGGTGGACTCGATGCGGCGCTGGGTGGCGCCGGTCGACGGTGCGCTCTCCCTCTCCGGCTCCTTCGCGGCGGTCGACACCAACGGCGGCGATGGAGTCGTCGCGACGATCAAGAAGAACGGCGCGACGATCTTCACCCAAGACATCCCGCGCGGGGGCTCGGCGCCGTACACGCTCCAGGTGCAGGTCGCCCGGAACGATCGGCTCGACTTCATCGTCAACCGCAAGACGAACCCGAGCTACGACACCACGGCCTTCACCGCCGCGATCGCCTTCACCGCGACGCCCCGAAAGACGGATTGGACGTGGGCGAACTGCGTCGAGCCGTTGATCTCCCGCTTGGGCAGCCGCGCCTTCCGACGCCCGCTCCGGCCCGAGGAGCGCGCCGCCTACCAGGCGCTGTACACGACCAACCTCAACGAGGCCTCCACCGCGGGGTTCACCGAGCCGGTCGACCAGGCGATGACGGCGGTGCTCGAGGCCCTCTTCCTCTCGCCGAACTTCGTCTTCAAGCCCGAGCTCGTTCCCGGAGGCCTCAACGCCAACGAGCGCGCGTTCGCCACCGCGTCTCGCATCGCGCTCTACCTGCGCGGCTCGATCCCCGACGAGGCGCTCTGGCAGGCGGCCGGCACTGGCCAGCTCTCGACGACCGAGCAGATCCGCACCCAGGCCGAGCGGCTGATCACCATGGACGCGAACCGGTTCGCGACGAGCTTCGGTGGCCAGTGGCTCGACTTCCGTGACTTCGGAGGCATCGGGCCGCTCGGCACCGAGATGCAGCACGAGACCGCGAACATGTTCGGCGCGGTCCTCTCGAGCGATCTGCCGCCCGAGAAGCTCCTCCGGCCCGGCTTCACCCTCGCCGAGGCGGGCCTCGCCCGTCACTACGGCCTGATGAACCCGATGGGCATGGGCCCGGCCTTCCGCTTCGACACGCCCCAACGCGGCGGGCTGCTCTCGCACGCCTCGATGCTGAGCCGCACCGCGAACGGCTCGGAGTTTCGCCGCGCGATTCACCGTGGGCTGTGGGTGCTCTCGCGGCTCCTCTGCCGACCCCTGCCCCACCTCGACGCAGCGACCCTCGAGGAGATCCAGAACTCCTTCAACACGATCGATCGCTCCAAGCCGCTCCCGGAGCAGATGGCCGCCCACCGCATGGGCTCGCAGCGCTGCGGCGGCTGCCACAACATGATCGACCCCATCGGGCTCGCCCTCGAGAAGTACGACGCGCAAGGGCTGTGGCGCGACGCGTACCCCAACGGCCAGCCGATCATGACCAACCTCGAGCTCGATGGGGTGGTGGTGCGCGACCCGCTCGAGCTGTCGAGCGCGATCGAGGCGAACCCCGACTTCCGCGCCTGCGTGGCGAACAAGATGCTCACCTTCGCGCTCAACCGAGGCCCGACCTACGAAGAGGCCTGCGTGGCGGAGCAGATCGCGCGGCCGAAGGACGGGAGCCGACCGTCTCTCCGAGCGATGTCGATCGACGCCTTCATGCGCTCGATGCAGCTGACCGAGGTGAACCCATGACGAGCCGGCGCACGATCCTCCGGTTCATGGGCCTGCAGCTCGCCCTCCCCTTCGTGCCCGAGCTCGCCTTCGCCCAGGGCACGCCGACACGGAAGCGCTTCATCGCCTGCTACACGCCCAACGGCGCGCACATGCCCAACGGCGCCGACGGGAGCTGGACCTACGCCGACGCGCTGTTGCCGCTCGCCCAGCGCAACCTCCGGCAGCACACCATCGTGCTCCGCAAGCTGTTCAACGGCTTCCCGGGCGCGGACCCGCACTGGCAGAACTGCGCTGGCTTCCTCTCGTGCGAGCCGATCGTGCTCGGAGACCCTGGCGTCGCCCGCTGCGGCGTCACCATCGATCAGCACATCGCCAACCGCTGGCCGGCCTCGATTCGCTCGCTGGAGATCGGCGGCATCTACTACCACGTGCACCCGCTCAACGATCACCCCGGGTACTCGAACGACTACTTGAACCGGATCAGCTGGCAGGCGGCCGACAAGTTCCGCTCGCCGATCCCCAACCCGGCCCAGCTCTTCGCCAAGCTCTTCGGCGGCCAAGAAGGGAGCGCGGCCCAGATCGCGTACCTCCATTCGCGCAAGCGCTCGGTGCTCGACGCGATGAAGAACGACGCGAACCGGCTGCGCGCGCGGCTGCCCGTCAGCTACTCGCCGGTGCTCGACTCGTACCTCGACACGGTTCGCGAGGTGGAGATGGGCCTCTCGCAGGCCGGCGTCACCTGCACGCCGACGCTCGCCCAGCCGACCCAGGACTTCAGCGATCCCAACCGGAACTACCAGCTGCGCTTCCAGCTGATGCACCAGATGATCGTGCTGGCGATGCAGTGCAACCTCACCAACGTCGCGACCGTCATGTACGGCCCTGGCGTCTCGGAGACCCTCACCTTCCCCGAGCAGCTCGGCGCGGGCGGCAACCACCACGCGAGCGCCCACCACGGCGGCTCGGCGACCTCGATCACCCGGCTCAAGCAGGTCAACCAGCTGCAGATCGGGCTCCTCGCCGATCTCCTCGAGAAGCTGAAGGCCGCCAACCTGTTGAGCGAGAGCCTGGTGTTGTTCGGCTCCGACATGTCGGACGGCAACACCCACTACACCGAGAACCTGCCGATGCTGCTCTGCGGCCAGGGCGCCGATCTCAAGTTCGGTCAGGAGGTCGTGCTGCCCACGCGCCGGCCCCTCGCCGATCTCCACCTCGAGCTGCTCCAGCTGATGCAGGTGCCGGGCTTCACCGCCTTCGGCAGCGGCGTCTGCCGGAGCACCGGCCAGCCCGTCGGCATTCGGGTCTGAGTGCAGATCTCGGTTTCGCGAGGGTGAGGCTCTAGTAGGTTCCGCTTCGTGCTTCGCCCTGCCCTCGCCTGTCTTGGCGTGACTCTCTTCCTCGGCTGCCCTCCGCCGATGATGACGCCCCCCGACGCGAGCACCGAGATCGACGCGGGCGTCACCACGATGAGCCCGACCGCCGCGTGCGAGAAGCTCGCCCAGGCCAGGTGCGCGTTGAAGACGCGGTGCTACGTCGCCTTCCAACACGAGACGCCCGAGGCCTGCGCCCAGAACGAGCAGGCCCGCTGCCTCGGCACCTACCAGACGCTCCAGACGTCGTTCGAGAACGGGCTGGTCTCGATCAACGCCGCGCGGGTCACCAGCTGCGAGAAACGAATGACCTCCAGCGCCTGCCCGCCCTCGTTTCCGCCCGACTACCCCGCCGCGGTGGCGCGCCCCTTCGCCGACTGCACCTTCTTCACCGGCTTGCTCGACGGCACCGTGCCTGCGGGAGAGACCTGCGTGAACGCCCAGGAGTGCGCCCCTGGCACCGTCTGCATCAAGCCCTCGGGCGTCTGCCGCGGCGTCTGCTCCACCGCGCCCAAGCTCGGAGAGAACTGCGCCTTCGGCTGCGCGAAGGGCCTCGTCTGCGGCGCCGATGGGAAGTGCGCCCCGCTCAAGCCGATCGACACGCCGTGCGAAGCGAGCTCCGAGTGCGAGGCCGATCTCATCTGCCTCTCCGGCGCGTGCCGGCCGCGGCGAAAGCTCGGCGACAGCTGCACCTTCGATCCCGACGTTCCCTCGACCTGCGAGCCCGGCCTCGCCTGCGACGTGGTGCCCTTCGTCGAGGGCCTCTCGGGCACCTGCGTGCGGCCCCAAGCGCTCGACAAGCCCTGCAAGTTTCACTGGAGCTGCCAGCCCGGCCTGCTCTGCTCCGACATCGCGTGGAACGGCTTCCCCGCCCGGGCGCCGACGGCCGGCACCTGCCGCGCGCAAGACGACGTCGACACCGTCTGCCACGGCTCGCCCTACTCGGTCTTCGTCGGCGATCAATGCGTGCCCGGCGCGAGCTGCGAGCTGTCGACCGGCATCTGCAAGACGGCCCCGACGCGTGGCCAGCCGTGCACGCCCTCCCGCAGCGCGTGCGTGGGGGTCGACACCTTCTGCAAGCCCTCGGGCTCGGGCGACACCGGAACCTGCACCGGCCCAGCGGCGCTCAACGAGCCATGCGCGGTCGCGATCGACGCCACCACCGTCGTCTCCATTCCCTGCGCGCGCGGCTGGTGCGATCGGGTCAACACCCTCACCTGCCGCCCTCCGTCCAAGCCCCTCAACGCCGAGTGCGGCGAAGACGCCGAGTGCATGTCCGGGCGCTGCGCGGTCCAGTCCGATCGCAAGCTGCGCTGCACCGAGGCCTGCTGAATTCCGCAGCTGTTTCGCGGAGTTGCAGAGCAGTGTCAGCAGCTTCGAGGGTGGGGCGTTGAGGAGATGCGCACGACGGAGGAATCGATGAACGTGAACAGCCGGCTCGAGACCGTGACGATCTACCGCGAGGGCGCCGTGTGTACGCGGCGCGCCACGCTGGACTCGGTGACGAAGGAGGTCCGAGTGGTGGGCCTGCCCTTGAGCCTGGTACCGGGCTCGGTGCGAGGCCGGGTGATCACCGGGCCCGTCGGGCTGCGGGTGATGGACGTGCGGCCCGGCTTCGACGTCGTCTTCGGCGACGCGGTGGACGAGTCGACCGAGGTGAAGGCCCGTGACGCGGCGAAGGCACAGCTCGGTCGGGCCGAGGCGCTCCACGCGAGGATCGACGCCGAGCTCCGCGAGCTGCAGGCGCTCAAGCCGCGCCCGTTCGTCCCCAAGGAAGGAGACGCTCCCCGGGCCGCGCCGGTCGAAGCGACGCTGGCGCTCACCGCCTTCGTCGATCAGCGCATGGCCCAGCTGCTGATCGACAAGCGCGGCGCCGAACAAGCGCTCACCGACGCCAGGGAGGAGCTGCAGCTGCGAGATCGTCGGTTGGCGGAGGCCTCGAGCGAGCGTCGCACTTCCAAGGCGAAGGTGTCGCGCGCCATCGTCCTCTCCATGGCCATGGAGGCGGCCGGGCCGATCGAGCTGGAGGTCGAGTACCAGGTGCCAGGCGTGCGCTGGGTGCCCTCGTACGCGCTGCGGCTCGAGCGGGGCTTTGGCGGAGGCCAGCTGCGCATGCGCGCCTCGATCGTCCAAGACACGGGCGAAGACTGGAAGGGCATCGCGCTGTCGTTGTCGACCGCGACGCTGATGCGGCGAACCGATGCACCCGAGCTCAAGTCGCTCCGAATCGGCCGAACCCAGCCAGAGCCGCTCAAGCCAGGGTTCCGCGCGCCCCCGCCTGGCCTCGACGAGCTGTTCGACGGCTACGACGCGGTGATGCGAGTCGCCATCGCCGAGCCGAGCCCCCTCAAGACGCCGTCCGCGATGCCGATCGTCGCGGCGCCCAAGCCGCAGCAGCAGCAGGCGAAGAAGAAGGCCAAGCCCAGGCAGCAGGTCGAAGAAGCCCCGGAGATGGAGGCCGAGGAGGACGCAGCTCCGCCCGAGCTGCTGCGAATGACGCGGGCTCGAGGCGCTCAAGGCGCCCAGCCTCCCGCTCCCCCACCACCACCTCGGTCAGCCAGCATGGCGGCCCCGGCGATGGCGAAGCTCGACCTGCAGGCGATGCCGATGCCCGCTGCTTCTGCGAAGGGCGGCGGGTTCGGAGGAATGGTCGCTGGAGCCGTCGGCGCCGTCTTCTCGTCGTCGGACGACAACCTCGCCGACGGGGCCTTCGGGTTCGACGAGGACGAGATCACCGGAGTGGGGATCGCCCTTCCCGAGCCGCGCTACGCCGCAGCAGAGAACCTCCTCGACTACGATCGACTCCGCATGCCGGGCCCGACGGTGCACGGGCTGCGCGGGAAGCTGTCGACGGCGTCGGAGCTCGAGCTGGCCTTCGTCGCCGGCGTCTCGGTGCAGCTCGACGTGGTGCTGGCCCTGGTCCAGAGCTCCCATCAGCGCGCGATCGTCCTCTCGCAACTTCCGCTCCCTCCGCGGTGCGTGCCAGTCGCCTCGTTCGATCAGTTCGACTTTCGCTACGACAGCGCCGCGCCGGTCGACGTGCCCTCGACGGGAACCTGGACCACCGTCTCGGTGATGGAGTGCCGGGTCGGGCTCACCCCGCAGTACGTCTGCGTGCCGGCCGTCGAGCCGAAGGTGTACCGCACCCTCGCGATCTCGAACGGAACCACCGCGGCGCTGCTGGCAGGGCCGGTCGAGGTGTCGGTCGGTGACGAGTTCTTGATGACGACGACGATGCCGGCGATCCCCCCCGGCGCGAACACCGAACGCCTCGGCCTGGGCGTCGAAGAGGCCATCAAGGTGGCGCGGAAGACGAACTTCGCCGAGACGACCGGCGGCTTCCTCGGTGGGTCGACGGTGCTCAAGCACGAGCTGTCGGTCGAGGTGAACAACCGGCTCGGCTCCGATGCGTCGATCGAGGTGCGCGAGCGGGTGCCGCAGGTGCCGATCAGCGAGAAGGACATCAAGGTCGAAGAGGCCGAGGTGAAGCCTGGCTGGGAGAAGGTGGAAGGCCCCCTCGACGGCCAGGTGATGCAGGGCCTGCGGCGGTGGCGGCTGACCGTTCCAGCCGGGGCGCGCGCCACCCTCTCGGCGCAGTTCATGGTTCGCATTCCAGCCGACAAGATGCTCGTCGGTGGCAACCGGAGGAGCTGACGATGAACCTCACGATCTCGAACGTCATCGTCATGGAAGACCGAGCCCAGGTGGAGCGGCGCGGGACCGTCACGCTGAATGGAATGACGACCCTCGAGCTGCCTGGCTTTCCCTTGGTCGCCGTCGATCGCTCGCTCAGCGTGGAGGCGAAGGGCGCCACCATTCACGAGGCCCGCTTCGTGCGCCGCTGGAAGCAGAAGGCGAAAGGCGGGCTGCCCGTCGACGCGAGCGAGCTGCGCAGACGCACCCAGGCGTTGGTGGAGCAGCAGTACGCACACGACTCCGAGCTGTACCGGCTCACCACTCGCCGCGAGACGCTCGCCAGCACGCGGGCCGGGCTGCTCCAGTCGATCGGCCAGCAGGTCGGGTATGGCGACACCTCGATCGAGCAGTGGCAGCGCCAGCTCGAGGCCTTGTCGGCGGAGCAACGGCAGAACGACGAAGCGCTCCGGCTCGCGACCCTCGCTGGCGACGCGGTCAAGCGTGAGCTGGGATCGACCCGTCAGGCCCTGGTGCTCTCCGAGGAGCGCGTCGAGGAGTGCGAGTGTCTGCTGCTCCTGACGATCCAGGGGTCGGGCGAGGTGCCGCTGCGGGTGAGCTACCTCGTGCCCTGCGCGGTGTGGCGGCCGGCCTACCGAGCGACCCTCTCCGGCGATCGGGTGCTCTTCGAGTCCGAGGCCGTCGTGTGGCAGCGCACCGGAGAGGCGTGGACCGACGTGCAGCTGCAGCTCTCGACGGCGCGGCCGACGTTGGGCACGACGCCGCCGAAGCTGCACGACGACTGGCTCTCACTGCGCGCGAAGACGAGCGTCGAGAAGCGAGTGGTGGACGTCACCGTTCGTGAAGAGGTCATTCAATCGGCCGGAGAGGGCTCGCCCGCCTCTCCGGAGCTGCCTGGGTTGGACGACGGCGGCGAGGCCCGGCTGCTCACCGCCCCAGGCCGCTCGACCGTTCCCAGTGACGGGGAGCCGCACCGGGTTCCGCTCGGGAAGTTCGAGTCGAAGGCGTCGCTCGAGCTGGTCTGCCCCTCGGAGCTGACCTCCCTCGCCTTCACGGTCGCCCGCTTCACCAACGAGGGCTCCACCGTGTTGCTCGCCGGCCCGGTCGATCTCATTCGCGCTGCTGGCTTCGTCGGCCGGTCGCAGATCGCGTTCACCGCGCCCCAGGAGACCCTCAAGCTCTCCTTCGGCAGCGAAGACGGCGTGCGGGTCACCCGGGTCACCGACGAGAAGGTCGACGAGGCGCGCCTCACTGGGCGTCGCACCACCAAGAAGCTGATCACCCTGTACCTCTCCAACGCCTCCCGCGAGCCGAAGAAGATCGTGGTGGAGGAGCGCATCTTCGTCTCCGAGGTGAAGGAGGTGGAGGTGCAGGTGCTGTCGAAGGAGTGCGAGCCGTCGCCGCAGCCGCCCACCAAGGACGGGATCACCCGCTTCGAGGTGACGCTCGCGCCCAACGCGACGAAGAAGGCCAAGTTCGTCTGGGAAGTGAGCGCGGCTGGGAAGGTCGCTGGCGTCTGATGGGCACGCCAGCGCAACGGGATCCGGCGACGAAGCCGGCCTGGCTCCGGACCACCACGATCGTCTGGGCGCTCGTCGTGGTGGCCGTGTTGGTCTGCACCGCGACCGGCGTCGTCACCCTCTTCGGTTCGAAGTTCGGTCCTCTCTTCGGGGCCTCGGCCGACGCGCTCGCTGGTCCAGACGGGCCGGTCGTGAAGAAGGTCGGCGACGGCGGCACCTGATTGGAACTCGGGGGCGTTCCCGTGCTTTCAAGGAGCCCATGAAACGAACTCTGCGAATCGCGGTGGTGGTGATGGCGGTCGTCTTCGCGTGCGCGGCGGCGCTTGCCCAGACGAACGCAGCCAAGCCGACGAAGACGAAGCCCGACGCAGGGGCGGCGCTCCCCAAGTTCGATCACCTCGGCGCGACCAAGGCCCCGCCAATGCACTTCCGTGACGAGGCGGCACCCGCTCCCGTGCCGCAGCAGCAGACGCCGAAACCGCCTGCGCCCGAGCCGCAGGCTCCCCAGAAATGACGCTCGTCTGGTCGTGGCTCACGTCCTTCGTCGTTCTCGCCTCGGTCTACTGGCCGTTGGAGTGGGCGTGGCCCGCGCGGGAGGGGCAGCGATGGCTCCGGGCGCGAGTGGGGACCGACGCGGCGTTCTTCACCGGGCAATACCTGGTCTGGAACGGGCTCTCGATCGGGCTGTTGGTGTGGCTCCGGGCCGCGCTCGGTGAGTCGGGCGCGCTGGAAGGGCTGTGGAGCGCGTTCGAGACGCTCCCCTTCCTCGTGCGCGGGCTGGCGGTGCTGCTGCTCGGCGATCTGTCGGTGTACTGGTTTCATCGCGCCTCGCATCGCTTCGAGGTGCTCTGGCGGTTCCACGCGGTGCATCACACGGCGGAGCAGCTCGACTGGCTGGCCGCGCACCGAGAGCACCCGGTCGACGGAGTCCTCACTCAGCTCTTCATCAACCTCCCCGGCATCGTGCTGGGCTTCGACTTCGGCACCATCTCGGCCTTCGTGGTGTTCCGCGGGCTGTGGGCGATCTTCATCCACTCCAACGTGCGGCTGCCGCTGGGGCCCCTCGCCTGCCTCTTCGGCTCACCGCAGTGGCACCGCTGGCATCACGCGAAGTTCCCCGGGGCGGTGACGAACTTCGCCAACCTCTCGCCGTGGTGCGACTTCCTCTTTCGAACGCACCATCACGGGGTGTCGGGCAACGAGACGTTCGCGATGGGCGTGCCCGAGGCGTGGCCGGTCTCGTACGTGGGGCAGCTGATCGCACCGTTCCTTCCACGCCGGGTGTGGGGCCGTCTGTTCGAGCTCACCGCGAGCTCGGCGCCCCAGGGAGCCGCACGCCTCGACGAGTCAGCCGCCCTGCCTCGAGTGACGTGAGGGCCGGCTGGTGACGGCGCGACGGCCGTGCAGCTCGAGGCCTTCAGGCGTCATCGGCCCAGTTCGCGATCGATCAGTCGGCGAAACGCCTCTTCGGGTTGGGCCCCAGCGAGCAGGCGACCGTTGACGAAGAACGCCGGCGTGCCGTTGATGCCGAGCGCTTCACCAGCGCGTCGATCGGTCTCGACGAGGCCCTTCATTCGCCCAGACTCGAGGCAGTCGACGAAGGGCTTCACCTCGAGGCCCAGGGTGACGGCGTGGGCCTTGAGCGAGGTCTCGTCGAGCTCGCGTGGGTTGGCGAAGAGGTGATCGTGGTACTCCCAGAACTTCCCCTGCTCGTGGGCGCAGGCGCTCGCCTCGGCGGCCTTGGGCGCGAGCGGATGGTTCGCGAGCGGGAAGTGACGGAAGACGACCCGCACGTCGGCGGGGTACTCCGAGGCCACCTTGCGAACGATCTCGGCCGCCTTGATGCAGTAGGGGCACTGGAAGTCGGCGAACTCGACGATGACGACACGAGCGTTGGTGGGGCCCTTGCCTGGCCCGGAGGCGTCGACGGTCTTCCGCGGGCGATCGATCGGTTCGAGGAGGATCTTGTAGTCGCTGCGGGCCTTCAGCTCGGTGAAGAGCTCGCGTGCGCGCTTCACCTTGGCCTCGCGCATGAGCGCCCGCTGGAGCTGAGGCTTCACTTCCGAAAAGGTCGCGTCTTCGGGGAGGTTCTTCTTCACCTTCGCGTAGAGCTCTTGGAGCTCGCCTTCCGAGGGCGGCCGCAGCCCGGTCTCGAGCTTCTGCTCGACCCACTGATCCTCCGACAGGCCGTCCTTCTTCGCTTCCTGCTCGACGAGGTACTCGATGGCGATGCGCTCGGCGGTGTCGACGCGAAGATCGTAGAGCTGCTCCTGGAGCTTGAAGAAGTCGTCGCCCGCGCGCTTGTCGACCTCGGACTGGCGGATCAGCTTCTCCCCGACCTTCGCGATCGGTGGGTCGGAGCTGGGCACCGCCGCATGCGGCTCGGTCAGCGGCTGGGTGGTGGCGCAGCCGACGAGAAGAAGTGCGGGGACGAACGAGCGCATGAGGGGTCGAGCGTCCCACAGAATGGCGGGGGGCGCCCGTTCCCAATCCGATCGCGCCGAGGTCCTGAGGGAGCTGCTCGGGCGTGCCCCGGCTCACGCAGGTCAGCGCGTCGGCCCCGATGAAGGACCGTCATCGTCGAGATTCGGGCCAACAGCCGCCCACGGTGGCCTGGCCCGACGGCGCGGGCACCATGAAGTTGCCGGTGTCCGCGAACGTTTCGCACCGCATCTGAGCGGGACACTTCGAATCGTCCGTGCACGCATCGACACACGACCCCTGAGTCGCGAAACCGTCGGCCTTGGGAAACACGAGGCACCGCTCAGAGGCGTGACAATCGGAATGCACCAGACACGGACCGTGGATCGGTTTGGCGCGGGTGCGAGGCGTGAAGAACCACACCGCGATCGCCATCACGAGGAGCACCGGAATGAAGGCGCCCCGAAGTCCTCTGAGGCGCTGATCGGGCGTCACGACGGGGTGGGCGTGACCTCGGCGGAGGTGCGGAAAAAGTCCTCCGGGTGCTCGAGCTTGAGGGCCTCACGGAGCACCTCGTCGACCGAGTCGACCATCACGATGCGCAGCGCCGCGCGGACTTTCTTCGGCACGTCCTTCAGGTCCTTCTTGTTCTCGCGCGGAATCACGACCGTCTTGATGCCGAGGCGGTGGGCGGCGAGGCACTTCTCCTTGAGCCCGCCGATCGGCGTCACCCGGCCGCGGAGGGTGATCTCCCCCGTCATCGCCACGTCGCGCCGGACGGGGATCTTGGTGATCGCCGAGACGAGCGCGGTCGCCATCGTCACGCCCGCCGAGGGCCCGTCCTTCGGGAACGCCCCAGGGAAGTGAATGTGCATGTCGTTCTTCTCGAAGAAGCCGTCTTCGATGCCGAGGCGGCGCGCGCGCGTGCGCACCCAGGTGACCGCTGCCTGGGCCGACTCCTTCATCACGTCGCGCAAGACACCGGTGACGATGAGCTTCCCCTTGCCGGGCATCGTGGTGGCCTCGGTGTGGAGCACCTCGCCGCCGAACTCCGTCCAGGCGAGCCCGTTCACCATGCCGATCTGATCGATCGTTTCGTTCTTGTCCTTCGGCACCCGCGGCACGCCCAGCAGCTTCTTCACCTTGCGCCGATCGACCCGCAGCGGGCCCTTGTCGCCGCTGATGACCTCACGGGCGACCTTGCGGAACACCGAGGCGATCTCGCGCTCGAGGTTTCGCACGCCCGACTCACGGGTGTACCGGCGGATGATCGTCTTGAGGCCCAGCGTCGAGAGCGAGACCTTGGTGTCCTTGAGGCCGTTCGCTTCCTGCTGCTTGGGGATGAGGTACTTCCGCGCGATCGCGAGCTTCTCGTCCTCGGTGTACCCAGCGATGCGGATGATCTCCATGCGGTCCTGCAGCGGCTGGGGGATCGTGTGCATCGAGTTCGCGGTGCAGATGAACATCACCTTCGAGAGATCGAAGTCGAGATCGAGGTAGTGATCGTTGAAGGTGGAGTTCTGCTCCGGATCGAGCACCTCGAGCAGCGCCGCCGACGGGTCGCCCCTGAAGTCGGACGACATCTTGTCGATCTCGTCGAGGAGGATGACGGGGTTCGCCGACTCCGCCTTCTTGAGCGACTGAATGATCTTGCCCGGCATCGCGCCGATGTAGGTGCGCCGGTGGCCGCGAATCTCGGCTTCGTCACGCACGCCGCCGAGCGACATGCGCACGAACTTGCGGCCGAGTGACTTGGCGATCGAGCGACCGAGCGACGTCTTGCCGACGCCCGGAGGCCCCACGAAGCAGAGGATCGGCCCTTTCAGCTTCCCGACGAGCTGCTGCACCGCCAGGTACTCGAGGATGCGCTCCTTCACCTTCTCGAGTCCGTAGTGATCGTCGTCGAGCACCTTCTGCGCCTCGTCGACGTCGTGCTTGTCCTTCGTCTCTTCGCCCCACGGCAGCGAGAGCACCCAGTCGATGTAGTTGCGCACGACGGTCGCTTCCGCGCTCATCGGGCCCATCATCTTCAGCTTCTTGATCTCCTTCTTCATCCGGGCGTGCGCTTCTTTGGACAGCTTCTTCGCCTTGAGCTTGTCCTCGAGCTCCTGGATCTCGGTCTTGCCGTCGTCGCCCTTGTCACCCAGCTCGCGCTGGATCGCCTGCATCTGCTCGTTGAGGTAGTACTCCTTCTGGGTGCGCTCCATCTGCTTCTTCACGCGGGAGCGGATCTTCTTCTCCACCTTCAGGATCTCGATCTCGCCCTGCATCAGCTCGTAGAGCTTCTCGAGCCGCTTCGCCGGCGCCTCGGTCTCGAGCAGCGCCTGCTTGTCGGGCAGCTTGAGGGCCAAGTGCACACCGATGGTGTCGGCGAGCCGCGAGGGATCTTCGATGAGCGCGACCTGCTGCATCAGCTCGGGCGCGATGCGCTTGTTCAGCTCGACGAAGGCCTTGAAGGTCGTCTGCACCGCGCGCATCAACGCTTCGACCTCGGCCGGCGTCGCGGGCGGTTCGATCACCGGCTCGTAGTCGCACTCGAAGTACGGCTCGGTCGGGAGGAAGCCGAGCAGCTTGGCGCGCGAGAGCCCTTCGACGAGCACCTTCACCGTGCCGTCAGGGAGCGGCAACAGCTGCACCACCTGGCCGAGCGTCGCGAAGTGGAAGACCTCTTCGGGCGTCGGGTCGTTCGTCTTCGCCTTCTTCTGGGCCGAGAGCAGCAGCAGCGCCTTGCCGTCGGTGCCCTTGCGGGCCATCGCTTCCTTGAGCGCGGCGATCGACTTCTCGCGGCCGACGTAGAGGGGACGGACCTCGTGCGGGAAGAGCACGATGTCACGCAGCGGCAGGAGCGGCAGAGGCTTCAAGCGAGGTATCTCCCGGGGAATCGACGTCTCGGCTGGGGTTCTAGCGCCGGTTCTGGCTCAGTTCGACTTCGTGGCAGCCGATGGAGGCGTGACACCCAGCATGCCGTACAGGAAGGCCACCTGATCGGCCGACGACTCGATCGACTTCGCCACCTGATCGGCGCCTCCGTGACCGGCGTGCATCTCGATGCGAAGCCACGCGGTCGATTTGCCCTTCGTCATGCCCTGCACCAGGCCGACGAACTTGCGCGCGTGGAACGGGTCGACCCGATCGTCGTGATCGGCCGACATCATCAACAGCGACGGGTACGTCCCGAACTCCTTGACGTGGTGGTACGGCGAATACGCGGCCAGCACCTTGAGCTCGTCCGCCTTCTCGGGATCGCCGTACTCCGGGATCCACGTCTTGCCCGAGCCGTAGAGGTGGTAGCGCACCATGTCGAGGAGCGGCACCGCACAGATGACCGCGCCGAAGAGCTCTGGCCGCTGCGTCATCGCCGTGCCCACCAAGAGGCCTCCGTTCGAGCCGCCACGAATCGCGAGCCGCTTGGGGTTCGTCCACTTCTCCTTGATGAGGTACTCGGCCGCCGCGGCGAAGTCGTCGAACACGTTCTGCTTGTTCGAGAGCTTCCCCGCGTCGTGCCAGGCCTTGCCGTACTCGCCGCCGCCGCGCAGGTTGGGCACTGCGTACACGCCGCCCGCCTCGAGCCACGGGTAGATGAACGAGGTGAAGGCGCTGGTGAGCGAGATGTCGAAGCCGCCATAGCCGTAGAGGAGCACCGGGTTGTTCCCGTCGAGCGTCACGTCCTTGCGGGCGACGATGAACATCGAGACCTGGGTGCCATCCTTCGAGGGGTAGAAGACCTGCCGCACCTCGTACTTCGTCGGGTCGACCGGCACGTCGACGGCGGCCCAGAGCTCGCTCTTCCCCTTCTTCACGCTCGTCTTGAAGGTCTGCCGCGGCATCGTGAAGCTCGAGAACGCGAAGTAGGCCTCGTCGTCTTCCTCGAGGCCCACCAGGTTGGTCGCGGTGCCGAGGCCGGGCAGCTCGATCGAGCGCACCTTCTTCCCCGCGAAGTCGAACACCTCGACGACGCTCACCGCCTTCTTGAGCGCCGAGATCGCGAAGTGTCCGCCGACGATCACCAGTGACTCGCGAGTGGCCTCCTTGTCCTCGGGGATGAGCTCCTTCCAGGTGGCGCGATCGGGCTTGGCCGGGTTGACGGTGAAGAGCCGCTTGTTGGGCGCGCCCTCGTCGGTGAAGACGTAGAAGACGTCTTTCCAGGCGTCGACGCCGTACTTCGCGTCCTTGCCCTTCACGAGGAGCTTCCACTCCTTGTCGACACCGACCTTCTTGAAGAAGACGTCGTTCTCGTTCCAGCCGCGCATGATGGAGATGAACAGCCACTTGCCGTCGCGGGAGATCTGACCACCGATGAACGTCTTGGGATCACCGGTGCGGCCGTGGAGCAGCTCGTCCTTCGCGGGATCGGTGCCGAGCACGTGCTTGCGCACCTCGCAGTAGCCGGGTCGCTCCGAGACGGGGATCTTCTCGTCGGTCGGCAGCCACTCGTAGATGAAGGCCTTGGAGTCTGGCAGCCACGAGGGGCTGGCGTACTTCCCGCCAGGGATCACGTCGATCGCCGAGCGCTCTCCCTTGTCGACGTCGAGCACATAGAGCGTCGCTTCGTCGGCGGCGTTCGGCTTCTCGGCGTAGACGACCTTCTTGCCGTCCCACGAGGGCACCCAGACCCCGAGCGAGACCGTGTTGTCGGAAGACCAGGCGTTCGGGTCGAGCAGCACCTTCTCTTCGCCCTTCTGATCCTTCCAGTAGACGACGGCCTTCTCCTTGTCCTTGCGCTGGCGGGTGTAGAAGTACCGGCCACCGCGCTTCACCGGAATGCCGACGGCGTCGAGGTAGTAGAGCTCGGTGTACCGCTGGATCAGCCAATCGCGCCCGGGCAGCGCGTGGAGGTTCTTCCGAGCGAAGTCGTCTTGCGCCTTCATCCACGCCTGCACCTCGGGCGACTTCTCGTCTTCGAGCCAACGGTAGGGATCGGCGAGGGTCAGGCCGTGCAGCATGTCCTTCACGACCTGCGTGCGAGTCGGGGGCACCATGGGCTTCTTCGGCTCCGGGGCGGGCGGGGATCCAGCGTCGGTCGGTTGCGCCTTCTGCTGAATCGGCTCGGCGATGATCGGCTCGGGCATGGGCTCCGGCGTCGAGACACAACCAGCCGCGCAGCAGAAGAGGGCGAGGGTTCGTCGCATGGGGCGGGGGTGTAACGCCCTGCCCTGCTGCGGGTAAGGGAAATTCGCGCGCGCGCTCGGCTACTCGACGCGGAGCACCGCGGCCTTCGGCAGTCCCTCGACCAAGCGCGCCACCATCGCGTCGACCCGCGCGCGTTCGACGTGCTCGACCGTCACCTTCACCCGGTAGCCGTCGGCTGGGTCGAAGGTCGGGTAGGAGCCGATCTCGACCTCGGGTTCGGCGAGCGCCGCCGCGTCCAAGACTGGCGCGATCTCGTGCTCGTGCGCGTCGAGGAAGATGAAGCGGGTCACCACCGGCTGGCCCTCGAGGCCCGCGAGCACGACCTCGAGCTGCGCCTCGAAGAGCTCGGGCACGCCAGGGAGGAGGAAGACGTCGTCACACGCCAGGGCCGGGTACTTGAGCCCCGCGCCTTCGATCTGCCGGCTGCCAGCGGGCGCTTCGGCGAGGCGCAGCGCCTCGGCGGGCACCTTCTTTCCTCCGAAGGCACGCTCGAGAGAAGCCACGATCGCGGGCAGCAGCACGACCTCCCGCTTGAGCGCGAGCGCGACCGCCCGCACCGTCACGTCGTCGTGCGTCGGGCCGATGCCCCCGCTGGTGAAGATCCACCGCGCGCGACGGCGAGCCGAGAGGAGCGCCTCGACGATCGCGTCGACGTCGTCGGGCACGATCCACACCCCGCAGAGCGGAATGCCTCGCTGCCGCAGCCGCTCGATCAGGAGCGCGCCGTTTCGCTCACGCACCTTCGCCGTCAGGACCTCGTTGCCGATGATCAGCCCCGCCGCGGCGTGCGCCATCGCTTCAGAACTGCGTGGGCAACGCGGGAATGCGATCGAGCTCGAGCTGCTCGCGAAGGGTCTTGAGGCGGGCGAACTCGCGGTGCTCGGCGACGAGCGCGGTGCGGCCGATCACCAGCCGAACCAGGCCGTAGGCCGCAGCCACCAGGCAGATCACCAACGCCGGCACCGACAATGACGGAGCCCAGGCGTACTCGAGATCGCTCGCCAGCTTGAACGACGCGCCGCCCATGATGCACGCAATGAAGATCGACACCGCAGCGTGCGCGAAGTGGAAGATGCTGGCGCGCGCGGAGAGGCGCTCGAGGGTCTGATCGTGCTCCTGACGAAGGCTGCTGGCGGCGTGGTCGGTCACGCGGCGGCTCATAGTGCGGTCCGCGCGCTCGGTCTACCCACTCAGGTTGGAAGGGGCGCCAGGGCGCCGCACTCGCTGCACCGCTCTCCGGGAACCGCTGGAGCACCGCAGGCGCGGCACCGCACGTCGCCACGCACGTAGACGGGCTTCTTGGCTTCCGGCGCGACGGGCGCCTCGGCCACCTTGGGCAGCTTCATGCCGCAGGTGTTGCAGATGAGGCCGGCGGGCTGGACGTTTCGGCAGTACCGACATGCCACTGCGCCGGTCGGCGCGGCCGTGCGCACTCCATCGTCCAACGCACGATCGAGCGTCAGATCGGCCACCCTCTCGACCGCGACCGCCCCCACGTCACCGGAGCGGCCACGATCGAGATCCGCCACCTCTTCGGTGGCCACCGGCTGGTTCCCCCCGGAAATCGTCGTCGCCTCGAGGTCGCCCAGCCGATCGACCGCGATGTCTCCTACCCGCTCGGGGACCGTCACCTCGAGGCCTTCGATCGCGATGGGCGCGACCGGCGGTGGACCGAGGCCTCCGAGATCGCCGAGGTCCTTGCCGCACACCTCACACTCGACGCCGAAGGCTTGTTGGTGCTCACAGACAGGGCAGATGACGGCCATGCTCCATAGTCCCTACTGAAACTCCCGTAAGTATCCATCATTCTTCGGCCTGGGCGGGCGCGGCCCCGGCTTTCCAGTGAGTGACACCTCGACTGTGTCAGTGTCACAGGCCGTCACCTTGAAATCTCTTGATTGCTTGTTGGGTTCAATCACTCGGAGGGTGTGGACGCCCTCCGGAAGTCCATCAATTTGCCAGGTTCCATCCTGATGAACCTGGGTCGCGAAGTTGCGCATCGGCACAACCACCACCCACGCCTTCATCTTGTCATGAATACTGCATTGGATTCGGAGCAACTTGTTTTCGTCCGGAAACACCGTTGGCTTCGGGTTCAGCTTGTCGCTGACCGCAATGTTCACGGTCAGGTCCCTGGTAAAAACCGAGTGGTCCTTGCGATCAAGGTTCGGGAAGCTGACTGAGTCGTTCGTCTGCACCACCAAGAGCCTCGGGACGAAGGTCTCGTCGAGCTGTGCCATCTCGTGCACACTCCTTTCGGCCAGCTTCATCTTTGGATTCTTGTGGAGCACGTACACGACGAGATCGTTGATGCGCAGCGACTTGTCCGGAGTCTCGAACGTCACCTTCCCAGACACCGAACAGGTCCGGCCGCTCTGCGCTCGGCTCGGCTGCGACACCACGGCGGGAACGGACAACAGCATCAAGAAGAGCGTTCGCATCAGTAGCTCACGATCAAGCTGGTGGTGAAGACGTCGTCGGGAAAGTCCGGGCCAACGAACTCCCGATTGAAGGTGTATTCGGCCTTGAACGCCAGGCGGTGGCTTGGCTCGAAGCGCGCTCCAACGGTCGCTCGGGCTCGAATGCTCTCGTAGAGCCACTCCCGGCCGTCGCGCATCGTCCCCGAGCGCCAGTCGATGCGCGCGTAGGGCATGAGCCAACGGAGCGGCCTCCAACCAGCTTGAGCGTAGGCGCCGCGGTAGACGAGACATGACGCCGCCGCGCACGGCACTGCGTCTCCATTCACCGTGCCTGTCTTGCCTGCCGCGCGCCCGAACGCGCCCTCGACGGTGAAGACGAAGCTCGACAGCTGGAGCTTCGCCGCAGCACCGGCGTGGAACTGCCAGACCGTCGGGTCGGCCTGCCGATCTTGAATGCCGACGGCGCCGTTCACGGACAGCTCGAGCCCCTCACCGACCGGAAGCAGCGCGCCCACCCGGCCCGAGAACATCGGCGCGACGTTGAAGCCCGCCTCTGCGCCCCACGGCATGATCTCGAGTTGGTTCGAGCCGTTCGTCACCGCGGCGAGCACCTCGAGCTTCTCATCGAAGAAGCTACCTCGCGCACGGACGCCCAAGGCACGCCCACAGGTGTAGCGACACAGGAGCGACGGCGTGACCGTCAGCCGCTGCGGCGACTCCTGCAGCCGGTACTCGATGCCCAGCACCGAATCGACCTTGCCTCCCCAGACCGTGACGTTGCCGAAGCCGAACTCCTTCTGCCAACGCACGTAGGCGAGCTTCACGTCGAAGAAGTCACCGAGCGCGAAGCGCGTCACCGTGCGTTCGCGTGGGAGCATGTCGACCCGTACGAGCGCATCCCACGATTCACCCACCTGGGTGACGAACTGCAGATTGACCGCGTTCACCAACACGCTCGGTCGCCCCTGCGTCCTCAAGCCGTCGAAACCGATCGCTCGCGAGTCACCGATGTCGGCCGGTTCTCCGCGCGAGTTGATGGTGGTCGCGAGTGGATCGCCGCGAAAGACCCAGGTGGCGAGCAGATCATTGCCCGACGGTGAGAGCCGCTCGAGGTCCTTTCGAATGCCCGAGCCGTTGCCCTGGACCGCGAAGAAGCCGACGTCGAGGTAGCCGCTCCAGGTGACGCCCGTCTGGCGGATCTCCTCTTCTCGGTCCCTCAGATTCTCCAGCGAGCGCTCGGCGATCTTCTGACCGTCCTTCACCTCCTCGAGCGAGGTGTTGGCCTCTTCGAGGGCCTGCTTGGTCTCCTCGAGATCGGCCTTGGTTCGGGAGAGCTCTTCCTCCAGGGAGTTCAGTCGCTGTTCCACGGTGCCAGCGTCGGTGGCCGTCAACAGCAATGCGAGGGCGGCGCCGATCATGGAACCTCCGCGCAGCGCGACCCGAACTTCGGCTGGTAGCCGTCGACCCGAGCGCGGGAGTTGTCGCAGGTCCACCGCGAGCTGGGCGGAGCGCCCGTCAGCGAACGCAGGAACGCGACGAGATCGTTCACCTCGCCCTCGCTCAACCCCAACGGCCGAATGAACGCGCTCGGCTCACCTGCCCCGGCTCGATCACCGCCGCGGTTGTAGAACCAGACGACGTCCTCGAGGGTGCCGAGCTGGCCAGCGTGCATGTAGGGCGCCGTCTCGGCGACCGTGCGGAGCCCCTTGGTGCGGAACTTCCCCTTGTCGCGCTCGGTGGGCGCGATGACGTCGGTGGCGCGGCGGAAGACCAGGTTCTCGAGCTCGGTGAGCCCGGTGAAGCGCCCCAAGTCGTCCTTCGGAACGTTGGGGCCCTGCTGCCCCACGCCAATCGAGTGGAAGAGATTGTCGGACAACATCGGCCCGCGGTGACACTCGATGCAGCCGGCGCGCCCGATGAAGAGCACGAGGCCCCGACGTTGCGAGTCGTCGAGTGCTCGATCGTCACCCAGCACGAAGCGATCGAACGGCGAGTCCACGCTCGACAGCCGGCTCATGTAGGCCGCCATCGCCTTCAGCGCGCGCTCGTAGATCGTCTTCAGGACGCGCTGGTCGGCGGCGGCGAGCGGCTGGCCGGAGCGCGGCTCGAAGCGCGCAGCGAACGGATGATTCGCGTCGAGCTCGGGAGGCAGCGGCTCCTTGAACACGGTGCGGTAGCGGTCTCCGTAGAAGTGCTGGAGCACTCGCGCCAGCCTCAGCTGGCTTCCACCCATCGTCGCGCCCGACTGGTAGGCGTGCACGCCCTGGCCCCACAACGTGTCGGCGCGGCCGTCCCACCCGAACCACTCGTAGAAGCCGACGTTCACCACCGTCGGAGAGTTGCGCTTCGTCCAGGTGAGGCCTTGCGAGAGGTTTCGCGCCGGCCGCTCGTCGGAGAACCAGCTGCTCGGCGAGTGGCACTCGGCGCAGGAGATGCCGTCGGTCGCGAAGGCGAACCCGCCATCGGTCGGCACGTTCGACAAGCCGCGATCGAAGAAGAGCTGCTGCCCGAAGATCGCGACCGCGTCGTCCTCGAGGAATTCGTTCGTCGGATCCGCCGGTGCACCGCGGAGCACCATCGTGGAGAGAAAGGCCTGATCCTGTTCGGTCAGGCCAAGTCGCGGACCGCTCCAGCCACAGCCAATGAGCGCGGCGACGATGAGCACACTTCCAGCGCGAGTCATGACACCCCCGGAGTCAACCGCGTTGTAGAGCAAGGCGTGGGCGGGAGAAACGAGAGACAGTTGACACGTGTCTCGTCAGCCCTCACCGACCCACGGGAAGATTCAGCGCGAGGCCACCTGGACCAGCTGCACGCTCATCGACACGAGCTCGGCGGTGCTGAACGGGAGCGTGTCGGCGTCGACGATGGCCTGGTGCCAGTTCGCGTTCCCCACCAGCGCCCGATCCTGGCTGAGGCGGGCCCCGCGGAGGTTCGCGTTCTCGAAGCGCGCCTTGAAGAGGCAGGCGTTGCGCAGATCCGCGTTGGCGAAGAGCGAGCCGACGAGGCGGGCGTGCTCGAGGTGCGCATGCACCAGCTTGGCGCCCTCGAAGCGGGCCTGATCGAGCCGTGCACCGCGCAGGGTGGCCTTGGTGAGGTTCGCCGCGGTGAAGGACGCGCCGGTGAGATCCGAGCCGATGAACGACGCGCTCTTCAGGTTCGCGCCGTCGAAGCGCGCGCCGCGCAAGTCCATCGACTCGAGCCGCGCACCCTCGAGGTCGAGGCCGCGGAAGTCGCCGCACTGGCCCTTGGCCGCGTTGACGCCCACCTCACCAGCGGCGTTGCGGCACTCGCCCGAAGCCGCGTCGAAGCTGTACTCGGTGGCGTTGGCGAAGGCGGCAGAGGCGGCGAAGACGACGACGGCGGCAGCGGTGCGGATGGCGTTCATGTGGAGGTTCCCCGATTGAGCCTGCGTTGATGGGAACCCCCTTGTGCAGCCTTCTTGCCAACCTCGACGTGCAGGCCGGAGCCGACAGGGTGTCGGCCAAACCCCACGAAATGACGCACACCTCGCCCTGACACGGGCGAAGTGACACCGACACACTGTGACAGCCGCGTTACTCCAGCTGTTTGAGCGCCTCCGTCACCCGATCGAGCTCCGCTTTGGGCCGGTTGAGCCGCTCCAAGAGGTCCTTGAGGTGGTTCAACTCCCGGCGCAGCTCGGCGTCGGGCGCTCCACCCTGCCGCATCGCCTCGATGCCCTGCTCCATGCCCTTCGCCGCGTCGTCCAGCTCGCCCAGACACTCCTGGGCCCTGGAGAGGAGCGCGAACTCCTTGCCCAGCCGCGACGGGTCGGCGTGGGGCATTTGCTGCCGAATCGCGAGGGCCTTGCCGACGTGCGTCTTCGCTCCCTCGCAGGCGCCGTTCCCCAACATCACTGCGGCCACGTTGTGCTCGGCGACCGCGGTCTCGGGGTGGGTGGGCCCGAGGGTCTCTTCCCGAATCTTCAGCACCTCGAGCAACGAGGGCTGCCCTTCGTCGGCCGGGAGCGAGAGCGCGTAGTTGGTGAGCGCGCGGGTGACGAGCGGGTGGGAGGGAGGAAAGTGCCGACGCCGGAGTACGAGGGTCTGCTGGAACGCCTCTCGCGCCTCCTCTTCGTCGCCTTCCCGGGTCGCCAACTGGCCGAGCTGATTGAGGCGCTGCGCTTCGAGGAGATCGGGCTTCCCCAGGCGGGTCGAGATGTCCTCCGCAGTGTTGGCCGCCTGGTGGGCTGCCTCGAGCCGCTCTCGATCGGCGTACCACCCGACCAGCGCCATCCAGGCGCGCGCGCGCTCGTCGTCGGAGCCAGCCCGCTCGGCGATCGCGATCGCGCTCTTGAGCAGCGACTCGGCGTCGGGGCGCCGGAGCTCGGCCGACAGCTGCCCGGCCAGCAGCTTGGCCTCGGCTTCCACCCGCATCGCCTTGGCTTCATGGGCGTCGGCGGCGACCTCGAGGGCGGCGCTCATGCCCTCGGCATACCGGCCGGCCGCCCGCAAGACTCGGGCGTGTCCCAGCTCGGCGCGGAGCTCTCCATCGGCGTCGGTGTCCTGACTCGTCGGAGGCTGCGGTGCGTCGGTCGTCTCGCACCCGGCGACTGGCTGGACCTCCAGGGTGACGGTGCTCTGTGCGTTCTCCACCACCTGGGCGTCGGCCGAGGCGAACACCTCGGAAAGGCTGGTGAGGACGGTTCTTCGACTCGCGAGGCACAGGGACCGGCCACGGCGCTCGGGGGTGTTCAGCTCGAGTCGGCAGGTGGCCCGCGAGGCATCGGCCCAGGCACGCGTCTCGGGCTCGAGCTGTCTCCAGACCCGCTCGAACGCGTCTGCGCCGGGAGCACCCGAGGCCGCCACGAAGGCCTCTCGCATCGCGTCGATCCGCGCCGAGTTCCAGTGCACCGAGAGCGCCTCGTCGACCGCGGCGAGACACTCACGCTCGGCGCGTTGGGCCGGCGTTTCCCTGAAGAAGAGCGCGCCGCTGACGATCCCGACGAGCACGAGGACGGCGACCGCGAAGGCGGTGTTGAGGCGACGGCGGCTGGCCAAGCGCGGATCGGCGGCGACCTCGTCGAGCAGCGCCTTCATCGAGGGGAACCGCGCCGACGGATCGGCGGAGAGGCCTCGCGCGAGCGGCCTGCGCAGCCACAACGGAATCGAGGGAGGGAACTTGCGCTCCGCTGCGTCGCCCTCGAGCGGCATCACTCCGGCGAGCGCCCGGTAGAGCGCCAGGCACCAGGAATACTGATCGGAGGCCGGCGTCAGCTCGGTGCGCGCTCGCTGCTCCGGCGACATCCACGCCGCCGTCCCGCCTCCGACGATCACCGAGCCAGCCTCGAGCTCCCGGGCCAGCCCGAAGTCGGTCACGTGCGCCGTGCCGGTGTCGTCGAGGAGCACGTTGTCGGGCTTGAAGTCACGGTGGATGATGCCCGCGGCGTGCGCTGCGCCCAGCCCGCGCCCCGCTTCCCTGAACCGCTCGAGCACCTCGTCGATCGGCGGCTTCTTCTCGAGCCAGGCCCCGAGCGTTCCTCCAGCCATGAACTCCATGGCGATGAAGACCTGATCGGCGAAGCGGCCGACGTCGTGCACGGCCACCACGTTGGGGTGATGGAGCCGGGCGAGGGTCTGCGCCTCACGAAGGAGCCGCGCCCGCTGATCGTCGCTCGGATCGCCGCCTTCCTTCACCCGCACCAGCTTGAGCGCCACCTTCCGATCGAGCTGTGGGTCGAAGGCGGCGTACACGACGCCCTGGCCACCACGGCCGATCGCCTCGAGCACGATGTAGCGGCCGAGGCTCGTTCCTCGGCTCATGACGGTGTCGACGCTCGAGGGCGCGCGCGCCGTCTGGGAATCTCCCTCGGAGTCCGAAGGTGTGAGGAATGGATCAGTCACGGGGGCGATCGGTGGTTCGCAATGGTCGTGCCAGGAATGGGCACCTTCGCAAATCCTCCAAAGTTTGGGCGAGCGACTTCGTCGGACCTGACACACCGTGTGTCACTGCGTGTCGCCCGGGCGAAGGGTGCTCCCCGACGCCGATCTCTCGCTTGGCGCTGGCACGTTTTCCGCTACCGTCGCGCTCGATGGGGAACAGCACGCAGAGCGAGAGCGTCGTCGAGACGACCGCGGTGACCGAGCCGGTGCCTGGCGCCGTGCTCATCTTCTCCAGCCGCGCGCCGCACTACCGGCCAGTGGTGCTCCCGCGCGAGGGCGTGCTGACGCTCGGCCGCGAAGACGTCGGGGGTCTGCCGCTGCCCGACGAGAAGGTGTCGCGACAGCACGCCGAGCTGCGGTTCGCCGACGGGCGCTTCGTGGTGAAGGATCTCGCCAGCCGCAACGGCACCTATCTCGAAGGCGTGCGCATCGAAGGCACCGCGCCAGGCGCCTCGGGCGGAGTGCTCCGAATCGCCCAGACGGTGCTGGTGCTCGAGGCCGATCTCCGCCGGTTCCTCGCCGGGCACGTCAAGCACGACGACTTCGTGATTGGCCCGACGCTCCAGCAGGTCCTCGATCGGGCCGTCGTCGCCCGCACCACCGACGCGCACCTCCTCATTCGCGGCGAGAGCGGCTCGGGGAAGGAGCTGGTCGCCGCGCGCTTTCACGAAGCGGGGACCCGGCGCGGGCCGTTCGTCGCGGTGAACTGTGCGGCGATTCCGCCCTCGATGGCCGAGCGGCTCTTCTTCGGTGCGGTGAAGGGCGCGTACACCGAGGCCAAACAAGACGCCGACGGCTACCTCGCCGCGGCCGATGGGGGCGTGCTGTTCCTCGACGAGATCGCCGAGCTCGATCTCCAGGTGCAGGCGAAGCTGCTGCGCGCGATCGAGTCGGGCGAGTACCTGCCACTGGGCGCAGCCACTCCGCGCAAGGTGACGGTGCACGTGGTCGCCGCGTCGCACCGCGATCTCCGTTCCGCCGTCGCCGCCAACACCTTCCGCTCGGACCTCTTCTATCGGCTCTCGCAGTTCGAGGTGGCGCTCCCGGCGCTCCGGGAACGAAAAGAAGAGCTGCCGTGGCTGATGCGGCACGCCCTCGCCGGCCTGCCCGTCGAGCTCCACGCGACGGCCGTCGAAGCCGCTCTCCTCCGCCCCTGGCCCGGAAACGTGCGGGAGCTGTTGTCGGAGACGAAGAAGGCCGCCGCGAGCGCCACCACCGATGGAGGCGCGGTCCTCCGCGCCGAGCACCTCCCCGCCCACGCCGGGCGCCAGGTGGAAGCAGCGCCGCTTCGATCGACTCGTTCTCCCCCGCCCTCCGCGCCCCCCGTCGAGGGAGCGCCCGATCCCGAGCGCGACGCCATCGTCGCCGCCCTCCAGGCCGCCGGAAACAACGTGTCGGCCGCCGCGAAGGCGCTCGGCATGCACCGCACCCAGCTCTACCGGGTGATGAAGCGCCTGGGCCTGTTCACCTCCGACGACGTCGAGGCCTGAGTCGCGACCGACTTCGCTGACGACGGTCCATTGCAGAAATGGAAGGTGAACTGTCGCAACCCGAGACGATCGGAGAGGGCGCCGGAGCGCACTCCCCGAGGGACAATGCGCACGGATCTGGCAGGCTCCGCCCTCATGAAGTCGCTGCCAGTCGTCGTGTGTGTGATGGATCTCAACGCAGACTTCGAGCGGCTGTTGCCGACGAGTGACGTGGTGAGATGTGCGCTGCCGGGGCTCGAGGCGGCGCTGTCGAACGGGGCGAAGGCGCTGATCCTCGAGGCCGCTGCGGTTCGCCCGGAGTTCGCGATGCTGGTGCCGACGATCGCGCTCGGTTCTCCTGCGAACGTGCCGGCCGCCATTCGCGCGTTCCGGGCGGGAGCGGTGGAGCTGTGCTCGGCCTCGCAGCTCTCCGAGGCCCTGCTGGCGGACGTCCCTCCTCAGCAGGCGCGGGTGCACAAGCGGTTCCTCGCGTGGGCCGCGCGGCATCGGCTCTCCGGGCTCCTCGCGGTTCTCCCAGGCACCCCGCTCGAGGGCACCGCGCGGTTCGACGACGGCGCGCTGCAGTCGGCGCTCTTCTGCGGCCTGTCGAGTGAAGAGGCGCTCCAGGAGATGCTCTCGATGGACGACGCCGAGGCCGTCTTCGCGCCGAGCACCCATGACGGGCCTGCGGCGCGCCGGCTCTACGCGCCGCGGGTGCTGATCGTCGAAGATGATCACTCCATTCGCGCGATGTTGGCCCGCGTGCTCGAGCGCGAAGGCTACCGGGTGTTGCAGGCGAGCGATGGAGTCGAAGGCTGGGAAATGGTGCAGCGCTTCCCGCTCGATCTGGTCTTGAGCGACATCGACATGCCGCGGCTCGATGGCTGGGGGCTGTTGCGCTACCTGCGCGGCGATCTCCGCACCCGCGAGCTCCCGGTGGTGCTGCTCTCCGCGTACGAAGACATGGTGATGACCCTCAAGGCGGCCAAGGCCGGCGCCCGCGCGTACCTCAAGAAGACGGGGCGCTCGCGGGAGTTGCTCGACGCGGTGGCGCTCCTCACCGGCCCCCGCCAGCGTGCTTGGGTCGCGGCGAGAAACCACGCGAACTTCAACTTCGAGGTGAAGGCACTCGGTGCGGCGTGGGTGCTCGAGCTGCTCGGCGAGCTCGACTGTCAGGGCCGAATGATGATCGACGACGCGACCGCCCGGTACGAGGTCGTCGTTCGCGAGGGCCGGCTGATCGACGTCACCGCGCAGGCGGGCAGCTTGCGCTCCGATGGCCCGATCGCGCTCGAGGCCTACCTCACCTGTCATGGCCGAGGCTCGTTCCGCTTCGAGCCGACCGACACCGCCGAGAACGCGCCCTTCATCAGCGAGGTGCTCGAGCGGGTCGCCCAGCAGCTGAGCCTCGAGGCCGCGCAACGCCAGGACGAGGTGATGGGAGCGCTGAAGGAGATCCACGTCGATCGCAGCCTCTTCGAGCTCTACGCCCGCGTCGCGTCCGCGCCCGAGCTCAAGGTGCTCGAGGGGCTCAACCAAGGGCCGGCGACGCTCGACGCGCTCGCCACGCACACCGGCCTCGCCAAGCAAGACGTCAAGCGCATGGTGGGCGAGCTGCTGCGCCGCGGTGTCCTCGTCGAGTGAGCGAGACGCGCCCAGTCGCCCGTGAGAGTCTCGCGACCCGATGAGCGAGCCCGATCCTCGAAGCCACCTGTTCGCGAAGGCACGTCGGGGCGCCTTCGCGCGCAACGCGTTGATCGTCACCAGCGGCAAGGGCGGCGTGGGGAAGAGCACGGTTTCGGTCAACCTCGCGAGCGCGTTCGCCCAGCGGAACTGGCGGGTGGGGCTGCTCGACGCCGACGTCTACGGCCCTTCGATTCCGCGCATGCTCCAGCTCGAGGACGAGCGGCTCGAGTGGAACGAGCGCGATCGAATCGTCTGCGCCGAGAACTTCGGGATCAAGGTGATGAGCGTGGGCATGACGACGCCGACGCCCGACACGCCACTCATCTGGCGCTCGTCGGTGGCGACCAGCGCGATGGTGCAGCTGCTCGACGACGTCGACTGGGGCGAGCTCGATCTGCTCCTCATCGACATGCCGCCCGGCACCGGCGACACCCAGCTCACGATGACGCAGGAGCTCCAGCTCACCGGAGCGCTGGTGGTGACGACGCCGCAACAGGTCGCGACCGACGACGTGCGCCGGGCGATCCGCATGCTGCTCGAGGTGAAGGTGCCGATCGCCGGCCTCATCGAGAACATGTCGCCGATGATCGACCGAGTGACGGGCAACCGCTTCGCGCCGTTCGGTGAGGGCGGTGGAAAGCTGCTCGCCGAGCAGTACAAGCTACCGCTGCTCGCGGAGATCCCCTTCGACGCCGACCTGCGCGTCAGCGCCGATGCAGGCACGCCACTGATGATCTCGGGGACGGCGGAGCAGAAGAAGCCGTTCGAGACGATCGTCGATCGGCTGCTCGCGAGTGGGTTGCTTCGCCTGCCGGCGTGACGCTCAGAGCCGGACTTCGCGCTTGACGTCGTCGAGGAAGACGACGGTTCGGGAGGCGCGATCGATCCACGGCCGCCACGCCGCTCGAGTCGTCGGATAGGCCTCGGCGAGCTCGCGGTACTTCTCGATCGAGTCCTTGGTGAAGGCGACGAGCCGATCGACCATCGCGCAGAGTTCGTCGGCGGTCTGCGCCGAGCGGAGGATGTCGACGAGCATGCGGGGGCGTTCGTTGATGCGCAGGCTCGCCTCCGACGCGCGAGCGAGCACGAGCAGCTCGTTTCGGGTGAGGTAGACGCCGCTCTTGGCGGGCGTCATCAGCTGGCGCGCGAGGTTCTCGAACACGCCATCTCCGAGCGGGTTCATCGGGCCTCCAGGTGCGGGTAGGCCGCGCGAAACCCATCGTCGATGAGCTGACAGGGCCGGACGTCGGGTTCGGTGACGGCGTCGATCAGATCGGGCGGAACCCTGGGCTCGAAGCCGAAGCGTTCGGTGAGCTCGTCGCCGGCACGCTGAAGCCAAAGCGCGAAGGGCGGCCCGAGCACGGTCTCGGCGGCGAAGGCCCGGCGTCGCGGCGGCTCGAGATCCCAGCTCGCGCCGAGCCAGACCTCCGACTGGCGTCCATCGACCGGTCGCAGCGGCTCACCCGGAAAGGAGCTGTCGACCGAGAGGGAGGCCGGACCACTCGAGACGCCAGCCTCGAGGAGGAGCGCTTCGAGCCGCGCAGCGTTCGTGTCGGGAATGGCGCGCTCGAGCAAACCCAGCTGCCGCGGCGAAGCGAAGGCGACCAGCCGACGGGCATGTTCGAAGCGGGGCCCACGCTCGTCGATCGCATCCACCAGCGAGAGTCCGGAGCCTTCCGCGGCGGCCCGCCACAGGCTCGGCGCGACGTGGAGATGATGCGCCCGCCCACCCAACAAGCCGCGAACGACGTCGGCGACCCGCGCAGGCTGAACGATGAAGGCGATCGACGCCGCGTCGAGGCCGTTGAAGCCGAAGAGCGTGTTGTAGAGCTTGGTGATCCACCCGTCGTTGGGATCGGAGGTCAGCAACCCGAAGACGGTGGTCGAGGGGCGAATCACGCCTGGCTCCCTCGCGAGGCGACGGGGAGGCCGTGGAGTTCATGGGCCTCGTCGTCCAGGCTCGCGCACCGCGGGCAGAGCGCATCTCCGCCGTCGTACTTGAAGCGAACGCCGCACTCCGCGCAGGCCTTGACGGTGTACCGAACCAGCTCGCGCGATCGGCGTTCGAGGAAGCGGGAGAGCTCGAACCGTGGCGTGACGGTGATCGCGTTCGGCTCACAGGCGTCGTGGCACGAACGGCACTTCACGCAGCGGCTGGCATCGAAGGCGATCGCATCGAGATCGCGTGAGGCGGTGAGCGCGCCGGTCGGGCACACCGAGACGCACTGCTGACACCCGGTGCAGGTCACCGGGTCGATGCGCTTGTCGGAGGTGAAGTCGACCTCTGCTTCGCCCAACCAGGATGGCGGCTTGGCGGTGGTCGCGGGGAGCACCTCGAGCAGGCGTCGGCGATCGGCCGGGAGTGGACGCTCCTTCAGCTTGGTCGCGTCGAGGGAAACGAGGACGAGTGGTGCGGGAGACTCCTCCGACAAACGTGGCAGGAGCCGTCCGAGGAGCGCGCGGCGTGAGGCCGACGGTGGCTTCTCGGGCACGAAAGCCGTCGGAGCGCCCGGCGTCACGGTGACCACGATCGACGCGTCGAGGCCCGCCGCCGTGAGGAACTGGGTCGCGCGATCGATACGCTCCAGCCAGTGCTCACGCGTCGCACGACAGCGCTCGCAGCCGGCGCCATCGACCTTGAGCCGCCCGTGCTCGATCGCCATCGTGACGAAGCGCTCGGTGGAGAGCGCGCCGAGGCAGGCCGCTGGAGTGCACGCCAACGACGCCGCAGACGCGACGGGCGCAGTGCTCGAGCCGATCGCCTCGGTCGGACACTGCGCGACGCACTCACCACACGAGGTGCACGCCGACAGCTCGATCTTCACCGAACCGCGCGGGCCATCGACCGACACCGCCTTGGTGGGACAGGCAGCGACGCACCGCACGCACGAGGCCGCGCGCGAACGCGATCGAACACAGGCCTCCCAGTTCACCGAGAGGGTCACGCGAGCGCCTCGTGGTGCTGATGGAGGAGATGGAGCACCGCGTCGGCCCCATCTCGATAGAGCTCGGTGCGCGCAGTTCGCTTCACCGCGAGCAGGTAGATCGGGGCCCACGCGAGCAGGTGCTCCTCGAGGAGCTTTCGCTGCACCGCCCGCGCCGAGAGCGCCTCGTCCCCGCTCGACTCCGCCTCCTTCCGGCAGAGGATCGCCATCAGCTCGAGTTCGATGCCGAGGTGATCGGCCGACAACGATCTCGCGATCTCGAGATCGGCCTCGAAGCCGTACGCGCGCAGGAAGGTCGAGAGCGGGTTGACGGCGCCCGACTCGATCATCGCGTCCTCGCGCCGGTAGAACGACTCGTAGGGCACCGCGTTCACCATGGTGACGTTCGCGAAGTCGGTGTCGAAGATCGCTTGCCTTCGCTCGACAGGAAAGAGCGCGTCACACTCGGCCGAGCGGGAGAACGCCGGGAGCACCGCCCTGCCCTGTTCGCCGGCGAGTACCTGCGCGAAGCCGTCGTCGATCTCCCGGGCGAAGAGCCGCGAGAGGAACGCGTACAGCCGAGCGCGGGCGGCCGGCTCCATTCGTCAGGCTCCCGGCATCTTGTACGCCGAGCGCGCGAGGGGCACCCAGGGCCGCTTCAGGTGCTCGGGGCGGCGGAGCCCATTCGGTCCCGGCGCTGGACGGGCGAGCTGATCGCGCCACGCCTGGTAGGTCTTGAAGGTCGCCTCGATGTCGACCGAGAGATCGCCGATCTTGTCGTTCGCTCCCGCGGCTTCGAGCAGCACCTTCTGATGCCAGCAATGCATGCCGGAGACGGGATCGGGGTGCGGGTGATGCACCGCGTTCTGCCAGACGCCCGAGAGTCCATCCCACGAGATGTTGTCGAGGTCCTTGTTGAAGTCGGCGAAGGGCCAGCCGCGCTCACCGAACTCCTTCGTGGGCGTGACGTGCATCTTCGAGATGCCTTCGATCGGGGACACGCCGCGTTTGGTGCCCTCTTCCTTCAGCGCGGCGAGCGGAGCACCGAGCCCCATGATCCCGAGCGGCCGCTCGAAGCCCTCGACGGCCACGGACTTCACCACGCGCCACCGCCCGGCGTGATGCGAACAGGCGAGCGTGCCGGGAGCGACGCCCTCGGTCGGCATCGCCATCGCGACGAAGTAGCCAGCCTCGAGCTTCGACACGGTGTCGACGACGCGAACCTTGATCGCCTGGCCGCGCTTGAACCCGAGCCGCTCGGCGTCCTTGGTGTTGATCCAGACGGGGTTGTGGTTCTGGCTGATCTCCATCAGCCACTTCGAATTCACCGAGCGCGTGTGAATGTTGTACGGCAGGCGGAAGATCGGGTTGAGCGCGAAGGCGTTCGGCTCGGTCATGTACTGGTGGTGCACGTGAGAGACGACGTGAACCATCGCCTCCCGCTGCTCCGGCGTGCGCGGGTAGATCGGCACCGCGTACTCGGCCCAGCCCCAGTCCTTGAACCAGCGCGAGAAGAACTCGAGCTTGCGCGAGGGCGTCGAGAAGCCGAGCACCGTCGAGCCATCGTGGCGGCGAATGCCGATGTTGTGCCGCCCTTCCTTGGTGTCGACGTAGAGCTGACGGCTGCGCTCGTCGGTCTTCACCTCGGCGAGCGGGTACTCGATCATTCCGCCCCAGAACTGCGGCTCCTTCACCTTCACGACCTTCTTCGCCTCGTCGAAGTGCAGCTCTTCTTCGTGGAGATTGAAGACGTCGACCCGCTCGGTCCACGCGCCGCGATCACGGAGCAGATCGTAGTTCGGGTACTTCGTCGCGAACGTCGCGAGCTGTTTGTCGAGGTCGGTCTTCGCGTTGGCGACCTTCTGCCTGGCGGCTTCGGCGGCGGCGGCCTTCAGCTTGGGCAAGGTGCCGAACGCGGCGTCGTAGTACTCGGCGATGGTGACGGGCTTGCCCGGGTTCTCGCGGCTCTCCCAGAACTTGCGGATGCCGAGCGACCCGTCGGGATCGACGTGGTGGAAGAGCAGGTTGATCCACAGCTCGTTCTCTTCCCAGATCTCACCGAGGCCAGCCTTCACGTGCGCCTCGAGCGTGGCGCGCGCGGGATCCTTCGGCTGCCAACCGGACTTCTCGAGCGCGACGCGGAGCACCGGCTGCCGGAAGCCGATCCACGCTTCGGTGTTGGTCGGCTCGGAGTGTTGATCGTGCCGCTCTCCCGACAACCCGACCGGGAGGATGTAGTCCATGAACCAGTTCGTCTCGGACCAGGTCGGCGACGGGTTGAAGGTCAGCTCGAGCTTCGACTCGTCGCGCAGCACCTCGATCCACCGGAAACCGTCCGGGTTGATCCACACCGGGTTGTATTGCCGCGGGATCCACACCGAGAGCTTTTGCGGAACCGAGAGCCCCTTCGCGCGCCACTTCTCCTGCCAGGCGGTGTCCGAGAGCAGGTGCGGCAACAGGTACGAGAGCTCGTAGCTCGAGAGCGGCCACTCCGGCGGATACGAGAGCTCGTTCCACGCGTCGACCTTCGCGGGCTTCTCGGCGACGCAGGCGGAGCCACCCTTCCCGCCCACCGCGATCACCCGGCCTTCTTCCTGCCCGAGCGCGCCGACGCCGTTGAAGTTGCCGGTCAGCGCGAGGAGGAAGATGCCGGTGCGGCCAGACGACATCCACCCGCCGCGGTTCCCCGAGCCGGCGGCACGCCAGAAGAACGAGGTGATGCGATTGCCGGCGTAGAGCACGTACTCGTAGAGCTTCTCGAGCTTGGCGAGCGGTACGCGTGACTCCTCGGCGGCCCACTCGAGCGTGAAGTGGCCGTAGAGATCGAGCAGCAGGGCCTCGAAGTCTTCGAAGGTCTTCCCCGCGGGGATCGCCGAGAGCAGCCCGCGATCCTTCAGCAGCGCGAGCTCGTCGGCGTCGTCGAGCAGCTCGTGCCAGTTCCACCACTCGCGGACGAACTCGCGATCGTACTTCTTCTCGCGAATCAGCCGGCCAGCGAGCGCCAGGTAGATCGCCGCTTCGGTGCCTGGCCACACCGGAATCCACAAGTCCGCGAGGCCCGCCGAGTTCGACAGCCGCGGGTCCATCACCACCAGCTTGGCGCCCTTCTTTCGCGCCTTCGCGATCTGGCCGGCGGACTGCTGGAAGTAGTGCCCGGCGTCGGCCGCGTGCGAGCTCTGGAGGAAGATGAGCCGCGAGTTCTGCCAGTCGGGTGCGCTGCGATCGTCGTTCAGCCACAGCAGGCTCGACATGCGGGCGCCCGCCGAACAGATGTTCGTGTGC
>JBPOIJ010000014.1:0-10383 GCA_052034585.1 Myxococcota bacterium
GCCGTCGAGCCAGCCCGTCGCCACCAACACCACGCCCTCACCTTCGAACCCGCAGCCGTATGGCTCGACCCCGCCGCCCTCGAGCAGCGGCAAGCCCGGCACCGGCTCGGCACCGCCGCCGTCGACGCAGCCCAAGGGGCAGGCCCCGGACGCCTACCTGGGCGGCAAGGCCGGCGTGGGCGCGATGATTCCCGCCCGCACCCTGGACGAGGCGAAGACCGACCCGCGCTTCGCCGCCGGCGCCGTCGTCGAGGACGCGCGAGTGAAGATCATCTCGGTGGGCGACAAGTACCCGTACTACGGCATTCCTTCGAATGGCTGCGGCTCGGGCAAGAGCTTCGTGATGGCCGAGCTCATCTCACCCTTCGACGGCCTGCCCTCGGGCATTCCCGTCGTCCTCCGCATCGACGACCCCACGCTCGGCCCTGCTCGTCCGAGCTCGAGCCTGGCCTTCTCCGGGCTCCGCCGCGCTGGCAAGGGCCAGGACGGCACCTTCGTCTACTGCGGCAAGGGCACCGCCTTCCCCGTTCGGGGGAAGTGAGCCTTCGACCTCGCCGCGGCTGTGGTGGGCGCTGCGGCGACGGACTACAACCGGGTCGAGATGCTGAACATCGGCACGGGCGAGATCATCTTCATCGCGATTGCGGCCCTGCTGATCCTGGGGCCCAAGAAGCTGCCTGAGTTCGCCCGCACCATCGGCAAGCTCGTGCGCGACTTCCGGAAGCAGACCGACGACGTGCGGAGCACCGTCGAGCGCGAGTTCTACAAGATGGATCAAGAGCTCACGAACGAGCCGCCGGCGCCCCTGCCGCAGCCTGCGCCCGAGGCCATCGCCCACGGCATGCACGAGGGCGAGACGCCGGCCCTGCTCCCGACCGGCGAGGCCGATGGTTCTCAAGTGCTCAAGGGCGCTCCGACGGGGGAGCCCGTGCTGCCGAGCGCTCCGGCGCCGGTCGATCCCGCCCCTCCCGTCGAAGCGGCCACGAGCCCCGTCTCCGACCCGCCTGCCGCGACACCCAGCCCGAGCGAGGTGAGCGGCTCCGTTCCCGAGAAGGCGACCAGCTGACATGTCCGCCGCGGCGCAGACCCCCGACGAATACAAGATGAGCTTGTTCGAACACCTCGCGGAGCTGCGCACCCGGCTCTTTCGCGTGGTGATCGCCGTGCTCGTGCTCGGGGTCCTCTCGCTCAGCTTCGCGCGGGAGATCTACGGCTTCCTGATGCGGCCGGTGCTGATGTCGCTGCCGTCGCAGTCGGCGCAGCTCATCTACACCTCGGCGATCGAAGAGCTGAACGTGCTGATGAAGATCGGCCTCTACGCGGGCGTGTTCCTCTCGACGCCGGTGCTGCTCTGGCAGATCTGGGGCTTCGTCGCGCCCGGGCTCTACGACAACGAGAAGAAGCTCGCGGGGCCCTTCATCGTCTTCGGCACGCTCGCCTTCGTCGCTGGGGCCGCGTTTTGTTACACGCTGCTGCTGCCGCAGATGTTCCAGTTCCTCCTCCAACGAGAGGAGGTCTCGGTCATCTCCCAGCGCATCGACGCCGCCCGGCTGCGAGAACAAGACGCCCTTCGCTACCTCACCTTGGGCGATCTCGATCACGCGGCTGCGCTCGCTCGAACGGCGGTGGCCGATCTCCAGGCCGCGGGCGACGGGCAGGTCTCCGACTCCTCGCTCGGGCTCTCGCTCATCTCCAAACGACCCGTCGACGTGCTCAATCGGCTCGAGGGCCTGGGCCGGCTGATCGACGCGGCCCGCGGAGGCTACGGAGACGCGGCCCGCCCCATGCTCCTCAAGGTGATGGAGAAGCGCCTCGAGGCGGTCGACGCGTTCGGCAAGGGCAACCTGGACTCGGCGCAGACGTTGGCCGATCAAGCCGCGGCGAGCTTCGGAGAGATCGCGCCCGAGCGCTCCGGCGATCTCCTCGAGCTGTGGAAGCTGGAGCGCACCTTGAGCGTCGGCGTCGCGCGGGTCGAGTCGATGAACTGGACCAAGCCGATGCTGTCGATGAGCGAGCAGCTGTCTCTCGTGCTGGTGCTGGAGCTCTGCTTCGGGCTCATCTTCGAGCTGCCGTTGGTGATGATGGTGCTGGGCATGGTGGGCCTCGTCAGCTCGGCCTTCCTCTTCAAGTACCAGCGCCACGCCTTCGTGGTGTGCCTCATCGCCGCCGCGATCCTCACTCCGACCGGCGACGCGGTGAACCTGGCGCTCATGGCCGGGCCGATGTTGCTCTGTTACGAGCTCGGCGTCGTCTTGGTGTGGCTCGTCGAGAAGCGCCGGAAGAAGCAAGCTGACGCGACCCCGAGCTGATTCCCCTGGGAGGAGCGATGATCATCCTCGCGATTCTGGCCGCCGCGCCCGCGCCCTTGGTGCTGACGAAGGTGGTGCCCGCACCGCCCGCGGTCGTCTTCACCGCCTTCACCACCAAGTCGGGGCTGGAGCGCTTCCTCGCACCGCAGCTGAACGTCTCCCTCACCAAGGACGGGCCGTTCGAGG
The DNA here is from genome assembly GCA_052034585.1 of Myxococcota bacterium. GTDB lineage: Bacteria > Myxococcota > Myxococcia > Myxococcales > Myxococcaceae > Xiheimicrobium. Next base: position 2,496 of record JBPOIJ010000014.1, read on the forward strand.
CGTTCTTCGTGCCGGAGCTTCCAGCGGGCCAGCGCGGCAGCGAGGGCTGCGTGGTGAAGGACTGGGTCGAGGGGAAGTCGTTCACCTTCACCTGGAACTTCCCTCCGTCGATTCCCGCGCTGCGCAGCGCGAAGGCGCGCACCGAGGTGCAGGTCACCTTCGAGCCCCAGGGCAGCTCCACGCTGGTGACGCTGACCCAGAGCGGCTGGAAGGACGGCGCCGACTGGGTGAAGGGCCGCGCCTACTTCGAGCGGGCGTGGGGCATCGTGCTCGCGCGGCTGGAGCGGGTGTTCCTCGCTCGGCCGATCGACTGGAAACACGCCTGGCGCCCGGTCCAGGTGAAGGAGCTCGCGTTTCTCCAAGGCGCCTGGCGCTCGAAGCCTCCCGACATCGCCGAAGAAGTGTGGCTCGTCGATGGCGCTTCGGGCGGCATGTGGGCTCGCGAGCGCACCGACGCGAAGGCCGACTTCACCGAGGTGGGTGAGCTCGAACAGAGCGGCAACGAGGTGTTCCTCACCGTGCGCATGCTGGGCCCGGCGCTCGACGATCACCCCAAGGGCAAGGCGCGCTTCGTCCTCGAGGAGCTGGAGGATGACGTCGCCCGCTTCGTGGAGGTTGGAACGCCGGGTGGGCTCGTCCTCACCTACCGCCGCTCGAAGAACGCGCTCAGCATCGAGCTCGCCGGGGCGAAGAGCACGCAGACGCTGCTTCTGGAGAAAGTGCCATGACGATCCGCTCCGAGCTCGACGCCTATGCGAGGTGGTACGCGACGAAGTGGCTCCCCCGGTGGATGGACGAGTCGGGCTACGAGGAGGACGACCTCGAGCCCGAGTGGGCGAAGGCCCTCGATCTCCGCCCGCTCACCAAGCTCCAGGTGGCTGCCGCCGAGCGCCGGCTGGGCCGGTTGGGGAAGACGTACCGCTCGTTCCTCCTCGAGGTCGGCGCGGGAACGATCCTCTCGGCGTACGACGACGAGCCGCTCCCGTTCACCCTCTTCACGCCCACTCAGGCCATCAAAGAGCTGCCGCGCATTCGGAGCTGGCTGTCGAAGGACGACGCGCGCGCCTCGGCCGAAAAGGGGCTCGATCTCTCGAAGATGGTCCCCTTGATGACCGACGACGGGCACGGGTGGTGGGCGCTCTTGACGCGCGCCGACAGCGACCGCGTGGTGCTCTTCGATCACGGCTACGAGACCGGCCGGCCCTTCGGGAAGGTGAAGCCGCTCGAGGCGTTCTTCAAGCGGTGGATCAGCTGCGCGCGCAGAGAAGAGCCGCTCAACCCGTTCGACGGTCTCTAGTCCCAGGTGCTCCGGTAGCTCGCGTGGGTGTCGGTGAGCGACGTCATCCACGTCTTGGGGTTCTTCGCTCCCGAGAGCGTGAGCACCTTCTGGAAGAACGCGGGGTAGCGGTGGGGCAGCACCACCTCGTTCATCGTCAGCTCCCAGTCGCGCGGGCCGTGCATCACCGACGAGGTGTCGAGGAAGTTGGTGGCGGTGCGGAAGCTGCGGGTCGCGCGCTGAATGCTGCGCTCCGGGCCGATCAGCCGCAGCATCGCGTACATCGCCTTGCCCACCAGCGTGTCGCCGTAGACCTCGACGAGCCGTACGCCGAAGTGGGCCTGCTTCTGCTCCGGGGTGAGGGAGGGGTCGAAGCGGCTCATCGCCAGCTCGATGCCCGCGTACCAGGTCTCGACCGGGTAGGCCGGGAGGACATGCTCGAGATCGATGCCGAGGCCCTTCAGCTTGGTCCGGGCCGGCTCGTCGAGCGGCGCCATGATGCGACCGAGGCTCTCGATGAGGGACGAGAACGCCACGCGCGGTTCAGCCATGGGGAACGAATCTAGCGTCGCTCCTCGGCCTTGCAGGTGGATTTTCGGAGGGCCTCAGACGACGCGCGCCGCGAGCACGTCTTGCACGTCGATCAACCCCACCGGCCGGCCGTGCGCATCGACGACCGGCAGCTGGTCGACCTTCGTCTCCCGCATGATGGCGGCGGCGGTCAGCACCAGCTCCTCGGGACCGATGGTGCGCGGGCGCTTGGCCATCACCGTCGAGACCGCATCGCTCAACGCGAGGTGGCCTTGCTCGGCGAGGCGGCGGAAGTCTCCGTCGGTGAAGATGCCCACCAGCTTGCCGTGGCGATCGATCACGTTCGTGGCGCCAGGTCGGCCGGGCGTCTTCGTCATCACCACCAGCGCCTGCGAGAGGCTCGCCGAGTCGCGCACCAGCGGGTTCGCTTCGTGCGCGCGCATCACTTCCTTCACCTTGAGCACGCTGCGGCCGAGCTTCCCGCCCGGGTGGAGGTGCGCGTACCGCTCTGGCGTCAACTGCCGCACCCAGGCCAGCGTCATCGCGAGCGCATCGGAGAGCGCGTGGAGCGCCGCCGAGCTCGCGGTCGGCACCAACCCGATGGGGCACGCTTCGTCGATGGCGCCGATGTCGAGCACCACGTCGCTCCCGCGCGCGAGCGGCGACTTGGGATCCGACGTGAGCGCCACCACCTTCACCCGCAGCCGCTTGAGCGGCACGAGGAGCCGCAGCAGCTCTTCGGTGGTGCCCGAGTTCGACAGCGCCACCACCACGTCGCCATTCGTGACGCGGCCGAGATCGCCGTGCACCGCCTCGGCGGGGTGGAGATAGAGCGACGGCGCGCCGGTGGAGGCGAGGGTGGCCGACAGCTTCTGGGCGATGAAGCCGGGCTTGCCGATGCCGGTGGTGATGATTCGGCCGCGGCAGGCGTCGAGCAGCGCGACCGCCTCGAGGAACGCGCCGTTGAGGCGCCGGGAGAGCGAGCCGATCGCCTTCGCCTCGGTCTCGAGCACGGTGCGAGCCCACGTGAGCTGGGCGGAATGAGACGAACGTCGAGCACGCGAACGCGAGGCAGCCATCGCCGTCGCTGTGTACCGAATCCCACGGGGAGACGCTGCAATCGCAGTCGACCCGGGCCGCCGCTTCTCCCGTGACGGTGCTTCCCAGCCCGTGTAGGAGCACCCCTTCGACTGCCCCGCCTCCTGGGGCGATCTTCCGGAGCCTCTCGTGTCGACTGACGCCGTCAAAGACCCCGATACGCTCACCGAAGCGCTGCTCGGAAAAGAGCTGTTGAACCTGCAGGCGCTGGCGAAGTTCAGGGCCTGGCCGGTCGAGTACCGCTCGACGCTGGCTGCGGCGCTGATGGCCACGCTCGTGCTCGTCCCCTACCTCGGCGCCGTGGGCCTGTGGGACCCATGGGAAACGCACTACGGCGAGGTCGCGCGCGAGATGGTGCAACGCAACGACTACGTGCACCCGTACTGGGAGAACGCGTGGTTCTTCTCCAAGCCCGCCTTCACGATGTGGATGATGGCGGTCGGGCTGCGGGCGGCTGACGTCGGCGCGCTCGCGGGCGTGTTGCTCGGCGTTCTCCTCGTGGGCGTCGGCGTGGGCCTCTTCGTGGGCCGCCTCGGCAAGGCGTCTCAGACGAAGGAGTTCTTCGGGTCGATCCTCCTCATCCCCGGCGTGATCTTTCTCGTCCTCGGCGTCTGGGGCTTCATCACCGCGAGCCCGTGGAAGTTCGCCCACGTCTCCGACGGAGACGGCTCGATGCCGCTCTTCACCGAGTGGGCCTTTCGCTTCCCGTTCGCGATCTTCTCCATCGTCGCGCTCTCGCTGCTGACCTACGCGATGAGCCGAACGGTGAACGCGCGCGCCGCTCTCGCGACCGCGGTCACCTTGCTCACCATGCCGTTGTACTTCCTCATCTCGCGGCAGGCCGTCACCGACACGCCCTTCATCGCGGCCCTCATCAGCGGCATCGCCTGCGGCATGGTGGGGCTGATGGACAAGGAGTCGAAGTACCGCAGCGAGTTCTGGTACGCGGCCTACGTCTTCTTCGGCATCGCGACGCTCGCCAAGGGCCTGCTCGGCTTCGGCGTGCCGATGGTGGTGATGCTGTTCCTCGGGCTGATCTGGCTCGCCTGGGCACCCGAAGGAACCCCCGAGCACTTCCGGGTGAAGGCGCACGTCGACTGGTTCAACCGGTACGCGGTTCGGCCGTTGGGCGCAGGCGTCGTGGTCGGCGTCATCGTGGGCGCGATCGCCGCCAGCCTCGGAGACTCCTGGAAGACCATCTTCATGGCGGTGCCGATTCGGCCCGACAACACCTCGATGCTCTCGGCGCCGCAGTGGCTCGGCATCATGTGGGGCTCGCTCGCGTTCTGGGCGACCACGACGATCATGCTCGGCCAGGAACTCAAGAAGCTGAACGAGCGCCCGCCCGCCCTCTTCGCCCTCATGTGGGAGATGCGGCTCGGCACCGGCATTCTGCTGTTCCTCGCCGTCGCGCTGCCCTGGTACTACCGAATGTTCACCTTCGGCTCGGTGGACGACGAAGGGAAGCTCTTCTGGTTCCGCTTCATCATTCACGATCACTTCGCGCGCCTGGGCTCGGGCGTGCACACCACCACGCCCGGCGGCGACTTCACCTACTTCATTCTCCAGGGTGGCTACGCCTCGTTCCCCTGGGTGCTCTTCATTCCCGGCGCGTTCGCGATGGTGGGCCGGCTCAAGCTGCGCAACGTCTCGTCGACCGATCTCACGGGGCTCATCGCGGTGCTCTGGTTCGCGGTGGCCTGGGGCCTCATCGGCGCCTCGGCGACCAAGTTCCACCACTACGTGATCCCGATGCTGCCGCCGATCGCGATGCTCATCGGCATGTTCATCGATCGGGTCTGGGAAGAGGGCATCGAAGCGAACGCGATGGTGCTCTTGCTCGGCATTCCCTTCGCCATTCTCGTCGGGAAGGACCTCGCCACCACCCCGAAGAACTTCACCGATCTCTTCGTCTACAACTACGACCGGCCCTACCCGCAGATGATCATGGATCGGCCCACCATCGGGTCGACGCCGCTCAAGTCGGTGATGGGCTACGCCTTCGTCTTCGCGGGGCTGCTCTGCGGGCTGTTCGCCTACTGGCGCACCAAGGTGTCGATGTTCGCCACCGGCCTCGCCACCGCGCTCATCTTCGCCCTCTGGTTCAACTGGGGGCACTGGGTCGATCTGTCGCACCACTGGACGCAGCGCGATCAGTTCTGGCGTTACTTCCGTGATCGCCGGCCGGGCGAGCCGATCGCCGCGTTCCTGATGAACTGGCGCGGGGAGACCTTCTATTCCCGCAACCAGGTCAAGCAGATCAAGGACAACGCGAACGTGGGAATGATGAACTACGCCGCGCAGCCAGGCCGCGAGTGGTCGCTCGTCGAGCACAACCGCCTCGGCATCCTCAAGGGCGCCATCGGGCCGGACAAGAAGGTGACGGTCATCGACTCCGATCTGAACAACAAGTTCGTGTTGGTCACCATCGAGTAGCGGGAATCGGCCGCTGGTCGGCGGCGTTCGGTTGAACTCGTCGCACCCACCACCTCGCACCGGAACCAGCGCATGCAGGGCATCTTCGTCGAGGGCCTCGAGAAGCGCTTCGGTGCGCGCACGGCGGTGAGCGGGCTGTCGTTTCAGGTCGCTCCGGGTGAGGTGTTCGGGCTCTTGGGGCCGAACGGCGCGGGGAAGACGACGACGGTGCGCATGCTGACCGGGCTCCTCGCCCCGAGCGCGGGCAAGGCGTCGGTCTGCGGCATCGAGCTGCCAGTGAAGGACGAGAACGCGGGAGTGACGCTGCGCCGGAAGGTGGGGCTCCTCACCGAGCAGCCTGGCCTCTACGACCGGCTCACCGCCCGGGAGAACCTCGACTTCTTCCTCCGCTTGAACGAGTGCGACGCGCGCGCGGCGTGGGCGGTGGCGACCGCGCTGCTCGAGCGCTTCGAGCTGGGCGGCCGGCTCGACGAACCGGTCGGTGGGTTCTCGAAGGGCATGCGCCAGAAGCTCGCCATCGTGCGCGCGCTCGTGCACTCGCCGGAGGTCGTCTTCCTGGACGAGCCCACCTCGGGCCTCGACCCACTCTCGGGGCGGGTGGTGCGCGACGCGATCGCCGAGCTGGCGAAGGAAGGGCGCACGATGGTGCTCTGCAGCCACAACCTCCCGGAGGTCGAGCGGCTCTGCTCGCGCGTCGCGGTGGTGAAGAACACCCTGCGAACCGTCGCCAGCCTCGAGGAGCTGCGCCGCGAAGGGCTCGCGCTCGACGTGATGCTCGAAGGTGAAGCGAGCGTCTTCGTGCCGACCCTCGCGATGCTGCCGTTTCGCATCAACCACCACGCCGAAGGGCGCCGGCTGCGGGTGTTCCTCGATCGTGAGGCGCAGGCGCCCGACGTCATCGCCGCGCTCGTGCAGGCAGGCGCGCGGGTGCACTCGGCCCAACGCGCGGCTCGGCCCCTCGAGGAGGCGTACCTCGAGCTGGTGAAGGAGGAGGCCGAGTCATGAGCTTTCGCCTGCCGCGCGCCCTCGCCGTCTTCCGCAAGGACGTGCTCGAGCTGCGGAAGAACCGCGGGCTGGTGTGGTCGATGTTCGCGCTCCCGCTGGTGATCGTCGTCACTCCGCTCGGGGTCGTCTGGGCGTACGTGCGCAACCCGAAGGAGCCCGGCCTCAAGGCCATCGCGCTCTATTACGACCTCAACGTCGACCTCGAGAACGTCGCGCGCTTCCTCATCGACAAGGTGCTCGCCGACTGGTTCGCGATCTACCTCGTGATGCCGGTCTTCGTGCCGATCCTCATCTCCTCGCACGCGGTGGCGGGAGAGAAGGAGAAGCGAACCCTGGAGCCGTTGCTCGCCTCACCCGTCACCCCGCTCGAGCTGGTGATCGGCAAGTCGCTCGCGTCGCTGGTGCCGAGCTTCCTGCTCTGTCTCGTGGCCTTCGCCTTGCTCTGCGTGGGCGTCGACGTGGTGGCCTGGCCGGTGGCGAAAGAGCTCGTGCTCCCCAACTCGATGTGGGCCTTCGGGGTGCTGGTGATCGCGCCGCTCTTCGCCTTCTTCGGCAACGGGGTGGCGGTGCTGATCAGCGCCCGGGTCGGCGACTCGCGCCTCGCCCAGCAGCTCTCGGGGATGATGGTGATGCCGCTGGTGGGCCTCGCCGCCGGTCAGTTCGGAGGCTGGCTCAAGGCCGGCACCGGCTACTACGCGATCATCGGTGCAGTGGTGCTGTTGCTCGACGTCGCCATCGTCGTCGCCGCGCGGCGCTTGTTCGATCGAGAGCGGTTGATGAGCCGGTGGGGGTAGGGGCTGACGCGGGCTGAGGTGAACCGCACCCACGTCGAGAACGCGTTGCATCGCTTGCGCGCGACGAACATCGTTTTCCCATGGCTCGCCGTGCGCTCCTCGCCCGCCCGAACGACATGGTCGTCGACACCATGCGCCAGATCGTCGAGGGAGCGGGCTGCCGCGCGACGGTGGCGAACGACGACGTCGATCTCGAGGCGAAGCTGCACGAGCCGCTCGAGCTGATCGTGGTCTCCGACTCGGCGAGCTCGGTCGTCACCCGGCCCTGGCGGGAGGTGTTGGCCCTCGCGGCGCGGCTCCACCCAGACGCGAAGCTGGTGCTCGTTCACCATGGGCTGGCGACCGAGGCGATGCGGCGGCTTCGACCGCAGTTCGAGCTGGTGTTTCGAGACGAGCCGCCGTCGAGCGAGCTGCGGCCAGTGCTGGGCGTCAACGTCGAGACGATCGGCGAGCGGGGCGGCCCCGAGCAGGTGAGCGAGCTCCTCAAGAAGCTGCTCGGCTGAGCGAAGAAACCTTGCAGGCCCGTGGTCATGGCGCGATGACTTGCGGCGGAGGCTCCATGACTCGCCGACTTCTTCCTCGCCTCAGGCGACTGGTCCACCCGGGGCGGCCGCTCAATCGACCCGACTCACGCGGCGCCGGGCCCGATCGCCGCACCGTGCTCGCCGGCCTGGGCGCGACTGGCCTGGGCGGCTGCGTCAAGCGTGTGGGGCTGAGTCGCACCGAGGCCTTGCCCTCGCGAGGGGCC
>JBPOIJ010000076.1:0-7076 GCA_052034585.1 Myxococcota bacterium
CGCAGTCGCGGTCAGAACCCTGATGCGGTGATTGAATGTATCCGCAACATAGACGGTCCCGGACGCGTCCACCGCTACACCGAATGGATAACTGAGACTTCCTGCCAAGGCATCGCCGCCATCGCCCCCGAACTGCGCGACACCGGTACCGGACAGACGAGAAATCGTCTTGGTCTGCCCGTTCCACACCCGAATTAAGTGGCTGTCCGAATCCGTCATGTATACGTTTCCATCGGACCCGACAGAAATACCCGCAGGCCTGGAGAGGCTCGGCGAACTGGGCTCAGCCGGTCCCTGGTATCGATAGGTCCCGCCGTCACCCGCTATCGTCGCAATCTGTCCGGTTGTCGGATCGACCGACCGTATCCGACTGTTAAACGTATCGGCCACATAGACGACGCCATCCCCGCCTAACGCCACGCCGCTGGGTCCGGCCAGACTCGCTTGAACGGCCGACACCTGGTCTCCGCTATAGGCCGCCGTTCCATCTCCGGCCACCGTGGTAATGACCCCGGTCGCCAGGTCGACTCGACGCACACGATTGTTGCTTTGATCTGCGATGTACAACGCCTCGTCGCTGACGGCCAACCCGGTCGGTTCATTGATCGCGGCCGACACCGCCGGTCCGCCATCGCCCGAATACCGCGCCTGGCCTGTGCCGGCCACGTTGGTAATGACCCCGGTCGCCGCATCGACCTTTCGCACCCGATGGTTCATCGTATCGGCGATATACAGGTTACCTGCACGATCGACCGCCACGGCACTGGGGAAATTGAGTCGCGCTCGCCTGGCAGGGCCGCCGTCACCCGAATCGTGCTCGACCGTCAAACGCCCTCCGGTCACATACCGGACGGTGCCGCTCAGATCGGTCACTTGCGTGTAGGCCTTGGTGCTGTCACCGGAATGGTCGGCAAAGGGATCCTCGTCGTCATTAGTCTCCTCCGCCGCAGGCGGTTCAGGCACTGCCGGCCCGGTCGTTCCTGACGGACAGACTCCGGCCACGGTCGTAATGATGCCTGTGGCCCGATCAACACGGCGCACGACATGGTTTTCTGAATCGGCAATATCGAGGTGGCCCTTCCGATCCACGCACAAGCCTTTCGGCTCGTTGAGTGAGGCGGCACCGGCAGGCCCGCCGTCACCGGCATACCCCGGCTCGCCGTTGCCTGCCAGGGTCTCGATGATTCCGGATTGTGTCGTGCGTGTCGTCATGACTTACGAGGGAAGGTTGCGCACAATCGCATCGCCCATCTCCACGGTGCCGACCAGCTGCATGCCTTCGGCATGGATATCCTTGGTGCGGAACCCGAGTTCGAGCGTCTTGACGATGGCCTGCTCGATCGCCGCCGCTTCTTTGTCGAGCTGAAACGCATAGGACAACATCATCGCGGCAGAAGCGATCGTTGCAATCGGATTGGCGATGTTTTTGCCGGCAATATCCGGCGCACTGCCGTGGATCGGCTCGAACAACCCCACCTTGGCGCCGACACTGGCGGACGGCAACATGCCGATCGACCCGGTCAGCATCGCGGCTTCGTCGCTGAGAATATCGCCGAAGATGTTGTTACACAGCAACACATCGAACTGCCGCGGATTACGCACCAACTGCATCGCGCAATTGTCGACAGAGATGTGACTCAACGCCACATCGGGAGACCCTTTATGGACGTCCGTAACCACCCGCCGCCACAATTCCGAGGACTCCAACACATTGGCCTTATCCACAGACGTGACCTTTTTGCGGCGCTTGCGGGCCGCGTCGAACGCCACCACGGCAATGCGACGAATTTCTTCGGTCGTGTAGACTTCGGTATTGAAGCCACGCTCTCCGCCGCCGGGCAATGGCTCGATGCCCTTCGGTTTGCCGAAATAAATGCCTCCGGTCAGCTCCCGGATCACGAGCATATCGATGCCTTCGATCACATCGCGTCGTAAGGTAGACGCATCGGCCAGCATGGGATAGAGCTTGGCCGGTCGCAGGTTGGCATAGAGCCCGAGTTGCTCCCGCAGTCCCAGCAGGGCCCGCTCGGGGCGAAGACTATATTCCAAACCTTCCCATTTGGGGCCGCCGACGGCGCCGAGCAGCACGGCATCGCTGTGCTTAGCAATAGCGAGCGTCTCAGCCGGAAGCGGCACCCCGACTTTATCAATCGCATGGCCACCGACATCGCCCGGGATAAATTCAAATGTATGCCCGTGGCGTTCTGCAACGACCTTCAACACCTTCACCGCTTCCGGGACAATTTCACGGCCGACTCCATCACCGGCCAGGACTGCTATTTTCGCGTTCACGTACGGATCTCCTCTCGACTATTCACCAACCGCCTCGTCCTCGGCCCTCCAGGCCGGATCGACCAGGCAAAGAAACTCAATCGGGTCTGTTCCATTGTTCACTAACGATTGCTTGGCCCCCGGGGGCACATAGATCACGGAACCCGCCTCAACAACCACCGATTCTTCCTCCACCTTCATTATGCCGCGGCCGCCAATGAAGTAATACACTTCGGAGGACTGTAAGCGATGCCAGAGGCTCTGCTGCCCTGGGTCGAGCATTCCGTGCGCCAAGCTGTATCCAAGCGCGAGCGATGCCTTCGCCGGGTGCAGCAATTCCCGCAACCTGGTGTGATCGCCAGCCAAGAACTCCGGGCATCGCTGAAGATGCGTGCTTACCATCGTGCACCGACATTCGTAGTAGGAATGACAGACGCTGTCGCTCCGTCCAGTCCGACACGAACGCATCGGACCGGACGGAGGAATCTACCCCGCAGGTTGGGCTCAAATCAAGCTGACCTTCTGAATCCCTTCCGCCTGCTTTGCAGCGAAGTACGCCAATTTATTGAGCGCGTTCAGATAGGCCCGTGCAGCCGCCGTGATGATGTCGGTATCGGCGCCATGGCCTGAAACGGTTCGGCCATCTTCTTCGAGCCGCACAGACACTTCCCCTTGCGCATCGGTTCCGCCGGTGATGGCATTGACCCCGAACATCAGTAACTTGCTCTTCGTTTGGGTCATGGCGGCAATGGTCCGATAGACCGCATCTACCGGGCCGTCGCCCGTTCCGCTATGCGAGACCAGCTTCCCGTCGATTTCCAATTCCACCGTTGCCTTCGGAGTCTTGTTGGTTCCGCTTTCGACCTGAAAGGATTTCAAGACCACCCGTTCGGACATTTTCGCGACTTCTTCGGACACGATGACTTCGAGGTCTTCCTCGTAAATCTCTTTCTTTTGATCCGCCAAGCGCTTGAATCGTTCGAACGCATGATTCGTTTCGTCTTCGGTCAACTTGTAGCCCAACTCCTCCAGCCGCTGACGAAAGGCATGGCGCCCGGACAACTTCCCCATGACCAGCTTGACCTGCTCAAGACCGACGGATTCTGGCCGCATGATCTCGTACGTCGTCTTATCTTTCAGTAACCCATCCTGATGGATGCCCGACGTATGGGCGAACGCATTCGCCCCGACAATGGCCTTGTTCGGTTGAATGACCATACCGGTAATCTTGCTCACCAGGCGACTGGTCTTGGATATCTCCTCCGTCACGACCTTGGTATCGGCCCCGTACCAGTCGCTGCGCGTGCGGAGCCCCATGACGATCTCCTCCAGCGAGGTGTTGCCGGCCCGCTCACCGATCCCGTTGATCGTGCACTCCACCTGCCCGGCCCCCGCCACCACCGCCGCCAGACTGTTGGCGACCGCCAACCCCAAATCGTTGTGACAATGGACGGAAATGACGGCTTGCCCGCTATTCGGAACGCTGTCTTTAATCCGCTTGATCAGACCACCGAACTCCTGGGGAACGGCATAGCCCACCGTGTCGGGAATGTTGATCGTTCCCGCCCCGGCCGCGATCACCGCCTCGATCACTTCGCACAGATACGCCGGATCCGATCGGCTCGCATCCATGGGTGAAAATTCGACGTCATCCACATAGGTGCGCGCCAACTGCACCATCTCCACGGCGCGCTTCTTCGCTTCTTCTCGGGTCATCCGGAACTGGTGTTTGAGGTGGATGTCCGACGTTGAGAGAAACGTATGAATCCGCACCCGTGGCGCGCCCTTCAACGCTTCCGACGCCCTCGTGATGTCTTCGGGCCTGGCCCGCGCCAGACTGCACACCACTGGGCCTTCAACTTCCAAGGCGATCCGCCGGACTGCTTCGAAATCACCGGGCGAACTATAGGCGAAGCCGGCTTCGATGATATCCACGCCAAGGCGCGCCAGCTGCTTGGCGATCATAAGTTTCTCTTCGACGTTCATGCTCGCCCCCGGCGATTGCTCACCATCCCGCAACGTCGTATCGAATATTCTGATCATCCTAGTCATGGCGCACCTCTCCTTCGGTTAACAACACTGTACAGGATGCTCAAACAGGTCGGCCGGCGAGGCCGCAGGCGAAGGAAGCACCGGAGGCGTACCCTTTGAGGTACGTCGAGGACGATTCCTCGCCGAGAACGCCGCCGGACACCTGTTTCAGCATCCTGAAAATAGAAAAGCCTCCGCCCCGGGACAGGGACGAAGGCCTTGCGAGCTTCGTGGTACCACCCTGATTCAGCGACGGATGAAGCATGTTCTTCATCCAACCGCCCTTCATTCAATCCGTTACGCGGATCATCCGGGACCTATTACCACCCCGAAGGGTTTCACAAGTCCAGCTCAGAGGCGAGTTCGGCAGATCACCGGCTGGTTCGCACCATCCACCAGCTCTCTCAGTTCGGCCAACGCTGCCTACTACTCCTCGTCGTCGCTGTTGTTATTCTCTCGAATCGAGTACCGGTGCGTCCGTCTTGGTCACCGGCTTCCCTGCCCCCTTGGAAACCATCGTCCAGAGACGCGCCAAAGGACCGGACGCGGCGTACCCGGTGAACGTCACGAACAACATCGCCTGCGGCCAGGCGACAATCAACATCAAGGCGAGAATTCCCCACACGAGATAGGTGAAATGATCCCCACGCCGGAACTTCATGTCCTTGAAACTGCGATACTTGATCGTGCTGACCATCAAGAACGCCAGCGCGAACGTGATCACCAGAATCAACAACGGCTTCACTTCCGAGCCCATCTGGGTGATGTGGAGATCAAAAATCACCAACGACGCGATGACACCGGCAGCGGCGGGGATAGCCAAACCCGTGAAGTATTTACTGTCGGAGCTGCTCACGGTCGCATTGAACCTTGCCAACCGAACAGCTCCCATGGCCACATAGGCAAACATCACGGCAACTCCGAACATCCCCTGCCCACTCAACGCGTATGAATAAATCAAGACACCGGGTGCGACCCCGAACGACACCACATCGGACAGAGAATCATACTCGATGCCGAACTGACCGGTACTGTTCGTCAACCGGGCCAATTTTCCGTCCAGCATGTCGAAAATCATGCCGACCAGGATGGCGATCGCGGCCACCAGATGCTGACCGTTAAAGACCGACAGGATCGCAAACACGCCGCAGAACAGATTTCCGGTCGTGCAGAGGTTCGGGATCAGGTACATCGCCTGTCGCTTTCGATTGCCCTTCGCAAACGGAGCTCGCATAGCCGGTGATTTCATCGGAGTTCCCCCACGATGGTTTCGCCTCCCTTGACGCGGTCGCCCAAGGAGACACAAATCTTGGACCCCAGCGGAAGAAACGTATCCATCCGCGACCCAAATCGAATCAGTCCAAACCGCTCCCCCCGCTGTACACGATCACCCTGCCCGACCCAGCAAACAATCCGGCGGGCAATCAGCCCGGCAACCTGCACACACAGCACTTTCGCCCCTGACTCCGTCTTCAACATCACCGCGTTTTGCTCGTTGCGGAGCGTGGCCTCCGGCTTACTCGCCACCAGAAACTGGCCGGGCTGGTAACTCACACCCTCAACCGTTCCGGTGCAGGGCATCCGGTTGACATGCACATCGAAGACGTTCAAAAACACCGTCACCCGAATGCTCTTTTCCTTCAGGTAGCGTGGCTCGAACTCTTCCTCGATGGCAATGACTTTGCCATCCCCTGACGACACCACCACATTCGGCTGCTGTGGAATCGTCCGACTGGGGTTTCGAAAGAACCACGCCGTAAACAGCGTGAACCCGCCCGCTAGCCCGGCAGGAATCATCCAACCAGCCGCCCCGAACAGCAGCGTCGCGCCTACAAGACCACCGACAAACGGCAGGCCTTCTTTTACGATCGGTATCCCGACGGCTCGATCAGCCATACACCTCCAGGCCCTTTTATTATGCTATCACGAAGAGCCCGGTCGCAGGGTTAGTTTTTGTTCTTATCGACGAGCTGATCTTTTTTCAACCAGGGCATCATCGAGCGAAGTCGGGCGCCGACTTCCTCAATCGGATGGCCCTCGCCCTTTTTCAGCAGGGCGTTGTAGACCGGCCGGTTCGCCTGGTTCTCCAACACCCATTCTTTCGCGAACTGACCGCTCTGGATCTCGCCCAGAATCTTCTTCATTTCCTGCTTGGTCTGATCCGTCACCACGCGCGGTCCGCGGGTGATGTCGCCGTACTTCGCCGTGGTGCTGATCGAGTAGCGCATGTTGGCGATGCCGCCCTGATAGATCAGGTCCACGATCAATTTCACTTCATGCAAACACTCGAAATAGGCCATCTCAGGCGAATACCCCGCCTCGACGAGCGTCTCGAACCCGGCCTGGATCAAGGAGGTCAACCCTCCGCACAACACCGCCTGCTCGCCGAACAAATCCGTTTCGGTTTCTTCGCGGAAGTTCGTCTCAATGATGCCGGCGCGTCCGCCGCCGATGGCGCTGGCGTAGGCCAAACCAACTTGGCGCGTGTTGCCGCTGGGATCCTGATGCAATGCCAGCAAACAGGGGACGCCGCTGCCCTTTGTATATTCCGACCGCACCAGGTGACCCGGCCCTTTGGGCGCCACCATGAAGACGTTGATGTCCGCCGGCGGCACAATCTGGCCGAAATGGATATTGAATCCGTGACCGAAGGCCAAATAGGATCCGGGCTTCAGATTCGGGGCGATTTCCTGGCGGTAGATGGCTGCCTGTGCCTCATCCGGAGCCAGAATCATGATGACATCGGAGGCTTTGACGGCATCGGCCACCGGCAT
>JBPOIJ010000075.1:0-71005 GCA_052034585.1 Myxococcota bacterium
GCCGGTTGTCGAGCGCGCTGGGTAGGCGAAACCCGAAGTTCACCAGGGTCTCCTTGCGCGAACGATCGCCGCGATACATCGCCCCGATCTGAGGGATCGTCTGGTGCGACTCGTCGATGATGACCAGGAGCTCTCGCCGGAAGTAGTCGATGAGGCAGGGCGGCGCCTCTCCCACCGCGCGCCCCGAGAGATGCCGCGAGTAGTTCTCGATCCCGTTGCAGAACCCGAGCTGCTCCATCATCTCGAGATCGAACATCGTGCGCTGCTCGAGGCGCTGCGCTTCCACCAGCTTGTTCTGCAGCTTCAGCTCCGTCAGCCGTTCGCGGAGCTCTTCGCGAATGGCGGCGATCGCCTTCGCCCGCTGATCCGTGTCGGTGACATAGTGGCTGCCAGGGAAGATCGTCATCTTGGGGATCGGGTTGAGCGTCTGGCCCCGGAGCGGATCGAACTCGGTCATCTTCTCCACGGTGTCGCCGAAGAACTCGACCCGCACCGCCCGCTCGTCTTCGTAGATTGGGAAGATCTCGATGGTGTCTCCGCGCACGCGAAAGGTGCCGCGGTGAAAGTCCATGTCGTTGCGCTCGTACTGGCACTCGACCAGCCGCTTCATCAGCGCGTCGCGGCCGAAGTCCTTCCCGGTCTCCAGCTCGATCGCCATGTCGAGGTAGACGCGGGCGACGCCGAGTCCGTAGATGCACGACACCGAGGCGACGATCACCACGTCGTCGCGAGTCATCAACGAGTGCGTGGCGGAGTGACGCATCCGCTCGATCTCCTCGTTGATGCTCGAGTCCTTCTCGATGTACGTGTCCGACGACGGCACGTACGCCTCTGGCTGGTAGTAGTCGTAGTAGCTGACGAAGTACTCGACGGCGTTCTCCGGGAAGAGCTGCTTGAACTCGCCGTAGAGCTGGGCCGCCAGGGTCTTGTTGTGGGCGATGATCAAGGTGGGCCGCTGCACCTGCTCGATCACGTTCGCCATCGTGAAGGTCTTCCCCGACCCGGTCACACCGAGGAGCACCTGGTGCTGATCGCCGCGTCGAATGCCCTCGACGAGCTCGGTGATCGCCCGCGGTTGATCCCCACGTGGCGTGTAGTCGCTGACGAGCTTGAACTCGGCCATGCCCGACTTCTAGCCCGGGCTCGTGACGCAGGGGTGTCAGGATCCGGTGAGCGGTGGCAGAGTCCTGGTCACCTCGGCAGGTCTGGAGACCCCTGATGCACCCTCGTTGCGGACTGATCGTGCTGGGCCTCGTCGCGTGTTCGCCGGTCACGCCTCCACCTCCCTCCTGCACCGCCTCGACCTGCGCCGGCTGCTGCGATGCGCAGGGCCAATGCCAAGACGGCACGAGCACCACCGCCTGCGGCCGATTGGGCCTCGTCTGCGCGAGCTGTCAGACCGGCCAGAGCTGCGTCGCTGGGTTGTGCCAGGGAACCGCGCTCGGAGGCGGCACCAGCGGTGGAGCGACCGCGGGAGGGTCTGGGGGCCCCGGCGGCGGAGCTGCTGGCGGCGTGGGTGGCGGAACTGCCGGTGGCGCGACGGGCGGTGGAGCGGTCGATGGAGGGATGGGTGGCGGGGCGGTGGGCACTCGCCCACGTCAGTTCAGCACGGCCGCCGCGCGCTTCGCCGTTCCGAGCGCGATCTACAACGCCGAGCGATCGCTGGGGACCGGCCGCGGAACGAACTGGAACACCCTCGACCTCACCGGTGACGGCCGGCTCGACCTCGTCGTGACCTCGGACGCGAACGGCGTCGTCCTCATGAGCGGAACCTCGGTGGTCTGGCATGTCTTCGCCGGAGGGCCGACGGGCTTCTCGACGACCGCGACGCTCTTCGCCGTACCAGGAAGCTCCACGAACGCACCGATCTCCCAGACCGACAGCGCGGTGAGCCCGCGGTTCTGGAACACGCTCGATCTCACCGGAGACGGCTTCCCCGACTTCGTCCAGACGATGAACCCCGCCGGGCCCCTCGAGCTGCCCTTCTTCGTGGGTGTGCTCACCGACGGCTGGCTGCTTCGGCCTGGAAGCCGGGCGGGCTTCGCGACGGCCATGACCAACTTCTCGGTTCCCGTCCTCACGAACCGAGTCGATCGCGCGTTCGCCGACCTCGCGCGCAAACGGTGGGGGCTGGCGAACCTCACGGCCGACAGGACGCCGGACCTGGTGATCACCGCCGATCAGCAGACGGACTCGGTGTGGTCGAACCCCTCAGGCGGTCCCGAGTGGGTGATCTGCGTGGGCTCGGCGTCCGGGTACGGAGAGCTCTCGCGCTGCTCGCGCGTCGCCGTTCCAGCGAGCGGCTCGCCTGGGGGCTTTCGCGCGGTCGCCTCGACGCTCCCCGGGCAGGGCCTGGTGTGGCTGCTGACCGACATGGACGGAGACGGCCGCGACGATCTCGTTCAGACGATGAACCCGGCGACGATCGGGTCGACGTTCGGAGTCGGCGGTACGACCGCCTTCTGGAAGGTCTGGCTGAACCAGGCGACGGCGGGCACTCCGACGTTCAGCCCCACTCCGCTGAGCTGGGCCGTCCCCGCGACGAGCTACTCCACGCCCGACAGCATCGCCGCACCGCAGCTCTGGAGCCTGAACGACCTCGACGGCGATGGGGTGAAAGATCTCGTGCTCACCACCGACGTCAACTCGGGCCGGCCGTTCATGAGCAACAACACGCCCTCGTGGCACGTGCACCTCGGAAACCGGCGCGCCTTCGCGTCAGCCGCGAGCGTCTGGCCCGTTCCGGTGGGCCCGGGCGTCGATGGCTTTCGCGCGATCCGCGGGCCGACGTGGGGCCTGCTCGATCTCACCTTCGACGGCGTTCCCGATCTCGTCGAGTTCGCCGACCCGAACCGGAACCAGGCGTTCAGCGACGGGCAAGGCACGTTCTGGAAGGTCTACGCCGCGATCCCCTGAGCCGGCTCAGCGCCCACTCGCCGCCGAGGAGTTGCGATCGCTCTTGAGCGCCTCGAGCGCCTTGAGCCGCGCCACCTCGAACTCGTCTCCGCGCGTCCAGCTGGGCATCGCCGGCGTGTCGGCGAGCTTGACCGTCAACTGGTACACGAGCTTCACGTCCTCGACGGCACCGGTGAGATCCCAGCTGGCGAGCAGCTCGTCGGTGGGCTGGTGGTAGTGGGTCTGCTCCCACTTCTCTCGCTGCTCGCGCCCCCAGTTCTCCGGGCGATCGACGAAGGCGTGACCGGACGAGAAGTAGGCGGCCGGCACTCCGATCTTCGCGAAGTTGAACTGATCGCTCCGGTAGAAGAAGCCGCGATCGCTCAGCGCGTCGGGCTTCACCACCCGCCCCTGGGCCTTGGCGAGCTGGGAGAGCACCGCGTCGATCGACGTCTTCCCGTAGCCGATCACCGACACGTCTTTCGTACGCCCCCAGATGTTGAGCCCGTCGATGTTCACGTTGGCCGCCATTCGCCCCGGAGGCACGGGGGGGTGCTCGACGAGGAACTGCGAGCCCAACAGGCCCTGCTCCTCTGCGGCGACGGCGGCGAAGAGCACGCTCCGCTTCGGGGGCTTTCCCTGGCTCGCCAGCGCACGCGCGACCACGAGCATCGCCGAGACCCCCGAGGCGTTGTCGACCGCGCCGTTGTAGATCACGTCTTCGCCCGGCTTCCCGTCGCTCTTGAGCCCGAGGTGATCGTGGTGGGCGGTCAGCACGACCCACTCCTCGGCGAGCTTCGAGTCGCTCCCACGGAGCAGCCCGAGCACGTTGGCGGTCGCCTTCTTCGCCACCGCGTTCGTGAACGAGGTCGACGCGAGCACGCCGAGGGGCACCGGGACGAACTCACGCGACGCAGCCGCCGCGCGGAGCACGTCGAGATCCTTTCCGGCCATCGCCACCAACTTCTTGCTCGCGTCCTCGGTGAGCCAGGCCTTCACCTGCAGCTGCGGCGCGCCGATGGAAGGGAGATCGAACTGCTCACCCGTCCACGACGTCTGCACGACCTGCCAGGGGTAGCCCGCCGAGGGCGTGGTGTGAATGATGATGCAGCCGATCGCGCCCTGCTTGGCGGCTTGCTCGTACTTGTAGTCCCAGCGGCCGTACCAGAGGCGCGTCTTGCCGGCGAAGAGGGCGGCGTCCTCCTCGGGGTCGTTGTTCATCACCAGCACGACCTTCCCCTTGACGTCGGCGCTCTTGAAGTCGTTCCAGCCGTACTCGGGCGCGACGATGCCGTAGCCCACGAAGACGACCTCTGCCTTGTCGAGACGGGCGAGGGGCGCCTGGTGGCCACTCACCGCGATGAGATCGCTGTGGAACTTCGCGGTGAAGGTCGCCGCGCCCTTGGTGAACGTCATCGCCTCGGGGTGGCCGGTGACGCCGACGAGATCGAAGGGCTGGAGGAAGCTGCCGCTCGCGCCGGCGGGTTCGAGGCCGAGCGTCTCGAACTGGGTCGCGACGTACTGCTGAGCGAGCTGGTCTCCACGAGTCGCCGGCCCTCGGCCCTCGAGCGCATCGGAAGCGAGGAAGCGAACGTGACCGGTGAGCGCTCCCGGCGTGATGAACGGCGAGGTCGGGAGCTTGTCGGCCCCCAAGGTGACGAGGAGCAGCAGCGAAATACCCATTCGTGCCGTGTAGCAGATCGAATCGACGGCTGGGGCGTTCAAGCCACCGCCCCTTCAACCGGAGACCCCATGAATCGAATCTTCCTCGCCTGTCTCGTGCTGACGACCGCCCTGCCCGTTTGGGCTCAGTACTCGGCCACCGCTGGAACCAACGCCCCGGCCGCGGAGCGCAAGCTCGAGACCGTCACCAACACGAAGACCGGTAAGACCGAAGTCCAAGAGGTGTTCGTTCCGGTCAACCGCGACTCGTATGGGAACGCGTCGTCGAACAAGCACGATCTCGCGGTCGACGGTGCCTTCGATGGCCAGACGGTCGCGGTGGCCCAGTTCTACGACTTCCCCTTCGATGCGGCGCGCGCGGCGCTCCAGGAGAAGGGCTTCTCGGTGTACCGCTGGAACCACGAGGTCCCTGCGCCGAAGGAGTTCGAGGCGCAGCTCGCCAAGGCCTGCCAGCTGTGGATCATCTCCGACGATCGTCGGCACCTCACCCCGGAGCATCTCGCGGTGATCAAGCGCTTCTTCGACTCCGGCAAGGGCGTCTACATCTGGGGTGACAACGCGCCGTACTACGCCGACGCGAACGCGGTCGGAGAGGCGCTCCTCGGGGTGACGATGCAGGGCGATCTCTTCGGCGATCAGGTCGTCGGACTCGAGAAGTCGAGCGGAGAACGCCACGTCGGCGTTCGCCGGAGCCACCTGTTGTCCACCGGCCTCGAGTTCCTCTACGAGGGCATCACCATCGCCACCGTGCAGCCCAACCAGGTGCTCGAGCCGCTGCTCTACGGCTCGGCGGGCAACCTCGTCTCGGGCTTCTTCGATCGCGGCGGGAAGCGGGCGATCTTCGACGGCGGCTTCACCCGGCTCTACAACAAGTGGGACACCGCGGGGACGGCTCGGTACGTGAAGAACTCCGCGGCTTGGTTGGCGAACGCCGAGCGCTTCGGAGACAAGGTCGTCGCGAAGGACGTGAAGCGCAACGCGAAGTGAAGCGCTCAGAAGGGGGCGTCGTCGTCACCCGGCGGAGGAATGTGGGCGTCGTCGGGCATGTCGCTCGAACCGCCCCCCTGCTGCCGGGCGATCTCCCCTTCGATCGCGGCGAGGAGCGTGCGCTCCTTGTCGTGCCAGCGCGCCTTGCCGGGATCACCCAGGGTCCTCCGGCAGCCGTTCGCGTAGAACTCGAGGTCCTGCAGCGAGGCGCCGGCGATCGGCATGCCCTTCGAGCGGCCGTAGGGTGGGAAGACGAGGCCGCCAGCGTCGGGTGCGGCCGGTCGAGGGGCAGCGGCGCTCCTCGAAGGAGCCGAGGCCAGGGCCTTGCCCTCGATGCGGAGGTTGCCAAACGCGATCGAGAAGCCGTCGCCAACGCGCGTCGCGCTCCCGACTCGAACCTGCTCCACCGAACCGTCGGCCCGCGTCACCGCCACCGTCACTGGGAAGGTCTCGCTCATGCGGGTGCTTCACCACGCGACGAGGGAGGCGTCCAGGCTTTCAGGCAGGCCGGAGATCGCTTCCAGCGCAGCGTGGACAGCGCGGCTTGTATCGGCTCACCGAGCCCTTCCACCCACACGAGCACACCACGAGCTGGTGGTGGGGATCGGGGGGCGGCCGACGGAGGAGCCGGCTGAGCATGAAAAGTACGACCACCACCGCCCCGCCCGCCGCGAGGCTCTTCCACCCACCGACAGCTGCAAGCCACGATTCCAGCTGAGTCACGTCAGGGATTGTCGACCGAATCGCTGCGACGCGCGAGACTTCGATCGTGGTCCCCAACTCCGTCCTGTTGATCGACGACGAGCCGATCGTGCTCGACGTGCTGAAGATCGCCCTCGAGAAGAAGGCCTTCACCGTCTCCACGGTTCAACGAGTCGTCGATGCGCTCAAGCTGCTCGAGACGCAGCGGTTCGGCGCGCTCCTCGTCGACAAGAACCTCCCGGACGGGAGCGGGCTCGACGTCATTCGAGCGGCGCGCGCCAAGCAGCCCTTCTGCGCCTGCATGATGATGACTGGCTACCCCAACGTGACCTCGATCCTCGAGGCGCTGCGGCTCGGAGCCGTCGACTATCTCGAGAAGCCCTTCCCGCAGATGAGCCTGGTGCAGGAGAAGATCCGCTCGGCGATCGAGAACCAACGAATCCTGGTCGAGCGCGAGGCGCTGATCGTCAAGCTCCAGGAACTCCAGAAGGCGGGAAACGGCGTCTTCGAACGCGACACCGAGGTGGCGATGCTGCAGCAGGCCCTCGAGCTCGCCCACGAGGAAAAGCACCACCTGACCTCGAAGCACCAGCTCGAGCTCGACGAGCTCAACCAACGAATCGCGTCGATCAAGCAGCGCCACGTGTCCGCGGTGCAAGCGATGCGAGCGAGCTCGGCGGCGCTGGCGAACCTGCTCGAAGGGCACCGGGTGTCGGCGGAGGCAGAGCGAGAGCTTCGAGAGGCACGCCGGCTGCTCGCTCTCGACGATCCCCCACCCACCCCGCCGCGCTGAGCCTCGGCCATCGGTTGAGTGGACGCGCGGGCTCCGCTGTCCGTCGGGGGGATGCACCGCGCCCACGGCTTGAGTACATTTTCCGGGAACGCATGAAGGTCCGTCTGAGCCAGCCGCGCAGTGACTGCCTCATCGTCGAGCGGGGACGAGCCTGGACGCGCCTCTTCCTCACGGTGGGCGCGATCACCCTCCTCGTCGGGTGCCTCGCGCTCGTCGATCTCGCCACCGGCCCGGGCTTGATGCTCCTCGTGCTCTTCGGGCCCGTCATGGGGGCGCTCGCGGTCGTCGCCCTGCGCGCCGGGCGCAAGGCCACCTGGACGCTGGTGCGATCGCAGGGCCGGTTGTTGGTGGACGGAGAGCCGCTCGAGCTTGCGCGCGTCGAGCTCCGGGTGCAGCAGATGCCGCTGACTCGAGTGCCGACCGGCTACACCCTCTCGCTGTGGATGATGACCGCCTCGGGGCCGATCGACGTTCCACTCGGCGCCTACAAGACACTGATCGAGGCGTCGTCGATCTCCGGGCTGGTCGAGGACTTCGTGCAGCGCGCGAACGTCAAGCAGCCTGGCCACACCGGCGCCTGACTACCGAACGGTCACCAACACGCGGGTGCCCATCAGCCGATCGACCGCGCTGCGCCGGCCAGTTCCCACGAACCGTGCGAGCGCCCCGCCGAGGCTGAAGAGCGCCGTCGTTGCGACGCCTCCGAGGAGCGCGAGCTGATCGCGCATCGGCCAGCTGTTGTAGAGCGCGACGACGAGCAGCCCCGCGAGCGGAACCCAGAGGTGGTGGAGGAGCGCCCGCGCGAACAACCGGGCGGCTGATCGCTCTTCACCTTGTGGGCCCGCGAAGCCCAACCGCATCATCCACATGCCCGGAGTGGCTCCGAAGACGACCGCTCCCACGCCCAACCAAGCGACCAACGTGCCCCACGACAAGGCGACGCGACCCAGGAGCTCGAGGCCGAGCGCCGACGAACCCCCAAGCACCGCGAGAAACACGCCGACGTCGATCGCCCACGCCAGCGCTCGTGGGAGCCCTCCGGCGTCGATCAACGGCTTCGGTCCTGCCTGCTCGAGCGCGTCCAACAGCTCGTCGTAGGTCTGGAACCGCTTCGTCTTGTCGCGCTCGAGACAGCGATCGATCACCTTCGCGAACGCCAGGGGCACTGCGCCACGGCGAGGCGCGAGCGGCGGCGGCGGTGGGCCCTGGTGAAACGCCTTGAGCTCGAGCAGCGACGTCGCCGAGGTCGGAGGCTTGCCAGTGAGGAGCTCCAACATGGTGGCGCCGAGCGAGTAGATGTCGCTGCGCGCGTCGAGCGGCTCGCCAGCGGCTTGCTCCGGCGACATGTATGGAGGGCTCCCCATCACCGCGCCGACCTGCGTCAGCTGGGGGATCGGGGTGCTCGCCGTGGGCACTCCAGCTGGCAGCGTCACCGACTCACGAGAGGTGACTGGCGCGGCGAGCCCGAAGTCGGCGAGGTGGGCTTCTCCGAAACGATCGAGCAGCACGTTGTCGGGCTTGATGTCGCGGTGCACGATTCCGAGCCGGGCGCCTTCCTCGAGGCCGTGGGCCAACGCGGTGAGGTGCCGGTGCGCCGTCTTCCAATCGAGCGGCCCCGACGCGCGGAGCTGGCCGGCGAGCGAGCCCCCTCGACCAGCTCCATCACCATGAAGAGGGTGGGCCCTTCCTGGCCGACGTAGAAGACCTGCACGACGTTGGGGTGAACGAGCTGGGCCTGCGCCCTCGCCTCCCGAACGAAGCGCGCGGTGAAGGACTGCTCGCTCGCGTACTCGGGCCGAATCACCTTCACCGCCACCGGCCGCTGCAGCGAGAGATCGAAGCCGAGGTAGACCCGCCCCATGCCGCCTTCCGCGATGCCTCGGTCGAGGCGGAAGTGGTGCAAGGTTCGACCCGAATGCGAAGGAAGTGGTGCGCTCAGAGCCCCTTCCTACGAGGCGCGCCGGCGGGTGGATTTCCGGGGCGATCCTCGGGGATTTTCAGGGAAGTTGCGGAGCGGGCGAGTACAGTGCCGCGCATGGCGAAGGACGAACCGATTCGCGACTTGGTGAATCGCCTCGAGCTGCCGTTCAACTCGCTTGGCGTCGATCCCTACGGCATCTCGAAGAAGCACCTCGTCACCTTCTTCCAGGTGCTCGGGTGGATGTACCGGACCTACTTCCGCGTGCATGCGGTCGGGGCCGAGAACGTGCCCAAGCGCGGCCGGGCGATGCTGGTGGGCAACCACTGCGGCGGCTACGCGCTCGACGGCGCGATGGTGATCGCCTCGATGCTCCTCGAGCTGGAGCCGCCTCGCCTCGCCCAAGGCATGGTGGAGAAGTTCATCAACCAGCTCCCCGTCGGCAGCCTCTGGTCGAACCGCACCGGCCAGTTCACCGGGCTCCCGGAGCACGCCGAGCGGCTGCTGCACGACGAGCGGCTCCTCATGGTCTTCCCCGAGGGCGCCAAGGGCACCGCGAAGCTCTACAAGGAACGCTACACGTTGGTCGACTTCGGCACCGGCTTCGTGCGGCTCGCGCTCAAGACGAAGTCGCCGATCATTCCGCTCGGGTTCGTCGGAGGCGCCGACGCGGTTCCCACCATCGTCAACAGCTACACCCTCGGGAAGCTGATGGGCGTGCCGTACGTGCCGGTGACGCCCTATGGGCTCGCGGTTCCGCTGCCGGCGCCATGCGAGGTCCACTACGGCGAGCCGATGATCTTCCAGGGCACCGGCAACGAAGAAGACACCGTCATTCGCGGGTACGTCGAGCAGGTGCGCCAGCGGGTGAAGGAGCTGATCGAGCGAGCGCGCGCGTCGAGGCGATCGCGCCTCAAGCTGGGAGGTGACCGATGAAGGTCCTCCTCGCCGGCATCTCGGGCGCCTTGGCCCGCCAGGTCGCGATGCTGCTCAAGAGCCGTGGGCATCAGGTGCTCGGCCTCGACCGCCGCCCCTGGAGAGACGCTCCCGAAGGCATCGAGGTCTTCGAGACGGACTTGCGCAAGCGGGCGGCCGAAGACGTCTTTCGTACCCGCCATCCCGAGTGCGTGATCCACATGGCCACGGTGAACGCGCTCACTGCCGGCGGTGACGAGCGCGCGCGCATCAACGTCGGCGGCACCCGGGCGCTCTTCGAGCACGCGGTGAACCATGGCGTGAAGCACGTCGTCTTCGTGGGTCGGCACACGTACTACGGCGCGAGCGCGGACTCTCCGATGTACCACACCGAGGACGAGCCCCCGCACGGCATCGGGAACTTCCCCGAGCTGGCCGATCTCGTCGCGTCCGATCTCTTCGCGGCCAACGCGCTGTGGCGAGAGCCTCGGCTGGTCACCACCGTGCTGCGGCTGGTCTACACGCTCGGGCCGTCGCAGCAGGGCACGCTCGGCACCTTCCTCAAGGGCAAACGGGTGCCGCTGGTGCTCGGCTACGATCCGCTCTTCCAGTTCCTCTTCGAGTCCGACGCGGCGCGCGCGATCGTGTTGGCCGCCGAGCAGCGGGTGAAGGGCATCTTCAACGTCGCTGGCCCCAACCCGGTTCCCCTGCGCACCATCGTCGAGCAGACGGGCCGCACGGCCATGCCGGTGCCGGAGCCGATCTTGCGAGGCCTCCTCGGCCGGCTGGGCTTTCCGAAGCTCCCGCCCGGCGCGCTCGAGCACATCAAGTACCCGATCGTCGTCGACTGGAAGGCGTTCAAGAAGGCGACCGGGTTCTCGTACGAGGTCGATGAGGTCGAGGCGCTCCAGCGCTATCGGCTGCTGACGGGCCGCTGAGGCTCACCCGCGCCGTTCACGACGCCGCCGTTTCCTCGCCTCGAGGATGGGCTTGAGCCGCGCGTGCCGCCGCACCGTGGGTGGGAGCAGCACCTCGAGATCCTTCGCGCTCCCCTGCAGCATCGCCGCCAGCTGGGAGATCGCGCCCGGGTCGATCCGGCTCTTCGAGAGATCGATCACCTCGACGCCGGTCCCTCGAACGCCCTCGCCGATCGCCACCAGCCCGCGCGCATCGATCCGCGACTCGATCACCAGCTTCAGCGGGCCTCCGCCGACCGGCATCGGCGGCAGTGGCACGTCGCGCACTCGCAGCACCGGGAGCCGCCTCCTCCGCAGGAAGACCTCGACCCCGAAGAGGCGCGAGTACCCCTCGAAGGCAAGCTCCTCGAGCGGCATCGACAGCCCATCGAGGAACAGGCTCACCGACGATCCCAGGGTGAGGGCCTCGAGCTCGGGCAGGCGCCACGAGAAACGATCGATCACCTCGTGTTCGTACCCGTTCGCGAGCGGGCTCGGTTCGTCCTCGAGGGAGAGCAGCGCGGTGCGGCCCGGAGTCCCCTTCAGCACCAGCCGTCGCAGCGGCGCCGGGCCCTCGACGTAGGCATGCAGCAACGACTGATCCACCACCAGCTCGTCGAGGAAGCGGCCGGAGGGATGGGTACGGAGCATCCTCAGCGCGTCGGAGTGAACGAAGGCCGCGGGACCTCGGCGGTGACGATGAAGCCGTGCTTCCAGGTGAGGAGGAGATCGCCGAGCAGCGCATCGGAGCCAAGGAGCACCGGCCGATTTCGGGCGATCACCTCGGCCCGCGCCGCGTTCAACTGCCGAACCCGCTCGGCATCCTTCGCGGCCTTGTCGAGCTCGGCGCCGAGCGCGATCAACTCTCCGCGAGGGTGGCCGGCTGAGAGGAGGAGATCGCCCAAGACGCTCCAGGCGTCGTCGTCGTCGCGGTGTCGATCGAGGTGATCGAGGAGCTTCCGGTACTCCGGGCTCGCCTCGACGTCGGCCATCGGCGTCAGACGGCGAGGAGCGCGTCGGCTTGAGCGGGCGTCTGAGCGGAGCCGATCACGTGCAGCACCTGGGTCAGCGTTCCGATGTGCTTGAGCATGCGCCCGAAGAGGCCCTGCTTGTTGGCGTCGATCACCGCCCCGAAGGCGTCTTCGATGATCACCGGCAGCTTCGTCTGGGAGCCGGCCTTCTCGGCGAGCGTGAGCCGGAGCGCGAAGTAGACGAGATCGAGATCCTTGCCGGGCAGCTCTCCAACGGCGATCGCGCGGCCGGGCGCTTGAACGGTGGCCCTGCCCTCGGCGTCGAGGTCCATGCCGTGGTACCGCTTGTCGCTCAGCGCGACGAGGTACTGCACGCAGCGATCACGCACCACGCCCCACAGCGTCGAGATGTCGGAGCTGAAGACCTCGGCAGCGAGCGTCATCGCGGCAGGGCACGGGTCATCGAAGAGCTCCTGCGGGCCGGTGGGCACGGCCGAGAACTCGTCGGACTGCGAGGGAGACTTGCCGGCGAGCGCGTCTTTCATTCGGGCGATCTCGCGATCGATCTCCCGCACCTCACGCGAGTAGCCGCCGCTGAGCCGGAGGAGTTCCTGGTTCATCTGCTCGTGCTCGGCCTTGAGTCTGGCGACCGTCTCACCGAGCGACGCGGTGTCGGGGTCGGACTCGTAGTCGGCGTACTCGAGCTCGAGCGCAGCGACGTTCGGCTGCAGCTCGTCGCGCTTGGCCATGATCGTGAAGAACTCGTCGGGGGTGTTGGCCTCGACCTTGTCGAGCGCGGTCTGCACCACCGAGGCAGCGAGGGTGAACTCGTCGTCGATCTTCTTGCGGCGGGTCTGGAAGATCTCTCGCTTGGCGGTCTCCCGCGAGAGGTGCTGGAGCTCTTCGATGTGCCGCAGCGCCAGCAGGCCCGCGAAGGTGAAGGCGGGGATCGCGAGGAGCGCCACGAAGCGTCCCGAGCCCTCGAGCACCACTCCTCCGACGAGGAGGGCGAGGCCCACCACGATGCCGGCGAGAAACCGGGTGTCCTTCCACAAGGGCGGCACGGTCGGCGGCTCGTTCGCCAGGCCAGCGTCTGCCTTTTCGCGCTCGAGCTTGGCGACGGCGTCGTCCTTGCGCTTCTTGTCGTCTCCCGAGCGCCGCACCCGCTCGACGATGTCGTCGGGTAGGCCGAGAGACTGCGGCGTGGGTGCCTTGTAGAGCTCGGCCCGTGCGCCCTCGAGCTTGTGCTTGAGCTCCTGAAACGCGGCGAAGCGCTGCTCGGCCTTGAAGGCGTCGGCTTGCACGCCGTCCATGCGGAACTGGAGCTGGGCGACGTGTTTGGCGACCACCAGCTCCTTCTCGAGCGCGGCGAGCTTCTCCATCGAGGGGCCGGTGTCGCTGGTGCCCAGCTCGCTCGCGTAGGTGTCGAAGGCCGACTGCACCCGCCCGATCTGGCTCGGCCGGCTGGGCTGCTGTTGTTGCTGCTGCCGCTGCTTGTCGCCGCCCTTCGGCTTTCGCGACGGCAGCTGCCCGACGCTGAAGGTGAAGAGCTGCTCGAAGAGGGCCCGAGAGGGAAAGCCAGCCGTGCGGAGCGCCTGGATGATCTCCGCCGCGTCCTGGCTCAGCACCTCGAACTGGTTGCTCGAGCGGTTGAGCTTGTGGAGCGCCCCCTGCCCACCGAGATCGCGCACCACCCGCCAGAGTTCTTGTTCGTTCGACTGAACCGTCAGACCGGCGCGCGCGAGCTTGGCGCCTGGCGCAACGAAGGCACTCTCGCCACCGCGCCCATCTGGGTAGAGGAGCGACAGCACGAGGCCAGCGATCGGCGCTGGGATCTCAGTGGGGCTTTGGAGGACGAGGTAGCCGGGTTTGAACGCAATGCGCGCAGACGGGCTGAAGCCGCGCACCCCCTGCACCGCGAGCTCGAGAATGAGCATCGACTCCCTCGGGGAGCGCCAGCCTTACGCCTTGGCGGCCGGAGCGGTCTCGGTCTCTTCCTGCACGTCGAGGCGCGCGGCCTTGCCACGGAGGTTGCGGAGGTAGAACAGACGGCTGCGGCGCACATCGCCCTTGGTGAGGACGTCGATCGTCTCGTAGCGGGGCGAGTGGAGCGGGAAGATGCGCTCGACGCCGACGCCGAAGGACATCTTGCGCACGGTGAAGGTCGCGTCGACCGAGCCCTTGGTCTTGCGAATCACCACGCCCTCGAACGCCTGCACGCGCTCCTTCTCGCCTTCCTTCACCTTCCAGTTCACCCGCACGGTGTCGCCGGTGTGGAAGTCGGGGATGTTCTTGCGGGTGTTGAGCGAGTCGACGTACTGAAGCGCAGCGGAACGCATGGGAAGCCTCTTCGAAGGTGAGAACTGAAGGTCCGCGCACCTACCAGACGGCCCCCGACCCTGCAAGGGCTGGTCTTGACGGGTCGAAGAAAGCCTCCTAGAGGCCCCCTCGCTCCTCGGACGGACGACACTTCGGGGCCTGCCATCGGGGCAGGATGCCGGGTTCGGACGGGACACGCGGAGTCACTCACCTCGGCTCGCCGAGGCTTCAGAAGGCGTCTCTCCATGGCACTCACCACCAGCCCCCTCAACGCGAAGATCCGTACCGGTTCCGGCAAGGGCCCTGCGCGCCGCACCCGTGCGGCCGGCCTCGTTCCCGCGGTCGTCTACGGCCCGCACCTCGAGAAGCCCCTCAACATCGCGGTGGACGCCAAGGAGACGAAGGCGGCGATCCAGACCCCCAAGAAGATGAACACGGTGCTCGGCCTCTCGGTCGAGGGCAAGCAGCTGATCGTGCTCCTCAAGGAGTTCCAGCTCGACCCCGTCTCGAAGGAACTGCTCCACGTCGACTTCATCGACGTGCGTGAGAACGATCAGGTGAAGGTGAAGATCCCGCTCATCCTCACCGGCAAGGCCGAGGGCGTCACCAACGGCGGCATCCTCTCGCAGATCCGCCGCGACATCGAGGTGTGGGCGCTCCCGGCTGCGATCCCCGAGAAGATCGAGGTCGACGTCACCCCGCTCAAGATCGGCGGCTCGCTCCACATCAACGAGGTGAAGCTCCCGCAGGGCGTGACGGTGAAGTCGTCGGTCAACTTCACGATCGCGGTCGTCACCGCGCCGGAAGTCGAGAAGGTGGTCGAGGTGGCGGCGGTGCCCGGTGCGACGCCCGCGGAAGGTGCGGCGGCGGCTCCTGGTGCTCCGGCGGCTGCGGGTGGTGCGGCGGCCAAGCCTGGCGACGCGAAGGCCGGTGCGGCGGCGGCTCCTGCGAAGGACGCCAAGGCGGCTCCTGCCAAGAAGTAATTCGCACCCGTTCGTCAGGGTCCACGCCGCTCCGGCAGTCTTCGGGGCGGCGTTGGTGTTTCTGGAGGAGCGGACGTGAAGATCATCTGTGGCCTCGGCAACCCGGGCCGGCAGTACGAGGGCAATCGCCACAACATCGGCTTCATGGTGATCGAGGTGCTCGCCCAGCGCTGGCGGGTCGACTTCACCTCGAACAAGTGGGAAGCGCGGCTGGCCCAGGCGAAGGTGAGCGGCGAGCCGGTGCTGCTGCTCGAGCCGCAGACCTTCATGAACCTCTCGGGCACCTCCCTCGGTCAGGCCGCGCGGTTCTACAAGGTGCCGCCAGCCGACGTGCTGGTGGTGCACGACGAGCTCGATCTCCCGTTCGGCAAGCTGCAGCTCAAGTCCGGCGGGGGCACGGGCGGGCACAACGGCCTCAACTCGATCCGCGAGTCGTGGGGCGAGGAGTCGTACGGGCGGCTGCGCTTCGGCATCGACAAGCCGCAGGGCCCGAACGCGAAGGACCGGGTGATCGGCCACGTGCTCGGCGACTTCTCGAAGGAAGAGCGCGACGCGCTGCCCGAGTTCATCGGCCGGGCCGTCGATGGCTGCGAGCTGTGGGCGAAGGACGGCATGCAGAAGGCGATGAACACCTTCAACCGGCGCTAACCCGAGCGATCTCCGTTACCCCAGGCTCGCCGGCCGAATGATCACCACGTAGTCCTTCCCGCGAATGCGCACGGTCTCGAAGCCGGGCGCGTCGAACTCGGCGATCAGGCCCTCGAGCCGCCGCTCACTCACCGGGTCGGCGCCGATCTGGTAGCCGTGCTGGCGGGTGACGGGCACCGCCTCCACCCGAAACGGCGTGCCGTTGATGCCCAAGTGACCGAGCAGCCGCCCGTCGGCAGTGCCTTCGGCTGCAGCCCAGAAATCGTCAGGAAGATGGAAGGTGGCGTTCATGGGGACGATCGCTTTCGTAGCGCCCCACCCTGACATCACCGAACACGTCGAAACCCCATGGCTGGGCCGATGGGTGGAGCTGCGCTACATCGACGGTCGATGTCGTTGGCACGCACCTACGACTTGAAGCCTGGCGAAGCTGCGAAGCGCATCGAGATCCGCCTCGAGGGGACGCGACTCACCCAGCACCGGCTCGGACATGACGACGAATGGACCGAGAGCGAAGGCACCTTCTCCAATCACCTCGAGGCGCGGGAAGCGTTCGACCAGCTCGTCTTCGTCTACGGAAAGAAGGGGCAGCTGGTGGCGCAAGAGGACGACGCGGGTCCCGCCCAGCTCTCGGTGTCGGGCGCGGCGGGGCACTCCGAGGTCGTCGCCGATTGGCTGTTGGAAGAGGGCCCGCGGCTGCTCGGTGAGGAGCTCTTCTCGCTCTATCGCTCGGGAGGCCTGCCACTCGCCTTCGAGGGACAGCGGCTCGTCGAAGCGACGATCTCGAACGTGTCAGTTCCGACGGCACAGCGGCTCGCGAGCCGACACGTCCACCATCCGCACTTCTTGATGGAGGCGCTGCTTCGGCAGCCGGTGGCGCAGACGATCGAACGACTGCGGTTCGTCGAGCTCGATCGAGCCGATGCCGAGCGGGCGGTGCCTGGTGAGCTCGCAGCGGCGGTTCGGGCGGCCGTTCGTTCGCCAGTGGGCCCGGCCTTGCGAGTCCTCGAGGCGGGCGACTTCGATCGAATGGGAGAGGGAAAGCCGTTGCTCAAGGAGGTGGCTCGCTGTGGACGGCTCCAGGCGCTGCGCCTCGTCTTCCAGAAGGGCTTCAGCTGGGCGCCGATCGCGTCCGATGCGCTCGAACGCCTCGAGGTCGGCGTCTTTTCGGCGCGCGCCCAGCTCGTCCCGATCGAGAGCGCGGCCTTTCCGCGGCTGCACACGCTCGCAGTCGGGGTGACTCGGGCGGCCAACCTGCTCCCGGCGCTGGCGCCCTTGGTCGAGACAGAACGGTTTCCGGCACTGAAACGCCTCGCCATTCACGTCCGCCGCACCGGCGAGTTCACCGTCGATGGCGCGGAAGCGATCAGGGCCGATTCGGAGGGAGCCTTCGCGCGCCTCGTCACCAGCTCGCTGTTCCCCACCCTCGAGTCCTTCGCCTTCGAAGGGCCCCTGCATGCAAGCACGGTGAGCCGTCACCGCGCCGCGCTCTCGGGCCTGTCGCAGCTTCGGTTGTACGTGCTCGGCGGCGACCCGGACGCGCTCCGGCTCGAGCTCCCGCGGCTCCAGCTCTCCCGCTGAGTCCTCGATGTGCGTGCGGAGAACCTCAGCGACAGAGCGCGTCGGCCTCGGCTTTCGATCGCCCCACGGCGAGGCTGAGCTGACGGTAGGCGTCGAGCGCCTCTTCGAGGCCTGCACACCACGGAGGCGACTCACCTCGCCGACAGGTCTCGGTCGCCGCGACGAGGGTGTCGACCTTTCCTTCGACCCGCCCCTTCAGCTCCCCGATCGAAGCCGCCAGCGCGCGACAGGCGAGCCGCTCGCTGCGCAGGCCCTCCACCCGCGCGAGCTCGATGCGCTCGAGCCGCTCGAGGTGCCGAACCCGCGCCTCCTCGGTGAGATCGGCCGCTGGAATGCTCTCGAGCACCCGTCGTTCGAAGGCCAGCGCCTCGAGTCGATGTCGTGCGTCGAAGACCTGGGTTCGGGTCTCGACGATGCGATCGACCAAGACCGCGACGGCGCGATCATGGGCCAGCACCGTCGACTCGCCTGCCAGCGCGCGTTCAGTGAGGCGTCGCTGCGCTCGGGCGAGAACGACCTCAAGTGAATCAGGCACTTCTGGAGCTTGTCCCGCCACCCAGAGGAGCAGCCCAAGTGCGACGTCGGCCCGCATGGCGCCAGCACTTGCACCTCGCGTTCCTCGGGAGCTTCTCAGTGCGAGTGGATCGATCGCTCCAGAGATTTCGTGGTACGCGGCGACGTCCCGGGGAGCCGCCCCTCGTGGTGAGTCAGCGGCTGAGAGGATCGTGAGTGCGATCGACCCGCCGAACCTGATCCGGTTCACACCGGCGAAGGGAGCGCCCATGGCCAACCACCCATCGTTGAAGGTCGACCCGAACGTGCTCGCGGAGATCACTCGCGCGCCGTTCCCCAAGTCGAGCAAGGTGTACCTCTCGAGCCCGCGCTTCCCCGAGCTCAAGGTGCCGCTCCGAAAGGTGACCCAGTCGCCGACGCGCCACGCGAACGGGCGGACGAGCGAGAACGCGCCCGTGCTGCTCTACGACACGTCGGGGCCGTTCACCGATCCCTCGATCGAGGTCGATCTCCGGCGTGGCCTGGCGCCCGTGAGAACCTGGGTCGAGCGCCGCGCCGACGTGGAGCGGTTGCCAGCGTCGACCTCGGAGTTCGCTCGAGCGCGCGAGGCCGATCCGCGCCTCACCGCCCTGCGCTTTCACACCGAGCGAACCCCGCTGCGAGCCAAGCGTGGCGCCAACGTCACCCAGCTCCACGCTGCTCGGCGAGGCGAGATCACCCCCGAGATGGAGTTCATCGCGCTGCGCGAGAACCAGCGCCTCGAGTCCGCCCGCGCCCAACACCCGGGCGAGCGCTTCGGCGCGTCGATCCCCAAGGAGATCACGGCCGAGTTCGTCCGTGACGAGGTCGCCCGTGGCCGCGCGATCATCCCCGCGAACGTGAACCACCTCGAGCTCGCGCCGTTGATCATCGGCCGCAACTTCCTGGTGAAGGTGAACGCGAACTTGGGCAACTCCGCCGTCACCAGCTCGATCGAGGAAGAGGTCGAGAAGATGGTGTGGTCGATTCGCTGGGGTGCCGACACGGTGATGGATCTCTCGACCGGCCCGAACATTCACGAGACCCGCGAGTGGATTCTGCGCAACTGCCCGGTGCCCGTCGGAACGGTGCCGCTCTACCAGGCGCTCGAGAAGGTCGGTGGCAAAGCCGAAGAGCTCACCTGGGAGCTCTACCGCGACACGCTCATCGAGCAGTGCGAGCAGGGCGTCGACTACTTCACCATTCACGCCGGAGTTCGGCTCTCGTTCGTTCCACTGACCGCCAAGCGCGTCACCGGCATCGTCTCGCGCGGCGGCTCGATCATGGCGCGCTGGTGCCTCGCGCACCACCAGGAGAGCTTCCTCTACACGCGCTTCGAAGAGATCTGCGAGATCATGAAGGCCTACGACGTGAGCTTCTCGCTCGGTGACGGCCTGCGTCCCGGCTCGATCGCCGACGCGAATGACGAGGCCCAGTTCGCCGAGCTCGATACCCTGGGGGAGCTCACCAAGGTCGCCTGGAAGCACGACGTGCAGACGATGATCGAAGGCCCGGGCCACGTGCCGATGCAGCTCATTCGCGAGAACATGACGCGACAGCTGGCGGTCTGTGGAGAAGCGCCCTTCTACACCCTGGGGCCCCTCACCACCGACATCGCCCCCGGCTACGATCACATCACCTCGGGCATCGGCGCCGCGATGATCGGCTGGTTCGGCACCGCGATGCTCTGTTACGTGACGCCGAAGGAACACCTCGGCCTCCCGGACAAAGAAGACGTGCGCGTCGGAGTGGTGACCTACAAGCTGGCCGCCCACGCCGCCGATCTCGCCAAGGGCCACCCCGGGGCCCAGGCGCGTGACGACGCGCTCTCGAAGGCGCGCTTCGAGTTCCGCTGGGAAGATCAGTTCAACCTCTCCCTCGATCCGATGAAGGCGAAGGAGTTCCACGACGCGACCCTGCCCGCCGACGGCGCCAAGACGGCCCACTTCTGCTCGATGTGCGGGCCGAAGTTCTGCTCGATGAACATCACCGACGAGGTGCGAGCCCTCGCCGAGCAGGGCATGGCCGAGAAGTCCCAGGCGTTCCGTGAGGGCGGCGCCCAGGTCTACGCGGCCGAGAGCCCCGAGCGTCGCTGATCAGCCGATCACTTCGCGGGTTGGCTGAGCAGCTCGACCGCCAGCGTGGGCTTGGTGTCGATCTGCAGCATCAGGGTGCCGATGTGGAGCGTCACCCGCCCGGGGAAGGCGGCGTCTTCGGTCACCTTCGCTACCGGGCCGACGTCGAAGTCGGCGCGCACCACGCCCTTGGGGTCGAGCAGCACGCCCATGAAGTGCTGCCGGGCGTCGATGCTCACCTTGAGGCGGGCGCCATCGGCGCTGTCGACCGCAAACCGCACGTCATTGCCGAGGCTCTCGACGTTGTTCGCTCCGAGGACCTTCGCGAGTCGTTTGGTGGTGTCGTCCATGTTCGTTTCCTTTCGTGATCTTCGAGCTCACTCCGTCGGCATCTTCCGGTTCGCCCGCGAGGCGACGATCTGCTGCTGGAGGTTGGGCGGCACCGGCTCGTAGTGCGACAACTCCATGACGAAGCTCCCCGAGCCCCCGGTGCTCCCGCGCAGCTGGTTCGCGTAGTCCTTCAGCTCGGCCAAGGGCGCCTGCGCGCGCACCGTCGACATCCCACCCGAGCCCGACTCCACGCCCATGACCCGTCCACGCACGTGCTTGAGCGCGCCGGTGATCGTGCCGAGGTGCTGCTCGGGAATGGAGATCTCCATCGACACGAGCGGCTCGAGCAGCGCCGGGCGGCCCTTCTCCATCGCGTCGCGCACTGCCAGCTTGCTTGCCGAGCGAAACGCAATGTCCTTCGAGTCCACCGCGTGGTGTTTCCCGTCGTACACGATCACCCGCACGTCCTTGACGGGGAACCCGGCGAGCACGCCCTCCTCCATCGCGTCGTACACGCCCTTCTCAACGGCCGGAATGAAGTGGGTCGGAATGCTCGCGCCGAAGACCTCGCTCTTGAACTCGATGCCGGCGCCGCGGGGCATCGGCTCGATCCGCAAGAAGACCTCGGCGAACTGGCCGGCGCCGCCCGTCTGCTTCTTGAGCCGGTGGTGCCCCTCGGCCTTGGCGGTGACGGTCTCGTGGTACGGCACCGTCGGCGACTTCGCGCTCACCTCGAGCTTGAACCGGTTCTTGAGCCGCTCGAGCAGCACCTTGAGGTGAATGTCGCCCACGCCCGAGAGCACCAGCTCGTGCGTGTTGGGGTCGTTCTTGAACTTGAACGTCGGGTCTTCTTCCGCGAGCCGCTGCAGCGACTGGCTCAGCTTCACGTCGTCGCCGCGGTTCTTCGGCTCCACCGCCACCGAGAGCATGGGCGCCGGCGCGACCGGAGAGACCACCTTCCACTCACCCGACAGCAGCGGGTCGTGCAGCACCTGATCGACGTGGATGTCTTCCATGCGGGCGAGGGCGACGAGATCGCCGGCGTAGGCGAGCGCCTCGAGCTCGGGGTGATCACGCCCCTCGACCTTGAGCACGTGGCCGGCCTTGCGCGGCTTCTTGTCGTGGCCACAGATGAAGCTGGTGGTGCCGTCGAGCTTGCCCTGGAGCACGCGAATGAGCGCCAGCTGCCCCACGCCCGGGTCGTTGGTCACCTTGAAGATGTGCCCGAGGAACGGCGCGTCGATCGAGCACTCGAGCTCCACCGGCACCCCGTCTCGCAACAGGCGACGCTTGCGGCCGCTCACCGGGCTCGCGCCTTCTTCGGTCAGCACGTGGAGCAAGTCGTCGACGCCCACTTCGTCACGCGCGCTGGTGAAGAGCACCGGCACGACGTGGCCCTGGGTCATCGCCTTGACGAAGGTGGCCCGCAGCTCGTCGAGCGGAATCCGCTCGCCGGAGAGGTACTTCTCGAGCTTGGCGTCGTCGACGTCGATGGTCGACTCGAGCATCTCGCGGTGCACCTCGCCGACCGAGAAGAGATCGGCGGCGCCGGCCTCCTCGTCGAAGCAGTCCACCACGTCCTTCGCGCCCTTGGTGGGCAGGTTGATGCAGTGAACGGTCGCCCCGAAGATCTCCTTGAGCTCGCGCACCCGATCCTTGAGCACCGCTGGCGAGACCGCGTCGATCTTGTTGATCACCAGCATGCGCGCGAGGCCGGCTTCTCCTGCAGCGTGGAAGAGCCGACGGGTGTTGAGCTCGACGCCGGTGTTGGCGTTCACCACGATGAGCGCGGTCTCGACGGCGGGCAACGCCGCCAGCGCATAGCCGATGAACTCGGGGTGCCCCGGGGTGTCGATGACGTTGATCTCGCGCTTGTTCGACGTCGCGAACAGCAGCGACGAGTTCGTCGAGTGGCGGTGCTCCTTCGCCTCCGGCTCGTAGTCACTCGTGGTGGTGGCGTCCTCCACCGAGCCCATGCGCGAGATGGCGCCACATCGATGCAGCATCGCCTCGGCGAGCGTCGTCTTGCCTGCCCCGCCATGGCCCAGGAGCACGACGTTCCTCAGATCCTCGGGTCGAAAACTGGCTGCCTTGCTCATGACTGCCTCCAAGTTGACTGAAGCCGTCATCGCACGGTTGGCAGGTGAAAGACCGTGCGAAGGCATGGCGATGCCTGTGCATTCGCTGCACAGCCGATTTTTCACGACTCGAAATTGACGCGCGCCGACAAGCGAGGCCGATCAAGCCACCCGCGCGAGCGGCACCTGGGTCGCGCGAGGCAACCGCACCCTGAAGCTGGAGCCCTGCCCCGGCCCTTCGGACTGCGCCTCGAGATCGCCACCCGCGCGCCGCACGATGCCGTAGGCAGCGGTCAGCCCCAGCCCGATGCCCTTGCCGACGCCACGGGTGGTGAAGAACGGCTCGAACACCCGCCGCAGGTGCTCCCGCGCGATGCCGCTGCCTTCGTCCTTCACTTCGATGAAGACCTCGTCACCCACGCTCCAGGTTCGAAGGTGCACGCGCTCGCCGTTGACCGTCGCCTGCCGCGCGTTCTTCACCAGGTGACCGAGCGCCTGATCGAGCTGGAGCGGCGCGATGTCGGCCGGCGCCGTCGCGCTCAGCTCGACCTCGACGTTGGCCGGCACGAGCTCGCCGTACTCCGAACGAATGACGCGAGAGACCGACGCGTTGCTGTCGGCCGGCTCCTTGCGCCCGATCTCGAGGCGCGACAGCTCGCGCAGCCCCTTGACGATGTCGGAGACGCGCCGCGCACCATCGAGCGACTCGTCCACCATCTCCACTGCGTCGTCGAGCGCCTGCAGATCGGGCTCGTCGAGCGAGGCGGCCCAGGCCTCGATTCGATCGAAGCGCCGCTCCCGCACCCAGGCCGCCAGCTGCGAGAGCATCGCGAGCGGCTCCCGCACGTCGTCGAGCACGCCTCGAAGGGTGCGCAGGTTCGAGGTGACGAAGCCGACCGGGTTGTTGATCTCGTGCGCCGCGCCCGACGCGAGCTGACCGATGGCCGCGAGCCGCTCGCTCTCCCTCAGCCGCTCCTGCAACGACCGCGAGTGGGTGATGTCCTGGTAGTGGACGACGACCGAGTTCGAGGCCCGATCGTCGTTGAGCCAGTAGCCCGAGAAGGCGACCGTGGAGTCGCGCGCGGTGCGAGGGTTCTGGAGGGTCAGCTCGGAGCTCAGCGCCACGTCCCGACCCTTTCCGAGCGGGCAGCCAGGGCATGGAGTGTCTCGGCCCGCGAAGACCTCGTGGCAGACCTTCCCCGGCAGCATCTGAATCGGCAGCTGCACGCGCCGCGCGTAGGCCTGGTTGGCCCGGCGAATCACGAAGCCGTCGAGCAGCGCGATCGGCTCGCTGATCGCGTCGAAGGTGCGCTCCCATTCCTGCTTGGCGCGGCTGATCTGCTCGGTGCGTTCGCGGATCTTCTGCTCCAGGCTCGCGTTCGCCTGCAACACCTCGGTCTGGCTCGAGCGCAGCTGGGTGGTGATCTGCACGTTGTGCACGGCGATGGCGACGTGGGGCCCGAGCTGCACCAGGCGATGCAGGGTCACCGGGGTGAACGGCACTCGCTCCGCCGACCGCACCGCCATCAGCACGCCGAGGACGTCGCCCGCGAGCACCAACGGCACCGCGATGATCGAGCCGGTCTTGAAGCCCGTCTTCTCGTCGAAGGAAGGGTCGAAGTCGGCGCACTCGTTCGCGTGCGTCACCAGGCGCGGCCGCGCTTCGACGGCGACCTTCCCCGCGACGCCCTGCCCTCGCTTGAGCCGCACCCGCTCGATCTGCCCCTTGGCGCTCCCCTCGACGGTGTCGAAGGCCAGCGCACCGCTCTCC
The DNA here is from genome assembly GCA_052034585.1 of Myxococcota bacterium. Lineage (GTDB taxonomy): Bacteria > Myxococcota > Myxococcia > Myxococcales > Myxococcaceae > Xiheimicrobium. The sequence continues at coordinate 24,137 of JBPOIJ010000075.1, forward strand.
GGGTCGACGAGCAACAGGCTCGCGCCGTCGGCGTCGCAGAGTTCTCGCGTCTTCGAGATCGCCTCGTTCACCAACTCGGGCATCGTGAACTTCGAGGCGATCGACTGCGCGAACTCGTTCACCCGATCGGCGCCGTTGGGCTCGAGGCCGGCGAGGCGGCCATGCGCCCGAAAGACGGCGGCGATCAGCTCGCTGGGTTTGCTCGCATGCTCGACGTCACGGGTGGGCTCGTCGCCGAGCCGCCCGACCATGATCGGCACCGCGCCGACGGCCTTGAGCTGCTCGAGGTAGAGCCGAATGCCGGGCCGCGCTTCACAGACGACGATGCGCGCGTGGCCGGCATCGACCAACGAGAGCGCCTGCTCGGCCGGGGCCTGCACCGCCAGCACGCCCCACGGCATCAGGAGATCTTCGATGCGAGCCACCAGCGACGGTGAGTCGGCAACCAAGAGGACGGCCGGCGATGTCGCTCCCGTCGTCATGTGCGCCACTCACCCCGCCGCCCGCCGTCGTCTCAGGAAGAAACCACCCGCAAGTCCATGCCAGCTCGCAACGAGCCCGGCTCCTCGTCGATCAAGATGAAGCCCTCGGCGTCACGCACCACGTGGCTGATGCCCGGGTTGTCGGACTCGAGCGACTTGAGCAGATCGTACTGGCGCCGCACCATCGCGAGCAGGCGCCGGTTCTCCCGCTCGAGGTCGAGCTGCTCGAACGCGAGGAAGAGGGTCACCTTGAGCTCGGTGTCGTCCCACGGCTTGGTGAGGAACCGGTAGATGTTGCCCTGGTTGATGGCGTCGATCGCCGTCTGCATGTCGGCGTGGCCGGTGAGCATGATCCGCATGACGTCCGGGTAGCGAACGCGCACCAGCTTGAGGAACTCGAGGCCCGTCATGTTGGGCATCAGGTGATCGCTGATCACCATGTCGACCGGCTGCTTCTTGAGCAGCTCGAGGCCCTCGGCGGGCTCATGGCCGAAGAACAGCTCGTACCCTTCCTTCCGCAGGCTCCGCCGCAGCGCGTGGCAGACGTTCTCTTCATCGTCGACGATCAGGATGCGGCGCGGCGGCGGCTGCTTCATGGCGGTTCTCCTCGAGGACTACGCGCTACAAACCCGGTGCCAGCCCGTCACTTCGGAACAACAACTGGTTGAGAGGGAACGCTCACGGGCACACTCACTCCCTGGGGCCTCGCGGACCCGCTCGAGAGCGCGCCGAAGCGCGTCGCCTGTGACTCATCGGACAAACGAAACACCACCCACCGGCCGTTCTTCTTCGCCAGCCCGAGGCGCTCGCCGATCGCTGGAACCGGGTGGTGCTCGACGTACTGCTCGAGCTCGCCCAGCCGCCCTCCAGGAACCGTCACCCGCACCATTCGCTCGCAGCTCGCCGCGACGCAGGCCTCGAGCTCCACGTCCATCGAAGTGACGATCAGCCCCGCCGACGTCGCCGACCGGTGAACGACGTGCGTTCGAACGACGCCGACCTCGACGGGGACGAGCTGGGCGAAGGCCGACGACGCGAGCCCGAGGACGAACACGCCGGTCCACCGAGAAAAGTGCTCGAGCCGACGACGCCGCGGCGCGACGGCCTTCACCGGCGCACGCCCCCGACGCGGAACGAGCAACACCAAGACGGCCAGGAGCGCGAGCGACACCCCGCCCACCGCGGAGCAACCGGCTGGGGGAGGAACCTCGCTCACCACCACGGGGATCGGCTCGGTGTAGAGCGCCTCGAGCCCGCGCCGATCGTCCTGCTGAAGCACACGCTTCCGGACCTCTCCCGCGCTCGCGCTCGGGAACATCACGACCTGCTCGTCCACCAGGTTGTGCATCAGGCCGAGCGCATGACCGAGCTCGTGGGTGAGCGTGTTCTGAACGTCGTCGATGCGGGTGTCGCCGCGCAGCTCGCTCGCCTTCCCGATCACTCGAAAGGTGTGCTGCTCGACGTTGAAGACGATGTCGGCGTCGACGATCTCGTTCGTGCGCGACTTGAGGGTCACCACCGTCGAGGCGAGCGCGTCGTCGGTGTAGGGCCAGTCGGCCAGCGCGAGGATCTCGTTCTGGTTGTCGGTGCCCTCGAGCTCGTAGCCAGGCCCACGCACCGCGCCCGGCACCAGCGTCACGTGGAGCGCTGGGGTCGCCTCCTCGAGCTCGGCCACTGCGGCGGTGATCGCCTCCAGCGCACCAGCCTCACCCATCAAGCGCGCGATGGAGGGGTCGACCACGAAGGTGACGTCACGCTGCCACTTCACCACGTCGCCCTGCGAGTCGACGCGCAGTTCGAATGCCGAGGCAGTGAGCGAGCACCCAAGAGCGGCGAGGAGCAGAGCACGCATGCCCTCCCTTCGAGCACGCACCGTGCCTCTCACGAGGCGTTCGACCCGCGTGGATTCTCAGGGACTTTTCGGCTCGCTCGGCCCGAGCGCTGGGGTCGCGCCGGCCTCCTGGGTCGCAGCCTCGAGAAAAGGGCTGTCGGGCGGAATCGACCCGAGTCCGAACGCACCCTCGAGCAGCCGGGTGAAGCGCTGGGCCGCGTCGGCCTGCGTCGAGGGGATGAACGCGATCAGCACCTCGCGAAAGAGCGCCTCGTCGACGAGGAAGTCCACCGTGAGGCACCCGGCACCGTCGGCTTGCTCTCGGAGCTCGACCGCCTTCACCGCGTCGAACGGCACCAGCAGCGTGCGTGACTTGCCCGAGAACGGGGTGACGAAGTCGAGCCGCAGCCGAGAGGTCGCGAAGTTCAAGACGAAGCCCCGCTTGCGCTTCTCCCGACGCTCGAGCCAGCTCGAGCCCGCCACGACGACCCCGCCCGAGCCGATGAGGCACGCCGCCAGCCCCTGGCCCGCGAAGAGGAGCGACGCCAGCCCACCCACGATGAGCGCGAACCCGGCCCACGAGAGCGCCACCGGGCGCCAGCTCGCCGACGCAGCCTCGGTCTCGCCCACCATCATCGAGGGCTCGTAGCGGAGCGTGACGTCTCCGATGGTGCGGGCGACCGGGTTGTCCACCAACGCTTGGGCGAAGCCGCTCACCCACGCAGCCTCGTCCACGACGCGACGAACCTCCAGCCGCTCACTGCAGCGTCGAGCAGACCGGGTTCCCGTTGTCTCCGTAGAAGCCGGCCACGAGACTCGCGGGTGCCGAGGTGATGCAGAGGTTCATCTTCATCGTGAGGTTCTTGTTGTTGTTCGACAGCCCCGCCGAATACCCGCTCGTGGGGCGGACCAACGGGCTCGCCCCGTTGTTGACGTCGACCGCCTGGCCGTCGCTGCGCACGTAGTTGAGGAAGTTGGCAGGCAACAGATCGCGCATCGCGGGGAAGTTGGTCGAGCCCGAGTAGAGGCGGATCTCCGCCGAGAAGTCCGCGCCACGCGAGCCGCAGAACAGGGGCGTCGCCATGTCCTTCGCGATCGAGGTCATCGAGACGGTGACTGGCCCGTGAGGCGTGATGGTGGCCGGATCCCACGCGAGCGGGGTGCTGAGGGACGCGAAGTTCGCGCAGCCCTTCCCGGTGAAGGGCGCCTCCGCACACGCCGACGTCGCGCAGATGAGCCCGTACACACAGGTGTCAGGCTGAGGGTTGGCCACCGCGCACGCGGCTGGGGTCGCGCACCGCTGCGTCGAGGGATCGCAGAGCCCCTGCGTGCACGAGCCGGGAACACACGGGCCTCCAGTGCCGCCGTCGTTGCCGCCACTGCGACACTGGCCGGTCGCCGCTTCGCAGGTGAGCCCCGTCGGACAGGAGGTCGCGGTGCACGCCGGCGAACACACCTTGGTCACGGCTTGGCAGACGGTGCCGACCTGCTGCGCATTGCAGAGCGCGTCGGTGGCGCACTGACAGAAGCCGCGGGCCCCACCGCTGCCTGGAGCCTGTCCGGTGAAGGTGGCGCAGGTGCGCGCAGAGGTCGCGCAGTCAGCCGCGCTCGTACAGCTCGGAATGCACTCGCGCAGCACGGGGTGACAGGTCTGCGCCGTCGTGCACTGTGCGTCGGTGGTGCACGTCGCCCCACCCCCTCCGACACTGCCTCCTGCCGAGCCGCCAGCGCTCCCACCGCCGGTGTTCGAACCTGGAACGCAGACGCCCGACGAGGAGCAGGTCTCGGTCGCCGAGCAGGTGCGGCACTGGGCTGCCTGGTTGCCACAGGCCGAGCGAGAGAGCCCGCTCTGGCATCGCCCCAAGGTGTCGCAGCACCCACCCGAGCAGTTCGAGGCGTCACAGGGTTCACGTGTTCCGCAACCAGCAGCAAGCAGCAGCAGCACCGCCATCAGCCGTGTCGTCCGCATCGAGCCTCCCCGTCCAGAGCTTCACACAAACGCACGAAGGGCGAGCCCTCTTTCGAGAACCCGCCCCGCGTGACAGCCTCAGACGTGAGTGTGGATTACTTCTTCACCGGCGAGTCGTCCTTGAACTCGGTGACGACTTCCTTGCCCTTGAGCCACTCCCGCTGGAGGCCCTGGCGCTTCCCAGCGACCCAGTTCTCCTCGAGGATCTTCTGACCGGCGATCCACTGGGTGCGCTTGCCGTTCCAGAGATCGTTGTCGAAGGTGAGTTCCTCGAGCTTGCCGCCAGCCTCGTCGTACGCGATCCACAGGCCAGTCCGCTTGCCCTCGAGGTAGGCGCCCTCGACCCGCTTCTTCCCCGACTTGTAGAGGCCGAGGTAGGGCCCGTGCATCAGCGGCTCACCCATGCGACCGGCCTTCGTGCAGAAGGTGGCCTCGAACACGGTGTCCTTGCCGCCTGACTGCTTGGTGCCAGTGGGGCAGGCCAGGGCCGGCTCACCAGGAAGCACCGCCGACGGCTTGGGCGTCGTCGCAGGCTGCGCGAACGTCGCCAGAGGAGCCGCCACCACAACCGACATCATCAGCTTCTTGAAGTTCATCGTTTCCCTTTCAGTGAGACCACCCTCAGGTGGCCTTCGCGTGGTTTGAACGTCGTGTCGTCGGCCCAATTCACTGATTCGCAGTCGCACAGTTCGCGTTGCCGTTCTGCGCGTAGAAGCCGGCGCGGAGCGACATGATCGTGGAGGCGGCGCAGCCCGTCCACACGAGGTGGAGGTTCTTGTTGTTGTTCGACAAGCCCATCGCGTAGCCGCTCTGGGGACGAACCGGGCCGGCGCCGAGGTTGACGATCTGGCCGTCGGTGCGCACGTAGTTCAGCGTGCCAGCCTGAACCATGTCGATCATCGACGGGAACGTCGTGCTGGGCGCCGCGTAGAGATCGACGGTGAAGGTGAAGGCGTTCGGGTCGGGCGCGGCGCAGGCCGTGGTGTCGTTCGTCGCACGAGGAGCGAACGCGGTCGTGACGTGACCCTTGGTGGCGATCGTCGCCGGGTTCCACGCCAGGGGGGTCGCGACGGTCATGAAGTTGGCGCAGGTGTGCCCAGTCACCGGAGCATTGCCACAGCCGGTCGCGTTGCACATCAACCCGTAGACGCAGACGTCGGGCTGCGGGCTCGCCGCGGTGCAGGTCGGCGGCGCGATGCACTTCGCCGTGGTCGGATCGCAGATCGAGCTGCCAGAACAGGCCGGGGCCGCACCAGGCGTGCACGCGACGCCCGCGTCGACGCCCGCGTCCATCACCGACGAGGTGCCGCAGTAGCCAGTCGCCGTGTCGCACTTGTAGCCCGTCGGGCAGGCCGAGTCGGCCGTGCACTTCGCGCCACACAGCTTGGTCGAGGGGTCGCAGACGTTCCCGGCCGTCGACATCGCGCAGATGGCATCAGTGGAGCACTGGCAGAAGGAGCGCGAGGTGGTTCCGCCGTCGCCCCCCGAGGAGCCACCGAGCGTGGCGCAGGTCTTCGCCGACGCGGGGCAGTCGCTGCCCGAGGTGCAGCCGGGGACGCACTTCTTGGTCAGCGGGTGGCAGGCCTCGCTCGCCGCACACTGGCTGTCCGAGGTGCAGCTCGTCACCATCGGCTCGGTTGGGCCACAGCCGACGCCCACCGCGAACCCCGCGGCGATCGCAGCAGACAGCCACATGCTCATTTTCGTCTTCGTCATGTTCGACATCTCCTTCATGTACTGCGTGGAAACTGCCTTCGAAGGTACCGAAGCGGGGCGGACTGTAGAGAGCCCCGATCGAGAGTCAACGAAAGTTGACCGTGCGCCTGACGCACACTGCGTGCCGATTCACAGCAAGGAATGCAGCGACGTTGAAGCGTGGAACACCGACGCGCGACAGCGGAGCGAGGCAGCCGCGCCAGGGCGACGGTGTCAGACGGGGAACAAGTTGCCCAGCACGATCAAGGCGATCACCGTCAGGGTGAAGAGCACCACCTGGATCACTCCGAGGCGCAGCGCCCAGCGCGCGCGACCGAGGCCGTCGGGTGGCGCCTCGCCTCGTTCGATCGCCAGCTGCTCGAGCCGACCGAGGACGATCGCGAGCAGCGAGAGCGGAACGCAGAAGAAGAAGCCGGCGACCGCGACGATCAGCGCCCCAGTCGCACGGGTGGAGGCGCCTGCGGGCTGCAGCGCGCACTCCGAGCACCACGTCTTCTCGCCACGAAACGAGACGCAGTCTCCGCAGACGAATCGACCACAGCGCTCGCAGAGATCGACCGCGAGCACGCCGGCATGACGCGGGCAGGTCGCTCCTCCGAGCGCGTCGACGGGCGCCACCGCCTCAGAACTTGAACGGGAACTGGAAGGCGTCGCTCTGCTTCTTGCTGCGCGGGAAGGTCATTCCCTTGATCACCCCAGCGACACATTGGGCCATGTAGGTGCCCTTGAACTCCTCGGTCACCAGCCCCACGTTCGACACCTTGCCCGAGGTCAGCACCGTCCACCGCATCACGAGCTTGCCGGTGACGCCCGGCTCACGCTTGCGGTGCTCCTGCGCGCAGGTGGCGAGCGCGCCCTTGTTGGCGAGCACGGTCTCGGTGACGTCTCCTTGGGTGATCTCGTCCTTGAGATCGCCACCCGCGCTCCCAGGCGGCGGGGGAATGTAGACTTCCTTCTTCTTTTGCGAGGCGCTCTCGGTCTTCGGCTCTTCCTTCGGAGCGGCCTTCTTCTTTCCGTCGCCGAAGAGGCTGTCGAAGTCGTCGTCCTTCTCCTTGGGCGAGTCCTTCACTGGCTCGGCAGCCTTCGGCGACTCCTTCGGGGTCTCCCTCACCGTCTCCTTCGGCTCCGCCTTCGCGATCACCGCATTTCGCGTCGTCTTCGCGGTGGTCTTCGCCGTCGTGGGTGTCGCTTCAGCAGGCGGGTTCTGAACGGCAATGGGCGTCTGGGTGTTCGTCGGAGTGGCCGTCGCTGGCGGGTTGGGGTTCGTCGGAGGCGGGTTCGTGGTGGGCTGGGTGTTCTGCGCGACGACGGTCGGCGGGTTCACCGGTGGTGGGTTGACGGGCGGAGTGTTGGTCGCGATCGGCGGCGGCGCGACGACGACCTTCGGCTCCCGCACGAGGAGGAAGATGATGAGCGCGATGAGGGAGAGGAGGATCGCGCCACCGCCCACGCCGAGGCCGATCAGCAGGCCACGATTCGACGGCGGGCGGTACTGGGTGACGGCTGGAGCGCTGAAGGTGGCGCCCGGGTTCGCCATGTAGGGGTTCACCGGGGGAGGCGGCGGCGGCGCAGGGCGCGCGTGCACTGGTGCCTCGACGTGGGCGGGCGTGTGCGGCTTCTCCTCGACTGGGAGATCGAGCAGCCCACCCGACGACACAGTCTCGGGCACCGGCTCCGCCTTCTTCGGCGGCTTGGCGAGCACGTCCATCTCTTCCTTCACCAAGGACGCGAGCGCCGAGGCAGCCGAGGGACGCCAACTGCCAGTGTCTTCCTGCACCGCGATGTTGGCGGAGGGGATCGCGGAAGCGGCGATGGGCACCTGCACCTCGGACTGCACCGTCGTCACCACGCCGCCCGCGGAGAAGGCCGACTGCACCGGCACGCTCACCACCGCCGGCGCGATGATGCCCGGGTTCACCGTCGCCGCAGCAGCGACGACGATCGGCTTGGCCGGCTTGGGCGCGAGGACCGAGGCGAGGATCTTCACCTCCGAGACGGGGATCCAATCGCTGAAGCCAGCCCGCCAGCACAACGAGTCGGGCCCGACTTCTCCCGTGTCCCAGTGTTGCTTGAGCTGATCGAGCGGCATCGGGCCGGTCTGCTTGTCGTTGAGCGCGACGTACCAGTCCTGTTGAGGCACCTCTTCGATCTTCGGCTGCTGGGCGGTGGGCGCGCTCTCCTCGGCGAGCCGCTTCACCATCTCGGCGTCGAGCACCTTCGTCGACTCGCGATCGCCCTCTTGTGCTGGCTTGGTCTCGAGGTTCTTCGGGAGTGTCGTGGGGCCGGTCGAGCCACCCGCGAGCACCGAGTCGAACACCGCGCCGATCTCGTCTTCGTCCGCACCCAGGAAGCTGTCGCCTGGCTTGTCCGACGGCGGGGGCGGCGGAGCCTCGTGCCCGTTCGCCCCGTTCCCGTTCTTCGCGGCCGCCGTCTTCGCCGCCTTCTCGGCCATCGCTGCCTGCACGGCCGGATCGTTCATGTTGACGCGCGAGGTCGCGGGCTCGGCGCCCAGCCCCGGGTTGGTGAGATCGGCGCCCTCCTGCGCGGAGCTCGGGCTCAGCGGGCTCGTCATCACCTGCGTGGCCATCGAGTCGTCGGGATCGGTCGAGGTCGATGGCGCCGGCTGCTTCGCCGCCACCGGCGCGTCGGTCCGCTTGACGTGAATGACGTAGCCGCACTTGCGGCATCGGACCTTGACCCCCTTCGGCCCGACCTTCTCGTCGTTGATCATGTACTGCGCACGGCAGCTCTCACAGACGAAGCGCATCAGGTCGTCCTAAGCAGGGCTAAATACTCAAAAACTGTAGGTTTCACTTTCCAGCCGGTCAAGCGGACCGACGCCGGATGACTGCCCGAAGTTCCCGGCGTGAAACCGCCTACACATCATGCTCAATCAATTGGCTCACTTGCGAACTTGTACTTCGACGCTGGTCCCGACGGCGACTCGGAGCGCGTGAAGATCGTCGCCGAGCGCGAACACCATCAGCTCGCGGATCTTCGATCGCGGCTGAACCCGAAAGGCCGTGCCCGTCTCGGCGATCACCATGCGCTTGACCGGCTCGATCTCACCGGCGACGAAGGTGCCGGCACGAACTCCGGTGAGCTCGGCGCCCTCCAAGTAGTTGCGCAGATCGTTCGGCGTCGCGACGCGCACGTACTCGCGCGTCACCCTGGCGAGCGCGGCCCGGGCCTGCTCGGTGAGTGAGCGCTCGAGCAGCTTTCGTTCGGTGTCGATGGCCCGGAGATCGGCCGTGAAGCGAAACCGATCGACCGACAGGCTGATCGCCGCCTGGAGGATCGCCTCGAGCCGTTCGGCCGAGACCCGCGAGGTGAGCACGAGCTCAGGCCGCAAGAGCGCCATCGTGCGCCCGAGCAGGTAGTACGCCTCGCGCTGGCCGGCCTCGCCGAAGAACTTCCCGCCGGCGCGAATGCCGATCGGGTCGGTGTGCACGACCTCGACGCCGACCATGGGATCGGGCGCGGCCTCGGTCGTCTTCTTCGCGATGCGATCGCGGGTGGCGACGAGGAACGGTGAGTAGAGGCCGATCTGCTCCATGCCGAGCAGCCGGCTCACGTACCGGTAGTGCGAGAGGTGGAACTCCGCGCCCGAGGTGACGTCGACGAGGTGCCGCTTGGGCACGATGCCGTAGCGGGTGAAGTCCTCCTTGTAGAGCGCGCCTGCCTGCTCGAAGAGGATCGCCATCAGCTCCGCGAGCGGCCCACGCACCTTCGGGTGGAAGAGGTGCTGCTGCCAGAGCCGATCGGTGAGCGACCGTTGCGCCTGCTCGCGCTTCTTCGCGTACGGAGTGAGCTTGGTGAGAATCTCCCGCTCGCCGGTGCCGATCTCGCCGATGAGCCCCGAGGCGACTTGGGCCGCGAGCCACGCCGAGTCGTAGTCCTTCCGGCGCGCCGCCAGCTCCGCGAGCGCCGAGGCCACCTTCCCCGGAGCGGTGGTCGTCGGCAACGAACGGCGCCAAGCGTCGACCGCGTCTTGCTCGTAGCCTGGCTGGGCCTGGGCGAGCGAGGCGAACTTCTCCTGCACCTCGACGTTCTCGGGCTGCCCCGCCGCCACCACCTTGTAGACCTCGACGGCGGCGTCGGGCGCCTTCATCACGTTCAGGTACATGTCCCCGAGCGCGCGCCAGATCGTCATGCGCGCGAGGTGGGTCTCTTCCGTCTTCGGGAAGCGCGCGAGCATGCGCTTGTAGTTGTCGTCGAGCGTCTTCCACTTCTTGTTGCGACCGAGCATCGCCTCGAGCGCGCTGAAGGCCTCGATGAAGCGCCAGTCGAGATCGAGCGCGGCGTTGAACGACTGGGCCGCCTTGTCGATGTCCATCAGCTCGTCGCGAGCGATCTCTCCGAGCGCGAACCACACCCGTTTGCCACGCTGCGGGTCGCCCTGGAGCGCCTCGGTCTGCAGCATGCGCTCGAGCATCTCGGCGGCCTTCGCGCCCTGCTTCGTCTCGCGGTAGAGGACGTAGAGCGCGTCCATCACCTCGAGCACGTCGGGCCGAACCTTGTGCGCGGCGAGGTAGGCGTCGATGGAGAGGTAGGGATCGTGCAGCTTGTCCCGCGCCATCTTCCCGAGCGCGACGCCGTTCTCGTAGCGCGCGTCACCTTCGACGACCTGGAGCAGCTTCTGGCGGAAGTCGGCCGCCCGCTCGAAGTTCTGGGTCGACTCGGCGATCGACACCATCGACTTGAGCGAGGGCTCGTGGCTCGGGTCGATGCCGAGGGCCTTGTCGAACTGGTTCTCGGCGCGATCGAACTGCTTGAGCTGGAAGTGGAGGTCGCCCAACGTCCAGTGGATCTCCGCCACCTCGAGATCGGTGAGATCGCCGCGGTGGTGCAGCAAGATCGACTGGTACACCTTGAGCGCCTCTTCGAGCCGCTTCACCTGCACGAGCACGTTGCCGTAGCCCTCGAGCACCGCGAGGTTCGTCGCGTCGAGCTGATAGGCCTTCTCGAACGCCCCGAGCGCCTTGTCGCGGTGGGCGTTCTTCTCGCAGACGTAGCCGAGCCGGTAGAAGCGTCGGCAGAGTTCCTTCGCGAGCTCCTCGTCTTCCTGCGCGCCGGCGTAGCGCTGCGACATCTTGGCGGTGACGATGTCGAGCATCTGCTCGCAGCGTTCCCACTTCTCGCTCGAGAGGTAGATGTCGGCGAGCGGCCGGGCGGCCTCGAGCGAGTCGGGCACCAGCTTGAGCGCTTCCTCGTAGTACTGGGTCGCCTTGTCGCGATCCTCGCGGCTCTCGTAGTAGCGGGCGACCGCGAGGAAGGCCTCGGAGCGCTCCTGCGGATCCTCCGTCTGGCGAGCCTCTTCGAGCAGCGCGCGCTCGTAGCTGTCCCAGTCCTTCTCGATCTCGTAGATGCCCTTGAGCGCACGGATCGCGGGCCGGTACGCAGGGTCGATGCGCAGCGACTCGAGGTAGCAGCGCTTGGCGCTCCCCACGTCGATGAGCATGTCTTCGTTGATCTTGCCGGCGCGGAAGTAGAGCTCGACCGCCTCTGGCGTCGACCCGAGCACCTGCGCTTCACGCTCGAGCATGTCGAGGGCGAAGGGCCAGTTGCCGCTGCGCTCGTACAAGGTGCCGAGGGCGTGCATCGCGGGGCGGCACCGAGGGTCGAGATCGAGCGCCTGGTGGTAGGCGACGACCGCGCGATCCACCGCCTTGAGCTGCTGGTGGAAGATGTCGCCCATCTCCACGCAGAGCACGGCCTTCTCCTCGGGGTTGGTGAGGAGGTTGATGTGCCGATCGACGACGCCGATCAGCTCGTCCCACCGGCCCTGCGCCTTGCGGAGGCGCTCGAGGGTCTTGATCGCCTGGACGTTCTGCGGGTCGACCTGGAGCGAGGCGTCGATGCAGGCGTCGGCGTTCGCGAGGTTCTGGTAGCGCTCTTCCCAGATCGAGGCGCTCTTGAAGAGCAGCTTCACCCGCTCGCGATAGTCGCTGGTGAGCTCGAGCTCGCGCTCATAGACCGAGAGCAGCTCGGCCGGCCGATCGAGCCGCGAGTACAGCTTCTCGAGTGATTCGAGCGCGGCCACGTTCGCGGGATCGAACTCGAGCGCCTGGCGGAACCCCTCCACCGCGGCCTCGTCGTCCTTGAGATCACGCTCGTAGACGTTGGCGACCTCGACCTGAATCCGGCTCCGCTCCTCGGGAGTCGGCGCGATGTCGCGCATCCGCAGGAGCGAGCTGGCGACCGCGGCGTGGTTGCTCTGGCGCCGCTGCAACGAGATCAACGCCTCGAGGGTCGCCTGATCGGGCTCGAGCTCGAGGGCCCTGGCGAGCGCGTTCTCGGCGTCGTCGGGGCTCCCGAGGTGCTCGTCGTAGGTTCGAGCGATCTCCCGCAAGATCTCCTTGCGCGACTCGATGCTGGGCGCGACCTCGAGCTTCTGCTCCAGCGAGACGACGTATTCCTTGTGCGAACCACGTCGCGCGAACATCGACGCGAGGCGCTCGAGCGCCGGCTGGTTCGTCGGGTCGAAGGCCAGCACCTTGCGCAGCGCGCCTTCCGCCGCTTCGGGATCGTCGAGCTTTTGATCGTGGACCCGGGCGAGCGTCAGGTACATGCGCTCGGCGAGCGGCCCGCGCGGCAGCTCGTCGGCGACCTCTTCGTAGACCGCGGCGAGCTCTTCGAAGCTGCCCGTCTCTTCGGCGAGGCGCTCGACCTGCTCGCGCACGACGTCGTCGGAGGGGTTGAGATGGAGGGCGCGCGTGTACTGGAGAAACGCGACGTCCTTCTGGCCGAGCTTGACCTCCTGCACCTTGGCCAGCTGCTGGAGCGTGGCGACCTTCTCCTCTTCGCCGACGAGGTTCGGGAGGAACCGATCCATCACCTGGGCGTAGGCGCGCCAGTCACCCTGCTTCGAGTAGAGCTCGAGGGCCAGCTCGTAGGCGCGGCGGTTCGAGGGGTCGATCTCGAGCACCCGCTCGAGCGGCGCGGCCGCCATGTCGGGCTTGTTGGCCGTGTTGCGCCACAGCTCGACGATCTGGAAGTGCACCGCCGCGGCGTTCTCCCGCTCCTCGATCATCAGGTAGTGCTGCGCCTTCGCCTCGAGCGCGCGCACCGCGTCGGGCCAGGCCTTGAGGTGCATGAACACCGCGAGCAGCCGATCGAGCTCCTCGAGTCGGTGGGGCTCCACCTCGAGGGCGCGTCGGGCGGCGTCGAGGGCCTCTTCACGGCGCGCCGTCTGCGCGATGATCTCCGCGAGCCGGATGCGGATCGTCTTCACGCCGCTGGCCTCTTCCTGCAGCGGAATGAGCCGACGGAGGATGATCACCAGATCGTCGGTGCGGCCGAGGGACTCGAAGATGTCACGCAGCGCCTCGAGCGCCCCGCGGTGCCGGGCGTCGCGATCGAGCGCAGCCTTGAAGTAGGCAATCGCTTCCTCGGGCCGCTGGAGCCGCTCGAAGAGCACCCGCCCGACCCGCTCGTTCAGCCGAACCAGCTCGCGCGGATCGATCGTGACCTGCAGCTTGGCCATCAGCAGCTCGGCCAGCTCCTCGTTGCGGCCGGCCCGCTCGAGCAAGGTGTTGAGCGCTTCGAAGGCCTGCTCGTTGCGCGGGTTCTTCGAGAGCAGCTCACGGTAGAGCGAGATCGAGTGATCGACGTTCGCCAGGCCCTCGGCCGAGGTGACTGCCATCTTGCCCAAGACGCGCTCGCGCTCCGGGCCCTGCACCAGCGCGCTCTGCAGCTCGAGCACCCGGTACAGCTTCTCGCTCATCTGCGCCTGCTCGTAGAGCTGCTCGAGCGATCGCAGGCTGGGCAGGTGCTTCGGGTCGGTCTCGAGCACCTTCTCGAAGGCGCCCGCGGCCTGATCGGGCTTCTCGAGGGTCTCCATCGCGAGCTGGCCCAACCGGAAGAAGAGGCCCACCCGCTCCTGCGGCTCGGGAGTCACCAAGCCCAAGGCCTCGAGCACCTCGGCCTGCTTGTCGGCGCGGTTGAGCTGCCCATACAGCTTGTCGAGTGACGACAGGGCGCGCGGTGCCAGCTCGGCGTCGAGCTCGCGCGCCTTCTCGTAGAACACGACCGCCTGCGCTGCGTCATGGAGCCGCTGCTCGTGCAGCTGTCCGAGGGTGAAGCTCACCCTCGCCGCTTCGGTTGCCTCGGCGATCCGGGGCAGCTCCGCCTCGTACGCGTGCGCGAGCTCGTCCCACGATCCCGCGGCCTGGGCAGACTGCTCGAGCCGCTTGCGCAGCGCGGGGTCGTTCGGGTCCTCCTTGAAGGCGCGGTAGAACGCCAGGTACGCGAGCTCGGGCTCCGACTGGGCATCGCGGATCTGGGCGAGCTCTTGGAGCAGGGTCTTTCGTTCGACGACGTCGGGCGAGACGGTCACTCGCGCCTCGATCAACGCCGACAGCTTCACCGGATCTCCGCCGTCTCGGTAGGCTCTGGCCAGCACCTCGAAGGCCGCCTGGTTCTGCGGCTCCTTCTGGGCGATCGCCTCGAGCCGCTGGAGCGCCCCGGAGTGCCGAGCGTTCTGGCCCAGCAGCTCGGTGTAGAGCTCGATCGCGCCTGCCTTGTCGAGGAGCCGCGTCTCGCGCACCACCGCCAGCTTGAAGAGGATCGCCGGGCGTTCCTCGGCGCTCACCATCGTCGCGCGCCGCGCCAGCACGTCGGCGAGCTCGGGCCACCGCTGCTGGTCCTCGCAGAGCGCGTCCATTCGGGCGAGCGCGTTCGGGTCGTTCGGGGCGAGCTCGAGCAGTCGGCGGAACGTGGTGAGGGCCGCCGGCGCGTCGTTGAGCTGCTCGTCCTGCAAGGTGCCCATCTGGAAGAGGAGACCGACCCGACGCTGGGTGTCCTCCTCGACGTTGAGCTGGCGCTTGATGACGTCGATGAGCTCCTGCACCCGGCCCTGCGCCGCCAGGAGCTTGCCGATCTGCTCCATCGCCTCGCCGTCGGTCGGCGCGAGCGCCATCACCTGCTTCCAGCTCTCGACCGCTTCTTCGGGCTCGTTCGCGTCGCCCTGGAGCTTGGCCAGCGTGCGGTAGAGGTTCGCCCGCGCCGAGTCGTCCGACGCCTTGGGGGCGATCTCGGTGAGCAACAGCGAGTACTCGTCGCGTGCATCGGCCGCGCGGTAGAGCAACGAGCAGAGCGCGAGGTTCTTCGGCTCGTCGGGCAGCTCTCGGAGCGCGCGCGTCGCGGCCACGAAGGCCATCTCGGAGTTGTCCATCTGCTGCGAGTAGATCTCCGACATCTTTCGCAGGAGCGCGGATCGCTCGGCGGGCTGTGGCTCGCTCGCGACCTGCGCCTCGATCATCTGGACCAGCTTGAGGTGCTCGCCTTCGGAGGCGAACACGGGCTCGAGCGTGCTGGCCGCTTCACCCTTGAGTGGATTGTCTGAGCGCGCCATCTCTTCGAGTGCGCCGACTGCTCCGGCGTGGCCGGGCTTTCGACGCAAGACCTCCTGATAGGTGTTGAGGGCCCCTCGCGGGTCTCCCAGTCGGCTCAGCTTGAGCCGGCCGAGGCGAACCATCAATTCTCTGGCCTCTTCGTCCTGCCCCTGGCCTTCCGCCAGCTGGACTTCCCGAGCGAGAACGCCAGCCAACTCGGGCCACTTCTCCATCTCTCCGAAGAGCCGGCCGAGCAGCTTGAGCGCGTTGCCGTCGTCGGGCTTCCGCTCGAGGATCGCCTGGTACGCCGTCGCGGCGAGCGGCTTGTCCGAGAGGGTGTCTTCCGCGAGCGTGGCGAGCTCGAACAACAGGTTCACCTGAGCCGCGAGGTTGGGCTCGAGGGCGAGCTGCCGGCGCATCACCACCGAGAGCTCGCGGTACTGCGAGGTGCGCCGGTAGATCTGCGCCAGCGACTCCAGCACCAGGGTGTCCTTCGGGTCGCGCGAGAGGCACTCGTTCCAGGCGCGGGCGGCGAGATCGAACCGGGAAAGCCGCTCGCCGTAGATCGACGCCAGCCGTCTCCACAGCTCTCCAGCCAGCGGCTCCGGGGCGCCTCGCTCGAGGGTGTCTTCGTAGGCCGCGGCGAGCTCTTCGAAGGCCCCGAGATCGGCGGCGAGGCGCTCGAGTTCGCTGCGCACCTCTTCGTCGTGAGGGGCCTCCGCGAAGCTGCGCAGGCGGGTGGTGAGCGCGAGCGCCTTCTGGCCGACCGCCTCGCGGAGCGTCGCGATCTCGAGCATCAGAGGCACGCGGCGCGAGGGCTCCGTCACCCCCAGACGAACGTCCAGCACCTCGACCAGCTTCTTGAGATCCGACGCGGCTCGATACACCGGCTCGAGCAAACGGGTCGCCTCGACCCTCGTCGTCTCGTTCTGGAAGAGCCGCTCGAGCCCCGCGACGGCGTGGGGATGCCCGGGCGCGAGCTGGAACACCTGCGCGAAGGTGCGCAGCGCGTCGGCCTCCTGCCCTTCTCGCTCGAGCAGCTGGCCGCGGCGAAGGAGGAAGGCGACCTTCCCTTCGGGCTCGGGCGTCTCCTCGGCGAGCTGCGCCAACACGTCGGCCTGCTCGGCGAAGCGCTCGGTCTTCCCGTAGAGGTGATCGAGCGCGCTCAGGACCGGCAGCTGCCGCTTGATGCTGAGGGCCGACCGGTACGCCGCGATCGCCTTGTCGTCTTCTCCCGAGGGCGCGAAGGCCTCGCCGGCGCGCGCGAGCAGGTCGAGCTTCTCGGTGGGATCGGTCGCGAGCTGGGCCTGCTGCGCATAGACGGTCGAGAGCTGCCTGGCGTTCTGCGACTTGGCGTAGAGCTTCGAGAGCGAGTCGAGGGCCTGGCGATCTTGTGGGGCGAGCTCGAGGAGCGCGTTCCACGCCTTCACCGCGTCTTCGGTCTCGTCGAGCTGCTCGCGGATCTCGGCGGCGCGGCGCAAGAAGCCGATTCGCTGCTCGGGCACGTCGACCTCGTCGGCCGTCGCCTCGTAGATCTCCGCCAGCTCGCCGAAGGATCCGGTCTCGCGCGCGAGCCGTTCGAGCTCGGGCTGCACGTCTTCACGCTCGAGGCCATCGGTGAAGGCCTTGAGGGCGTTCATGAACGCCGCTTCGGGCTGGCTGAGATCGCGCTCGAGGATCGCGCGAATCTCCGAGGCGAGGCGCGCGCGTTCAGTGCGGCCAGTGGCGCTGGCGAGTCGAGCTTCGCGCAGCGAGATGCGCGCCTGGTGATCGCCCGTTCGAGCGAGCACCGGGTCGAGGATCTCCATCGCGGTCGCCGCCTCGGCGGCGTTGGCGCGCACCCACTGCTCGAGCGCCGTGCGCGCGGCTTCGTGCGAGGCGTCCTCCGCGAGGATCTGGCGGTAGACCTCGAGCGCGCCGCGGAGATCGCCGAGCTTGAGCTGGCGGAGCTGCCCGAGCCGAAAGGCGAGCTCCCGCCCCTGAGGCGACTGCCCTTCCTGGTTCCGGCGCAGCTCGAGCGCGAAGGCCAGCTCCTGCGGGCGATCGAGCTTGGTGTAGAGCCGGTCGAGCGCCGACGCGGCGTCACGATCGAGCACGTCGCGCGCGACGACCTGCCGCCAGTTGAGCGCGGCGCGGTCGAGATCTTCGAGCTTCGACTCCGAGAGCAACGCGGCCTCTCGCTCGAGCCCGGTGCGTGCCGCCGGATCGGTCTCGAGGGTGGCCAGGCGCTCGATGATCGGCACCAGGTCCCACCACTCTTCCCGCGCGCGATGGAGTCGCTGCAGCGAGCGCAGCGCATCGCCGTTCTTCGCGTCGAGCGAGAGCACCTTGTGGAGCTGCGCGACGGCCCTCTCCTGATCGTTGAGCTTTCGCTCGTAGGTCTCGGCGAGCTCCCGGTGGAGCCCGATGGCGGCAGGCCCGGCGCCAGCGTCGACCAACTCCTGGAGCACCTCCGCGTAGCTGTCGACGGCGTCGGCCTCTTCGGCGGCCTGCCGGGCGGCTTGGCGCAGGCCGAGATCTTCGGGAGCGATGCGCACCGCCTGGGCGAGCGCGGCGAAGGCCTGCTCCGGCTGGCGAAGGTGCATCGTCTGAATGTCGGCGGACTGCTTGAGCGCTCCGACGCGATCGAGGGAGTCGCGCGCCGAGTCGGCGATCACGTGCAGCGCCGCGACCTGCTTGCGGTGATCGTTCGCGTGCGCGTACGCCTGGAGGAGCGCGCGGGCCGCCGCCTCCCGATGCGTCTGATCGGCGAGCAGGTTCTCGAGGGCGGCGATCGCGTCGGCGTCGGCCGGCTTGTTCTTCAGCACCTCGTCGTAGCGTTTGATCGCCTCGGCCTTGTCGCCGAGCGCGGTCTCGAGCACCTTGGCGCGCGCGATCGAGAGCGCCGACGCCTTGTCCT
The DNA here is from genome assembly GCA_052034585.1 of Myxococcota bacterium. Lineage (GTDB taxonomy): Bacteria > Myxococcota > Myxococcia > Myxococcales > Myxococcaceae > Xiheimicrobium. Next base: position 42,369 of record JBPOIJ010000075.1, read on the forward strand.
TCTCGCCGGCGGCTTCGTACAGCCCGATGAGCCGCGCCTGCACCTGCGTCAGCTCCTGCATCTGGCCCGCACGCTCGAGCAGCACCGCGACCTTCGGGAGGTGCTCGAGCTCGGGCGCGCCCAGCCGAAGCGCTTCGTTGAGCGCCGCGGCGGCTTCCTTCGGCCGCTGGAGCTCGTCGTTCACCGTCGACAGCTGGAGGTACACCTGGCGCTGCTCTTCGCCCTGGAGCTGGCCCGCGAGCGCGCGGAGCGTCTGATCGGCGTCGACGAAGCGGCGGCTCGACAGCGCGAGCGCTGAGGTCTTTCCCAGCAGCTCGACCGACTCCGGCGAACGCGCGAGCGCCGCCTTGAGCGCCACCATGGCGTCGTCGGTCGCGCCGCTCTCCTGCGCCAGCTGAGACGCCTCGACCAACATCGACACCGCGGGCGCCGGCTCCGTCACCTTGGCAGCCTGCTCGGAGAGGAACCGGGCGAGATCCTGCTGCGCCTTGAGCTCGCGGGCGAGCCGCAACGCCTCGACCCGGAACGCGCCGTCACTCGGGTCGAGCTGGAGCCCCCGCAGCCGCAGATCGAAGGCGCCGCGCACGTCCATCAGGCGCTTCTCGGTCGTCTCGGCGAGCAAGGTGAGCAGCGTCTTGATCTCTCCCCGATCCTGCGCGGAGTTGAGCTGAACGAGCAGCGAGGCGACCTGCCGCTGGAAGTCACCCGCGCGCGCATAGACCGGCGCGAGCGCTCTCGAGATGTCGGTGGGCCGAACACCTTGCGAAGCGAGGCGCTCGAGGCCGCCGACGACGGTGGCGTTCTCCACCCCTTCGTCGAGGAGGTTCAGGTACAGCCGCGCGGCCTCTTCCTTCCGCCCCAGCCGCTCGGCGAAGAGCTGCGCGAGCCGCGCCCGCCACTCCTGGCGCTCGAGGGTGGAGTCGGCGAGGGCCATCAACCGCTCGGCGACGGTGGCGACCTCTTCCCAGTTGCCGAGGTTCGCCGACGCGGCCCCCAGCTTCTTGAGAGTGGCGACGCTGTCGGGATCGAGCTCGAGGATCTTCCGGTAGACCGCCGCGGCAGCCGACGGATCGGCGGCGGAGGCCTCGAGCTTGCGCGCCTCGGCCTCGAGCTTCGAGCGAGGATCTTGCGGCGCCTCGGCCAACGACTTGCGAATCGCCCCGAGCGCGGAGAGGGCGTCGGCGTCGTCACCCTGGCGCTTCTGCACCTCGAGCCAGGCCTCCTGCGCCTCGGCTGGTCGCTCGAGCGACTGGAGGAGCTGCCCGAGCGACTTCCACAGAACGAGCTGCGCGGCGGGCTTGGCGACCTGCGCCGCGCGCCGGAGCGCCAGGGCGAGCTCGGGCTGCTGGTTCGCCCGAACGGCGGCGTCCTTCAAGGCAGTCAGGAGCGTCGACCGGCTCGGGTCGAGCGGCAGCGCACAGGAGAGCGCGTGAAAGGCGCGCTTGGTGTCCTTCGCGTCCTCGCACATGAGCGAGACGAACTCGCACATGCTGACGCGCTCGTTCACCGGCTGGGGCGCCGAGATGCCCAGCTCGAAGATCGGCCAGGCACGATCGAGCTCCTGGTTGTCGCTGTAGACCTTGAGCAGTCTCCAGGCGACCTGGGCGTTGTGGGGGTCGACCTGGAGGGCCGCCTCGAGGTGCGCACGGGTGGCCTTCTCGTCCTTGAGGACTCGGGCGGAGAGATCGGCGAGGGTCGTTCGGAGCGCGACCTGCGCCGTCTTGTCCTTCAGGGTGGCGAGGTGCCGCTCGAGCACCGCCACTCCCTCGCTCACCTTGTCCTGGCCGATGAGCAGCTCGCTCGCGAGCTCGGCGGCGTCGGGTCGGCTGGCGTCGGCCTTGGTCGCGGCCTCGAACTCCGCGACGGCCCCAGCGGGATCGTTCATGCGGGTGAGGAGCGCCTGCCCGATGCGCAGGTGGAGATCGACCTGCGCGACCTTGTCGCGGGTCTCCGAAGCCAGCTTCGAGAAGACCGTGAGGGCCACCCGCAAGTCGCCCGACTTCTCCGCGACTTGCTCGAGCAGATCGAGCGCGTCGGGCATCGCCGGCCAGAGCGCGAAGCACCGATCGATCGCCTCCTTGATCTTCGCCGTCGCGCCCGTCTCGTAGAAGGCGAACAGCCGCGCGACCTGGAGCGACAGCCGCGCAGCCGCCCGCCGATCACGCTCCTCGAGCGACTGGCTCTTGAGCTGCTTCACCTTCTCGCGCCAGACGTACTCGAGCTTGCCGAGATCCTTCTGGGCTTGCTGTGCGCGCGCGTTCTTGCCGTCGATCGAGAGCGCCCGAACGATCGCCTTCGTCGCCAGGGTGTGCTCCTGCGGGAAGACGACGAGCGCCTCCGCGAAGGACACGTAGTCTTCGAGCAGCTCGCGATCGCCGAGGTGCGCCCGCTCCCGCTCGAGTGATTCGTAGGCCGGGCCGTAGCGCCCTTCCGCGAGGAGCACCGCGCGGGTCTTCTGGTAGCCGGCGCGTTCGTGTGGGGCTGCTCGGGTGGCGAGCTGGTAGCAGAGCACGGCGCGATCGCGGCGGTTCAGCTTCGTCTCGTACAGCTCTCCAGCCTTGAGGTAGTGAGCCGCCGCAGCGGGGCCGGAGGAGATGAGCCCGAGGTGCTCGAGCGCGTCGGCCAGCATGGCGGCGTCGTTGCGGGTCTCGGCGACGGCCTTGAGGCCCTCCAGCGCCTCTCGCGCGTTCGGCGAGTAGACGAGGGCGCGGCGAAAGAGCTCCTCGGCGCGGGGGAGGCTCTTGAGTCGTTCGCGTGCGAGATGCCCAGCGCGCGAGAGCAAGTGTGCCGCCTCGTCGGGCGTCGGCACCTCGCGCGAGCGCGTTTCATACAGCCGGATCAGGTCTTCGACGCGGCCCGACTTCTCGAGGGACGCCTCGACTTCCCCGAAGCCCTTCTGCTGGTTCTTCTCGGCAGACGTGTCGGTCATGGAGAGCGGCGGGAATGTACCCTCCGCTCAGAGCCGAACGAACCCGAATCGCCGCGAAAACGCAGGTTTCTTCAGGCGGTTGCCGTCGGGCTCGGTGGCGCCGACTCGGTTGGCGGAACGGCCGCGTCGCCCTCGGCCGGCTCGGTCGGCTCCGGCTTGGGCTCGGGTCGCGGGAGCGCCTTCACCCGCTCCGCGTTCGCCGCATCTCCCGCCTTCTCGAAGAGGGCCTGGGCGCGATCGAGCTGGCCTGCGGCCTCGGCGAGATCGGCGGCCGTCACCAGCTTGCCCAGCTGCTCGTAGAGGCCGACGGCCTTGTCTTTCCGGTTGGCGGCGACCCAGGCCTCGGCGGCCTGCTCGGTCTTCCCCAGCGTCTCGAACCACCGCGCCTTCGCTTGGTAGTTCTTCTCCTCTTCGGCCTTGGCGAGCGACTCGTGCGCGAACGTGTCGGCTTCCTTGTGGAGCTTGAGCTTCTGCATGAAGGCATAGGCCTTCGGGCCGGGCAGAGGCTTGAGCAGCTCGATCGCGTCGGTGCTGCGGCCGACGCCCATGAGGATCGTGGCGGCGCCGAGCCGATCGCCCCGCTCGACGAGCTTCTGCACTTCGAGATCGCGCACCCGATTGGCGGCGGCGAAGTCCTTCGCCTTCTCGTAGCTGCGCCTGGCTTGCGAGAGCTTGCCGGAGCGCTCCCATGCGAGGGCGGCCTGATCGTGCTGCTGCGCCCGCTCGTAGAGGCCGGCGATCTTCGCGTAGTCCTGCTTCTGCACGTACAGCTCCATGAGGAGCTCCCAGGCCTCGGCCTTCTCCAGCTGCGCCGTCACCTCTTCGGGCGAGAGCTTGGCGGAGAGGGCGGTGATGCGGGCGCTGTCCTTGCCTCGCGCCGAAGCCCTCAACGCCGACTTGAGATCGCCCCCGACCTCGTAGAGCCGAGACGCCTCGGTGAAGGACTGGTTCTGCTCGTGGATACGGGCCGCGTCGCGGGTGCGGCCAGACTCCTCGAGGCGGCGGGCGTGAAAGCCCCACTCGCCGGTGATCGGCGCTGCCACCGAGACGGGCCGTTCCGGACGAGGCCGTCGCTCGGGCCGTTCCCCACGCTCCGGACGGCTCCCTCGCTCGCCACGCTTGCCGTCACGTCGATCGCCGCGCTTTCCGCCTCGATCCTCCGACGGAGCCGCTTCGACGGTCGCGAGCGCGGCCAGCTCGGCCTCGTTCGGCTGCCGACCAGCCGCCTCGAACGCTGACGACGCGCGATCCGTCTCGCCAGCCGCCTTCCACACCAGGCCGGTGGCGAACACCACGTCGTTCCACCCGATCGCGGGCGTCGACGCCGCCGGAGTCGCTGGCACCGCGGCCGCATCGGACGGTGCGCTCTCGGACGGTGCGCTCTCGGACGGGGGCGCATCAGCCGGGGCCGCCTGCGCAGCGTCGGTGACCTCGGCTGGAGCTGCCTCGGAAGGCGAGGCCTCGGGAGCAGCGGCCGGAGCGTCCTTCTTGGGCTGGCGCGCCACGCGCATCAGGGTGGTGAGCACCTTGCCGCGCGCGCCGAGATCCATGTCGTTGAGCGACTTGAGCCGCAGGCCCTTCACCCCGCGCAAGATCTGGTCGAGCGCGTGCTTCTGGCCGGCGTAGTCACCCTTCGTGAGCGCCTTCTCCAGCCCCGAGAGCTCGTTCACCACCCGGTAGGCCGCGCCGCCGCCACCCTTGCCTCCGCGCCGATCGCCGCGCTCGCCATCTCGGCCGCGCCGGCCCTTCCCTTCGCGATCGTCGAACGAAAACCCACCACCACCACGTCCCTGCGGCTTGTCGGTTGGCCCTGCCATGATGCGCTCCTCGGGTCGGACCCGGCTTGCTCCCGGGCACGACGAGTCGATGGGGAGCAAGAGAGCTCCCGGATCAATCCGCGGTTGAGTGACGGATCAGAAGCCCGCGTAGCGCACGAAGGGCATGACTGAAAAGCCCAACGATTGGGTCAACGCCATGAAGTTGAAGTTGGCGTCGAGCCCGATGCTGAAGTGGCGCAGCCGGGTGAAGTACTCGAGCCCCGGCCCCGCGAAGAGGAGCACGTCTGGCTGCGAGATGAGGGTGTCGGGTTGGTAGAGCATGAAGGCCCCTCCCACCCGCGCGTAGAACCAGGTCCGGGTGACGTCTTGGCTGTCCTTGAAGCCGGCGATGCGAATGCGCGCTCCGACGCCGGGCGCGATCGACCCGTAGTCACCCGAGCGGACGGCCTGGGGCATTTCCCCGACGTCGCACTCTCGCGGGCCACCAGCGCCACAGGTGCGAACGGTGCCGGTGTAGTCGGCGCCCATGCGGTTCGCGGTCGCGAGGAAGAACAGCGCCGGAGAGACCCGCTCGCCGATGTCGTAGCCGATCTCGATCAGCGCAGCCTGGCCTGCGGAGAAGTACTGGGCGCTCCCGGTCGCGATGGGCGGGTTGATCGTTCCCCAGAACCCGCCCGAGACGCCGAAGAAGAAGCCGCGCTCGATCTCCTCGTAGGAGGCGGCCTTGCGATCTTCGACCGCCTTCTCTCCTCGGCCCTGAGCGACGGCGAGCGACGAGGCCACCAAACACCCAAACGTCAGTGCGCGGATCATCATGAGCGCGGCACCCTAGTCCGTCGTCGCCGAGCCGTCGATTGGAAGCCGTCAGTGGTGGGGGTCGGCGCCACTTTCGCCAAAACCGAGAAAACGCAGCAGCCGCACCAGCCCCTGAGCCAGCTCCGCCTCGCTGAGGTGAATGCAGCGCTCGCTGGGCGGCGGCGCGTCGACGATCTCACCCTCACCGTGCACGACGATGAACTTCGCCTTCTCCACGAAGCGGAGAATCTCGGCCGAGTGCCCCACGGCCCAGGGCGACAGCCACACCGCCGGCCGCTGCATTCGCTGGACGATCTCGATGCAGCGCTCACCCTCGATCGGCAGATGCGACACGAAGAGCTTGAGGCCCTCGAGGCACCGGCGCAGCTGACGAAGCGCCCGCTCACTCCCCGCCAGGAAGATCGGCCGAGGTGCGTCGAGGTGAGTGCGTTCCCGCTCCACGACAGGGACTCGAGCAACAAGAACGCCACCGCCATTCGCGCGCAGCCCTTGGAGTCGTCGCGAATGTGCCGCCAGCCCCCTGACGAAGAAGTCAGGTGCAGCGCAGAAAACGCGGGGCCTCCCTGCGTGTGCAAGAAGGCCCCGAGGTAGGTGCCAGGCTCAGCCGGTCGTCTCTACGAGCCGGACTGCTTGAAGATGAACGGGTAGGTGACGACCACCACTCCGCCGCCCTTCGGCTTGGGGAAGATCCAGGTGCGAACGCGACCAGCGACGCAGGCTTCGAGTTCAGCGTTCCCGACGGTCGACTGGGCGACCTGCGAGGTGGCGACCGACCCCGTCGCGGAGATGACGAACTTCACCGCGACCTTGCCTTCGAGCTTCGGGAAGCGGTTGAGCTGGCTCTCGTAGCAGAACCGGATCTGGCCGCGGTTGGCGTGAATCACCTTGCGAATGAGTTCCTTGTCGAGCGACCCCATGACCGTCGGCTCGGACGAGGTGATGCCGATGTCGACGTCCTTCTTGCCGCCGAGCACCCCGACGCCGGAGCCGTAGCCGCCGGTGCCGCCGCCACGTCCACGAGTGCCGATGCCACCGATGCCGATGGTGTCGCCGAGCCCGCCGCCGCCCGATCCAGAGCCGCGCAGCCCGAGACCGCCGAGGCCTGCCGCGTCTCCGGGCGCGGCGCCGAACATGTTGCCCATCGCGCTCTTGAGCTCTCCGCCGAGGCCCTGGTGCCCGAAGATGGTGCTGATGCCGCCGGTTCCGCCGCCGAACACCTTGGCGACGAGGAGCCGCGCCTGATCCTTGTTGTTGGGATCACCCTTCGGCGCCGCATGGGCCGAACGCTTGGGCGCGTCCTTCTTGCCCATCTGCCCGTCTTCGCCCTTGTGCTTCTGCGCGATCTCGCCCGAGTCCTTCTTCTTCTCGAACTTCTCGAGGATCGGGTTCTTCTGGGTCTCGGGAGGCTTGATCAGCAGCTTGGCGATGCGCGCCTGGTTGTTGTTCAGATCGTCGGCGAACTCGTCACCTTCCGCCTCTCGATTCGCGGCGCTGATCACGAAGAGCGCGGCGATGAAGAACGAGACCAAGAAGATGTTCAGCACGGTGAAGTCGACCGTCTCGGAGAACGGCACGAAGACCGGCTTGGGGACGGGCTGGAAGAACGCCTCGACCGTCACTCCGCCGAGATCGACCCACGCGAAGTCGTCGCCGTTCAAGGTGAGCGCGACTGCGTCACCATCGGCCACCGCGAGGCCCTTCTTCTTCGCCTCGGAGAGGGTGAGCACCTCGTCACCGAACTTGCGGTGCAGCTCGCCCTCCATCTTCGAGGTGAAGCGGAGCTGGCAGCCGTTCTTCCCGAACTTCACCAGCTCGAAGACCGGGCCAGTGATGTCGCCCATCACGAAGTCGACGCCGGCGGCGGAGCCGACTCGCAGCGTGCGCTCCATTCCGGGCGAGAGGAAGAACTCACCGACGATGTGATCGCCCCAGAGGAAGCGCAGCTCGACGCCGAGCGGGCCGGAGCCCTTGCGACGACGCGGGCGCATGCGCGGGCTGATGCGTTCGTCGGCCAGCTCCTGCGGCGCCTCGGGCACGTAGGACGGAGTGGGAACCGGAACCGGTACCGGCACCTGCACCACCTGCGGCGCGGCGACCTGAACGACGACTGGAGCGGCCACCACCTGCGGAACCGCCACGACCTGCGGCGCGGGCACTGGAACGGTCGCCACGACGGGCTGAGTCACCGCTTCGGGAGCGACCGCCGCGATCGCCGGCGCCACCGACGGCGCGGCCCCTGCCTTCTCGATTCGAATGGTGGTGCCGCCCACCTGAATCGCATCGCCGAACGACACCGAGCTCTTCATCACCCGCTTGCCGTTGAGCATCGTCCCTTCGACGGTGCCCATGTCGGTGACCGAGAGCGTCCCGTCGGGAGCCACGTCGATCACCGCGTGGATGCGCGCGACCTTCTCGTCGTCGATGGTGAGATGGGCGGACGCCAACCGGCCGATCTTGATGAGATCGCGGTCGAAGTCCTTGGTGGTGATGAGCTGTTCGCCCTTGAAAACCTTGAGCGTCAACGGGACGGGCACGAGTGCCTCCAGGAAGGGTTCGTCGCAGGGCCTGACACCACGAAACGGCGCAGGTTCCCGCAGGTTGTCAGAGTTCGCCGACCGACTGCATGACCTTGTCTTTGAACTCTTCGCGGATCTTGATGAGGTTCGAGTGCTTCACCTTCTTGCGCGCCTCGACGTACTCGCCGTCGGGCTTGGTGAGATCGCCCTCGATGGTGTCGTCTTCGAAGCTGTACTCCGTCTTCTTGTTGTAGGTGACGTTGCCCTCTTTCTTGTCTTGGGCAATCGCCGCCGTCGCGAGGAGTGAAGCCGCGATGACGATCCACAGGTGCTTCGACATTGATTCCTCCAAAAGCCCCTTGTTGCGACGAGGGACACTACCACTGTCGAGGTGTCCGCAAAGGTGCTGCACGCGTTTATTGCATCGCACAGAGTGAGAAACTGTGTGCCCACTCGGGTGATCAGGTCAGCGGAGGGCGTCGACCGAGTCGTGGAGCTCCTTGAAGAAGGACCCACGCACCTGAATCATCCGGTTGAAGATCGGCCGCTCGGGGATCACGGTGAAGTCGATGACCGGCTTCACCTGCCCGCCCTCGATCTCGGCGCCCTGGCTGATGTCGATCACTTGAACGGGGCGTGGCTTCTTGTCCGCGCCTGGGGCCTGAGCAAAGGCTGACGAACAGCACAGCAGCAGCGCAGCGACGAGACGCATTTGAGACTCCTCGAGTGGGTGTCTCGTTCGACGTCTCGCCGCTGGGGTCCAGTTCCGCTCAGAGGCCGTCGGTGGGCTCGTCAGTCGCGGGCTTCTTGGGAGCCTCCTTCTTCGGCTCCTCCTTCTTCGCTTCGGGCGGAGTGGTCGGCTTGGCCGGCGGAGGCGCGGCCTTGGGCTCTTCCTTCTTCGGCGGCTCTTCTTTCTTCGGCTCTTCGGCGCCGCCCTTCTCGTCCTTGAGCGCTTCGGACGCGGCCTTGCCCTTCGCGGCCTCCCGCTGCTTGTTGAACTCCTCTTCCTTCTTCTTGCGCTCTTCTTCCTTCGCGGCGTCCTCCGCCTTCTTCATCTCCTCTTCCATCTTCTTGGCTTCTTCTTCCGCCTTCTTCGCCTCCTCGCGCTTGGCGATGACGCCTTCCTGCTCCTTGATGAGCTCGAAGACTGCGTGGTTGGCGTTCACCGACGTCTCGCCGCCCGACGCGGTGATGAACTGCTTGTAGAGCTGGATCGCCTTCTCGGGATCGCCCTTGAGGCCGATGATGATGCCGCGGTTGAGGTAGAGCGCCGGCAGCTCGGGCTTGATCTTCGCAGCCTGATCGTAGGCCTGCAGCGCCTTGTCGACCTGGCCCATGCCCTTGTACGCGACGCCGAGGTTGACCAGCGCCTCCGCGTTGTTGCCGTTGGCCTGGAGGATCTTGCGAACGTGGTCCTCCGCGCTGCCGTAGTCCTCCTGATCGAAGGCCATCTTGGCGAGCTGGTAGTGGGCCGGGAGGAAATCGGCGCGCGCTTCGACCGCCCGCTTGAACTGGGCCCGCGCCTTCACCGGCTCCTTCTCGGCGAGGTTGAGGAGGCCCAAGGTGAAGTAGATCTCGGGATCGTTCTCGTCGATCTTCGTCGCCCGCAACGCGATGAGGCGCGCGAGCGAGTACTGCTTCTGCTCGAAGTGCACCTGCATCATCGTCTTGTAGGCCTGGAGCGTGCGGGGATCGCGGAAGAGGGCCTCCTTCGCGAGCTCGAGCGCCTTCCCGCTCTCTCCGCGGCGGCGGTGGATCTCGGCGAGGCGCGCCCGGCTGCCGGCATCGTCAGGGTACGAGGCCAAGATGCTCTCGTAGATCTTGACCGCCTTCTCCTCGTTGCCTTGGTTCTGCGCCATCACCGCGAGGTTCTCGGCGGCCTGGCGCAAGGTCGGCTTCTGCGACAGCGCCTCGTTGTAGAGCGACGCCGCCTCCTTCAGCTTGCCTTGCCGCTCGGCGATGACGCCGAGGTTGTAGGTCGCTTCGGCGAGCCGTGAGTCGGCGTCGGCGGCGTTGCGGAACTTCTTCTCCAACACCGCCCAGTCGTAGACGTGCGACTTGTTCATCGCGTCGAAGGCCTTCACCGCATCTTCGAACAGCAACTTCGCCTTGCTGTTGATCTGCGGCGCCTCGTCGGACTGCGCGACGTTGTTGGTGGTGCGCTTGACCTGAGGCCCGTCGACCTTGACTCCGTCGGTACCGGGGTCGGTCGTCTTGCACCCCTGAACGAGGAAGAGCGAGACGACGCCCGCTGCGATTCGAGTGGTCGTCTTCACAGCGTGTCCTCCGGCTCGTCGTTCTTCGACGCACTCTTGGTCGGCGCGGGAGTCGGCGTGCCGTTGGCCTTGGGCTTCTCGTTCTTCTTCGGGGCGTCGTTCTTCGTCGGCGGCGGCAGCGTGTCGGGCTCTTCGCCGCGCGGGCGGGCATCGACCACGTTGCGGCCGCTGACGCCCGAGGTGTTCTGCTTCAGCTCGGCGGCCTTCTCGGGAGACAGCGTGGGGATGGTCTGGATCGAGGTGAGCACGCCCTGGCCGATCGACTGCACCGTCGCCGACTCGTCGGCTTTGAGCTCGAAGGTCTCCTCGCCCATCTTCGGAAACTGCTCCGGTCGGTACTTGGTGCGCAGCATCTCGAGCGCCTTCGACGAGCACGGGTTGAAGACGTCGAGTTCCTGGCTCTTCTGCACCGTCGCGGCGAACGCCTCGGCGGCCTTGTCGCGCACCGGCGCGGCCTCTTGGCCGAACTGGGTCTTCACTTCGAAGAGGAGATCTTCCGGAATGCCCTTCGGCGTCGGGGGATTCCCGAGCGCTTCGGCGAACTGATCGTAGGCCATGCCGATGCGGGCGAGCGCGCAGATGGCCGGATCGGCCGACTTGAACTGAACGGTCTTGGTGTAGGCCTTCTGAATGTCCTCGAGGCCCTTCGCCTTCGTCTTGATCGAGCCCTTGAGCTCTCCGATGTTGGCGAGGCTCGTCCACTTCAGCTTGATGCCGGAGTAGCGCTTGAAGTCGTCCTCGTTCATCACGAACGAGGCCCGCGCGACGGCGTCGAGCGCCTGAATGTCGAGCGCGTCCTTCTGCTTCTTGTTGAGCTTCTCGTAGTAATCGAGGATGCGGACGAAGATCTTCCGAGCGCCGCCGTTGTTCTTCAGCTTCTCCTCGTAGATCGACGCGATTCGGCCCTCGGCCCAGAGCAGCTTGCTGGGGTCCTTGATCTGGTCCTTCTCGTAGTCCTCGTAGAGCTTCTGGGCCTTCGTCCACAGCGCCATCTTCTCGTGGAGGTCGATGATCGACTTCTGCACCGCCTCCGCGTCCTTCGACTTGGGCCACAGCTCGAGGTACTTCTCGCGGTTCTTCAGCGCCTGCTTGAACTGGCCGAGGCCGTCACGGAAGACGCCGGCGTTGTAGAGCGCGTCTTGCGCCTTCTGCTCTTCCCACACCTGCTCGGCCGACGGCCCCGCTGCCTCGGCCCCCTTCTTCCCCTTCGCCGGAGCCTTCTTTGGCGCGGGGCCCTTGCCCTTCTCGAACGCGGCCGCGTACTTCTCGTAGAGATCCGCGGCGTCGTCGAAGTCGGCGACTGCTTCGTAGCCCTCGGCGAGCGCGTAGAGCGTCTTCGGCACGTACTCGCACTTGGGGAACTTCGCGATCAGCTGCTTGCGCACCTCGATCGCCCGATCGAGCGCCTTCGCGTTGTAGAAGTCGATCGACGCGTTGTAGAGCGCCTTGCACGCGAGCTCGCTCTTCGGCCAGTCGGTGACGAAGCCGACGTAGGCCTCACCGGCCTTGGCGTACTCGTTCTTCGCTTCGAGCTGGTTGATCAACTTGAACGACGACTGCTCGATGAGGCCGCGGAGGTCTTCCTTGAACTTCCCGGTCGCGAGGCGCTCCTCGGCGTAGAACTTCTTGGCCCACTCGTTCACCTTCGCCCAGTCCTGGAGGATGTTGTACGAGTCGAGCACGAGGTTCGCCGAGATCTCACCCGCGCGGCCGCCGTCTTCGAACTTGTAGTCGGGGTACTTGAGCGCGATGTCGGCGAAGCGCGAGACCGCTTCGTCGAGGTAGTTGAAGTCGTAGTAGATCTTCGCGGCCTTGTAGGCGATCTCGACCTTCTTCTCGCCCTTCTCGATGTACTTGAGGTACCGCTCGCACGCCTCGAGCAACGCTTGCTTCTCGGGTGGAATCGCCGCCTTCTTCGTCGGGTCCGCGCCACCAGCCGGCTTCCCTGCGTCGGCCGTCGCCTTCTCCTTGATGACCGAGTCCCAGGCGAGGATCGTGTTGTAGGCGGCGTTGTTCATCCACTTGCCGGGCTTGCCCGGGTTGCCGTCGTCGCCCTTCTTCTCGACGCGCGCGACGTCCACCATCATCACCCGCGTGTATTCCTCGGCGGCCTTCTGGTACTTCGAGAGGTTGTCGTTGAGGAGCTCGGCCCAGAAGAAGCGCAGATCGTAGGCCTTCGGGCTCTCGGGAAAGAGCGTGAGGTAGTCGGCGTAGACCTCGTTGGCGAAGCCGAAGGTCTCGTCGTCGCGGGTCTTCTTCGCTTCGTTGTGCCAGTTGACCGCGAGGTTGGAGATCGTTCGCTCGGACAACTCACGCGCCTCGTCGAGCGCCTTCTTGTCCTTGTCGTCCATCTTCGGGTTGCCCTTGAGGACGTCGTCCATGATCTTCACCAGGCGACGCACCTGGGTGACGGTCTGCCGCTTGTTGCCGGCGCGCATCACGCAGTCGACGATCTTCCCCTGGAAGCCGGGGGCGTCGGGCGCGGTCGGGCGCTCCTTGATCAGCATGTCGAAGGTGACGGCGGCTTCGCGGTCCTTGCCGTCTTCGTAATAGAGGTTCGCGAGCTGCTTCATCATCAGCCGCAGGTCGTCGGCCTTCTTCGCCAGCTTCGCGAACCGATCCTTCGCTTCCGAAGGCTGACCGCCACCGCGCGAGTACGCACGCACGTAGTCGTTGCGGGCTTCCTTCACGAGGCCGGCGCGCTTCGACTTGCCCTTCCCTTCGACTTCTTCGGTGCTGGCGAGCTCGGCGTAGAGGACCACCGACTTGAACTGGTCCATGGCCTTCTCGTAGTCGGCCATGTTGAAGTAGCACCACCCCATCTTGTACATCGCGTAGCCGTAGACTTGGTTCTCGGGGTACTTGCTCGCGCTCTTGTAGTTCTCGAGCGCTTTCTCGAGCTGCTCGCGCTTGCCCTTCGAGCCGTTGAAGTAGAACTCACCGACCGCCAGGTACGCGTCGGGCAGGTACTTCGACTTCTGGTACTTCTCGATGAGGCGCTTGTACGAGGCGAGCGCCTTCTTCTGGTTCTTCTCGTCCGACGAGTCCATCAGGTTGAGGCCGAGGAAGTAGAGGACCTCGTCGGTGCGCTCGTAGTCTTTGTACTCTTGGACGATCTGGTAGTACTTCTCGACGGCCTGATCGGCGAACTCCTTCGACTTCGCCATGAGATCGGCCTTCTCGGACTCGGCGCGCTGAATCCCCGCTTCGTCCTTCGCGTTCATCGCCTTGATCTTGTCGTCGTCCTTCCGGTTCGCTTCGAAGAAGTAGTACTTCGACTCTTCCCAGTAGAGCTCGCCGAGGCGGAACAGGAGTGACGGCTTCTCCTTCTTGTCCTGGGAGAGCTCGATGATCTTCGAGAGGTCGGTGATCTGCTCGCGGCGCTTCGAGGCGACCTGCAGCTCGACGTCGAGACGAAACGCGTCGTAGGTCAGCGTCGGCGCGTCCTCTTCCTTCTTCTTCTTGCGGGTGATGTCACCGGCCAGCGACTTGTCGGGCGCGATCGAGGTCTCTTTCTTCTTCAGCTCGGCGTCGACGGCCTCCTTCTTGGCCGCGGCTGGCGCCTGGGCGAGCGCGAAGGACGAGACGAGGGTGAGACAGGAAAAAAGTGAACGCATGAAGCAGATCCCAAGAGAAGGGCGGGTGCTTGGAAGCATGTCTTCTCCAACCCTTTTGTGAGGCGCGGATTGTCGCCCCTGCCCGTCGGGAAGGTCAAGCAATCCGCGAGGGTGGCGAGGCGTGATTCTCAGCTTTTGCGAATCGACCTCACCGGCCGAGCAGCTCGAGCAGCGCGCGCGTCTTGCCGACCGCGCGAACCGAGTCGTCGACTCGCACGACGAGCTCGACCGAGGGGTCACGCACCACCAACGACTTGAGGAGCCAGGGCTCGAGGTCGGGCGCGATCTCCACCCTCGTTCCCACCCCACAGGGAAAGACCGGCGCGCTCACCGCGAGCAGCGTCGCGACGTGGAGCTCGGCCGCCGGCTCGGTCGCGCTCCGCGCACTGCAGTCACGGGGAAGGAGCTGGCTGCTCACCACCAGCACCTTGCGCCCTGGGAACGAACGAAAGCGGCTCCACTGCAGGAGATCGAGCTCGGCGGGCGGCGTCCAGCGGACCAGCGTCGGCCGCAGGTTCTTCACGGCGCCCGTCGTCTCCTCGGAGAGCGCGCCAGCCACCTCGAGCGCGAGCGGGCGGGCACCACGGGCACGTTCGAGGGAGGCGAGCCCCTCTCCCGGAGCGAGGGTCACCCACCAGCCAGTCTTCGGCGATCGGCCGAAGGCGCGGAGCTCGGTGGCGGCGAGCGGTGGCCGGATCTGGACGTACGACGCCTCGAAGCGGGCGAGGCTGTCGATCGACGACTCGCGCACGACGTTGCTTCGCGTCGAGAGCCACAGCACCACGTTGGGCTTGGCGAGCGCGCGCAGCACGTCGGGCTCGAGCTCCTCGCTCGCGAGCACGTGGACCCGTACTGCGCCTCCGACGATCGGCTCGGGGCCGGTGAGGAGGGGGCGTTGATCTTGGGCAGACGAGACCTGCGCGAGCAGCGCCGCGAGGAGGCTACTGGTTCTTCTCCACGAACTTCGCGAACGCATCCTTCTTGGCGCTCTCCTCGTACTCGGCGATCTCCCACAGATCGACGCCGACCGCGATCTGCTGATTCTTCTGGAGGTCGACGAACTTCTTCTCCCACTCGTCGGCGCTGATCTCGGTCGGGCCTGCCACCTGCACGCGCTCCCCCTTCTTCTTTGGCGGAGGCGCCGCGGCGGTCGAAGCCTTCGCCACCTCGGCGGTCGGCTTGATGTTCACGATCCCCTCGACGATGCGCACGATCGAGCCCTTGCGCGCCTTGGGGGGCTTGGCGGTCTTCACCAGCGCGTCAGCGTCGATGCGAAAGATCGTGCCGCGCACACCCGCGACCGCGCGATCGGTCGAGACCTCGTAGCCTCCGCCGCCGAGCGCCTTCTTCACCTTCGTCCACAGGCTGCCCGACTGAAGCAGCGCCTTGAAGCCCTTGCGCTCCTGGCCTGCGAACTCGGCCTCGGTGATCAGCAACTTCGACTTCGGCGCGAGCATGATCACGCTCTCGTCGGTGAGGGTCAGCTTGAGGTTCCCCTCGGAGACCTCGATGGTGTCGCCGAGCTCGATCGCGGCGCCGACTGCCAACGCCGTGGCCGCGCCCTCCTTCGGCGTTCGGGTCGCCTTCCCTTCCATCAAGCTCACCTTGCCGATCTCGGCGAAGGCCGTCAGCGCCCCGAGGCACGCCACCATCGTCACCAGTCTCGTCATCATCGCTCGTCTCCCGACGGCACCAACGTCACCGTCATCACCACCCGGGTCTGATCGGCGGCCAGCCAACTCTCCCACGTCTCGAACCCACGCTTCTTCACTTCGACGCGGCGACTCCTGGTGCCGACCTTGAGGCCGCGGGGAGCACCGTCGAAGTCACTACAGAGCCCCTGCGACACGCCATCGAGGGCGACCTCCGCGTCGTCGGGCGTACAGCGGAGCACCAGTTCCCCAATCGCCTGCGATCGAGTGGGCGCTCGAACCTGGACCACCTCCGGGAGCGTGACGGCAGGGGCACACGCACCGGTGAGCAACGCGACCGCGACGACCCTCACTTCACGTTCACTTCGAGGGTGTTGGTCGTGGCCGCGACGACCTCGAGCTTGTGCTTCTTGAAGGTCGACGATTCCACTTGCTCGGCGAGCTCCGCGGTCTGGCCCGCGAACGTCACCCGATAGTTCGCCACGCCCTTGGCGAAGTCACCCTGGTCGATGGCTCGCACGCCCTTGATGGTCTCGAGCGCCTTGCGGAAGTCCTTCACCGCACCGAAGGACTCGAGCCCCTTCACGCTGAGCGCGACCTCGACCCCGTTCATCTGCCGGTTGCGCAGATGTTCGGTGACCGCCTTGCGCACCTCTCCGATGATCTCGCCCTTTCGGTCTTCGATGATCACGAAGGCCGAGCGCTCATGCGAGACGGAGAGGGCTCCAAGGGCCTTGGGGTCGAGCTCGTTGCGCGCTGACTTGAAGAGCTTGCCGTTGAACCGCTTGATCTGCTGACCAGAGTCGGTGGCAAAGACGTTGAGCTCGTACTCTCCAGAAACGGGGAAGATGGTGGGCTTGCCGTCGGTGTTGCGCCCTCCCATCAGCATGAGATCGGGGTTGAGGTGGCGCAGCGTCACCGACCCGTAGACGACGTACTGCACCTTCCCGACCTCACCGAGGTGACGGGCCTCGCCGCCCGTCAACGAGACGGTGGACTGAATGTCGAGCTTGCCCAAGTTCGCGATCGACTCGTTGCGAACGTCCCAGCCGTCGGCCTGCATCGCGTTCGAGACCGCGATCTCGAGGTTCTTGGTCGAAGTGACCGCATTGCTCTTGCCGTCCGAGCCTTCGACGAGGGTCTGCTCGTTGAGGATCACGATGACGGTGGGCCGGCCCGCGCGCTTCACGAGCGCTTGAGCCGCCTGGATGTCCTTGTCGAGGTTCTCGGTGACGATCAGGGCCTTCACCGCGACCGAGACGACCCCTTTCTCGACCTTCTTGGAGGTGACGTCGAAGGACTTCACGTACCCGCTGGTGTTGGCGAACACCACGTCACGGACGATCTGGTTGTTGACGGCGAGGCTGTCGGCGTCGACGCGCACGCCCGCCGCCTGCTCGACTGCATTCCGGAGCGCGGCGTTCTTCGCGTCTTCGAAGGCGCGCCCTTCGTCTTTGTTGAGGACGGCGGCTTCACCAGTGCCCTCTTTGGTGACGGTCGTCGCATCAGCGAAGGCGACGCTGCTGAGGGTGAGGAGGCCGATGGCAAGAGTTCTCATGGTGGTGGCCTCGGTCAGTTGAAGACGATGACGACCTTCCCCTGGGCGAGGAAGGGCGGGTTCATGGAGACGAGCTTCTTCGCCTCTTCTTGCGGGAGGAGCACGTCGGCCCCGCTCGCCTTCGCGGCCTTGATGACGAGCGGCTTTTCGCCCGCCTTGAGGCTCTTGCGTGCCTCGTCGAGGCTCTGCACGTAGGCGGCGACGCCGGTCGTCTTCCGCGCCTCGGGGGACAGCGAGTCGACGCTGTAGAGAGGCTTGCCGGTCTCGTCGAGGACGCGCGGCATCAACGCCGGCATCAGCTTGAGCCCACGCGCGTCGATCACCAGGCCGGTGCCCTCTTCGAGCTTGTCGCTCTTGGGTTCGGCGGGCTTCTCGGCCACCTTCTCTGGGGCCTTCTCAGGCGCCTTCTCGATGGCCTTCTCGGGAGTCTTGCTGGCTGGCTGGGCAAGGAGCTGAGTCGCGTCGGGGTCGAGAATGTCGGTGAGCAGCGCGACCGGCACTTCGACGTCGATCTCGACGCCATTGTCGGAGAAGTAGCGCTTGTTGACGATCTTGTAGCCCTTGATCACGCCCTCGACGCGCGCCTTCACTTCGTTCGCCTGCATCACGTCGTCCATCTTGCGTGCGCCGTCGACTTGAACGCCCTTCACCTGGGACAGCAGGTTTCGGAACGCGTCGAGGAGTGCAGCGCGCTCCGCTCCCAGACGCGCCTGGGCGGGGCTCGAGGCCTTCATGTCCGGGGCTCCGGCGCCGGTCGCTCGAATGACCTGACCTTCCCAGTTCATTCCCTGGGCCGGGCGCGGAGCGTCCTTGTTCTGCGCTCCAGCAACGACGGACACGATCAGCGCTGCTGCCAACATCAATCGCTTCACAGAGGCCCCCTTGTGGGTTCGACGCGACGAGTACTCTACGAATGACGCTCGAACACCTTCAAGGAGGGACAGTCGACCCTTCTTTTTCGTCGAATCAGTTCTCGCAGTTGCGTGCGACGAACTGGTCGATCAGGCGGCGGTGTCGTTCGGTCAGCAGCGTGAAGCGCACACCCGACCCCTCCTCCTCCCGATCGAGATCGGCCCATTCGCGAACGACTTCGCCCTCGGCGTAGATCACCTCTTCCGACCCGGGGAGCTGGAACTGAAGCCCCACGCGCTTGCCCGCCATGTCCGGCTCGATGAGGTGCGACAGCCCCACACCCTCACGCGAAATGTCAGACGTGCGCGCCATGTAGGGAACGCCGGCGACGTACTTGTTCAGGTAGATGTCGAGGGCAACGCGGTCGTTCTTGCGCTTGTTCATGCTGGCTCCGAGAGCGCTGCTGCAGAAATGCAGCGAGCTGTCGCGAAGCCTACGGGCCTGATCAGCGCGGTCAAAAAAGCCGCCGGAACGTCGAGGAATTTGCGTTTTCGCTGATCAGCTTCCGCCCGATCACTTCTTCGGGGCTGGGGCCGAGAGCGCGGCCTCGGTGGCGCGCAGGAGGGGCTCGGCGCTCACCGGGCTTCCCGAGGCTCCGTTCATCCAGAGATCGGGCGCGATCGCCCCCTGCACCGCCATGCGCTCGATCTCGGGGCCGACGACGCCCTTCTTGTTCACCTGCTCCTCGATCTGAAAGGCGATGAGGTGACCCAGGGGGTAGTTGAAGAGGTAGAGCGGGTAGCTGATCATGTGGGAGTAGATGCCGAGGAGCGGCGTGTCCTTCCCGCCCAAGATCGGCGCGTAGTAGCGATTCCAGATCTTCTTGGAGATCTCGACCGTCGCGGCGCGCAGCTGGGCGGGGGTCGCCTTCGGGTGCTCGTACATCCAATGCCAGACCTCGAGATCGACCAACGCCACGCCAGCGATCTCCCAGGTCGACCAGAAGTCGTTGAGCACGCGGAGCCGTTCCTGCTCTGCCGACGGCTTCCCCAGCCCGAGCAGCTCGAGATCGCGCGCCTGGAAGACGAACGCGATCGCCTCGGTGAAGGCGGTGTTGGGCACGCCCGCCAGCAAGG
Source organism: Myxococcota bacterium (assembly GCA_052034585.1). Taxonomy (GTDB): domain Bacteria; phylum Myxococcota; class Myxococcia; order Myxococcales; family Myxococcaceae; genus Xiheimicrobium. Next base: position 61,499 of record JBPOIJ010000075.1, read on the forward strand.
TGTGATCCACGTCGTAGAGGCTGAACACCTGCTCGACGTTGTGCCCGAGCTCGTGCACCGCGATGTTGTAGCCCTTGTAGTTCATGCCCTCCTTCTCGACGCGAGTGCGGAGGTGCGGGAAGTCGCCGCGCCTCGCCGACTGGAGCGCGTGCCCAGCGCCGCGGGAGGGATCGACCTTGATGCGCTCGGAGAGATAGCGCGCGCGCTCGTCCGAGAAGCCGAGGCCGGTGAGGATGCGGGGAATGTCCTTCGCGAACGCCTCGGAGCTCGGGTACTTCGCGCGCACCTTGGCGTCGAGCTCCGCCTCCGGCACCGAGCCGCGCGGCAAGAACCCGTTGAACCAGAGATCGGTGGGCTCGAGCGGCCGCCCCGTCTTCTTCTGGATCTCGGCGGCGACCTTCACGACCTGCGGCGACTGGAGCACCGATTCCAGCAACGCCTTGACCCGCGCTTCCGGAAGCTCCGCGCCGACCGAGAAGGCGCGATCGATCGCAGTGGGCGCGACCGGCGAGAACGGGTCGGCCTTCTTCTGGGCCACGTAGTTGGACCACAGGCGCTGGTAGCGCACGTCGGCCTCGGGCGCGGTCGCGGGAGTGGCGGTGCGCTTGGGCGCGTCGCTCTCCACGGTGTCGGCCGGCGCGGCGGTGACGGCGTTGGTGAACGGGTTCCAGTCGAGGCGCGGGTTGTCGATGACGGCCGCGGGGATCGACTGGGTGACGATGCGCTCCATGATCTTCACGATCGTGCGCTGCCGGTCGAGGCCCTGCGGGTCGGCGTACTGCGCCTTGAGCTCGTCGCGCAGGTTCCAGTGGGTGATCAGCCGCTTCCCCTTGGGGAATCCGCGCTCACCCTTCTCGGAGAGCACGTGGTGCATCCAGACGTTGTACTCGGCGATGTAGAGATCGGCGGCCGATTGAGCGGCGGTGATTCCTTGCTGCACGTCCGCAGGGACGCGACGAGCGAAGCGCCCGGTCAGCCGAGCCTCGGCCCACTGCCGCCGCTTCCAGGTCGGCCCGTCGGCGAGCCGTTGTTCGAGGGTGGTGAGGGGGAAGTTGAGCAAGGCGACGAAGGCGAGCTTCGAGGCGAAGAAGTCGTCGGTGAGGTGCGCGGTCGGGTCCCAGGCTGCGAAGAGGGGATCGACCTTCTCCATCGGCCCGAGGTCGAGTTCGCTGGGCCGTCGGAGTTCCCGACCAATCTCGAGGAGGTGCCCATCGACCTGCTCGAGGTTCGTCTCGAAGCGCGTGAAGAGCGCGTCGAGCCGGGCGGGCTCGGAGACGAAGTGCTCCTTTGCGAACGCGCCGAGATCACCGTCGTCCTTCTTCCAGAGCGCGCCAAGCTGCTTCAGCCCGCGCTCGATCCGCTCGCGCTGCGCCTCGCCGTGGGTGGCGATCATCGCCGACACCAGGGCCTGGTCGGTCTTCTGGGTCTTCATCGGAGCTCCCGCGTTCGGCCCCGGCTCCGCCAGAGGGCTCGCTGCCAACAACATGATCAGGATCGACATGGAGCGCACCCTCGTGAAGTGGGGCGAGAAGTTCAAGCGAGAAGTCGGCTCTCTCAGAAGGCGGCTCGACGAAGCAGCGGCTGGCAAGGCCGTGAGGCGCTCGAGCTCGTCCTCGGCCGGTGCCAGGGCACAAGCCGGCGAGGAGCGGGTGTCGCGGCGGGCAGCGACACATGACGCCTTCCAGTCACCCGGGTCGGCGCGAGCGAGCTCGGGCGCCGCGCCAAACCACACCTTGAAGACGTTCGAACCAGCGAGCCTTGCCGACAAGCTGGTGACGTCCCACGTCCGCCTGACGCGCCCTCCGCGCTCGAGACACGGGCTCCTCACGAATGAAGAGCCCTCGAGCGGCGCTCGAGTTGGCTGGTCGGCGTGTTCGGCTGCGAGAGGAGCCTCAGAAGACCGGCTCGCCGCGCCCGGCCACCTCGAACGCCAGCCGGAGACGTGAGGTTTCACCGGGAAGGCGACAGACGCCTCGCCGCAGCGAAGCTCGTGCGAAGACGGCGCGAGTGAGGAAGCGTGAGCGTCTGCGAGCCGCGCGGCCCTGCAGCGAACTCAGTCGTCGAGGATGAACTTGCGCGGGTTCTGCGCGATGCCGTTCACCCGCACTTCGTAATGAAGGTGGGGACCGGTCGACCGACCCGTGTTGCCCATCGCCGCGATCATGTCTCCGCGCTTCACCCGTTGGCCCGGTTTGACGTTGACCGCAGCGAGGTGACCGAACCGCGTCTTGATGCCGTAGCCGTGGTCGAGAACGATCACGTTCCCGTACCCACCTTCGAGCCCTGCGAAGACGACCGTCGCATCGGAAGGGGCGATGACCTCTTTGCCATGGGGACCAGCGATGTCGATGCCGGCGTGCATCACCCGCTCGGAGGTGTAGGGATCGACGCGGGACCCGAAGTCACTGGTGACCCAACCGCGGGTCGGCCAGATCGAGGGAACGGAAGCGAGCAGCGACTTCTGGCCCGAGAAGTAGGCCTGGAGTTCCTGCAGGCTCTGCTCCTGGCGGGTGGCCTCGGCGGAGAGCTTGTCGAGCTTCGTGAGGAGCGTCTGCGGCGACTCTTGACCGGAGGAGCGGACGAACTGGTTGTCGGCGGCTCCGGGGGGCGGCACCTGCTCGGTGGGGCCCATCGCGAGGTTGCGTTGCGGATCGGACAACAAGGTGATCGCGCGCAGCTTTTGATCGAAGCGTTCGACGCGATCGAGCGTGCCCTGCACGTGCGCGAGCTGCTCCCGAATGACCGCGATTTCGCTCTTCAGCTTCAGGTTCTCGTCACGGAGCGCTGGGTTCTCGCGGGCCTCGGAGACGACCGCGCCGTAGTGCACTGCCATGACACCGGCGACGAGCAGCAACACACCAACGACAGCGATGGCCTGAATGACCCAGGCGCGCCGAAGCCGGAAGCGCCGAACCTCGGACTGACGGTCGGGAACGACGATGAGGGTAAAGCTCTCGTTGGCCAACGCTCAGCCCCTCAGAAGAAGTGAAACGGCGCGGCACCTTCTCCGAACGCGCAGTTCAGTGCAACAGGAATCCTGATCAATCATGGCACGCCGATGACGATCCGCTCGAAAATCGACGGGCACCCCGCGAGGTGGAAATTTCCGTCGTGAGTAGCGGCGCTCACGCCGGCACCGCACGGACGACGATCACCGTGATGTTGTCGTCACCGCCGCGCTCGTTGGCGAGGTCGATGAGCCGCTTCGGCGCGTCCTTGAGCTCGGCAGAAGACACGACCTCGCGGATCTCCTTGTCTTCGACGAGGTTCGCGAGACCGTCGGAGCACAGAATGAACGAATCGTTCGGCTCGAGCATGATGCCCATCACGTCGACTTGGACTTCTTCCTCGAAGCCGACGGAGCGGGTGATGATGTTCTTGTAGCGGGAGTGACGAGCTTCGTCGGGCGTGATCATGCCCGCCTTGATCTGCTCGTTCACCAACGAGTGGTCTTCACTGATCTGCTGAATGAGATCGCCACGGACGAGGTAGGCGCGAGAGTCGCCGACGTGCGCGAAGAGCGCGTGCTCGTGCTGAACGCACAGGCTGATCACGGTGGTGCCCATGCCGGCCAGCCGGGGGTCTTCCTGCGCGGCGCGATAGATCTCGAAGCAGGCCTTCTCGACGGCCGCGCGGAGGAAATCGGGGAGCGGCGAGTCCTGGAGCGCGGTCTGCGCCTTGAACGGACTGGTGGGCGAGTTGCGAACGACGCGGAGCTCTTTGTCGATCGTCTCGACCGCGATTCGGCTCGCGGTGCCGCCGCCAGCGTGGCCACCCATGCCGTCGGCGACGACGAAGAGCTGCAGTTCCTCGTCGATGAGGTAGCTGTCCTCGTTGTGAGATCGTTTGCGGCCGACATCGGTGAGTCCGGCCGACAACGCCTTCAATCGCACGCCAGCGGTCTTCGACACGCGGCGCAGGTTAAGCGGCCGAAACGAGTGCGGCAAGGAAGCAAATTCACGCAGTGCGCCGTTCGACGTTCGACCGAACATGAGGCTTGCGTCGGGCCGCGCGCGGTGCTTCGGGTTTCGCGGCCGAGGTGAGCAGCACGTGCGCCGCCGCGCGAGCCTCCTTCGAGACCTCGACCCCCGACAGCATGCGGGCGAGTTCTTCGGATCGGGCCTCGAGGGTCGCGAGGGCCTGAACCGACGACTGAACCCGGCTCCCCACCCGGCGCTTCTCGATGCGGAGGTGACGTTCGGCGTGCGCGGCGACCTGCGGGAGGTGGGTGATGCAGAGCACCTGCCGGTGAGCGCTCAGATCCTTGATCAGGCGGCCGACCACGTCTGCGACGGCGCCTCCGACGCCAGTGTCGACCTCGTCGAGCACCGACACCGCGACCCGTTCGTTCGCGGCGAGGACGGCCTTGATGGCGAGCATCACCCGCGACGCTTCTCCGCCCGAGGCGACCTTCGACAAGGGGCGAGGAGGCTCGCCTGGGTTCGCCGAGAAGAGGAACCGCACCCCGTCGGCGCCGCTCGGGCCCGGCTCGACGCTCGTCCGCTCGACGGAGAACCGCGCGCTGCGGAGCGCCAACCGCCCGAGGCAGTCGCCCACCTTCTTCTCCAGGGCGCTCGCCGCGTCGGCGCGGGCCTGGCCGAGCACGAGCGCCGCCGACTTCAGCAGCCGATCGCGTTCGGTGAGCTGCTCGAGGGCGACCGCGCGCAGCTCGCCGCGACGGCGGAGCTGATCGAGCTCGCCAACGAGCGCCTCCAAGCGCGCGGGAAGCTCGTCGGCGCCGACCAGGTGTTTCCTGCTGAGGGAGCGAATGATCTCGAGCCGCTCCTCCACCTCACGGAGCCGCCCAGGGTTTCGATCGAGCTGGCCGAGGTAGCGCGAGATCAGCCGGGCCGACTCGTCGAGCTCGACCAACGCAGCGGCCACCCGCTCCCGAATCGGCTTGGAGGTGGGGTCGAGCTTCTCCATCTCTCCGAGCCGCTGCACCGCCTCGCGCACGAGATCGCCCGCGTTCACCTCGCGGGTCGAGAGGAGATCGTCGGCGACGCTCGCCAGCCCCTCGAGCCGTGCCGTCGAGCTCAGCTTGCGACGCTCGAGCTCGAGCCGTTCCTCTTCTCCTGCTTGCACCGCCGCCGCCTCGAGCTCCTTCACCTGGAACTCCAGGAAGCCCGCCCGCGCTTGAACCTCTCGCTCGTCGCCTCCCAGCGCCTCGAGCTGGCGGAGCGCGGCGTGGCGGGCGGCCCAGGCGTCGTCGTAGTGCTCGCGCGGGCCACCGCTCCGATCGAGGGCACCGAACCGATCGACGAGCGCGCGGTGGTTCTCCTCGTCGAAGAGCGTCGCGTGCTCGAGCTGCCCCGCGAGATCGATGAGGCCGTGCATCAGCTGCTCGAGGACACTCACGGTCACCAGGTTGCCGTTCACCCACACTCGGCCTCGACCCTGCGTGCTGACGGTGCGCCGAACCAGCACCTCGTCACCGTCACTCTCGATGCCGCGCGCCTCGAGCCGATCGCGCAGCTCGCGCCCGGAGACGAAGACCCCTTCCACCGACGCCTCGTCGCAGCCCGCCCGCAGCACCGCCGTGTCGGCGCGTCCACCCGCCAACAACATGAGCGCGTCGAGGAGCATGGACTTCCCCGCTCCCGTCTCGCCCGTCATCACCGTGAGCCCCGCGCCGAGCTCGACGTCGACCTCTTCGATCACTCCGAAATTGCGCACCCGCAGACACCGAAGCATGGCAGCCTCCTGATACTGAACACCCTATCAGGTCGGGCTGACACTCGGCACGGCGCCCGGCATTCGGGCGTCTTTCCAGCCACTTACAACGAGCGAGAGGCGGTGCGCGCAGAGGTCGGGAGCATGTCGGCTTCGTCACCCGGCAACAGTTCACGCAAGGTGCGCATCAGCAGACAGGTCGACGCCTTCGACTTCACGTCGATCACCATGCACATGCCGACCGGCTCTCTCGGGAAGGCGGGATCGTTGTCCTGGGGCGAGAAGTGCTTCGCGACCTGCGAAGTGTCGCCCGAGCGGAAGAAGGTGAAGGTGTTGCCGGGCTTCACTCCGTCGTCGGCGCCCTTGTCGAGGATCACCAAGAAGCTCTCGCTCTGCATCGCGGTGTAGCGCTTGGCGGTCTTCACCAGGGTGGCGCCCTTGATCTCCTTGTCGTTGGCGCGCGGGGCGACGGTTCGCACGACCGACTCACCCGCCGGGCTCACTGCGTCACCGCGATGGACCTCGTCGATGCTGTTGGTGATCGCCATCGTCGCGATGTTCTTCTTGGTGTCGACGGCGAGCACGCGACCCTCGGCGACGATTCGGGTCATGTAGCCGATGAAGGCGTTCGTCTTGGGATGAACGACCTCTCCGCCCTCTCGATAGATGACGGTGTTGTCACCCACCTTGAGGCTCTTCTTGCCCGAGACGTCGACGTAGACCGTGAAGGGGAAGGTGATCATCTCCTGCTCGGCGAAGGAGCCGACGATCGTCGCGGTGGTCTCGAGTTCCTTGCTGGTGACGAAGGCGTTGAGCGGAACGGTGACGGAGTTCTTCGGGCGGTAGCCGATCTCGCCCGCCTTGATCACGCCTTCGCCCTCGTCGACCATCGAGCCTTCTTCGACGTCGGGGATCTCGGTGCCCACCTCGACCTGGGTCGGCTGCTCGTCGGCGCCGTAGAAGCGCACCATGTTGCCTGGGTAGATCCAGTGCGGGTTGGCGATGTCGGGGTTGTACGACCAGACCTTCGGCCAGTACCACGGCGAGCCCAGGTACTTGCGGGACAGGTCCCAGAGCGTGTCGCCTCGCTCGACGGTGTGGGAGGCGTTGGGGGCCTCGCCGCCCTTCTCCTTCGATGGGCTGACAGTGGCCGAGCCCTCGGGTGGACCGCCGGTGGCCTCGTCCTCCTCCTGGGCGACTGCGGCAGTGGAGAGGCCGACGACCGCGAGGCAGATGATCAGGTGACGCATGGGTTCATTCCTTCTGTGAAGCGGAGGCGAGGCGAGCTTGCGCGGTGGTGGCTGCAGTGGTGCCGGGGTACCGCGCGATGATCTTTTCCCAGGTGGCGCGCGCGTCGGCCTGGCGGTTCAAGCGAGCGCGGCACTCGGCGAGCTTGAGCATGGAGTCGATGGTGGCATCTCCGGCGGGGTAGCTCTGCACTTCCTGCTCGAGCAGCTGCTCGGCGTCCTTGTACTCGCGCGCCGCCATGAGCCCCAGGGCGGCATAGAACAGGGCGTTGTCGGCCTTGGCGTGTTTGGGCCAATCGCGGGCGAACTGCTTGAGCTGGGCGATGCCGCCGTCGGCGTTGCCGGTCTTCAGCGCGTCGACGCCCGAGAGGTACTGTTGATCGATGGCGGCGAGCTCGGTGGTGTCGGGCTCCACGGCGGGATCGTCGGCGGAGAGGTTGGTGATGACGGTCGGGAGAGGTTCGACGACCTCGACCTCGGTGGCGATCTTCGGTGGGGCTTCCCTCTTGGGGCGGAGCTTCACGACGGTGAGCGCCGGGACCTCTTCCGTCGGCGCAGGTGCGGTCGTGCTCACCGAACCACTCGAGGTGGGCCGCTGCTCGACGCGTTGGGGTGACGGAGCCTTCGCCTTGAGCTCGGCCTCCATGCGATCGAGGCGCGTCTCGAGGCGGGCGTTCTCCGCTCTGAGCGCACGCACCGACGCCAGGAGCTCGTTGTGCTCGGCGCGTGAGACCTGATCAGTCGCGCAGGCCGCGAGGGCCACCGACGTGCTGGCGAGGAGGAGTCGAATGACGGTCAAAGTGTACGGAGCGCTCTCCGAGGGGGTCAAGAAATGGTCCGAGAGCCACAGTGCTACAGCGCTGTGGCTCACCGGCCAGTCGGAGGCTCACATTTGATCACCGAGAGGTGTCGGCCAGTGACGCCCTGATCACGGCGGTGGGAGAAGAAGCGGTCGTCGCAGCGGGTGCACTCGGGCAACACGTCGATCTGCGCAGGGGGCACGCCGGCGCGCTCGACCGACCGACGCACCGCCACGCCGAGATCGAGGTGCACCTTCGCCTTCCCGGGGACCGCGCGAATCACGTCCGCTCCGAAGGCGGCGAGGAAGCGCTCGGGGAGATCGCCGTCGACCTCGAAGCAGCACGCCTGGATGGCGGGACCGCAGGCGAGGTGGAGATCCTCGACGCGCGTGCCCTGGCGCCGCATCACCTCGATGGCCCGCACGACGATCTCTCCGATCACCCCGCGCCACCCCGCATGCACTGCCGCCACCCGCCCGCTCCGGCGATCCTCGAGGAGGATTGGCAGACAGTCGGCCGTCTTCACGCCCACGACCAGCCCCGGCGTCGACGTCACCAGCCCGTCCGCTTCGCCGAGCACGCCCTGCCCTGCCTTCACCGCATCCATCACGACCGTGCCGTGCACCTGGTGAACGGTGATCACCTGATCAGGCTGCGCGCCGAGCGCCTGCCCGAGCCGGCGCAGGTTCTCCTCGACGTGCTCCGGCTGATCACCCACCGTCGTCGAGGCGTTGAGCGAGGCGAAGGCGCCAGTGGAGACGCCGCCCTGGCGAGTCGGAAAGCCATGCGGCGCCGCGAGCACACGGGAGCGGAGGAGTTCGACCACGACCACACCCTACAATCCCACTGTCACGCGCTCCATTTCTCCGGGGAGGCCCGCGCCGAAGGAGAAGACAAGCCCGGCACCTTCGTGGTGAAGCAGCCCCCGTGAACTCGATCGGCCGCAAGCTGTTCGTCGCCATCGCCCTGCCGACCGCGCTCGTCGCGCTGATGGGAACGGGGCTGGTGTGGCGGCAGACCGATCTCGCAGTGCGGAACCAGAGCCGGGAACAGGCGCTCGGGCTCGCCGAGTTCATCGCCACCAACTTCGGCACCGTCGACAAGACACCACCTGGCACCACCGCGCGCGTCGCCCACCGGAGCGTCACCGCGATCGTCCGCAGCAACTGGTCGGCCCTGCAGGTCGCGAGCGACATTCGGGTGGTCGACTCGAAGGGCACGGTGCGGTGGTCGCGGCGCATCGAGGAAGAGGACAAGGCCTTCGGCGACTCGGCGCGGTTGCTGGAGGTGAAGGAGAGCCGCGCCAACTTCGCCGCGCCCTCGTTTCTCTGGCCCTTCGGCAGCGGCGGCGGTGGAGAGGTCGTCTACCCCCTCGGTGGCGTGTCGTGCGGCGGCTGCCACACCGGTGACTCGACGCTCCGTTCGGGCGTGCTGCAGCTGACGGTCGAAGAGCCCGCGCTCCGCAAGCAGGTGCAGCAGGTCTTCGCCTCCGCGCTCTGGAGCGTGCTCGCGTTCACCCTCATCCTCGCGGCGGCGGTGGCGCTGTCGCTCAGGTGGCTGCTCACCCTCAAGCTCAAGCGGCTGTCGCGGGTGATGCAGCGCGCGGAGAGCGGCCAGCTCGAGGTGCGCGCGCCCGACCTGGGCACCGATGAGCTCGGCTCGCTCGCGCGTTCGTTCAACCGCATGTTGGAGAAGCTCACCGAGCTCAAGGTGACCGAGATCGACACCCAGCGAGACCTCGATCATGCGCGCGCCGAGCTGGAGCTCAAGAAGGAGCTGGGCCTGGT
>JBPOIJ010000110.1:0-64338 GCA_052034585.1 Myxococcota bacterium
TTCATTGGCGGAGAAAGGAGTCGTGTAGAAGCCAGCGCCTCCACCGCCGACGACGCCACCTCCCGCTGCGCCACCTCCCGCTGCCCCACCTCCTGCGACGCCGCCAGCCGTGCCTCCGCCGGCCGAGCCTCCACCCGCGCCGCTCGAGAGAACGCCCGTGAGCGGCGCGGCGAAATCGGCGGCAATCTCGGTCGCGGACCGGGCTCGCGAATAGACCCGAACGCCATCGATCGACCCATTCCACCCGTAGGGGTTGCCGTTGCAGCGCCCACCGAGCTCGAGCAGATCGGCCGTCGAGGCGAGCGTGAACGCCGTCGTCGTCTGCGTGCCCGAGAGGACTCCATCGACGTACAGGCGAAGCGCGGTGCCATCGAAGGTCGCGGCGACGAAGTGCCACTGCCCGTCCGTCACGCCCTGCGCGCTCTCGACGAAGACGTAGGCGCCGCCGGGCTTGTAGAGGAGGAAGGTCGCGCGCCCCTCGGTGAACGAGCTCGTTCCCAACTCGAAGACGCCGGTGCCGTCGCACTTCGACTTGTCCACCGCGTGCTTCTCGCCGGTCGCCGTCGTCTTGAGCCACGCCGACACGGTGACGTTGGTGAGCCCGTCGATGCGGTTGACGTCGCCGAAGGAGACCTGGCCCGAGCCGGGGAAGGTGAGCGCGCCCTCGTGTCTGCCCGCCGACCACTGCGCGCCCGACATGACGCCATCGAGCCCGTTTCCGCTCAGATCGCCGACGACCGTTCCCGACGTTTCATTGAGCCCCCACGCGCCGATGAGCCCGGAGACTGGCGGCGGCACCGCCTGGGTGGTGGCTCGCAGGGTCGCGCTCGGTGCGCTGACGAGCCCTGCCGCGTCCACCGCGACGACCCAGTAGTCGAAGCTCGTGGACGGCGTCAGGCCGGTATCGACCCAGGTCAGCTGTGTCGTCGAGGCGACGTTCGAGCCGTTTCGAAAGACCTGGTAGCGGGCGACGCCCACGTTGTCGGTCGATGCGGCCCAGGTCAGCGTCACCGAGGTCGTCGACGCGGTGGCAGCGAGGTTCGATGGCGCGGAAGGCGGAGTGGTGTCTCGAGTCATCGTGGTGCCGATCGAGACTTGCGCCGAAGCGGAGGCGACGGCTCCCGTGTCGAGGCGCGTCGCGCGCGCGGTGACGGTCGCGTTCCCGGCGGCGAGGGCGCTGACGACGCCACTAGGCGTGACGCCGAGCACCGTGGAGTTCGAGGTCGACCACACCACCGAGAGCACCCCGGGGAAGGGCTGACCTGCGCCATCGACGGGGTTGACCTGCAGCTGCGCGGTCTCTCCGACGTCGAGGTGAACGGCGCCTCCCGCGAAAGACAGCGCGAGCGACGACGATCGCGCCATCGAGTCTGGTTCGGTGGTGCAGCCAAGGAGCGCAGCGGAAAGGATGAGGGTCCTGAAGTGCATGACCTCCAAATGAGCGAGGGCATGGTCTTGGACGAATGGTCGAGACGAATTGCCGAACACCATCGCGAATTCGGGCGCTTCACGGCCTCGGCGCCGTGTCGCGACGTCGGACAATGTTGTCGCGACGTCGCGACAACCCTGTTCTCAGCCTGGCGCTCGATACCCGGCGAGGGCCTTGCCGACGGCGGCGACCGAGTCGAGCGGGACGCGAAGGACCAGCTCGTTTCGCCGAACGTCGACAAAGACGCCGCCGAGCTTCGCCTTCGAGAGCAGCGCGCTGATGGCGCTCGCCTGAGGAGACGCCTTCGTCGAGGTCTTCGCCCGCCCCTTCAGCTTCGCGATCGCACCGCGGAGATCCTGCACGGTGAGCTCAGCGAGCCGCTTGTTCCCGCCGTCGACCGGGAAGCGCATGGTCGAGAAGTCGATCGGCGTTCGGCCCTTGAGCGGCCCGCCATTCTTCGCCTCGATGAAGGTGATCGCAGCGTCGAGCCGCGAGGCGCCGAAGGTCTCGATCTCCTTCGCCGTGGCGTACTTCGCCACCCGCATGTTCCGGTAGACCGCCGGCCGGTTTTCGTTCAGCACGGCCTTGATGAAGTCGGCTTCGGTGGCGAAGCCCCCGGCGAGGTAGAGCGGCGGCTCGTGCTCGACGATGTCGATGACGGCTTCGTAGCGTTGATCCCACGAGGAAGCGCCCTCGGCGGTCGCCTTCGTGAGCCGCGCGTTCGTCTCGATCCACAGCTTCTTGAGCGACGCGTCCACCTTCACGGTGACGGCCGCGGTCGTACGTTTGGTTGCCATGAGTCCCCACCTGAGCCCGTCGGAGTGACGGGCCGTCGACTGTAGTCGCCCTGCCGCTGAAAGCGCGCGCGAGCGCCGTCGCTACTTCGCCTTGAGGTCGACGACGCGCAGCCGAGTCACCTGATGAATCGATCGCGACGCGCCCTTGTCGGTGAGCACGAGGATGCGGAACGGACCCAGGCGCGCGGGGAGCGGCTTTCCGTCCATCTCCCAGACGAGGAGCGCGTTGGTGGCGCCGAGGGTCTCGAGCAGCTCGCCGACGCTGAACACCGCCTCGAAGCCGTCGGCAGCCGAGGCGATGACGACGCTGCGAAGACCCTGGTGCTTCTGCTTGGGGTTCGCTTGAGGCCCGATCGGCCCCTCCGAAAAGCCAAGCCGAAGGAGCATTCGGTCGAGGCGCACGCCCGTCACCTGGTGGCCGCAGCCCGCGTCGCTCTTCTGCGCTGGTGCCGCGCACTCTGCCGCCGCGCGCGTGTCGACCCAATCGACGGTGACGGCGCCGAGCTCGCGGAGCTCCTCCACGGTGAGCGAGGCGCTCTTGATGAGCTCGCCCTCGACTTTGAGGGTCAGGGGCACTCCTGCGTCCGGAGCAGCAGCCAACATGAACACGGCGAGCAATGCAGTCATGGGACTTCTCCTGTGGGTTGGTCGAGCTCCACCGACGCGCCGAGGAGCAGCTGGCGTCCCGGTCGGGGGAAGCCGTACTGGCTTTCGATGGGGGAGTCGAAGAGGTTGGTGGCGCGAAGCCAGGCGGCGACGGTTGGAATCGGTCGGCCCTCGAGGCGCAGCGAGACGTCGGCGAAGCCAGGGAGCGCGTCTTCTCTCCTGGTGTCGGGGTTGAAGAATGGCCGAGCGCCCGAGGCCTTCACGCCGGCCCAGACGAGGAGCGCGGGGAGTGGTGCCCAGCGCACTTCGACGACCGCCTGAAGCGGCGCGCGGTAGTCGAGCGGAATGGGCGCTCCGTCAGTCAGCTGAACGGCTCGTAGGCCTTGCACTCCGACTTCGAGTCGAAGCGTCCGCACCGGGTGGAACGCCACCTTCCCCTCGAGGCTGCTCAGCTGCGCGTGCGCGAGGTTCTGGAGTTGGGACAGCCCGCTCGGAAGCGTCACCGGTGCGATGAGCCCGTCCACCGCGCTGTGACTCCCGAGGAGCAGGAGTTCGAGCGGCTCCACCACAGACCAGCGCAGCTCCGCAGTCGCGGCCCACGCGGCCTCCGGCCCGAGGGCTGGGTTGGGCTCACGCACGCCCAGGCCAGAGGAGAAGCGCTCCTTGAGCCCCGCAAAGCGACTGGTTCGTGCGCCACTCACGGCCAGCGAGAGGCCGCTGCGGGGGCGCCAGCTCAGCGTGGCGCGGGGCCCGAGGGCAGTGCCGGCCTCGACCGCAGGCAGCTTCAGCGGCACCTCGAGGTCTCCCTGCAAGGCGAGCTGCAGCGTGAACCGCCCGCCGAACGTCGTCTCAGCCTCGGGGACGAGGGTGCCGGTGAGACGTTGGTAGTTCTCAGGAGCGCTCTGCTGAGTCGTCGTCGAGGTGTGGCCCTCCCATTGCCCGCCGGCCCACAGGCGGAGGTGAATCGGGCCCCACGGCGCGTCGACCCTCAGCCGCGCGCGCGCGCGCAGGCCGACGACTGGGTCGTGGTACCAGGACGAGAAGGCGCGCGGCGTGACTTGCGACTGGTAGAGCGCGTTGTCGTAACTGTCGAGCAGGTTGTCGAACTCCCGGGTCCACAGCATCGTGTCGACGCTCGCCCGCTCGCTCAGCTCCACCCGGTGCGCCAGCTGCGCGTTCAAGGCGCGCCACACCGAGAAGCGCCAGTAGCGTGGTCGATCGTCGGTGGTGCTGGGCGGCATTCCGCGGTTCCCATCGAAAATCCACGCGGTCGCCGTGAGTTCCTGCTTCGGAGTGAGGCGCACCGACGCCGCGAGGGCCACGTGGTTCAGCGTCTTGTCGCTGTTCGCGCGCAACGGCCCTGTCTCGTAGGGAGTGGGAACGAAGGTTGCGCTCAACGGCCAGGCTGCTTGCTCGAGGTGCCCGCCACTCACCGTCCAGGCGAGCGCGCCCAGATTGCGCGAGTGCTCGAGGCGAATCTCACGGGTGGCCGCCGGGTTGGTCTCTCCCCAGACCCGCGCCAGCGGCCCAGCGCCCGCTCGTCGGGTGACGATGTTGACGGCTCCGCCAAGCCCGTTGGGCCCTACCGCCACGGTGCCTGGGCCCTTGAGCAGCTCGACGCGCTCGATGAGAGCCGCCGGCACCATCGCCAGATCGAGCTGCCCGTCGTACGGCAACTCGAAGGGCGCGCCGTCGAGCAGCACTGCGATCTGTCGTTGATCGAAGCCACGCAAGGTGAAGATGCGCTCGCCGCGAGCGCCCGTGGAGGACACCAGGGCGGAGTCCCATTCCATTGCATCGATGGCGGTCTGCGAGCCCGTCTCGCGCAGGGCAGCCGGCCCGATCTCGGCTTGGCCTGGGGCCGGTCTCTGCGCCCTGACGGTCGTCTCGAATGGGCGCGGAGCCTCCTGCGCCGAAGCGACGCTCCCGGCCAGCCACGCCAGAGCGAGGAGCCGAACCGTCACGGGACGAGCGTGAGGGTCGTGCAGTCGTGCACGTAGAGGCAGCCCGGGTAGCCGAGGGTGTCGTCCCAGGCGAGGTTGCGAGTGAGCGGGTCGATGCCTCCACGAGGCAGCAGGCTCTCCGCGAGCGGGAGCAGCGGCGCGCAGCCACCTTTGCTCGCCGGGTCGAAATTGTCCGACGCCTTGAAGTTCACCCTGAAGGCCGTGCCCTGTCGCTCGGGGAAGGTCGCGTGCACGACGGCGTCGAGGCCCACCACCGTCTTCACGCCCAATGAATGGGTGCTCAGCGTCGCGAGGTCGACGGTGCGGGTGTTGGGGCCAGAGACGACGGACACGACGAGCCCCGAGCCCGCGTCCACACCAGCGTCAGCGACCCCGGCATCGCCCTCGGGAGCGCCCGAGTCGACCATCGAGGCCGGCCCTGCGCCGCAGCCCGTCAGGACGAAAAGCGCGAGTGAGAGGATTCGTGAACGCATGGGGCCTCTGGGTTCGTTATGTCATCAAGGGAATAGCGTCGCTGTGTCTATACGGGAACAACGCCAGCCCACAAGCGGAATGCGGGGCGGCGCGCCGAGCGCTACGGTTCGCGGGCCATGGGAAGAACACTGAAGACCGAACGACCGCATGGGCGAGAACCTGCACTGGCGCAGGGGAAGACCACCGCTGGCTACCGGGTGGCCGGGCGCATCTGGCTCGAGAAGGACGGCGAGACGTACCTCGCGTGGGGTCGCATCGTGTTGCTCGAGCGAATCCGGAGCGACGGGTCGATCATCGCCGCGGCCAAGTCGATGGGCATGGGCTACCGCCACGCCTGGAAGCTGGTCGAAGACATGAATCGCCTCGCGCCGACGCCTCTCGTTTCGCGCGCGACTGGTGGCAAAGGCGGCGGCGGAACGGCGCTGACCCCTGCTGGCGAAGAGGCCATTCGGCACTTCTGGGAACTGGTGGGGCGCTTCAGCCGATTCCTCGAGACCGTACCGCCAATGACGTCGGCAGGCGGGCGCGCTCGTCGCACGAAGTCGCGCTGAGCGGGGCTCGAGCGCCTCGCGAATCTTCGTGGGGCCTTTGCGCCAGGCCTCGACGAGCTTCACGTTTCGTCGGGGATCATCGAAGGGGAACTCGAAGCACGTCGCACGTTCGCGTCGGCGCACACCGTTCGAGGCCATCTGTCGCGACGTCGCACAAAGTTGTCGCGACGTCGCGACAACCCAGTTCTCGGTCATGGTAGACGCTCGCACCCATGCGCGCGCTCGTGGTCACGCTCTCGTTGCTCGGGCTCGGCTGCCACCGAGAGACGATCGGCTCGACGACCGCGCGCGACGAGAGCTGCCGCCGATGTCTGGCCCAAGGCCGCACCTGGCAGGGCATCGGCGAGGGCGAGTGCACCGCGAACTGCGATCTCCAAGACACCTTCTGCTACCGCGAGGCCTGCCCCGGCCCCTGTTCGCGCTCGAACTGCGGGCAGTGCCTCGATGAACACGACTGTCGGGCCGCAGCGTGCTCGTGGAAGCAGAGCGCCGAGGCGAGGTGGTGCGCGGGGGACACAACCCCGTGCCAGGAACGGCGCTCCGCGCGCGTGCAACGAGACGGCCCCGCACTCGTCGCCTCGATGACGGTCGAACGCACCTGCGCTGGAAAGACGTCGAGCGAGGTGATCGAGCTCGCCCGGGGGCTCCTCGACGACGCCCCGAGCTGCCCGGCAGGACAGCTGCTCGCCGAAGCCGGCCAGGGCGAGGCGCCGTTCGTCGTCCTCACGCCCTTCGAGCACGCCGACGCACTCGGGGAGGTGAAGCGCGCGCTGACGAGCCTCTCCCAGAAGCCGGGCGTCGCCTTCGCGCGCGCCTTCGTCGTCGACTGCGCCCACCCCACCTTTCTCCTGTACGGCAGCGGCACCGCGCCCCAGGCCGAGCTGCTTCGGGTCGAGGGCGGCCCGCTGCGAGCTTCGGCAGCAGCCGCGATCGCGCCGCCGGCCCCGCCCGACTGCACCGAGCCACCCCGCTTGGGGAAAGAGGTGTGGTTCGGGCGGCACCTCAGCACTGGCATCTTCCCTGGCCCCTCGCGCCTCTCGAGGTGGCGGCTCGGCCGCACCGGCACCACAGCGACCCTGGTGATCGAGGAGCTCTCGTCCCCGAAGGTCAACGGCCGAGCGACCGACGAGCAGCCCGAGCCTGGGTGGATCTGCATGGGCTCGACGCGGTGGGAGGGCTCCGCGAGCCAGAGCGGCGTCTTTCGCCTCCACACCCCGACGCGCGAGGAACCGCTCGAGCTGCGCTGCACCATGCGCACTCTTCCAGTGGCCCCGCTCGCTGCGCGCCGCGTTCGCGCCCCGACCCGCGAGGAGTGCTCGAACTCGAAGTGGAACACCGCGGCCCGAACGCCGATGAAGGTGCTGGTCTGCTCCCATGACGGCGAGACGACGTTCCTCGCGGCAGCCCCAGGCGTCGAGCACGTCAACTACGACGACGAGTGCGTCGATCCGTTCGGGGCGGTGCGCGCGATTCCTCCAGACGGCGGCGTCATGACGGCAGTGAAGCTGAGCGAACGGCCCGGAGCCGCCGCTCCCGAGACGCCGTAGCCCGGAGCGCTCCGAGTCCGAATGACACGGCGTGCTGAGCTGCGTCGATGCCCCCGCTTGAGCGCACGAACGCACCTGGGCTACGCCCTGCGCCGCTTGATGGGCCGGGCTCGCCACGCGCGGGCCGAAACGGAGCAGTGATGACGTCTCGATCGTGGTTGGTGGCAGTGGTCGTGGTGGTGGGGCTTGGGTGTGAGAAGCCGAAGGCGACGCTCGAAGGGTCGACGCTGCCGGTGCGAATCGATCCCGCGACGCCCAGCATCGATCTGAGGGCCGACGTGAACCGCAACGGGATCATCGATCTCGACGCCGCCGACGACGACAAGGAAGACACCTGGGACGCGCAGCACGGAGCGATCTTCCTCGCCAACATCGACGACGACGCCGCTCGCTGCAAGGCGACCGACGCGCAGGGCCGGCAGCTCTCCGACGAGCAGCTCCCCAACTGCAACGACGCCACCGACGAAGTGGTGAACGGCGCCGACGACGAGCAGGACCTCGCGCCGCTCGAGCTGATCGCCTGGCCGCAAGCGCCGATGGGCACCACCGCCCAGTTCGTCGTCGACGCAGACGACAAGGTGCGCCTCTTCCGCAAGCTCGCGACGGGCTGGGAGGCGATCGATCTCAGCAAGCCGCTCCCGCTCGGCGATCTCACCCAGGGAGCCACCTACGGCCTCGAGGGCCGCGACATCACCCGCAACCAGCAGTGGGACGGCTTCGTCACCGTCACGATGCGCGTCACCGTGCCGCAGCAGGCGTACTACGTGCCCGGCACCTACGACGACGTGGTGAAGCTGCGGGTCGCGCCGGTGCTGACCTTCTTCCACACCCTGCCCGTCGAGACCGCCTACGTCTCGAGCATGCCGAACGACCCACGCACGCCGACCGTCCTCGACCCCGACTCGCGCGTCTTCGTCGCCGCCCTTCGCGCCCACCTGATGACGGCGCGCCCGAACTCCAACCTGATCAGCCCCACCGTGTTCGATCAGTGGACCCAGGACTACTTCGAGACCGGCTACGCCTCGATGCCGGGCACGAACGGCGCTCAGCACGTGATGAAGGTGTTCTTCCGCTCGGCGAACATCGAGCAGACGAGCTTCACTTCGCGCGGCATGCGTCAGGCCGGGCGCATCGTCTTCAGCCTCTTCCGTGGCAAAGACGCGGCGGGCGTTCAGCAGATCGACATGACGAGCCCCGACGAGAGCCAGTCACTCAACAGCTTCGGAAACTTCGAGACGATTCCGCCCTACTCCCTCGGCGCGAAGACCTGGCCGCTGGGCCGGGTGATTCGCGGCTCGATTCCCGGCTTCGCGCCCGATCAGAGCTTCATGGGCATGACGGAGTCGCAGAAGTACCAGGGCCCCGAGGTGACCATCGACACCTCCTGGCTCCTCGTCGGCCACGTCGACGAGACGATGTCGTTCCTCAAGGCGAGCTCGCCACGTGGGTGGATTCTCCTCGTGAACGACGCCCGGCTCGCCCGCCAGATGCTCCAGGACGAGGTCGGCAAAGGCAACGGCGGGGTCCACCTCTTCGTCGGCCAGAAGTGGATGGACGACAACGGCAACGAGACCTCCGCCGACACGACGATCCAGGCGCTGCTGAACAACACGGCGGTGATGATGGCGAGCGCCGAAGCCGCGGTGAAGGTCGACGAGCAGCTCGCGATCGTGAAGCGTGAGACTGGCATCACCGACGCCGAGATCATCAAGGTGCCCTTCCTCCACGAAGACGTGCAGGGCACCTCGCTCGCCCACCAGCCGGGCACGGTGAACCTGTTCGTGCTCGACGATCACAACCTCGTCGTCCCCGACCCGCACGGGCCGGTGATTGGCGGGAAGGATCTCTTCAAGACCCACCTCGAGCAGGCGGTCGCGCCGTTCGGCTACACCGTGCTCTGGCTCGATGACTGGAACCTGTACCACCGCATGGCCGGTGAGGTGCACTGTGGGACGAATGCCTTCCGCAGCATTCCGTCGACGAAGTGGTGGGAGGTGACGCCGTGAAGATGCTCACGTTGACGATGGTGGTGACGGCCCAGGTCGCGCTCGCCGGTGGAGCGCTCGAGGTGAAGTTGGCTCCTGCCGACGCCGCGAAGATCGAGAAGCAGGTGGCGCTCGCCAAGAAGGCGCAGCCCGCGGCGTTCGAGCAGGTGGCGAAGATCCAGCGCGATCTCACCGTCATCGACGCGAAGAAGCGGGGCCGGTTCGCGCCCCTCACCACGCTCCTCAACTCGGTGCCCGAGGCCACCTGGGCGCTGGTCGAGGCGATCGTCTCGACCGCGGCCGTCGCTCCCGAGGCGCCGCGTACGGCCGTGATCGCCTGGCAGACCGGGTTGCTCGAGTCGCTCGGTGATCGCCGGGTGCTCGCCACCGAGCCGGTGCTGATGGCCGCGCTCGAGGCCGCCACCGAGCCCGAGGTGATTCGCTCGGCCGCCGATGGGCTCGGCCGGCTCGGCACCGACGGAGCCGCGACCGCGCTGATCGCCGCGGCGTCGAAGCGTGAAGGCGCCGCTCGGGAAGCCGTGTTCGCCGGAATGGGGAGCTGCCGCCGCACCGCCGTCGCCGGCTTCCTCGCGCGCCAGCTCGCGCTCGCCTCGACCGACTCCGAACGGCTCGCCTTGGTGAAGGGCCTCTCACGGGTTGGGAATGAGTGGGCACTCGAGACCTCAGGAGGCACGCCCGCGAAGAACGAGATCCCCGCGATTCGTCAGCTCGCCGCCAGCGCCCTGGTGAAGCTCTACGCCGAGTCGCAGGGCCACCTTCGCCAGGCCGCCAGCGATGCCGTGCTCGTGATCAACGCGCCCGAGACCAAGGTGCTCCTCGCGCAACTGCGCGCCAAGGATCCCGCGGCCATCGACACCTTGATCGCCAAGACGCACTGACCCCCACTCGCCGATGGGCGAGGTGGGAGCCGGTACGACCTGGAATTCCGCTGAGACGAAATCGGGGCGGGGGCATCCATGCCCTGCGATGATCTCCGCCAACATGTCCGACCGCGACACCCTCCCCGCCTCGACGCCGGACACGCTGATTCGTCCCTCCTCCGTTCATGAGAAGCCGACGGTCGCCCAGCAGGCTCGCCGCTCGACCGTGTTGCCGCGCCTCGAATGGAAGGGCGAGGTGCCGGTTCCGCGCGCCGACCCACGGTTGCGCTTCGAAGAACTCGGCTCGCTCGGCGTCGGCGGAATGGGCGAGGTGGTGCTCGCGAAGGATCACGACATCGAGCGCACGGTCGCGATCAAGCGGCTCAAGCAGCAAGACGATCTCGGCATGGTGGTGCGCTTCGTCGACGAGATCCGCACCGTCGGCGCGCTCGAGCACCCGAACATCGTGCCCGTTCACGACGTCGGCGTCGACGAGTCGGGCCGCTACTACTTCGTGATGAAGCACGTTCGCGGCGAGAGCCTCGAAGCGATCATCGCCAGGCTCAAGGCGGGCGACGCGGCCACCCACGATCGGTTCCCGTTCCACGTTCGCGTCCAGGTGTTCATGAGCATCTTGAACGCGATGGCCTACGCGCACCAACAGGGCTTCATCCACCGCGATCTCAAGCCGGCGAACGTCATGGTGGGCCCCTTCGGAGAAGTCACCGTGATGGACTGGGGCCTCGCGCGCCACGTCCACTCGAAGGAGGCGCCCCACCCGCCCGATCACACGCATCACAGCCGCGAAGGCACCGTGCTCGAGACCCGCGCCGGCGCGCTCATGGGCACCCCGCACTACATGTCGCCCGAGCAAGCGCGCGGCGAGCATGATCGCATCGATCTGCGCTGCGACATCTACGCGCTGACGGTGCTCTTCCACGAGTTCCTCTTCCTCGAGCACTACCTCGACGATCTGGAGGATCTCCGCGAAGTCCTCACCGCGGTGCAGGAACGCACCCCCGATCTCTTCAGCATGAAGAAGCACCCGAGCCAGCCGATGGTTCCAGCCGAGCTCGCCTGGTTCCTCCAGCGCGGCTTCGAGAAGGATCCCGCGAAGCGTTTCGGTTCCGTCGGTGAGATGGTGACGAGCCTCCAGCGGGTGATCGACGGCCGCGTCGAGGTGCACTGCGAGCGCACCTTCGCCAAGCGCATGCTCAACGAGGGTGCACACCAGGTGGACAAGCACCCGATGGCCCTCATCGCCGGAGCCGCTACCGTGACGGCCTTCGCCGCGCTCGGCGTCTTCAGCGTGCTCCACTGGTTGTTCTGAGCGATGCTGGGAGGATGACCAAGACCCGCGCGGCGCTCGCCCTCTTCGTGACGTTGGCCGTGGCCGTCCTCGTCCTCGGAAACGCCTGCGCCGGCCCGCACTACCTCGCCGGTCAACGAAAGGCGCCGCCTGCGCCGCCCGCCGAGATCGCGCACCTCGAGCAGCGCCTGCCCGGACACGACGGCACCGACCTCTTCACCCAGTCGTGGAAACCCGCCGCGGGGCCCGTTCGAGGGGTGGTGGTGATCGCCCACGGCCTCAAGGACTACTCCGATCGGTACGCGGCCTTCGCCGAAGCGCTGGGGCGGCGAGGGTATGCGGTGCAGGCGCTCGATCACCGCGGCCACGGAGACAGCGCGGGCGACCGGGTGTGGATCGCGTCGTTCGACGAGTACCTGAAGGACTTCGATCTGGTCGTCCAGAAGGCGCGCCGCGATTTTCCCGACAAGCCGCTCTTCGTCTTCGGGCACTCGATGGGCGGCAACATCGTCACCCGCTACGCGCTCGACTTCACCCCGAAGCCGGCCGGCCTCATCACCTCCGCCGGCGCGCTCCACGCCAAGGAACCCGGCGCGGTCATCGGCACGGTGAAGTTCTTCTCCGCGATCGCGCCGAGGCTCGCGGTGTTCGAGCTCGACGACGACAAGTTCAGCCGCGACCAGGCGATCGTCGCCTCGATGAAGACCGACCCGCTCATCTTCGACGGCAAGGCGCCCGCGCGCACCGCGGCCGAGGTGATTCGCTCGATCGAGTCGATCGAGGCCCGCGCCTCGAGCCTCGACGTGCCCCTGCTCTGTCTCCACGGGAGCGCCGACGAGGTGACCCCGCCCGAGGGCAGCCAGGCGCTGGTCGATCACGCCGCCACCAAGGACAAGCGGCTCGAGCGCTACGAGGGCTTCTTCCACGATCTCCTCCACGAGCCGGGCAACCAGAAGGTCGTCGACGACGTGCTCGCCTGGCTCGACGCCCACGCGCCGGCGCCGATGTAAACGATGTCAACGCGCAGCCGCGGGCCTTGACCGAGGCAGCGGCTGAGGGCATTGGCGAGGGGCCGTTTCCCCGCTTCGTCTGGAGACCCCCATGACGCTCCGCTCTCTCGCGCTCGCGAGCCTTGTCGCCCTCCCTGCCCTCGCCGACGAAGGCATGTGGACGTTCAACAACTTCCCCACCGCCGAGGTGAAGAAGAAGTACGCCTTCGAGCCCACCAAGGAGTGGCTCGATCAGGTGCGGCTGGCCTCGGTGCGCATCGCGGGTGGCTGCTCGGCCTCGCTCGTCTCCTCCGACGGCCTGGTGATGACGAATCACCACTGCGCGCGGACCTGCATCGAGAACCTCTCGGGGCTCCAGAAGAAGGACTTCAACCGCGACGGCTTCTTCGCCAAGACGATGGCCGACGAGCCGAAGTGCCCGGCGATGGAGATGAACCAGCTCGTCGAGATCAGCGACGTCACCAAGCGCCTCCAGGACGCGACCAAGGGCGTGGCCGACGACAAGTTCAACGAGACCCAGAAGGCCGAGATCGCGAAGATCGAGAAGGAGTGCGCCACCAGCGACGAGTTCCGCTGCGACGTGGTGAGCCTCTACCGCGGCGGCCGTTACGACTTGTACAAGTACCGCCGCTTCCAGGACGTGCGCCTGGTGATGGCGCCCGAAGACGCGATCGCCTTCTTCGGCGGCGACCCCGACAACTTCATGTTCCCCCGCTACGACTTGGACATGACGTTCCTCCGCATCTACGGCACCGACGGCAAGCCGCTGAAGAACGACACCCACTTCAAGTGGTCGGCCGCGGGCGCGAAGGACGGCGAGCTCACCTTCGTCTCCGGAAACCCGGGCGGCACCTCGCGCACCCTCACCGTCGCGCAGCTGGTCGACGACCGCGACAACCGGCTCCCGAACCGCCTCTATCGCTTGAGCGAGATCCGCGGGCTCCTCACCGAGTACCAGAACCGCGGCGCCGAGCAGAAGCGGCACTCCAACGACACGCTCTTCTACGTCGAGAACGGCTTCAAGGCGCTCAAGGGCCGACACGCCTCGCTCGCCGACCCCGCCTTCTTCGGCAAGCTGACGGCGAACGAAGCGGACTTTCGCAAGAAGGTGAACGCCAACCCGAAGCTCAAGAAGGAGTTCGGCAAGGTGTGGGACGAGATCGCCGCTCTCACCGCCAAGGGCGCTGCGATGCGCAAGGAGTACGGGGCGCTCGAAGGCGGGCCCTACTCCGAGCTCTTCACCAAGGCCCGAACCCTCGTTCGATACGCCGCCGAGTCGGGCAAGCCGAACCAGGAGCGCCTCAAGGAGTTCACCGACTCCCGCATGCCGCAGCTCAAGGCCCAGCTGCTCTCGAACGCCCCCACCTACAAGGAGCTCGAGATCACCAAGCTCACCTGGTCGCTCACGAAGATCCGTGAAGATCTCTCGCCGGATCACCCGGTGCTGAAGAAGATGCTCGGCACCAAGTCGCCGGCCGAGGTGGCCAAGGCGTTGATCGACGGCACCAAGCTCGACCTGCTCGCCGCGCCCGAGCCCGCCAAGGACCCCAAGACCGGCAAGCCCGCCGCCGCCGCGCCCGACACGACGAGCCGCACCGCGCTGTTCAACGGAGGCAAGGCCGCGATCGACGCCTCGAAGGACCCGCTGATCGAGTTCGCCCGTTCCTTCGACGCCGAGGCGCGCGCGATCCGCACCAAGTTCGAGAACGAGGTCGAGGGCCCGCTCAAGAAGCAGCAGGAGCTGCTCGCCAAGGCGCGCTTCGCCGTCTACGGCCAGAGCATCTACCCCGACGCGACCTTCACCCTGCGGCTGTCCTATGGCGCAGTGAAGGGCTACCAGGAGGACGGCCACGAGGTGAAGCCGTTCACCACCATCGCCGGCGCCTTCACCCGCCACACCGGCGCCGATCCCTTCGCGCTCCCGAAGACCTGGCTCGACGCCAAGGCGAAGCTCAACCTCGACACCCCCTTCAACCTCGCGACCACCAACGACATCATCGGCGGCAACTCCGGCTCTCCGATGATCAACAAGGATCGCGAAGTGGTGGGGCTCATCTTCGACGGCAACATTCAGTCGCTCGGCGGCGATTACGGCTTCGACGAGTCGGTGAACCGCGCGGTGGCGGTGCACAGCGCGTCGATCATCGAGGCGCTCGAGAAGATCTACGGGGCGCAGCGCCTGGCGGACGAGCTCAAGGGCAAGCCGGCGGCGACGGGCGCAGGGCAACCCTGATCGGCGCGGCTCCTTCGCCACGCCAAGCCCGGCACGCGCTTCGCAACTCCAGCGCCCATGCGACGCTGGTGGCTGGTGCTTGGACTCGTGGCGTGTGGCTGCGAGCCCGAGCTGTGCTGGAGCGAAGGAGACCCCGAAGCGCGGCCCTGCGAGGAATACGAGGTCGATCGCGGGTGTGAGGGTTTTCCAGAGGACTTCGAGGGTGAAGACGTCGATCGAGCGAGCCTCGAGGACGCGTGGCTCCAGTCCCACGCTGACGACGACGGGCCGGGCATCGAAGGTCCGCTCCCCGACGACGTTCCGGGCAACCCAGCACCGAGCGCAGCCGAGCTGCGGGTCACCGAGTTGGAGCCGCCAGCGTGGGTCGGCTACGCCCTCGCCGATCTCGACGTGAGCGAGCTCGGGTTCTGTCGCCCTCGTCCCGGCTGCGTCGAGTCGATGCTGCGCGCGACCAGCGGCGATCGATCGATCCTCGTCTTCGATGGGACGAGCCTCAGCGGTTCGGTGCTCGCCGATCGGCGGGTGGTGATCGCCGACGTGCCCCGCCGGTTGCTCCTCGAGCTCCCGGCCAACGCGGAGGTGCGCACGGGGCGTTCGACGGTGCAGTTCTGCGCCACCGGCTGCCAGACGATCGATCTCGTGCGTGGAGAGGTCGCGCTGAGTCCGGGCTCGGTCGATTCGAGGGTCGACGCGAGGGAAGGCGGTGCGATCGGCGAGCTGCCCGATCGCGTCAGCGCGTCGCCGTCGGCCACGTCACCGGCGCCAGGCGAGCGAAGCGCTTCGTCATCGACTTGAGCGAGGCCAGCGCGTCTCGCTCGACGGGGTAGTCGCAGGTGACGTCGAGGCGAAGGAGCGCGTTCGTCGGGAGCGATTGGAGCATCAGCTCGGCGTCGTGGATCACGGGTTCGACGAGCGGGGTGTGGACGAAGAGGTGCATCGTGCCCCAGTCGTTCTCGGGCTTGAGCTTCACCTCGAGCTGACGGCCGCGGAGCACCAGGGCGTCGGGCACGTCCTCGCAGACGAGCAGCCGATCGCGCAGGGCCCCCAGGTTCGCGGCGACCCGATGCGTGCCGAGCTCCATCGTGCGCAGCCGGCCGAAGACGGGCGCCGTCCAGAGCCACTCGAGCTCGTCGACGGAGAAGCGCCAGAGCGAGAACACGAGGTGACGCAGATCGGGGAGCGACCGCGCGGTGCGCAGGGCGTCGAGCTCGGCCGGCGTCCACGCTTCGGCGTTGCCGGGGCCTTCGAGCGCGACGGTGCGGAAGGGCAGCGAGCGATCGCCGACGAAGAGCGGCAGCACCGCCTGCCGAGGAACGCCCCTCACCTCCCGGAGCGCACCCAGGTGTGGCCCCCAGAGCTCTCGAGGGAGCTCTCCTTCACGGTTGAGCACCTCGAGCGTGCGCACCGTCGCCCACGACGGCTCGTCGACCAGCCGGCCGTCGAGGGTGGCCCGACACTCGACGAGGAAGCCCTTCTCCCAGACCTGCCCCCGCGAGGAGACGACCGCCGCGAGCGGCCCCAGGAAGTCGAGGCGGTGGCGTTCGAAGAGCCGCTCGAGCTTGAGCTCCGTCTTGCGCGAGCGCCGAGGCGACATCTGGAGGGCGATCAAGTCACCCCGAGGATCACCCTGTTCCTGGAGCACGTCGGCGAGCACCTGCTTCGCCCCATCGTCGTCGGGGTGCGCGTAGACCGCTTCGAAGAGGGGCCGGGCCTCCATGCGCCGTCTCTACGCGGTGAGCCCGCGCGCTGTCACCCGCCGAACCGGTGGAGCTGGCCCTGCCCACTCACGCTCAATGCAGCCCGGAGTAGCTCGGCTCGATCTCGAGGACGCGCTTCTTGAGCTCCTCGTCGTCGACGATCGACTGCCCGAGGAGGAGCCAGTCGAGCTTCAAGGTCCGCGGCCCGGACGCGAGCTTGGTCTTCTTCGCCTGCTCGTCCCGCCGCTTGCGCATCTCGCCTCGTAGCTTCTCCAAGTCCTTCTTCGGCTGACCGGCGGCGGCGAGCTTGATCCGCTCGTCGAGCGACCTGAGCTGCGCGTCGAGGTTCGTGAGGAGTTCCTTCTCGCGCTCGGCCTCGCTCAAGTCGAAGAAGGCGCCCTTCCCGCCGCCCAACGAGAGCTGGAGCTTTCCGAGCGCCTGGCCGCGTTGGCCCGAGGCGAGCACGTAGCAGTCCTTCACTCGCTGTGGAGGAATCGTCCCCCGAAACTCCCCGCTCTGGATCACCACGTCGACCACGCCCGACAGCTGATCGGCGAACGAGAGCGCCTCGTCGTAGCCGCCTGCCGCGAGGAGCACCGTCAGATCGTGCGGCGGGAGCCGCTTGAGCTCGGCCTGGAGCGGCACCATGGGCGCGAGGGCGATCAGATCGTCGACGCCCTGAACCCGTCCTTGGCCCGACGCCGCGAGGATCGCCACCTTCGCCCCGCCGACGTCGAGCACCACCGAGCGTGCGAACGCCGGCTTCCCGCCCACCTCGATGTTCGTCGAGATCAGCTGCACCCCTGCCTTCTGCGCGGTCTCGGTGAGGAACTGCGGGCCGGCGACGAGATCTTTCAGGCTCACCCCCAACACCTTGGTGCCGAGCTCACCCATCACCGTGAGCACGAAGCGCGCGCGCTTCTTGTCGTCATCGGTGGGGTTGCCCACGGTGCGGAACAAGGCGTTCCCCGCGTCGAGGACGAGCACGTTCCCCGCGAGCTCCTTCAGCGCATTCTTTCGCCTGGCCAGACCGCCAGTCGGGTTCGCCCGTCACCCACAGGGCGCGACTTCGCCTTGCACGTCTCCGGTGTACGCGATGGTGAGCGACTTGGGCGCGGCCGCGAAGGCCGGAACGCCGAGGAGCAGCACGAGCTGAAGGAGCTTCACTTCTTGCCTCCCTTGGGAGCGGGTTTCTTCTCGAGCTCGGCCAGGCGCGTCTTCGCGATCTTCGCCTGCTCCGTCTTCGGGTACTGCTTGAGGAGCTCGGTGAGGGCCAGCTTCGCCTCGTCGACCATCTTGATCTCCTTGAAGCAGTCGGACGAGCGCAGGTACGCCATCGGCGCGGACTTGGTCTTCGGGTAGTCCTGAATCACCTTCGCGTACTCGTAGAGCGCCTCGCGGCACTTGGTCTCGCCGAAGTACAGCTCGCCGAGCGAGAAGTGGGCCTCGCCCATCTGCTCGTCGCGCGGCCACTTCTTGATGAACTCGGTGTACAGCTTCTTCGCCAGCTCGCTCTCCTGCGCCTTGGCCTTCTCCTCGGCGAGCTTGAGGAACTCCTTGGGATCGTCGGGGCGCTTGAGCTCTTCCCGCTTCGGTTCGTCGGGCTTGGCCGGCGTCGAAGCGGTCGAGCCCTTCTCGGCGAGGGCGAGCTTGTTCTCGAGCTCGGTGATCTTGAACTGGTAGCTCTCCATCTGGCCGCGCAGGCTGGCGACGTCTTGAATCGCGGTGTCCACCTTCACCCCGATGTTGGCCCCGGTGGTGCGCGAGGCCTGATCGAGCTGCTCGAGCGCGGTCTTGAGCTGGGCGGTGGTGTCGTCGAGCTTGCCCTGCGTCTCGGCCAGCGCGGTCTTGAGCGCCTTGTTCTCGTCCGCGAGCTTGTCCACCTTCCCCTCGAGCAGCTGCCCGCGATCGGCCGGAAAGAAGCACCCACCGCCGAGCGTGACGAGCAGCACGGCGAGGAGACGGCGCGGGAGAGGGAGAATTCTGGGCATCACGGCTCCTTGAAGACGCAGGCCGCGACTGTATGCAACCGCGCCCGCCGCCAAAGAAGAAGTTTCGCGGAACCTCCTGGGGGGCCGGCCAGCGGTGAACCCCGGACGGGAAGCACGCTCGAGTCCGGGAGGGAGCGCCCGTTCGATGGTGCCATCACCAGTCCTCACCCTGGCCGGCCCGCTCCGATGCGAGCCTGGTTCGGGGTGTGGAACCCTGGGTGCGCGAGGGCCATTCCCGCCGCGGTCGAGCGACAGGCGAAGGAGGCCCCACCCGCTCGGGGAGCCTCCGTGCGGCCCTCAGGAGCGACGTCGACGCAGCGACAGCACCCCGAGCGCTCCGATGATGGAGAGGAGATCGAAGCCTGCGTTGCAGCCGCAGCTCTTCGGGAGCGGCCCCACCACCTCGTTCGCTGGCGCGAGCGGCATGTCGTGCACGAGCACCTTCACCTGCGCCGGCAGCGAGTCGGAGGTGCCGTCGTTCGCGATCGCTTCGAGGACCAGCTCGGTGTCCTCGGTGACGTAGGGGGCGGTGAACTTCACCGTGTCGCTCATCGCGTCGCGCAGCTCGATCGTCGGCCCGGAGACCTGCCGCCAACGAACGCTCACGACGTCGCCCTGAGGATCCATGGCGGCGGCGTCGACGTTGCCTGCCTGGCCTTCACCGATCTCGATCATCGCGGGCACCGTCACCGTGGGCGCTCCGGCACTGTCGACGACCGTCACGGTGAGGCGCTGCGGCATCGACGAGAGCGCCCCGTCGAACGCCGTCACCTCGAAGACGAGCTGGGTCGAACGCTCGACCGACGGCGCCACGAAGTGGCCCAGGGTGAGATCGACCATCGGCCCCTCGCGCTGCACGAAGCGGAAGGTCACCGGATCACCATCGGGATCGCTGCCGGTCGCGGTGAGCTGCACCTCGTCGCCTTCGCTCACGCTGCGATCCACCACCGGGTTGAGCGTCGGCGCGCGGTTGCCCGAGCACGTGTTGGGGTCGGGGGTGATGCTGCTGAAGGGCTGGTTGGCGAGCCCGGTGAAGGCGATGTCGTCGATCTCCCAGCCCTTCTTCGCCGCGGCGTCATCGGAGCCGATGCGGAAGCGCACCTTCACCGTCTGGCCCGCGTAGCGGGTGCCGAGATCGACCGTCTCGGTGACGAAGCTCGGGTAGTTCATGCTGGTCGCCGTGTAGCCGCGGCGCCCCCGGAGCGGGTTCGACGTCTGCGCAGGGAAGGCCCCGTTGTAACCCGGCATCGCCGACCCGCCGAGATCGGTCCAGGTGCGGCCGTCGGTGGAGATCTCGAGCGCGGCGCCGTCGTAGTTGGTGGTGGCGTCGGCCTCGAACTCGTAGCGGTGCTTGAAGGTCATCGTCACCGCGCCCATGCCGAGCTGCAGATCGGGAGACACGAGGTAGGTGTCGGCCGGCGAGGCCGGGTTGGGCCCGAACCACCAGTGCGAGGTGGGCGAGTCGACCGCGATGCGCCAGTCGCTGCCGGTGTTGAAGCGCGGGTCGTTCGCCGTCGTCCACTTCGACATCGGGGCTTCGACGTCGTCGGTCGTGCTCCCGTCGGGCTTCACGTCGGCGTTGAGCCGCACGTTGAGATCGAAGGTCACCGGACCCGGCGTCGCGAGCGACAGATCGTTCGCCGCAGCGGTGAGGGTCACGCCCTGGAAGCCACGCACGCCACGCAGGCCGACCGGCACCCGCACCATCGCGGTCTCGAAGGGCCCGATGCGCGGCACCATGGCAGTGGGCCCAGAGGGGAACGTGAGGCCCGGCGACTGGCTCGACAGCGTCACCGTCGTGGCCGAGAGCGGGCCGACGCCGACGTTCTTCACCGTGATGGTGGCCACCCCGACCTCGTCGGTGTCGAGGGTGCCGTCGTGATCGCAGCTCGTCATCGAGTCGTCGAGCGTCATCGCGGTGATCGCGACCGCGTTGCCCACCACGAAGCTCTCGATCGTCGGCCGGTTCGTCGTCGAGTCGCGGTGCGGTGCCTGCGCCTGCATGCCCATGCCGCGGCGCGCGAAGGCCTGCCAGAAGAGCGCGAAGTCTTGCGGGTCACGCGCCACCACCGCCGCGAGGATCGCGTCACGCGCCTCGACGAAGGTGGGCATGATGGGGGTCAGCTTGTAGCCGCCGACGAGGTACCGAATCATTCGATCTTGAGCTTGATCGAAGGTGTACCGCTGGGTGTCGCGGAGCAGCGAGACGTAGCACTCCCAGAGCATGGTGGCCCACACCTCACCGGCGGAGTGCACCTCGGCGTTGCTCGACCCGTCGAGCCCGTACGACGTCGGCACCATCGCCGGCAGCGCGATGCCATTCTGGATGTGCTTGAAGGTGAGCCCGTTCTTCGCGAAGTCGACCGAGTACGGCACCCGACGCACGCCGTAGTAGTAGCCATCGGCCGCCGTCGCCGAGGTGGTGTAGCCGCCCACCGCCCACACGCCGGTCCAGTTCGCGTTGGTCGGCACGTTCAGATCTTCAGCGCGCACCATCATCAACATCGCGTGGAAGTCACCCCACCCTTCGCCCATGCCCCCGGCCTGGTTCGACGAGAGCCCGTTGCCGTCACCGATGAGCCGGTTCGAGATGTAGTGACCCCACTCGTGCGCGATGATCGAGCTGTCGATCGTCCCGTCGCGGTCGAGCGTCGAGGAACGGAACAGGGTGCCGCTCAGCGTGCCGTTGCCGAGCGCCGTCTTGAGAGCGGTGCCCTG
Organism: Myxococcota bacterium; assembly: GCA_052034585.1. Taxonomy (GTDB): domain Bacteria; phylum Myxococcota; class Myxococcia; order Myxococcales; family Myxococcaceae; genus Xiheimicrobium. The sequence continues at coordinate 21,193 of JBPOIJ010000110.1, forward strand.
GGTACGAGTGAGCGACATCGCCGGGATCATCGTGTTTGGCATGGGAGTGCCGAAGAGCTCCGGTGGGCGAGGCGAGGCCGTGTTGTCGGCGATCAGCACGCCGAGGGCGCCGTTGTTCTGCGCGTTCTGGACCTTCACCACGAAGGTGCAACCGCCGCCGCGATCGATGAGGGCGATCTTCCCGCTCACGGTGGTGCCGAAGCTCGGCTGGCAGCCGTCGTTGATGGTGCCACCCATTCCCGAGGGATCGCCGTCGTCGACGAGCACGACCCCGGCGGTGACGTTGTAGGTCTGCGGGCCGAAGGAGGCGCCGTTCGCGTTCACCGTCGTCGCGCCGTAGGTGAAGCGCTCGGTCGCCGACCCGGTCCAGATGTACATCTGCATGCGCGGGTTCGCGCCGTCGCTCGGCGTCGACATGTTGGCGTTCGAGCGGCCCGAGTTGTCTTGCCCTTCCGACAGGAGCTGGTCGTTCTCCTTTCCGCCGCGGCCGAGGTTCGACTTCTGGCCGTTGCCGGAGCGCTCGTCGAAGCCGTAGTCGTAGTACCAGTCGTGGAAGAAGTTCACGTCGTAGAAGAGCTGGGTCGCCGCCGCCATGCGCTGGTCATCGGTGGCGTTGGGCAGCGCGGCGACGTCGTAGTCGCGGTCGAAGCTCACCACGCCCCCGTCGGGATCGCCGTTCGGCGTGGGCGAGAGGTCTCCGGTGCCGAAGCCGTTGGGACGAGCGCTGTCGACGTAGGCGAAGGTGTTGTTACCCTCGGTGCGCGTCGCGTTCGCGGGCAGCCAGGGATCCATCGTCGAGATCGGCCCGTACTCGCGGCTCACCAGCGTCGGCGCGGTGAAGGGCGGCTGGAAACCGTTGGGGGTCGCGTTCGGGTGCGGCGTCGGAGAGGTGCCCGACGGCCCATCGTGCGGCAGCCCGAGGCCGGTCTGATCGGCCCACACCTTGTAGCTGGCGTCGGCGGTCAGATCGTTCTCGAAGAGGAGCTCGCCGCTGCGGGCCGAGACGACGAAGGAGTGGTAGCGCGAGTCCGTCTCGCCTTCGTTGAGCTCGACCTCGACGTAGAAGCCGGGCTCGAGGCCCTCCGGGAGCGGGAACCACACCGGCCGCGCGCGCACCGGCGTCGGCTCGTCGGCGAGCCGCCACAGCTGGTAGCCATCACGATAGGTGAGCGGGGTGAGCGCGGTGCTCTCGGTGCCCCGGCCCGTCATTGCCGACACCGCCGAGAGCGCGGCCGTCGAGGCGGTGAGCGAGAAGCGGCCGAGCGGTTTGGTCGACGGAGTGAGGTAGCCCGAGATGGCGACCGGCACGTAGTCCTTCGTCATCGCGATCTTCACCTCGTCGCGGAAGACCCGAGTGCCCTGCACCTCCTGTTGGAAGGTGGCGATCACCGCGCCGCCATCGCCCAGCTCGTGCAGGTTCGTCAGCTTCGCCTCTGCCCACCTCGCCGGATCGCCGCGATAGAGTTCGGCGTGCGTGAAGAGCACTCGACGAGCGACATGCTCCGCGGTCAGGCCCGTGTCGCGTGGAGTGCGCGAGCCAGCCGGCGGCAACGACAACCAGAAGAAGGTCGGCACCCCAAGCCGCGGCTCGATCGAGCTCACCATGCCCTGCGCCCACGCGGCGCGCGCCTGCACCGACAAGCCTTCCGGTGAGATCAGCGCTCGCACCTCGCGGCGCTCCAAGAAGGCATCGCGCGTCGACGCTGCGAAGGACGTACACGCCACCAGCGACAGCACAACGGACTTGCGCATGAGGGCTCCCAGTTTTCTGAGGAGGAACGACGGCCGGCGGCGCAATACCGACTTTCACTTCAGACCGCAAGACGATTCCCGAACAAATTCGAGGTCTTATATGTTGAGAATGTGCCGTTAACAACTGAGCGGCCAGACATCTCCGTCATGGTGCGACAATGTGCGTCTTGATGAAAACCAAGCAGTTGGGCGACGAGGGCGCGAGGGGGACCGTCGAACATGTCGGGTGAAGTGAGACGGCGCAGTGCGTTCGAAGCGGCCATCGACGAGGCGCCCGACGATCCCACCCGCTACGCCGTGTTGGGCGACTGGCTCGATCAACAGGGTGAGCTTCGCGGCGAGCTGATCGCGCTGATGCTCTGCGAGCACCTCGAGCCTGCTCGAGCGCAGCGCGTGCGGGCGCTGCTCGATCACGAGTCGATTCGAGTGCGCGGGCCGACGGTGGGCTGGCGGTGGGGCTACGTTCGCGACGCCACCGTCTCGGTGCCGTTCACCGCGTGGACCCACCCGTCGCTCCGTTTTCTTCGCGAGCTCGCCTTCGCCGCTGTCTCGGAGCCACTCGAGCCGCGACTCGCCCAGCTGGCGAACGCCCGCCCCCCCGTGCTGCACACCCTCACGATCGTCACGCCGCGGCCGGTCGAGCTGGCTGCGATCGCCACGCTGCCGCTCGCTGCCTTGCACCTCTCCGTCCCCCAGCTCGGTGGCGTGCTCCCAAGGCTGCCTCGGCTCGCGCACCTCGAGCTCGGCGGGCTCATCGATCGGCAGCGGCAGGCGGAGGCGTTCTTCTCGATGAACTCGCAGCTGCGCAGCGTCACGGTGCAGTGCATCGGTGCGATCACCGTCGAGCACCTCGCCGGCATCCTCTCCCTTCCCTCCCTCGAGCGGCTCGCGCTCCGCGCCGACGAGACGGGTGAAGAGGTGATCGACGCGCTCCTCGACTCACCGGCCGGCCGACGGCTCCGCACCCTCGATCTCTCGGCGAGCGGCCTCACCGAACCCGCGGCGCTCCGCCTGCTCGCGCGTGCCCCGGAGCACCCCGCGCTCGACGAGCTCGTGCTCGGCTCCGCCTGAAGCTCCTTCAGGAGCGTCGCATCGCGGCCCGAGTCGGTGTTGAGTGCACGCGTGCGTCTCGGCGTCGCTCTCAGCCTCCTCCTCCTCGGGTGCCGAACGACCTCGGGCGTCGACGAACGGGCCGAGGCGCTGCTCGCCGACTACCGCTCGCGCACACCGCCGCTCATCGATGACAGCGATCGACGCGAGTGGGCGTCTGGGCAGTTCACCGTGCACCTCTGGCAGGACGGCGACCGCCGCTGGCTGGAACGGGTGGAGCTGACCGCTCTCCGCGACGGCCGGGTTCGCATCGAGCTCGACCGCCTCGGCGTGGCCGAACAGCTGAGGCTCCGCGCGACCCTCTCGGCGCCTTGGGATCAGTCGACGCCCCTCGAGCGCCTCGTCACCGAGGCCTGGAGCCGTGAGGGCGAGCGGCCCGAGGTCCACTTCAGCCCCACCGTGCCCACCTGGGTCATCAGCGTGCTCACCCGCGCCCTCGAGCGGCGTGAAGGCACCGGCAGCGCGGACCTCTCGACGCCGGCTGGACGCTTCGTCGGCTGCGTGGGCGGCGTTCATCCCGCGGTGCCGCTCTCGGGCGTGGTGCGCTCCGAGCTCGGCGGAGTGCGGCGCGAGCTGGTCGAGTTCGGCGACGACGGGAGCGGCGCGCTCTACTGACGCAGCCGCGCGAGGGCGAGCCGGCACGCCCCCGCCAGCCGCTCGAGGTTCAGGAAGAACGGGGTCGGCTTCGCCTGCTGCTGCTCGATCAGGGACAACGCGCGGCGGTACTCCGTCATCGCGTCGGCCCGCTCCCCCCGCTGCTCGAGCAACCGGCCCAAGCAGTACCTCGCCGCCGCGAGCTGGGGCGCCAGGTAGAGCGCGCGACGAAGCCCCTTCTCGGTCTCACGATCGTCCTGCCCTGCCGCCGACCACTCGAGCACCAGCGAGAACAACGCCTCGCCTTCCTGCTCCGGCGCGGCCTCGCCCGTTGCCGCGGCTCGAATGGGAGCCGGCGGCGGCGCCGAGGGGCGAGGTGGCGAGACGCTCGACGGACGCGCTGGCTTCGTGGGCCCTGGCGGCGGAGAGGTCGGCGCCGGCGGCTGGCGACGTGGCCGATAGAAGAAGGCGCCTCCCACCCGAAGGGGCTCGAGATCGAGGCGCGGGTGAAGCAGCGGCTCCGACGCCGAGAAGACGAGCGCTCCTTCCGGAGCCAGCCGCTCGGCGAGCGCCGTCACGGTGCGCTCGACCGCCTCCGGCGTGAAGTAGATGAGCACGTTGCGGCAGACGATCACGTCGAACTGGGTGCCCACCTCGGGGAAGGGGTACGGCGTCTCCATCAAGTTGTGCTCGAGGAACCGCGCCCGGCTCCGGAGCGGTGGCGCGAGCGCGAGCCCCTCGGCCGTGCGCTCGAAGAAGCGCGTCGTCAGCGCGCTCGGCACCCGCCGCACCGCCTCCTCCGAGTAGGTGAAGCGCCGCGCCCGCTCGAGGGCCGCCGCCGAGAGATCGGTGCCCAACACCCGGCTCGCTGGGTGCGCTCCCGCGCGCTCGAGGAGCAGCAAGAGCGTCGCGACCTCTTCTCCCGTCGCGCAGCCCGCGCTCCACAGCTGCAGCGCGCGCGCCTTCTGCGCCAACGGCACCAGCACGTGTTCCTCCAGCGCCGCCAGCTGCTGCTCGTCGCGGAAGAGATCGGTCTTGTGCACCGACACCGACGAGAGGAGCTGGAGGAGCTCGCGGGCCCCCTCCGGTCGATCGAGCCGCGCCACGAAGAGCCCCAGTGGGGTGCCCTTCGCGAGCCGCTGCGCGGCCTCGGTCACTCGATCGCGCTGTTGTCTCGAGAGGGCGCAGCCGCTGCGACGGGTGACGAGCTCGAAGAGCGCCTCGAGATCGTTCACGTCAGGCCTTGGCGGAGACCAGCTTCACCAGCGCTCGACCCAGCTCGTCGCCGTGCACGACGTGATCGACGATGCCGCGGGAGATCGCCGCGCCCGGCATGCCGAAGACGACGCAGGAGTCCTGGCTCTGCGCGAACGTCTTGCCGCCCGCCGCGCGCACCGCCGCCAAGCCCTCCACTCCGTCGACCCCCATGCCGGTGAGGAGCACCCCCACCGAACGTTTGCCGTACACCCGCGCAGCCGACTCGAGCAGCGTCGTCCCCGAGGGGAGGTGGCCGTCGCGCGGCTCGCCGGCGACGAGGCTGACCCGGCCGCGCGAGGGGATCGTGAGGTGATAGCCGGCGGGCGCCACCAGCACGGTGCCGGGCGTCAACAGATCGCCGTCCTTCGCGGCCCGCACCTTCACCTTCGCCGAGGTGCCCAACCAGCCGACGAGCGACTCGGCGAAGGCAGCGTTGATGTGCTGGACGATCAGCACCGGGGCGCTGAAGTCGGCCGGGAGATCGCTCACCAGCTTGTGGACGACCTGCGGCCCACCCGTCGAGCCGACGATCACCACCACCCCGACCGAGCCCGCGCCGCCGCTCCCGACCGGCTCGAGCGAAGACGACGAGATCGAGGTCGAGCCTTGCGGCAGCGCGCCGGTCGGCCGTTTCACCGGGCCTCGCAGGTGACGAATCACCTTCACCGTCGACAGCAGCTTCACCTCTCGCGCGAGGTTCCACGCCTCGGGCCCGGCGTCGAGGGCCGGCTTCACCTGGAGCGCCAGCGCGCCCGCCGCGAGGGCCTTGTGGGTCAGCTCCGGCGCCTGGTTCCGGGGGTCGGCGGTCAAGACGAGGATCGGGGTCGGGTGATCCTGCATGATCTGCTGACAGGCCGAGAGCCCGTCCATCACCGGCATGTCGACGTCCATCGTGACGACGTTCGGCTTGAGCTCGGCGACCTTGTCGATCGCGTCTCGGCCGTTCTCGGCCTGGCCGATCACCTCGATCTCCGGGTCGCGGCTGATCGCGTCGATGATCAGCTGCCGACACAGCGGCGAGTCGTCGACGACCAAGACCTGACACTTCCGGCTCATGGGTTCCTCACTCGACGCTTCCTGATGCGTAGCCCGCTGCCCCTCTTGGCGCCACTGTGTTCCAGGTGGGGAAAAGTGATCATCAAGCGAGGAGCCGCGCGACCACGTCCACCAGATCCTGCCGCACGAGATCGCCCTTGGTGACGTAGCCGTCGGCGCCCGCCTCCATGCCGCGGCGTCTGTCCTGTTCGCTCCCGCGCGTGGTGACGATCACCACCGGGAGGCTGCGCAGCGTGGGGTGGCCCTTGAGCCGGCGGGTGAGCTCGAGCCCATCGACGACCGGCATCTCGAGATCGGTCACCACCGCGTCGACCGCCTCCCGAGCCAGCCGCTGGAGCGCCTCGCCGCCGTCACCCGCCTGAACGATCTCGTAGCCCACGGACTCGAGCAGCGAGACGAGCAGCTCGCGCGTCAGCGGGGAGTCGTCGACGACCAACACCCGGCGCTTGCGCACCTCCGGCTTCGACGCCAACACCCCGGCGAGCCTGAGCTCTCGGCCGTGCGCGGTGGCCACCAACTGCGGCGGCGAGAGCACGAGCGCCACCGTCCCGTCGGGGAGCTGGGTGGCACCCGAGAAGTGCCCGAGCTTCGAGAGCACGCCCTTGAGCGGGAGGATCGCCTGCACCCGCTCATCGAGGATCCGATCGATGCCGATCGCGGCGGTCTGCCCTCGGCCGCGCACCACCAGAATGACCTCTCCTGGCGACGCCGGCCGCTCGGGAGCCCCAGCGAGGATCGAGGCGATCGACTGGAAGGGCAGCACCTCGTCGTCGATCGACACCGCCGCCCGGCCGGCCACTTCGCGCACCTGCTCCGCCTCGACCTGGAGCGCCCGCAAGACGTTCGAGGCCGGCACGCAGAAGCGCTCGTCTCCCGTCTGCACGAAGAGCACCGGCGCGACGGTGAGCGAGAGCGGCACCCGCGCCTCGAAGGTCGCGCCCTTGCCCAGCTCGGTCGACAGCGTCACCTCACCGCCGATGTGCTGGAGGCGCGTCTTCACCACGTCGAGCCCAACGCCGCGGCCGGAGACGTCGGTCACCTCTGACTTCGACGAGAACCCGGGAAGGAAGACGAGATCGAGCGCGGCCAGAATCGGGAGCGCGTCGGCAGAGGCCTGATCGAGCAACCCCTTTCGAACCGCGACCTGCCGGAGCGTCGCCGCGTCGAGGCCTCGCCCGTCGTCCTGCACGCGCAGCACCAGCCGCTCACCTTCCCGCCGCGCCGACAGCTGGAGCGTGCCCCGGGGAGATTTGCCGGACTCGACCCGCTCCTCGCGCGACTCGAGCCCGTGGTCGATCGCGTTGCGCACCAGGTGCAGGAGCGGATCGCGGAGCACCTCGAGCACCGTGCGATCGACCCGCTCGTTCTCGCCTTCGACCTCGAGCTCGACCTCCTTTCCGAGATCGCGCGCGAGCTCTCGCACCATGCGTGGGTAGGGCTCGAAGAGCACCCCCAGCGGGAGCATGCGCAGCGCCTGCACTTCTTCGGTCAACACCGTGAGCTCGCGCGCTTCGTCGGTGTGGATCAAGGTGCTGACGCGGTTGACGTCGCCGGCGACCTCCTTGACGCGACTGAGGCGGGTGGCGAGCTCCTGCCCGGGCTGACCGAGATCTTCCGCGAGGCGCTGGAGCTGGGCGAGCTCCTTGGCCATCGAGCGCAGGCGGGTGGCGTTCAGCTCGCGCCGCCGATCGACCTGATGGAGCGAGGTCACCGCGCTGGTGAGCACCTCGAGGCTCTGCTGGCTGATGCGAATGCTCGCGTCGGCGCGCTCGACCGCTGGCCTCGCCTGGGTCTGATCGGCGCGCGGCGCGGAGGGCGGTTGGGCAGTCGGCGTACTCGCGGGAGGCGCCGGCGCGCTCGCCGGAGGAGCCGCCCCTCCGACTCTCGTCCGCTCGGCCACGACGGTGCGGGTCAGCCACTCGAGGAGCGGCGCCACCTCGACGGGCGAGCCGGCCACCGCGCCCGCCAGCACCGCGACCGCATCGGAGGCGGCCAGCAGCGCATCGACGGTGCCCGGGCCGAGCTCGTAGCCGAGCGGCTCGACCGCGCGCACCACTTCTTCCATCTGGTGCACGACCGAGTTCACCTCGGCGAAGCCCATCATCCGCGCCTCGCCCTTGAGCCCGTGCAGCTCGCGGAGCGCCGCCTTCCCGGCTTCGGCGTCGGCGCCCGCCTCCAGCGCCATCAAGAACCGGTTCACCTTCGAGAGCCGCTCGTTCACCAGCTCGCGGAACTGGGCGAGGAGCTTCTCCCGGTTGCTCATGCCTGCCTCTGGAACCGGGCGACGACGCGCGAGAGCCCGGCCGACAGCGACTGCAGCCGCTCGTTGGCGCTCCCGAGCTGCCGGCTGCTGGCGAGGCTCTGCTGGGTGACCGCGAGGATGTCGGCCATCGCCTCGGCGAGCTGATCGGTGCCGGTCTGCTGCTGCTGGGTCGCGAGCGAGATGGTGCGCACCGCGTCGGAGGTCTGCCGAGCGCTCTGCGCCACGCTCGTCAACGACTGGGCCACTTCGTCGGCGAGCTCGGTGCCGCTCTCGGTCAGCACCCGCGCCCGCTCGGTCGCCTCCGCCGTCTGCCGGGTGGCTGCGCGGATCTCGCCGATCAGCTCCTCCACCTCGGCCGTCGACTCGAGCACGTTCTCGGCCAGCCGCCGCATCTCGAGCGCGACCAGCGAGAAGCCGCGGCCCACCTCGTGCGCCCGAGTGCCCTCGAGCTCGGCCGACAGCGCGAGCAGATCGCTCCGATCGGCCACGGTGTTGATCACGTCGACGATGCGGCCGATCTGCTGCACCCGGCCCGTCAGCCGCTCGACGGCGTTGGCGATCGAGCGGTTGTCCTGACGCATGCGCTCGATCGCCAGCCGGAACGACTCCGCGCTCAACAACCCCGACTCCGCGGCCTGCAAGGTGCGCTGCGCGAGCTCCTGCACGCTCGAGGCGCTCGAGGCGATCTGCCGAGCACTCTGCGCGAGCTCCTCGGTCGTCGCCGACGTCTGGTTGAGCGCCGCCGCCTGCTCGGCCGCGCCCGCCTCCGAGCCGCGTGACGCCCGCTCGAGCTGCGAGACGGCGGTGACGACCAGCCCGCTGGCGCTCGACAGCCGGGTGACGAGGGAATGGAGCCGTTCCTTGAGGCGGGCGAAGACGCTCGCCACCATGCCGATCTCTCCATCTCCCGCGATGAAGCGCGGGGAGGTGCTCCGGCCCTCGGCGATCGCGCCTGCCTCCTCGGTGATCTGCTGGAGCGGCCGCGCCAACACGCTCCCGCCCGCCCAGGCGACGACCGCCGCGATCGCGATCGAGAAGGCGAGCAGGCCACCAGCTTGGAGGACGAGCGTGAGTCGCGCCGAGGCGAGGAGCGCCTCTCGATCGGGCGCCGAGGTGAGCTCGAGCCACGACAGCACCAGCTGCGCGCCCTGGACGCGGGTGACGTCGATCGCGACGACCGAGGGAATCGCCACCAGCGCCACCGTGATCAGCGCCAGCCGGGTGCGGAGCGAGGAGCTCGACGGCCTGAGCGAGGCCACCACCTTCTCGGGCGACAAGCCCTCGGCGAGCGACTCGGCCAGCAGGTGCGCCCGGCGCGCCACCACCACCCCGGTGACGATCGCCGCCAGGGGCGAGAAGAGCACGCCCACCAGACACAGGCGCAACACCATGCGCCCAGGGGTCGCAGACAGCAGGCCCAAGGCGAGGCTCATCACGGGCTCGCACACGATCCAGAACCCGAAGGCGAGCGTGGCCATTCGCCCCGGAAACGCTCGCGCCTCGTCGACCGCGCGCAGCCGGTGGGCCTCGTCGAACACGAGGCGCCCTCCCGCCAGGCCCCGCAGCACGGCGGTGTGCCGAGCGACGAGCACCTCCGAGATCGCGATCGCGAGCGCCGCCGCCACCACCGCGACGAACGCGGCCGTTCCCAGCACCGCTCGAGGCAGCTCGATCGTCGTCGCGCCGTAGACGAGCGCGAAGCCCGCGACCAACCCGTTGCCCCACGAGGCCGGCGCGATGAGCCAGCGGCCCTTTCCCACGAGCTCGGCGGCGCTCTTCACGACGCCCCTCCGCCCAAGGTGTCGACCACCGACTGGAGCTCCTTCGAGACCTCGACCAGCGTCGTCTGAATCGAAGCCGTTTCCTTCACCGAGTTCAGGTTGCGGCTCGTCGACCGGTTGATGTCGGCCATCGCCGCGACGAGCTGATCGGTCCCTCCCTGCTGCTGCACCGTCGCCAGGCTGATGCTCTGCATCGCGTCGGAGGACAGGTTGGCGAACTCGACGATCTGGCTGAGCGAGTCGCTCACCTGCGTCGCCAGCGACGCGCCGGCCTCGGTCGCCTTCACCCCTGCCTCGGTCGCCATCACCGCCGCGTTGGTCGCGTCGCGAATGTCGTCGATGAGCCGGGCGATCTCGCGGGTCGAGGTCATCACGCTCTCGGCGAGCCGGCGCATCTCGGCGGCGACGAGCCCGAAGCCCTGCCCCACCGCGCCAGCCTTGTGCCCCTCGAGCTCGGCGTTCAAGGCGAGGAGATCGGACTTGTCGGCGATGCCGTCGATGAACTCGATGATCCGCCCGACCTGCTGCACCCGCTTGTTCAGCTTCACGACGGAGTCGGCGATCGCCTGGTTGCCCTGCCGCACCTCACCCATCGCCGAGGTGAAGGAGTCGGCGCTCGCCTTGCCCGCCTGCGCGTTCGCGAGGGTGCCGCGGGCGATCTCCGAGACCTGCTGGGCGTTCGAGGAGATCTGCCGGGCGCTCCGGGCGAGCTCCTCGGTGGTGGCGGTGGTCGCCAGCAGCGCGGCCGACTGCTCCGCCGCGCCCTGTTCCTGGAGCGAGCCGTTCACCACCAGCTCGTCGGCCTCGGTGCGAATGCCATGCGCTGCGGTGCGAGCGCCCGAGACGGCGTCGAGGAGGTGCGCTTCCATCGCCGAGACGGCCAGCGCGGCGGCCCAGGTCTCGACCTCGCTCATCACCACCCGCTCTCGCTCGTAGGTGCCGCGCGCGAGCCGCTCCGTCTCTGCGCCGAGCCGGGTGAGCGGGTCGCCGATCACCGAGCCCGACAACCAACCGCAGACGATCACCAACGCGACCGCGCTGAGGCCGAGGCCCGCGAGCAGCCAGACGCCCTCGGCCTGCCGCGTCTCGAGCACCGCGCGCGCCGCCTCTGCGCTCGGCGCCGCCATGAGGTGATCGAGCAGGAGCGAGGTGCGCCGAATGCTCGCGTCGGCCACCATGAGCAGCGGCGTCGTCACCGCCACGACCGAGAAGATGATCAGCCGGCGACGCAGCTGGTACCTGGGCGGGAGCACCTGCGCGAGCCGCTGGGGAGCCAACCCGGCCGCCATCAGCTCTTCGAGCACCCGGCGCGACCGAGGCAACACCAACAGGTTCGCGAGCACCGCGGTCAAGGGCGCCACCAGCACGCCGACGAGCGACATGCGCAGCGCGGTGGTGAGCGGTGGCGAAGCGATCACGAACCAGCCCCAGCCGACGATCGCCGAGCCCACCGTGAAGGACGCGAGGATGAGGAAGAAGGTGACGTCAGGCGCCGCGGCGGCCTCGAGGGCGGCCTTGGTGAGGGTCGCGTCGGTCGCGGGAATGCTGCCTGCGCCGAGACCACGCACCGTCGCCAGCTGGCGCTGCTCGAAGAGATCGGCCCCGACGTTGAGCGCCACCGCCGCGAAGAAGAGCAGCGTGAAGTAGGCGAGCCGGGTGCCTTCCGGCAGGGTGATCACGCTCGCGGTGTAGATCACGGCGATCAGCACGCCGATGGGCGCGGAGAACGTGGAGGGGTTGGTGATCCACCGGCTGCGCCCAGGGGGGATCGGCGTCTTCATGCCGCGGCTCCAGCGCGCTGGAGGTGCTCGACGAGCTGAGGCACGTCCACCAGCGGCCAGAGCGCGCCTCTGAGCTCGACGAAGCCGGTGATCGCGCCGCTCGCCGCCTGGGCGATCGCCAGCGGCACCGGCAGCACTCGCACGTTCTCGGTGGCCACCACGTCGACCGAGTCCACCCGCAGCAGCCGGCCCCGGCACTGCACCGCCCGGCCCTCGAGCGACTGCTCGAAGCCGTAGGCCAGGCGCGCGTCGATCGCCTCGTCTTCGTTCGGGGCGATGGCGTCGACCTGCTCGGCCGCGACCGCGAGGCCAGCCGCGCCCACCTTGCAGAGCACCACCCCGAACGTCGGCGAGCTCACCGACCCCTCGCGAGGAAGTCGAGCAGGTTCTCGGCGTCGATCACTGCGCACTCGCCGGCGTTCACCTTCGCTGGGCCGTTCATGAAGGCGAGCGCGCCGGTCTCTCCCAGCCTCGGCAGGCCCTCGTCGAGCGCGCTGACGCCGATCACCTTCGCGGCGGTGAAGGCCATGGTGCCCTTGGGGACCCGCACCAGCACGGCGCGCTTGAAGGTCTCTTCGACCGGTTTGCCGACGAGGCGCGCGAGATCGATCACCGGCAAGACCTCGCCGCGATGGGCGAAGACGCCGAGCAGGTGGGGCGCCGCCCCTGGCACCCGGGTCAAGGTGGGCAGGTTGACGACCTCCGACGCCGTCTCCGCGCGAACGGCGTAGAGGCTGCCTCCGCACGCGAAGACGAGATGTCCCCTCGTTCCATCCGCCATGAAGGCGCAGTCTTCAGCACAGGTTGGCGCCCGCGAAAAGGAGTGGATGGCGGGACCCGACGCGGTCGTACGCTCGGGTTTGCGTCCCCCCGTCCCTGTCGATACACCGCCGGTCGATGGAGCGGCTCTTCGACGAGCTCAAGCAGTACGTCGGCTTCACCCCCGCCGATGGAGAGCGGCTGCGCGCGATGAAGCCAGCGCTGGCGCCACGTTTTCCTCGCTGCGTCGACGACTTCTACGCCCGCATCCTCGAGCACCCCGACGCCCGCACCGCCCTCGTGCACGGGGAATCGCAGGTCGGGCAGCTCAAGGTGACGCTCGGCCAGTGGATGGAGCAGCTCTTCGACGGCCCGTGGGACGCCGCCTATCTCGCGCGCCGCGCTCGCATCGGGGTGGTGCACGTGCGCATCGGGCTCCCCCAGCACTACATGGTGACGGCGATGAACGTGGTGCGCACCCACCTGCTCGAGGGCGTCACCGAGCCGGCCCGCGCCGACGAGCGGCTCTCGCTCAACCGGGTGCTCGATCTCGATCTCGCGATCATGCTGCACACCTACCGGGTCGACATGGAGACGAAGCAGGCCCGGGCCGAGCGGCTCGCCACCTACGGCCAGCTGGTCGGGAGCATCGGCCACGAGCTGCGCAACCCGCTCGGCGTCATCGAGACCAGCCTCTACATGCTGCGCTCGAAACAAGATCCCGATCCCAAGGTGACCAAGCACCTCGATCGCATCGGCGCGCAGGTGGGCATCGCCAACGACATCATCACACAGCTGCTCGATCTCATTCGCGACCGGCCGCAGGCCAAGCAACGCGTCGAGCTCAGCCCGCTGCTGCGCAACGCGGTGCAGGCGATCAAGCCCGAGCAGGTCTCGATCACCCTCCCCGACACCCCGCTCGCGGTCGCTGGCGATCCGACGCAGCTGCGCCAGGTCTTCGTGAACCTCCTCGACAACGCAGTGCAGGCAGCGGCGCCGAGCGGCCGGGTGCTGGTGGGGCTGGCGGCTCGCGAGGGCGTGGTGCGCATCACCGTCGACGACGACGGGGTCGGGATCGACCCCTCGATCGCGAGCAGACTGTTCGAGCCGTTGGTGACGACGAAGAGCAAGGGCATTGGTTTGGGACTTGCCTTGGTCAAGCGGGTGGTCGAACGTCACGGCGGCTCCGTCGAGGCAGGTCGAAGTGATCTCGGCGGAGCGCGGTTCACCCTCGCGCTTCCGGAGTTCAGCTGATGAGTTCGAGCCGGCGATACCTGGTGGTCGACGACAACAGGGACTTCGCGGACAACCTTCGCGAGATCCTCACCGACCATGGCGCCGAGGTCGACGTCGCCTGCTGTGGTGAAGAGGGCCTCGAGCGGGCGACCTCCAGGCGCTACGACGCGATCGTCACCGACATGCGCATGCCGGGAATGGACGGCGCCCAGCTGCTCAACCGGCTGCGGAGCGTCGACCCAGGCGTGCCCACCGTTCTCCTCTCGGCCTTCAGCCAGGACGAGCTCTTGCGACGGGCGAAGCGTGACGGGCTGCTGGCGGTGCTGTCGAAGGCGAACCAGCTCCCGCGCCTGCTCGACGTGCTCTCGTGCGCCCGGCGTGACGGAGCGGTCGTGCTGCTCGAGCGCGACGCCGCCTTCGCCGAAGAGCTGGCCTCGGAGCTGTCGAGCCGGGGCCTCACCGCGGTCATCGTCGCCTCGGCCGACGAGCTCGCGCAGGTGGCGGCGCGGCCCTTCGTCGTCTTCGTCGACTCCCAACCCGACGAGGCGATCGCCCGGGTGCGGGAGCGCTGGCCCAACGTGCCGCTGATCGGGTCTGGTGAAGGTGCCGAAGTCGGGGACCTGGTGCGCCGAATCGAAGCGCACTACCGCGAGCACGGGCCGTGAGCGCGCACCTCCTCGTCGTCGAGGACAACGACGCCTACGTCGACAACCTCCGCGAGATCTTCGAAGGGCTGGGGCACGAGGTGCGCTCGGTCGGGACCTGCCGCGGGGCCCTGGCCGAGGGGCGGGACTGGGTCGAGGTGGCGCTGGTCGATCTGAAGTTGCCCGACGGCGACGGCACCACGCTGGCGACGAAGCTCAAGGCCGAGAACCCCGACTGCGAGGTGATCCTCCTCACCGGCCACGCCTCGGTGGAGTCGGCAGCGGAGTCGGTGCGCGCCGGCGTCTGGGCCTACCTCATCAAGCCCTGCGCGGTGCCCGATCTGGTGGCGACCCTCGACAAGGCGGTGCGGCACGTCCACTCCCAGCTCGAGAAGCGCCAGCTCGCCCGGCGCGCGCAGGTCGCCGAGAAGCTCGCCGCGGTGGGCACCCTGACGGCCGGTCTCTCCCACGAGATCCGCAACCCGCTCAACGCCGCCGCGCTGCAGCTGTCGGTGCTCGAGCGACGGGTGCGCAAGCTCGCGCAGGAGCAACAGGGACCGCTGCTGGAGCCGCTCACCCTCGTGCGCGACGAGATCCGACGGCTCGAGCACATCCTCCAGGACTTCCTCCAGTTCGCTCGGCCGGTGCAGATGGTGCCCAAGCCCGTCGCCTTGGGGCCGCTGCTGCAGAAGGTGCTGGCCTTCGTGGCGACCGATGCGCAGCGCCGGCGGGTGCACCTCGAGAGCGATCTCACCCAGGTGGCGCCGATCTCCGGCGACGCCGATCAGCTTCGGCAGGTCTTCATGAACCTGCTCCTCAACGCCTTCGACGCCGCGCCCGAGAACGGGCACGTGCGGCTCACCACCGAGACCCACGCGAACACCGTCGACGTGCACGTCGACGACGACGGCCCGGGCGTGCCCGACGATCAACGCGATCGCATCTTCGAGCCCTTCTTCACCACGAAGTCGAAGGGCTCGGGGCTGGGGCTGCCGATCACCCACGCGATCGTGAGCCAGCACGGCGGCACCCTCAAGATCGGCCGCGCGCCGCTCGGGGGAGCGCGCTTCACCGTCTGCCTCCCACGCGCCTGACGATCGACCCGCCTCCCGAGCCCGATCAGTTGGGCTCGGAGTGCTCGGGACCCGGCATCGGGGCGCCCGCGTCTTGCTGGGCGTACTCCTTGAGCCGGTATTGGATCTTGCGCACCGAGATCCCGAGGATGTCGGCCGCCCGCGAGGTGGAGCCGTCGACCATCTCGAGGGTGCGCAGGATCGCCTCGCGCTCGATCTCGTAGAGGGTCGCTCCGGGAATCAGCGAGTCCGACGACCGATCCTTCGGCCTGGGCCCGCGCAGGGTGGCCGGCAGATCGTCGCTCGTCAGCTCGTTCTCCCGCGCGAGCACCACCGCCCGCTCGACGACGTTCGACAGCTCGCGCACGTTGCCCGGCCAGTCGTAGGAGAGCAGCGCGTTGAGCGTTCCGGGAGCGAGGCCGCGCACCGACTTGCCGTGGGCCTCGTTGTACTTCTCGATGAAGTGGCTCACCAACGCGGGAATGTCGGACTTGCGCTTGCGCAGCGGCGGGAGCGTCACGCTCACCACGTTGAGCCGGTAGTACAGATCTTCGCGGAACTTGCCGGCCTTCACCTCGACCGAGAGATCCTTGTTGGTCGCCGCCCCCACCCGCACGTCCACCTTGAGGGTCTGGGTGCCGCCGACGCGCTCGAACTCCTTCTGCTGGAGCACCCGCAGCAGCTTCACCTGGAGCGCCGGCGTCACGTCACCGATCTCGTCGAGGAACAGGGTGCCGCCATCGGCGAGCTCGAACCGGCCTTCGCGCTTGCCTGCCGCGCCGGTGAAGCTGCCCTTCTCGTGTCCGAAGAGCTCCGACTCGAGCAGCGTCTCGCTCAGCGCCGCGCAGTTCACCTTCACGAAGGGCTTCTCGCGCCGCGGAGACTCTTCGTGGATCGCCTGGGCGATGAGCTCCTTCCCGGTGCCTGACTCGCCGAGCACCAGCACGGTCGCCTTGGTGGGCGCGGCGCGCTTGACGACGTCGAACACCGCCTGGAGCTCACCGCTCTCGCCGACGATGTTGGCGAAGCGATGCTTCTCGTGCAGCCGCTCCCGCAGCATCGCGTTGTCGCGCCGGAGCTGACGGGTCTCGAGGGCCTTCTCGATCTTCACCAGCACCGCCGTCACGTCGATCGGCTTGGTGATGTAGTCGTGGGCGCCCGCGCGCATCGCCTCGACCGCCGTCTCGATGCTGCCGAACGCGGTGGCCATGATGAAGATGTTGTCGAAGCCGTCGGCCCGCGCCCGCTTGAGCAGCTCGATGCCGGTGAGCTTGGGCATCTTGATGTCGCAGAGCACCGCGTCGGGGTTGAACTGGGTCAGCCGTTCGAGCCCGGCCTCTCCGTCTGCCGCCTCGGCCACCTCGTAGCCCTCCTCCCGGAGGATCGTGGTGAGCGCATCTCGGGCGTTCTGTTCATCGTCGACGACGAGGATCTTGTGAGCCATGTGAAATTCCTGCGCACTCCGGAGGCGCCCCGCAAGAAATGCGTTGAGACACTAGCGCACGACGAGAATCGGACGTTTGCAAATGTGGACGAGGCGATCGGTGACGCTTCCGATGAGCATTCGGGAGACGGCTCCGCGACCCTTCGAGCCGACGACGACGAGATCGAAGTTCCCGGTTTCTGCCACGTCTGCGAGGCGTTCGGCGGGTGAGCCAGTGAGGTTGAGCCGCTCGCAGGTCATGCCGGCTTCCTTGGCTGAACCTTCGAGGAGTTGCTCCCCTGCCTTGATCGCCTCCTCCGTCCAGGGCTGCACTCCGAAGGGCACCTCGGGAGGAACGAAGCTTGGGGGAACGACGTGCGCGAGGGTGATCTCGGCGCCGAGGCCCTTGGCCAGGGTGACCGCGGTGCGAACGGCGTGAGAAGCGGCGTCGGAACCGTCAACAGCCACGAGAATCTTCTTCATCTTCGCCTCCTTGGCTGAGGTTCGGAGGCGAGCGGATGCACGTGTCGGGCCGTCGCCGACATTTGGCTTCGCGATTGCTACCAGAATTCCTCATGCGAGCCCTCGCGATGGCTTTGATGATCCTCTCGCTCTCCTCCCTCGCCGACGAGAAGGCGAAGCCCCCGGCCGCCCCGAAGGCCAAGCCGGCGGAGGGCGATCAGCTTGGGCACCCCGACTACCTGTCCGATCTGGCCCGCCAGATTCTGCGCCGTCGAATGGAGCGTCACGGGAAGGACATGACGCACATGATGTCAGCCGTGGTGCTGCTCAAACGAGACGTCGTCGAGACCCTCGCCCAAGCGCTGGCGGGCGAGCCGCGCATCACCCGCCCGCTCCCCGACAGCCGCGACGACTTGAACGCCGCGCTGCCCGAGCGCTTCTTCGTGCTCCAAGACGAGCTCCGCGATCGCGCGCGAACGCTGGCCGACGCGGCGCGCTCGAAGGACGACAAGCAGCTCGGTGAGGCCTTCAGTCGACTCACCCAGACCTGCATCGCTTGCCACAGCACCTTCTTGAACTCCCCGAAACGTGAGGACCTCAAGTGAGGGCTGCGAAGGAATTTCGGGTGAATCGGCGGCTTTCCCGCGCCCGACGAGGGGGAATGACGGTTGCAAATGACCTCCATCGTCATGCCGGTGGCAACGCACCACGTCACGTACGGAACGCACATGTCGACTGACGCGCGGCGAACGCTCCTTGCGCGGCGTGATGCGCTGCGAACGATGGCGACGAGTGACTCGGTGGCGCTCGAGCTGCGCGACGTCGAGGAAGCCTTGGTGCGGATCGACGCAGGCACCTGGGGTCGCTGCCTGCAGTGCGGCGGCGCGATCGGCCGCGATCGGCTGCGTGCGTTGCCCGACGCCAAGCACTGCATCTCGTGCAGCCGGTGATCGGCCCGCGCGAGTCGGAACTCCTGCGCGGCGCCAAGTGAGCCGGGACTTCAGAGCCCGAGCTGCTTGGCGATGATCTCGTTCATGATCTCGCTCGTCCCACCACCGATCGGTCCGAGCCGCGCGTCACGCCAGTGTCGCTGCACGTCGTACTCCATCATGTAGCCCGCGCCGCCGTGCAGCTGGAGCGCGCGATCGGCGACTCGACAGCACATCTCGGTCGCCAGCTTCTTCGCCATCGCCGTCGCGCCCAACGCCCACTCCCCGGCCGCGTGGAGCCTCAGCGCATGGTAGGTGAGCTGACGCGCGGCCTCGAGCTCGGTCGCCATCTCCGCCAGCTGGTGCTTCACCACCTGAAACTGGGCGACCCGCTGCCCGAACGCCTGCCGCTCGACGACGTAGCGCCGCGCCTGATCGAGAATGTCGTCGGCCGCGCCGACCGCTCCGAGCGCGAGGGAGATTCGCTCCCAGACGAAGTTCCCCATCACCTGCGCGAAGCCGTCGTTCTCGACGCCGAGGAGGTTGTCCGCCGGCACCCGGCAGTCGTCGAAGAAGAGCTCGGCGGTGTCGCTCGCCCGCCAGCCCAGCTTCTTGAGCTTCTTCGAGACGCCGAAGCCCTTCGTCCCCTTCTCCACCACCAGCATCGAGAGGCCCTTGTGGCCCCGCGACGGGTCGGTCTTCACCGCGACGATCGCATAGTCCGCCACCACCCCGTTGGTGATGTACGTCTTCGAGCCGTTCACCACGTACGAGTCGCCGTCACGCCGAGCGGTCGTCTTGATGCCGGCGACGTCGCTCCCGCCGCCCGGCTCGGTCACCGCGAACGCGCCGATCTTCTCGGCCTTGATTGCGGGCGCGAGGAACCGCCGCTTGAGGGCGTCGCTGCCGAAGAGGTTGAGCGGACCGGTGGCGATGGTCGCCTGCGCGCCGAGGCCTGCGGCCACTCCACCCGAGCCGCACTTGGACAGCTCCTCGGTCATCACCGCCTCGAAGAAGACGCCGACGTTCGAGCCCCCGTACGCCTCCGGGTACTTCAGGCCGAAGAGCCCGAGCTCCGCCGCCGTCAGGTACAGCTCCCGGGGAAAGGCCTCCGCCTCTTCCCACTTCGTCACGTGCGGTTTGATCTCCCGCTCCACGAAGGTGCGGACCGTCTTGCGAAACGCCTCATGCTCGTCGTTGAAGGTGGCAAAGCCGCTGCTCATCGTCGTCCCTCCGTCAGCTGTCGTGCGACCCAACCGTCAGGTCGTTGCGTTTCGAGTTCCTTCTGCCTAGAAGCCCAGCCGGTTCTGGCGGCATAGCCAAGTGGTAAGGCAAGGGTCTGCAAAACCCTCATTCCCCGGTTCGAATCCGGGTGCCGCCTCTCGTCGTACCTCGCTGATGCTGGGTCGAATCGCGCTCCTCCTCGGGTTCGTCTCCGCGTGCGCCCACGCCGAGAAGCCGTCACCGCCGGCTCCCAAGCCGCCGCTCGAGGTGCCTCCGACGAAGGCCCCACCGAAGGACGACGCCGGCACCCGCACGACCGATCTCCCTCCCCCTCCTGGTGCCGCCGAGGCCCGCCGCCTCGACTTTCGCAACGGCGCGCCGGTCATTCCGGTTCGGCTGATGGAGGGAAACGCGGCGGTCTCCTTCACCTCCAAGGGCAAGCTGCGCTTCCGGGTCTCGGCGTCGGTCGAAGGTCAGCTCGTGGAGAAGAGCGTCGAAGGGCCGGCGGGCAGTGAGTGGCAGGTGAAGCTGGTGAAGGGCACGCCGGCGGAGCTGGTCGCGCGCATTCAGATCGCCGAGGTCGCCTTCAACGACAAGGTGGGCCTCGCGGCTGCGCAACAGGAGTGGAGCGAACGCGGGCTGTCGACCAAGCCGCAGATCCTCGGCGCCCTCTACGGCATCGCCGGCAAGGTGATCGACACCCGGCGCTACGTGCTCGTCGTCGATCAGCCCCCGGCGCCACCCGCGTCGCTCGCGCCGCAGCAGGCCGAGATCCTCACCAAGCACCAGGTGCGCACCTCGCTCCTCGAGGAGGTCCGCACTGCGCAGCACGCCAGCATCGAGCTGCTCGACGGCGCCGGGAACTCGATCGCGATCGCGCAGGACAAGCTGGTCGCCGAGTCCCCCGAGGGCACGCCGATCGAGGTGAAGCGCGTCGAGTACGGCGTCGGCTACGACTTCCACAACTTCGAAGATCGGAGCTTCCGCGGCGCGGTGCAGTTCTCGGCCGATCGGTCCGGACGGCTGGCGGTGATCAACCAGATCGGCATGGAGGATCTGCTCAAGGGGCTGGTCCCCTCCGAGATCTTCGCCAAGGCGCACCTCGAGGCGCTCAAGGCGCAAGCGGTGACGGCCCGCGCGGAGGTGCTCGCCAAGGTGGGCCTCAAGCACGTCGCCGATCCCTACTTCCTCTGCACCGAGCAGCACTGCGCGGTCTACCGGGGCGTGTCTGGAGAGGCCGCCTCGACCAACGCCGCGGTGGACGCGACCCGCGGAGAGATGCTCTTCGACGCCGAGGGCCGGCTCGTCGACGCGGTGTACAGCGCGGTCTGCGGCGGCCACACCGAGAACAACGAGATCGTCTGGGGCGGTGTGCCCAACGCCTCGCTGCGCGGCCGGCCCGATCTGCTGCCGGGCAAACCCGCGACGCCCTCTCCCTCGACCGAGCTCAAGCCGTTCCTCTCCACTGAGGGCGCGTATGCCTGCCGGCTGTCCACCTTCGCCGCGCCGACCAAGTTCCGCTGGGAGAAGCGCTTCACCGCCAAGGAGGTCGACGAGAAGCTCGCTTCCTTCGGGGTGGGCCGGGTGATGGCGATGACGGTGAGCGAGCGCGGAGTGTCGGGACGAGCGCGGCTGCTCCAGATCTCGGGCGAAGAGGGCGCGACCACGATCCGCGGCGAGCTGGTGATTCGCCGGCTCTTCTCCAACTTGAACAGCGCGATGTTCGAGCTCAAGGCCGAGAAGGACGTGAAGGGGCGCCCCACCAGCTGGATCTTCACCGGGGGAGGCTGGGGCCACGGCGTGGGGATGTGTCAGACCGGCGCCATCGGCCGCGCGGAGGCCGGGCAGACCTACCAGCAGATCCTCGAGCACTACTTCGGCGGCGCCAGCGTGAGCCGCGTCTACTGACCCAGCCAGATGTCCAGGGGTTGCGGCAGCTGTCGCCGGGAGGCCTGGGCGTTATGCTGGGCCCGTGCTGTTGGTACCCCGCGCAAACGCCGTTCCAGATGCCCGGTTCTCGCGGGGCCTCGCCGCCTTTCTCGTCGCCGTCACGATTCACGCCCTCGCGGCGCTGATCGTCGTCCTCCTCTCGCACACCAGGCTCGGTCCCCCGCTCGCGCCTCGCGCGACTCGTGCCGCCGATCGGCCCGTCGCCTTTCGCCCGCTCACCGCGTCGCAGTTCGAGAAGAACCGCGGCAAGGACGCGCCCACCTTCGCGAGCCGGGAGAAGGAGAAGCCAAAGGAGAAGAAGCAGCCGGAGCAGCCGCCTGGGCAGGTCGTCGACGTCGCGCCGGGCAACGGGGAGATCGCGCCAGACGCGAAGTTCGCCGCCGAGACGAACAACACGGTGAAGAAGGAGACGCGGGCGAAGGAGCAGACGGCCTTCTACCGAAACGCGATGCCCCAGCGCACCGCGACCCGGAAAGTCGAAGCCACCGGGAACGACCCGGTCGAGGCCGCGCAGCTGAGCGGGAACAATGGCGTCGGGCAAGACGACCGACCGCTCAAGGAGACCCCCAAGGCGATGGCGCTCGAGGTGCCCGAGCAGAAGGCGCAGTCGGAGCTGACGATCAAGGTGCCCGCGACTGGAGGGATCGGGCCCGTCGTCGCCAACCGCGCCGAGGTCGAAGCGCTCGAGGGCAACTCGAAGCGGCTCAACCTCCAGCTGGGCGATCCGAACGCCGCGACCGATGGCTCGGAGGGCCGCGTCGGCGCCGAGGGGCAGGTCAACCTGCTTCCGTCCCCTGCGGTGCTCGACACCGTCAACGGCGCCGCCGCCAACGATCACCTCCAGGACGTCGACGAAGGGGATGGGACCTTCCTCAACACGCGCGAGTGGAAATACGCCGCGTTCTTCAACCGCGTGAAGCAGTCGGTGGGGCAGCAGTGGAACCCGAACGCGCAGCTCCGGCTCCGCGATCCCACGCTCCAGATCTACGGTGGCCGCGATCGGCACACGCTGCTCCAGGTGACGCTCACCTCCGACGGGCGGCTGAAGGAGGCCTGGGTCGAGAAGTCATCGGGCCTCGACTTCCTCGACCTCGAAGCGGTGAAGGCCTTCGAGCGCGCCCAGCCCTTCCCCAACCCGCCAGCAGGCCTCATCGCGGCCGATCAGACGGTGCACTTCCAGTTCGGCTTCTATCTCGAGATGTCCGGGCGTCCGGGACTCAGGCTCTTCCGCGCTCAGGACTGAGTCGACGTTCCCCACGAGGGCTTCCTCGCGCGTGAGTTCGGAGTCGCGTTCCCCAGGCCCGCAGGCTTCCAGACGGCCTCGACCCAGTCGGCTCGCGCTCGACGGCCCCCTCGAGACCTTCAGCCGGTGGAGATGCCCGAAGGCGTCGGTGAGCCGCAGGCTCAGTCCGCTGGCACGCCGGCCGGCATCCGCAGCTCGAAGGTGGTGCCCTTCCCTGGCTTGGACTTGAAGCTGATGGTCCCACCGTGCTCCTCGACGATCTTCTTCACGATCGCCAGGCCGAGGCCGGTGCCGTTCTTCTTGCCTGCGGAGACGAAGCTCTCGAAGAGCCGATCCGCGATCGACTCGGGAATGCCCTGCCCGGTGTCGGCCGCCTGGAAGACCAGGTCGTCGCCGCTGCGCTCGACGGAGAGGGTGAACTTCCCGCCGTCGGGCATCGCGTCGATGGCGTTGCGGGCGAGGTTCAGGATCACCCGCTTGAGCTTGTTCTCGTCGAAGCGCGCCGCGCCGGTGTAGCCGACGTTCACCTTGAGCTCGCACTTGGTGCGCTCGAACTCGCGGGTGAGCTGGTCCTCGAGATCGCGGAGGAAGACGTGCATGAACACCTTGCGCATCAGCACCAGCCGCTCGCCTCGAGCGAAGGCGAGGGTCTCGCGCTGCATCGCAGCGACGTGATCGAGCTGGCTCAAGATCGAGCGGGCCATCTCCCGTCGCGACTCGGGCGTCGCCTCGTCGACCATCATCTCGGCGTAGCCGGCGATCACCGTCAGCGGCGTGCGCAGATCGTGGAGCACGCCCGCGAGCATCTGCCCGATGGCCGCCATGCGCACCTTGCGCTCCTGCTCCTCACGGCTCTGGCGCGACGCAAAGGCCCGCCCGATCTGTCCGGCGAGCAACACCGAGAGCCGCTCGTCCGCGGGCGAGAACCCGCCCTTCTTGTTGAGCAGCTCGAGTGAACCGAGCCGCCCTTCCTCGCTGGGAATCGGCACGCAGAGCACCGAGCCCACGGGCACCGAGAGCTTCTTGGCGATGGTGCGATCGAAGTGCGGGCTGTCGCTGGCGCGCTCGACCCGAACGATCTCGCCAGTGAGGGCGACGAAGCCGGCGATGCCCTGCCCCGTTCGGAGCCGCATCGAGGTGAGCGCCTCGCTCTTCTCTCCCTTGGCGCTGCGGAAGTAGAGGCTGTCACGCTCCTCTTCCGCGATGAGGATCGAGCCTGCCGTGGCGCCGATGGCGTCGATCGCCGTCTGGAGGATGCGGTCGAGCAGATCGACCTGCTGATCGCTCGCCGAGGCGGCCTGCTCGAGGCCGTAGAGCAGATCGAGCTCCCGCACCCGGCTCGCCAGCTCGTCGCTCCGTGCCCGAAGCTCGTCGAGCAAGAGCACGTTGTCCAACACGGCGGCGATCTGGGTGGCGACGCCCTCGACGAGCTTCCGATCGTCGTCGGTGAAGGCGTCGGCCTTGCGGTGCAGCACCTCGAGCACACCCAACACCTTGCCGCTCACGTGCCGCAGCGGAGTCGCGATGATCGACTTCGTTCGAAAGCCCGACTGGCGATCGACGTCGGCGTTGAAGCGCGAGTCGGCGTAGGCGTCTCCGAGCACCACGCTCCGGCCCGAACGAAACACCGCGCCCGCGATCCCGGCCGAGGCGGGGAGCCGGAGTTCCTTCACCGTCGCGCCCTTCACCACCCTCGACCAGAGCTCGTTGGTGGCGGCGTCGTGCATGAAGAGGGTCGCCGCGTCGGCCGCCAGCAGCGCCGTCAGCCGATCCATCACCGTTCGCAGCAGCGCGTCGACGTCTCGTGCCGCGGAGAGCTGGCTGCCGACCTCGATCACCGCCGAGAAGCGCTCGCTCTGCCGCGAGACCGCCGACTCGAGCTCGTTCAGCTTGGCCGCCAGCCCGCTCACCAGCGCCCCGGGGTCGGTCCGTGGCTTCGCGCGGTCGCTCATCTCCGTCGTCCTCCGTGCAAGACCGTTCTCCTTCGGCTCAATGGGCGTCGGCCCACGACTGTCCCTCGCCCACGTCCACCACCAGGGGCACGCGCAGGCTCGCGGCCTGCGTCATCACCTCACGCACCAGCGGCTTCACCACCGCGAGCTCGTCGAGCGGCACCTCGAAGAGCAGCTCGTCGTGCACCTGGAGCAGCATGCGCGAGCGGGTCTTCTCGAGGCGGCGATCGATCTCCAGCATCGCCCGCTTCACCAGGTCGGCGGCCGTCGCCTGGATCGGCATGTTGATCGCGGCGCGCTCGGCGGCCATCGCGATGCTTCGGTTGCGGCTGGCGATCTCGGGCATGTAGCGCCGCCGCCCGAAGAGGCTCTCGACGTAGCCGCTCTTCTTCGCCTTCTGCACCGTGTCGTCGATGTACTGCGCGATGCCAGGGAACCGGGCGAAGTAGCGCTCGATGATCGACTTGGCCTCCTCCAGCGGCAGCTTGAGGCGCGTCGACAGGCCGTGCGGAGAGAGCCCGTAGGCGATGCCGTAGTTCACCATCTTGGCGGCGCGGCGCATGTCCGAGGTGACCGCGCTCTCGGCGACCTGGAAGACCTCCGCGGCGGTGCGCACGTGCACGTCGGCGGCCTCGGAGAAGGCCTTCACCAGCCCCTCGTCGTGCGCCATGTGCGCGAGAATGCGCAGCTCCACCTGCGAGTAGTCGGCCGAGACCAACCGGTGCCCCGGCCCGGCCACGAACGCCCGGCGAATCTGCTTCCCCAGCTCGGTGCGAATCGGAATGTTCTGGAGGTTCGGGTTCGTCGACGAGAGCCGGCCCGTCGCCGTCGCCGCCTGGTGGAAGGTGGTGCGCACCCGCCCGTCGGCGCCGATGAGCGTCGGCAGGGTGTCGAGGTAGGTCGACTTCAGCTTCGCGACGTTGCGGTACTCGATGATCGCCTGCGGCAGCGGGTGCTCTTCGGCGAGCTTCTCGAGCACCTCGTGATCGGTCGACGGGCCGGTCTTGTTCCGCTTGTGCACCGGGAGCTTCAGCTCGTCGAACAACACCTGCGCGAGCTGCAGCGGAGAGCCGACGTTGAACTCGCGACCCGCGAGCGCATACACGTTCTTCAGGAGCTGCTCGCACGAGGCGTCGACCTGCGTCGAGATCTCCGCCAGCGCCGAACGATCGACGAGCACGCCGACGCGCTCCATGCGCTGGAGGATGGGGATCAGCGGGAACTCGAGCGTGCGGGCGACCTCCCCCAGCCCGACGCCTTCGACCTCGGTCCAGAGATCGCTCGAGAGTCGGCCGATCGCGTCCGCCGCTGCGCCGATCGCCGGCGCCACCTGCCCCGCCGACAGCATGGCGAGGGTGACGTGATCCTTGCCGCCGAGGAGCGCCTCGACGACCGGGAGCTCCTGCCGGAGGCGCTCGCGGGCGAGATCGGTGAGCGCGTGCTCCTTTCGGCCCGGGTTGAGGAGATACGACAGCAGCTCCACGTCGGCCCAGACGTTCGCCGGCGTGAGCCCCAGCCGCTCGAGCACGTGGAGCAGGCCCTTGGCGTCGTGGGTCGCGAGCTCACAGGCGGCGCGACCGACGGCCGCCTCCAACACCGGCTTGACCTGCTCGGCGCCACAGCTCCGCACGTCGACGAAGAAGACCCCCTCCTCCAGACCCGACACCGCGAGCCCGAGGCCGATCACCGTGGCGGAGTGCGGTTCCCCTTCGAACAACGGCGCGATGGCCACCCGCTGCGCACCCGCGAGCACGGCTCGGAGCCGCGTGAGCGAACGATCGTCGGCGACGATCGATGCCTCTCGGGTGAGCGGGCTCGCCTCGGCGGCAGGCATCTCGTTGATGAGCCGGTAGAACTCGAGCTCGGTGAAGAGCGTTCGCGCCTCGGCCTGGTGAATCGGGCGCACGGTGAGCTCGCGCGGCTCTGCCGGCACCGTCAGATCGTCGCGAAAGCTCACCAACAGATAGGCGCGCTGGAGCTGCTCGAGGTGATCCTTGATCGCCTGCCGCAGCTTCGGCTTTTCGACCTCGTCGACGCGGGCGACGAGCGCCGCCACGGTGCCGAACCGGTGAATCAGCTCCGCCGCCGTCTTCGGGCCGATGCCGGGCACCTTGGGCACGTTGTCGATCGCATCGCCCACCAGCGCCTGGTAGTCGCGCATCTGCGAGGGCTCGACGCCGAACCGGTCTCGCGCCGTCTGGGCGTCGATCGGCAGATCCTTCATCGGGTCGTAGATGGTGACGTCGGGGGCGAGCAGCTGGAGGAAGTCCTTGTCGCTGGTGACGATCTGCGTCGCCATGCCTTGCGCGCGCGCCTTCTTCACCAGGGTGGCGATGACGTCGTCCGCCTCCCAGCCCTCGACCTCGAGGATCGGCACGTCGAGCACCGCCGCCACCTTGCGAATGAGCTCGAACTGCGTCGACAGATCGGGCGGAGGCGCTTCGCGGTTCGCCTTGTAGTTGGGATCGATGGCGAGCCGGCCGCGGCGGCTGTCCTTGTCGAAGCAGAGCGCGAGGTGGGTGGGCCGGCGCTCGCGCAACAGCTTGAGCAGCATGCGGGTGAAGCCGAGCACGGCGTGGGTCGGCAGGCCCTTCGACGTCGTGAGCGGCGGGAGCGCGTGGTAGGCGCGAAAGACGAAGCCCGAGGCGTCGATCAGGGTGAGGGTCGGCGGGCCCTGGGGCGTCGGCTCCGGCTCGACCGGCTTCGGCGGTGGAGGAGCTGGCTCGACCGACGCGAAGAGATCGCCTTGAACGCCCATTGACCGCCTCGTAGCGCGAACGCCGGCTACTTGCAGTTGGTGTCGAGAATCTCCTGCACCTCTTCCCTGTAGCCGTCGCCGTCGACCGCGAGATCGAGCACGGCCTTGAGCTGCTCGCAGGAACCCGACGCCTTCGCCCGGTCGAGCGCCTCCTTCGCGCGCTGGGTGCAGAAGTACCCGGCCTTGAGGAGATCGGCGAAGGCGCGGTTGAACGAGAGGCCCAGCTTCCACACCTTGCAGGCCGCGCGGAAGTCCTTCTTGTCGGCCTGGGCCTTGCCCTTGGTGTAGCAGGCGTTCGCCATGCCATCGACGATGCCCTTGCGGAGGAACGAGGAGCGCTTCTCGAGCTCACGCCGGCGCTGATCGTCCGGCAGCTTCGAGGCCTTCTCCCCGAGCACCAGCTTCTCGTCGAGCGCGAGCGCCTTGCGGAAGGGCTCCTCGGCCTTCTCGGGCTTGTCGTTCGACAGCTCGGTCTGCCCCGTCTTGAAGTAGCTGAACGCGTTGGTGATATCGAGCAGCAGCTCGGTGGCCTCGTCGTGGAGCGCGGCCTTGTTCACGTTCTCCTTGAGCTTCTTGAGCGGGACGGTGGCCTCTTCGCTGGCGCCCTGGAAGTAGAGGATGAGGGCGCGGCCCATCGCCTCGTCCTTGTAGCGATCCTTGAACTCCTGGAGCGCGATCTTCGCGGGGTCGGGCGGCGGCGCGGGTGGCCGGAAGGCGGGAATGTCGGGGCACTTCCACGGCGCGTCGCCTGGCCGCAGCTTGTCGCGTGCCTTGCGGAAGTTGACGTGGTTCGGGTCCTTCGGGCGCCAGCCGTCCTTCCCGAGCGGGCCGTCGAGCTTCACCTTGAGCGGGTACGGCGGCTCGAGATCGTCGGGCGCCATCGTCTGGCAGGCCAGCCGCATGTAGACCTCGCACCGCTTGAGCGCGTTCTCCCACTTGGCGTTCGACGCGTACGTCTTGCACTCGGCGCCGACGGCCTTCTTCACCTCTTCGAGCACGGGCTTCGCCGCCGAGAGCGTGTCGAGGAAGTAGCAGCCGCCGACCTCCTTCGAGAAGGGCTTCACCTTCGCGAAGGCATCGAGCGCTTCCTCGAGGCGCCCAGAGCCGGCGAGCTCCTTGCCCTTGAGGTACGACTCCTCGGCCGCGCGCTCGAACTTGATGCGCTTCATCAGCTCGTTCGCCTGGGGGTGAATCGGTTCGAGCTCGATCACCGCGTCGCACGCCTCGGCCGCCTTCACCCAGTTCGCGGCCTTGCCTTCGCAGTTCGCGTAGGTGCGGCAGACCTTGAGGAGCTCCTCGATCTGCTCGGCGGGATCGACTTGCTTCTCGGGCACCGCGGGCCCGGTGGTCGGCCCCTTCGGCCCGCCGTCGTCGGAGGTCGAGGTGAGCCCCTTGATGAGGACCGCCACGAAGAGGAACGCCAGCACTGCGCCGCCGATGACGAAGAGCCGCTTCTTCTTCGGATCCATCGGTGGGGAGCCGGACAGCGACTGGCTCTCGTCGGGATCGGCGTCGATCTGCGCCGAGCGTCGCGAAGGCCTCCGCCCGCCTTCACTCCGGGCCGGTGGGGCTCGTGACGGGCGCGCCGAGCTCGAGCCGGAGCCGTCTTCGAAGATCATCTCGACGACGCCGAACTGAATGATGTCGCCCCCGTTGAGGGCGGTGTCCTCGGAGATCGGGTTGCCGTTCACCGTGGTGCCGTTGGCCGAGCCCAGGTCGCGCAGCACCGCGGTGCCGTCGTTCAGCTCGATCTCCGCGTGGCGCCGGCTGACCGAGTCGTCGTCGACGCGGAGATCGACCCCGGCGACGCGCCCCACGACGATGGTTCCGTTCAAGGGAAAGCTCTTGCCCGTCACCGCGCCCGACAGGCCGCGCAGCGCAGGCCCACTCGACCGAGACGGCCGCTTCGACGCCGCGCCCGCCGAGGCCGACGGCTTCATCACGGGCACCACCTTGGTGGCCCGAGGCTCGGCCTTCGCCAGCGACGAGCGCGCGAGGGCTTGGGTCGGTCGGGAGCTGGGTCTCGCCTTGCTCTTGTCCACCTTCGCGCGCGACTTCGCGCCCGACTTGAGCGACGCCTCGTAGTCACCCAGCACGATCGCCGCGCTCGGATCGAGCTTGGTCGGCCCCTCGATGCGCTCGCCGTTGACGATGGTGCCGTTCGCCGAGCCGAGATCCTCGACCATCACGTCTTCGCCCTCGAGGAAGAAGCGCGCGTGCTTTCGCGACACCCCGCCCTCCGCGAGGATCAGATCGTTCCCCTCGGCGCGCCCGACGGTCAGCTGATCGACGAAGTCCTGCTCCTGCTCGGTGCCGTCGGGGCCCTTGATGACGAGGGTCGGCATTCGTCACTCCTCGCGGAAGATGCCCATGTTGACCGGCACGCCACGCCGCTGAAGCTCGTCGTAGAACTTCGGCACGAAGCCGGTGGCGACGAAGCGCCCACGAACCTTGCCCTCCTCGGTGAAGCCGTCTTGCTTGAAGTAGAAGATGTCTTGGAGGGTGATGATGTCGACCTCCATGCCCGAGATCTCGGTGATGTAGGCGATCTTCCGGGTCCCATCGTTGAAGCGGGTCTGCTGAATGATCATGTGCACGGCAGAGGCGATCTGTTCGCGAATCGCCTTCACCGGCAGGTCCATGCCGGCCATCAGCACCAGCGTCTCCATGCGGGCGAGCGCGTCACGCGGGGTGTTGGCGTGCAAGGTGGTGAGCGAGCCGTCGTGGCCCGTGTTCATCGCCTGGAGCATGTCGAGCGCCTCACCCGAGCGGCACTCCCCGACGACGATTCGCTCGGGCCGCATGCGCAGGCAGTTCTTCACGAGATCACGAATGGTGATCGCGCCCTTGCCTTCGAGGTTGGGCGGGCGTGACTCGAGCTGAACCCAGTGCTCCTGCCGCAGCTGCAGCTCGGCGGCGTCTTCGACGGTGATGATGCGCTCGTCTTCGGGAATGAACGAGCTCACCACGTTGAGGGTCGTCGTCTTGCCCGAGCCGGTGCCTCCCGAGATGACGCAGTTGCGGTGCGCCTTCACGCACATCTCGATGAACTCGGCCATCTGCGGCGTGAGCGTCTTGTATTTGATGAGATCTTCGATCGCCAAGGCGTCGCGCTTGAACTTTCGAATGGTGATGCAGGGGCCCTTGATCGCGAGCGGCGGAATGATCGCGTTGACGCGCGAGCCGTCCTTCAGGCGGGCGTCGACCATCGGGCTCGACTCGTCGATGCGGCGGCCGATCGGCGCGACGATGCGCTCGATGACGCCGAGCACCGCCTGGTTCGAGGAGAAGATCTTGTCCGAGAGGATCAGCTTGCCCTTCTTCTCGATGTAGAGCTGGTTGGCGTGGTTCACCATGATCTCGCTGATCTCGTCGTCAGCGAGGAAGGCCTCGAGGGGCCCCAGCCCGAGCGCCTCGTTGAGCACGTCGGTCAGCAGCATCTCGCGATCGATGTCCTCGGGGACCTCCTGGTCGGCGTCCATCTGATCGACGATGTCGCGAATCGCCTTCTCGGTGCGGCGCCACAGCTCTTCGTCGCCGAGCCGATCCATGTCGAGGCGGCGCAGGTCGAGGTACTCGATCAACCGATCGTGAATGTCCTTCTGGAGGTTCGCGTAGGCCTCGAGCCGAGGGTCGATGCGCTTCTTGTTCCGGCGGAGCGCCGCGGCGAGCGACGCCGGCATGTTCTTCTTCGGCTCTTCTTCTTCTTCGACCTCTTCTTCGTCTTCCGGGGGAGCTTCCTCCTCCTCCTCGTACTCCTCCTCCTGCTGCTCCTCTTCCTCGCCGCCGCCGTCGTCTTCGTGGGCCTCTTCGCCCTCGTCGTCGGGCGCGTAGCCCGTCTCGTCGCCGTCGCTCTCCCCCGCTTCTTCGGGCGCCTCGACGTTGATGATGTAGTCGCCGACGTAGATCTTGTCCGACGGCCGAACCACCTGCGGCGCGCCGATCTTCTTGCCGTTGACGAAGGTGCCGTTGGTCGACTTGAGATCGACCACGATGTACTTCCCGTCCTTCAAGACGATGCGGGAGTGGTACTTCGAGACATTGCCCTTGTTGAGGACGATGTCGTTGCCCGCGAGCCGGCCGATGGTGACCTCTTCCTTCTCGAAGGTCAGCTGCTCGGACTCGCCGCCTTTCTCGGTCAGCGTGATGAGAAACATGTGGGCCGCAGCGTAGCAGAGATGCGCGTGCGTCAAGCGCCCGAAAGGGCTGAGGAAAGCGCGACCCTGCGGCCAGATGACCGAGGGGCCAAGCGCCCACCGTTCCCCACAGCAGGAGGGATCAGTCGAAGATGCCGAAGGTGACTTCGCCGCGGGCCTGCTTGTAGCGGCTCTTCACGTCCTCGATGATCGTGCGAATCTTCTCGGAGTCCGGGTTCACGATGCGGGGCGTGACGAAGATGACGAGCTCGCGCTTGTTGGAGTCGAACGCGCGGTTCTTGAAGAGCTCGCCGATGATTGGGATGTGACCCAAGCCCGGCACCTTCGAGACCGACTTCTGCTCGTCGTGGGCGAAGACGCCTGAGAGCACGATCGTCTCGCCGTGACGAACGGTGACGTTCGTCTTCACCTTGCGAGTGCGGAAACCGGGGATCGAGGCCGACGAGCCGAGCGAGACGGCGACCGACTGATCGACCTCGCTCACCTCGGCCTCGATGTTCGTCTGAATGTTGCCGGTGCGATCGGCGGTCGGCTTGAGCCGGAGGATCACGCCGTACGGCTTGAACTCGACCGCGAACTGGTTGTTGGTGATGAGCGGGATCGGAACTTCGCCGCCGGCGAGGAACTCGGCCGACTCACCCGAGGCGCAGACGAGCTTGGGCTGCGCGAGCAGGCGGCCGTAGCCGTCGTTGTTCTGGAAGCCGATGTTGAAGGCCGATCGGCCGACGCTCACGTTGCCCAAGAAGCCCTCGGCGAAGTTGCCGGGGAACAGATCTTTGTTGATGGTGACGGTCGCTGCCGAGGTGCCGGAGATGTCGAGTGGGTACTTGATGCCGTAGCGGTCCTTCGACTCGCGGCGAATCTCGACGAACTGCACCTCGGAGAGGATCATTCGTTTGATGCCGACGGTGAGCAGGTTCTCGACCTTCTCGCCGATCGCCTTGGTGATCAGCTCGGCCTTCTGGAGATCTTGCTGCGACTCGACCGAGCCCTCGAGGAAGATGGTGGAACCGACGACGCTCGCCTGCACGTTCTTGAGGCCCGCCTTCTGGAACGCGGCGTTGAGGTTCTGGGCGACGAGCTTCTTCGCGTTGGGCGCGATCTTCACGAAGCTCTTCACGTTCGGGTAGAGCGAGACGACCTGCTCGATGCGATCGGCGTCGGCCTGGGTGTAGGCCTGACCGTCGAGGTAGATGCGATCGCCCACCATGCGCACGGTGACGCCTTCGATCTCACCGAGCAGCTTCTTGATCTCGGAGATCACCTCGTTGGGGTCCTGCTTGCGCACGCTGAGGCGGTAGCTCACCCGCTGGCCAGAGCTCTTCCAGATGAGGAGCGTCGTCTTGCCTTCCGAGGAGCCGATGATGAGGAGCTGGTTGTTGCCGATCGTCTTCACGTCGGCGACCGAGGCGTCACCGACGGCGACGCGGTTGATGCCGGGCACGGTGATCACCTTCTGGGTGCCGACGCCGAGGCTGATGTCGCCGCCTTCTTGGGCGAGGGCCGTGGCTGCGGTGAGCGCAGCGAGCAAGGTGAAGGTCTGAGTCCAGCTGGTCCGCATCATCCCCTCCGAGTCTGCAACTGCGTCACTCGACGTGCTCCACCTGCCCCACGTCTTCGTCCCCGCTGGTGCCGCCGTCGGCGCTCACCACCACCTC
Source organism: Myxococcota bacterium (assembly GCA_052034585.1). GTDB lineage: Bacteria > Myxococcota > Myxococcia > Myxococcales > Myxococcaceae > Xiheimicrobium. Next base: position 54,255 of record JBPOIJ010000110.1, read on the forward strand.
GTCGTCGGGCCCCAGCTCGTCGGAGACCGTCGGACCCGCCCAACCCATCGCCCACAGCGCACCGAGCGCGATGGGCACACCGTAGGGAATCGATCGCCCGCTGTCGACGGCAACGCGGGGTCCCTCCGTCGAATCCGTGGCGCGCACGCTAGCAGACCGGCGCCGCCGCAGAACGAAGAAGAGGGCGGCTGCCGCGCCGACGAGCGAGATCAGCATCACCGCGGTGAGCGCCCGTGGAATGCCGAAGCCGGCCCCGACCGCCGCCATGAGTCCGACATCGCCCCAGCCCGCGCGTCTCCCCGCGAAGGCGAAGATCGAGAAGGGCACCGCACACGCCAAGGCGCCGAGCGCCGCCGTCACCAAGCCCGACTCGACCCCTCCGACGCCCTGGAGCGCGCCGCGGATGACGATGATGACGACGAGCCCAGCAGGCGCGACCCAACGAGGCAGCTGGCCGCCGCGGAGCTCGACGATCGCGGCGAGGAGTGCGAGCGCGCCGACGATCGGCCAGAGGACCAGCTCGGGCGTGGGCACGGCTTCAGCGGAAGACGAACTTCACCTTGTCGCTGCAGATGAAGTACTCGTCTCCGTCCTCCACCTTGCGGCGCTTGATGCGCTGCTTGTTGAACCAGGTCCCGTTCGAGGACCCGAGATCTTCGATGAAGTAGTCGTTGCCTTCGCGGGTGATCACCGCGTGCTCGCGAGAGACCTTCCCGGAGTTGATGACGAAGTCGCAGTGCTTGCCGCGGCCGATCACGAACCGATCCTTCGCGATGCGATCGAGCTCACCACCCTCGACCATCATGTAGAGCGCGGGCGCTCCGGAGCCATCGGCGCCCGGATCGTCGATGTCGACGTTGTCACCTTCGGGCTCGGGAGCCGGCGCGGGCCCACCACGCTTGTTCTGAATGAGGCGCTCGAGCTCGGCAGCGGTCTCGAGCACGCGCTCCTGCACCTCGCGACGAACTGGGTCGTCGTCCATCGACTGAGGAGGCTCGGCACGCGGAGGCGGCTTGGGCGCCGGCTGCAGCATCGGCGGCGCGCCGGCAGCACGCGGCTTCGCAGAGCCATTGCCGGCGGCGGCGACCGGGCGCGGTCCTGGAGCGGCCCCTGACGGATCGAGGAACCCGTTGAGCCGCGCGAACATGAACATCGCTTGGTTGATGAGCGCGTCGCGATCGGAGCCCATCTGCGAGGCCATGTCTTCGTAGGCCTGCCAGATGTGGTCGGCGATCGAGACCTTACGCGGTGGGCGGCTGCTCGGATCCATCATGGGGTCGGGCTCAGGGACACCGCCGGGAGGCGGCGAACGATGAAGAAGATACCCTCATTTCGCCATGCGTCCAAACTACCGATAGCAAGTGACCCCCTCATTCGGCCCGATGCTGCCCCGGCCGGCCGCTCGCGCGTCGAATTCGACCACCACGTTCGAGGACGGGTAGGCGGCGAAGACGCGGGAACGTACCGGCTCGTAGACCACCGCACCGGGAAGTTGGAGCTGGGTGGGACAGGTCGTGCTCAGCGCGAACAGGCTTGTATCGATGATGGAGACGTGCGGAACCACCTGGCTGTAGAGCTCGAACAACCAGGCGGCCCCCGGCGCAGGTGGTTGGGTGTCGGTTCCGGTCCCGAACGGGATCACCAGGCCCGGCTGGGAGGCGTCGACGCCACGCTCACGCACGAAGCGGGGAATGTGGAGGTTGAAGGTGCTGCCCGGCGCGCCGCGGCCCAGGTACCCGTCTGCCGAGCCGACCACGACGAGGGGCGCCTGGCCGTTCGCCCGCACCGAGACGGCGCTCGCCGAGCAGCTTCGGCTCGGGCTGAAGACGGCTCGATCGCCCGAGACGGCGGTGATCGACGCCTCACTGCAGCCGGTTCCCGAGAACGAGACGCGATCGCCCACCTGGAAGCGGCTCGCGAGCCCAGGAGCCGAGAAGGAAGTGGTGTCTTGCGCGGCGAGGCTGAGGCCTCCGGGCGGAGTGAGCTCGGCCTGCCAGACGACCGAGAGCGTCTGATCGCGCAGCGCCCCGTCCGAGACCGTCGCCTTGAGCGTCGCCGAGGTGGCAGTGCCGCCCTCGATCGCCGGGCCTTCGATCCACGCTCCGCCATCGCCTCCGAGGACCCAGCCTGCGCCCAGGGTCGACGGCGTCGGGTCGAGATCGATCAGCGAGACCGTTCGGGCGTCGAAGAAGATGATCTGGCCGTTGCTCATCGTCATCACTCCGAGGAGATCGAGCGTCGCGATGCCGCCGTCGCTGATCGTCGAGCGAACCATCGCCTTGGGAACGATCGAGACGCCGCGCACCAAGCCATCGCTCCAGCGCAGGGGAGCAGTCGGCGCACCGTCGACCGAGAGGACTGGGAAGCTCGTCGGCACCGAGCCCCTGGTGTCGACCGCGGAGAGACCTCCACAGGCGGGCGACCCGCACGCGCCCTCGTCGAGCGTGCCGTAGAGGATCTCGCCAGGCAGCGGGTTGCTGTCGTTCGCGTCCACCCGGCTCGAGGTGGTGAGGGCCCGCACCGGGCCAGGGAACGAGAGGTCGGCCGACTCCAAGGTCGTGAGATCGACCATCACCGTCTTCCCTCCGACGCCTGACACCGATCGAGTGGCGACGACGAGACAGGCCTTCGAGGGATCGGCGCAGAACGCCCGCCCGCCGACCGCGCGATCCTTCAGGCCGGGAATGGCGAGCATCGCGACGACGGACGAGCCCGTGATGCGCAGCCGGGTGGTGAAGGCGTTGACCAGCGAGGCCGTCGTCCGGGCGTGAAGACCCTTCGCCGCGCTCGGCAGCGTCAGCTCGACGATCGCCGCGTTCGCCCCGTCGAAGGTGGAGACCCAGAGGTGGCTCTCGTCGGCGCCTTGCAGGTTGGCCATCGCGGTGAGCGGCGCGGGCAGCGGCAGCCGCCGGATCTCGCGGAACTCGGTTGGCTCGACGCCGACGATCGACAGCTCCGCGCCTCCCTGGCGCATCGCGTAGAGCAAGGAGCCCTTCCGGCGCACACCGGCCTCGTAGCGGGTGTCGATCATCAGGCTCGTCGGCCGATCGAGCACCGGGATCGAGAGCGTCTCGAGCGGGTTGGGCGCTGGCAGCGGGCCGCGAACCACCCCCGTCGCGGTCGGCGACTTCAGATCGAGCACTCGCAGCTCGTTGGTGTTGGTCGAGGTGACGAAGAGGTAGCGATCGACGGCCTCATTCCCCTTCTCGGCGAGCTCGCCCTGATCGAGGAGATCGACGAGGACGAGATCGTTGGGCCCGAAGTAGGCGTTGTTGTTCGCCGTCGTCATCTGGGGGCAGGCCGCCAACAGCAGCGCGAGGGCGGCTCCGGTCAGGCGCTTCATCGCGCCCCCCCATCTGGCACGCCACCGTCCGTCGTGCAGGACACGTCGGTGGGCCGCACGAGACAGAGCTGTTGGCGCCCGATGTGCGCGACGAGCCGCGCGTTCTGCGGGTGCTCGAGATCGACGAGATCGACGACGGCGATGCGCCCGTCCTGGAAGTTCGAGACGAAGAACCGAGCTCCAGCGCCACGGCGATCGACCGCGAGGCCGAAGGGCTGCACGCCGAGGCCGGGCACCTGCGCCACGATGTCACCCACGTCGTCGTCGTAGAGCGCGAGCACGCCGGCGTTGGTGCAGGTGATCGCGAGCAGATCGCCACGGCCCGGGCGGTGGAGCACCGCGAGCTCGTTGGGCGCTTCGGGCAGTGGGTTGCCGCGAATGATCGAGAGGGTCGGGCTGTCGGAGCTGGGATCGTCGACGCCGGCCACGAGGAGCGCGTCGGGCGTACGACCGAGGAGATAGACGCGGCGCTCGTCCGCGCTCAGTCCGATGGCGCGGGACTCGGCGACTCGGAAGGTGTTCTCGATGCCGCTCGAGAGCACCGCCCCAGACTTGAGATCGACCATGCGAATCAGGTTGCCGAGGGGGTTGAGCACGCGCCCGGAGAGGTAGTTCCAGCGTCTCCCGACCGCGACGGCGTGGCTGGCGCCCGGGCCCAGGTTGACGAAGGCCTCGGGGGAGATCGCGAGCCGCTCCGAGGGCAGCTTCACCAGGTACCCGCGCATGTCCTTCGCTGAGCCGAGCGGCCTGTCGGCCTGCGCGATGTGGGTCACGAGCACGTCGGCCGCGGGCTCGACGGAGCCGCCCGTGGGAGTGAAGGTGCAGGCCCCGGCGACGCACCCGTAGCTGCCTGCGTCACCGCTCTCGCCACAGTCGTTGGTGGCGGTGCAGACCCGCTCTCGCACCGACACGCCGAAGGCACCGGGAGCGCGCGGAACGCCCTCGGTGGTCTGCTCGAAGGTGTTGAGTGAGGTGGCGTTGGTCGAACAGTCGCGAGAGCTCGAGCCGAAGCACGACAACGAGGGAGTGCCGTCAGCGCCGATCTTCAAGTCGACCGAGTGCACGCGCTGCTTCTCGGAGCGGGTGGGCACGAAGAGCCGGAAGCTCCCGGCTCCAGTAGGGAGCGCCGCCATCTGTCCGGCGAAGGGCGCGATCAGCACCGCGTCGGGGAAGCCACCATCTCCGAAGCCCACCAACGAGCCGGGGCGAATCGAGGGAATCTGGGTGACGGGCGAGGTGGGCGCGGCGCCGAAGGCGGGCAGCGGCGGCGACAAGGTGTCGAGGTTGATCGCGATGAGCGAACCGCCGGAGAAGCGCTTGTCGAAGTTCGTCGAGGCCACCACCAGGAGCCCAGCACCACCGTCGACGCCATTCGGGTTGTCGAGGTGGGTGAGCGCGGTGGGAAAGTAGAAGCGATCGAGGGGCGTCGAGAGCGACACGTCGACCGCCGGGCACCCCGCGAGCACGCCCACCACCACCAAGGTCTGCAACGTCGTCAGTCGCACGTCAGGACTCCGCCTGGATTCTGGAGAAGTCGGCGACGGTGCCGAAGAGGCCGCCGATCTCCATCAAGAGGCGCACGCGGTTTTCACGCAGCGCCTTGTCGTCGGCCATCACCATCACCTTGTCGAAGAAGGTGTCGACGAAGGGCCCGAGGGGAACGACCTTCGCGAGGGCTCCCGCGTAGTCGTCGCGTTTCACCGCCTCGGCGAACGCTCCGTGCACCTTCATCAACTCGGCGTAGAGCACCTTCTCGGCGTCGTCGGTGAGCTTCGCGGTGTCGACGGGCGCGCGGCTGACGTCTTTCGCCTGCTTCTCGACGATGTTCGCGACCCGCTTGAAGGTCGCCGCGAGCTTGGGGAAGTCGGGGCGCGAGACGTAGCCATTGAGCGCGTCGACCCGCTTCTTCGCGGCGACGAGATCGTCCATGCCGGCGGCGACGACGGCGTCGATCAGGTCGGCGCGCGCCTGCTCCCCCCAGAGCGGACGGAGCCGGTCCTGAATGAACTCGAGCACCTGGGCCTTCACCGGGGTCTCGCCGGCCTTCTTCTTCGCGTTGGCGAGCGCTGGCTCGAGCAGCCGGAGCGACTCGTCGACCGCCGCCGAGAGCGAGAACCGATAGCCCTTGCCGCTGACGAGGTTGACGATCGCGATCGCCGCGCGGCGCAGGCCGTACTCGTCCTTCGCGCCGGTGGGCCGCTTGCCGATGGCGAAGAGGCCGCAGAGCGAGTCGAGCCGATCGGCGAGGCCGAGGAAGGCGCCGTGATCCTGCGTGGGCAACGAGTCGGTCGCTCCCCGCGGCAAGTAGTGCTCGAAGATCGCCAGCGCGACCTCCTTGGGTTCCTTCGCGTAGGTCGCGTACTCGCGGCCCATCACGCCCTGCAGCTCGGGGAACTCGCCGACCATGCCGGTCTCGAGATCGCACTTGCAGAGCTCCGACGCGCGCTGGAGCCGGCCGAGGAAGTTCGCGTCGTAGAAGCCGCTCGACTCCTGCTTGACGAGGAAGCTCGCGAGCGCGCCGATGCGATCGGTCTTCTCGGCCATGTTGCCGAGGCCCTGCACCCAGTTGCGCCGAGCGAGCTTGGGCAGCCGGTCCTGCAGGGGTGACTTGCGATCTTCGTCGAAGAAGAACCGGCCGTCGGTGAGCCGCGCCCGCAACACGCGTTCGTAGCCCTTCACCGAGAGCGCCTCGTCCTTCACCGGGGTGTTCGACACGGCGATGAAACGCGGGAGCAGCGAGCCGCTTGCGTCGGTGAGCGAGAAATACCGCTGGTGGCTCTTCATTTCCTGAATGAGCACTTCGGGCGGCAGATCGAGGTGACGCTCCTCGAAGGTACCGACGACGGGGTTCGGCAGCTCCACCAGGTTCAGCACCTGATCGACCAACGCCTCGTCCGCGATCAGCGTGCCGTTGGCCTTCTTGGCGGCCGCGGCGAGGCGCTCGACCAGCATCGCCTTGCGCTTCTCGAGCGACGCGACGACGTGCGCCTTCTGGAGCGCGGCCTCGTAGTCGGTCGGCTTCTCGATGGTGATCGGCTGCGGCGCGAGGAAGCGGTGGCCCTTCGTCTGCCGGCCGCTCTTCACGTCGGAGAAGATCACCGGCACCACTTCGCTGCCGAAGAGCGCGACGATCCACTGGAGCGGTCGGCCGAACGCCTGCTCGACGTCACCCCAGCGCATCGACTTCGGAAACGGGAGCTTCTTGATGCAGGCCGCGAGCACCTCGGGCAGCAGCTCGATCACCCGCCGGCCCTTCTCTTCCACGTCGGCCGCCAGGTACTCGCCCTTCGGCGTCTGCACCCGCTTGAGCTTCTCGACCGGCAGCTTCACCGACTCGGCGAACTTGGTCGCGGGCACCTTCGGCTTTCCATCGGCTTCGAAGGCGGCCTTCACCGACGGGCCTTGGACTTCCTTCACCACGTCGTCGGTCTTCTCGGCGACTTGGGAGACGAGCAGCGCGAGCCGTCGCGGCGTACCGAAGACCTTCACCTCGCCGTGCTTGATGCGCTGGGCCTGACAGCCCTCGCGGAAGAGCTTCTCGAGATCGGCGAGCGCGGGCACCACGAAGCGCGCCGGCAACTCCTCGGAGCCGAGCTCGAACAAGAGATCAGCCACGGGCGGCCTCCTTCTCGTCCTTGTTCAGCTTCACGCCGTTCCAGTACTCGGAGGCCTTCTTCCCTTCGAGGATCGCGGGCTGCTCACCGACGGTCCAGGCGGTCTTGCAGAGCGGGTAGCCCAGGCGCTCGCGCATCTGGAGATAGCCCTCGGCGCAGAGCCGGGCGTTGTCGCGAACGCGCTTGATGAAGGCGGCGCGGTCGGTGACGGAGATGGCTCCGCGCGCGTCGAGCAGGTTGAAGGTGTGGCTGCACTTGAGCGCGAAGTCGTACGCGGGGATCGGCAGCTTCGCCTCGACGATGAGCCGCTTGCACTCCTTCTCGTAGCTGTCGAAGAGCGAGAAGAGCTGCTGCGCGTCGGACTGCTGCATCGCGTACTTCGACATCTCGACCTCGTTCGCGTGGAAGACCTCGCGGTACTTCACGCCCTTCACCCACTCGAGGTCGAAGACGTTCTCGACGCCCTGCAGGTACATCGCGATGCGCTCGAGGCCGTAGGTGAGCTCGGCCGCGACCGGCTTGCAGTCGAAGCCGCCGCACTGCTGGAAGTAGGTGAACTGGGTGATCTCCATTCCATCGCACCAGACTTCCCAGCCGAGGCCCCAGGCGCCGAGCGTGGGCGATTCCCAGTCGTCCTCGACGAAGCGAATGTCGTGCGACATCGGGTCGATGCCGAAGGCCTTGATGGAGTCGAGGTAGAGTTCCTGCACGTTCTTCGGCGCCGGCTTCAAGATCACCTGGAACTGGTGGTGCTGGAACAACCGGTTGGGGTTCTCTCCGAAGCGGCCGTCGGCGGGACGGCGAGACGGCTGCACGTAGGCCACGTTCCAGGGCTCAGGGCCGAGCGCACGCAGGAAGGTGTACGGGGCCATCGTGCCGGCGCCGACCTCGAGGTCGTACGACTGGGTCACGATGCAACCGAGCTTCGCCCAGTGGTTCTGGAGCGAGAGGATCAAGTCCTGGAAGTACATGCCCATGGCGGCGCGCACCCTACATGCGCGGTCCGCTTCGACGAAGGAGATTCCCCACCGGGATCGCTCCGACGATCAGGGAGGAATCGTCGAGACGTCGATGCGCATCGTCGAGGTCTTCCCCGAGTCGATGTCGACGGTCAGGTGATGGTCCTTCGAGTCGCCGTCGACGATGCGCAAGCGGTGTCGCCCGGCGTCGATGGGGAACTTGATGAGCGGCGTCGACCCGAGGTTCGTGCCGCCGAGGTACACCGCCGCCGACGACGGGTTGACGGTGTGGAGCGTGAGGTAGCCCACGTCGGCCGCCTTGGCGCCGCGCGTGTCCTTCACCACCTGAACGCCATCGGGGTCGGTGATCGCCTTCTTCTTCGCGACGTTCGCCTTGCGCTCTTCCTTTTCCTTGAGCGCACCCTTGAGATCGTCGATCTGCTTCTGAAGATCTTCGATCTTCTTCGTGTTCGCCTCGTTGTTCGCCTTGCCCTGGCGGGCCTCGATCTTCAGCTTGCGCTGCTCTTCTTCGAGCCGGTTCAGCTGCTCGATCTGCGCGGTGATCTCCTGGAGCAGCGCGAGCCGATCGGGATCGTTGGCCGCCTCTTCGATCTCCTTCTGGCGGGCCCTCTCTTCGGCGATCTTCCGTTCGGCCTCTTCCTTCTCGACGAGCCAGGCGGGCTTGTTGCCCGAGGGCGTGTTCGCGTTGAGGTCGATCCTCTTGGGGCCGGTGTCGACGTGGGGCTCTTCCGGGCCTCCGAGGAGATGAGCGAGCGGCCCCTTGGTGACGGCCCAGCCGCCCGCACCGAGCAACGCGACGACCGCGAAGAGCGCGATGAAGGTGCCGACCTTGCTGCCGCCCTTCCCGCCTGGAGGAATCGTCGATTCCTGCTCGGTGGGACGCTGGCTGGCGCCCTGAGCCGCCGGGAGCGGCCCCGACTTCGCCTTCGACTTCGAGGTGGGCTCGTCGACGACGGGGAGCTTCGCGCGCGAGCGGTTCCCAGCCTCTTCGACCTGCACGGGCGGGAGCGAGCGCCGTGACTCGCCGACCTTCGGCAGCTTCTGTGACGACTTCGAGCGCTCGCCGACCTGCGGCAACTTCATGCTCGAGCCGTTGCCCTTGGTCGCGACCTTCGGGAGCTTCTGGCTCGAGGGGTTCGACCGAGCCAGCCCCGGGCGCGGCGAGGGCGTCGCGGTGTTCTTCATGCCCGCGCCGTTGGTGATCTTCTTTCGCCCGCCCGACTGCTGATCTTGATCGTCTTTGAGGCTCTCGACCGCGCGCGAGAGGCTGCTCACGTCTTTGTCTTCGTTCGCCAGGTCGAGGATCGACCGGGTCAGCGCGATCTTGTCCTCGAAGAGCTGCTTCATGAACTCGGCGACCTGCTCCTCCTCGTACATGTCGGAGCAGGACTGCTCGATGGCGCGGGCGAACTCCTTGCCGGTGGCGAAGCGCTGGTTGCGCTCCTTCTCGAGCCCGCGGAGGACGACGTTGGAGAAGGCCTCGGAGACGTAGGGGTTGACCTCGGTGGGTGGCTTCGCGTCGCCCTCGACGATCTTGAGCATCATCGCCGCGTCGGTGGGGGCGGTGAAGAGGCGCTCGCCGCAGAGCATCTCGTGCAGCATGACCGCAGCCGCGAAGAGATCGGTGCGCCCATCGAGCGTCTCGTTCTTCACCTGCTCGGGCGCCATGTACCCGGAGGTGCCCTTCACGATGCCGACCTGGGTGCGGTTCAACCGGCCTCGCGCCTTGGCGATGCCGAAGTCGATCACCTTCACGTCGCCCGTGTAGGTGATCATCACGTTCTTCGGGCTGATGTCCCGGTGCACGACGGGCATCGCCTGGCCGGTGGACGGATCGGTGAACGCGTGGGCGTAGTGGAGGGCGAGGGCCGTGTCGCGCACCACCCGCGCCGCGAACCCGGCGGGAATGGCGACCTCTCGCTTGGCGGCGCGCTTGAGCACCTGCTCGAGGTTCTGGCCGGCGATGAACTCCATCGCGAGGTAGAGCTCGCCCGACTGCGGGTCTTCTCCGAGATCGAAGACCTGGCCGATGTTCGCGTGGCTGAAGGCGGCGGTGATGCGCGCCTCGTCGAGGAACATCTTCACGAACGCTTCGTCGCGCTTCACGTCGGGGAGGATCTGCTTCACCGCGACGAACTTCTTGAAGC
>JBPOIJ010000133.1:0-60473 GCA_052034585.1 Myxococcota bacterium
CCCTCTCGAGGCTTCAGAACGCACCGCCAATCACTGCCGCTCTCTTGAGCAGTTCGCTCGAGGCGGACGCATGCAGCACCTTCGAACCACTCGGGTGTCGGGCTGACCGATGGGCCCGAGACGGCGAACGTGGTGGTGACGCGCACGTTCGCAGGGCAGGAGGCGATCAAACACGCCGACGTCGCTGAACAACCAATCATGGCCTTCCCTTGAGCCAGATCCGCCGGCTTCGCTGTCGCTCGGTTCGGCCTCGGCCGGTGGCGCCACCCAAACGACTTTCTTCAATGTCTCGATACACGTAAAAAACTACGGTGTTCTCGACCCGCAGTCCTTCGGCAGCGGGATCGCTTCGACGCGGCTCCGCCTCTCGAAGGAGCGTCGGGCGCTCGAGTTCCTCCACCATCCACCCGCCCTGAATCCTGGAGAAGCGAGTGGGGCGAGGAATTGCCGGGCGCTCGTGCCTCTTCCGCCGGTCCGCCGTCGCTCATCGACGAGGGTCGGGGGTACGCGGAGCGCAGGGTCATTCCTTGTCGCCGTCCCCTCTCGAGGCTTCAGAACGCACCGCCAATCACTGCCGCTCTCTTGAGCAGTTCGCTCGAGGCGGACGCATGAAGCGCACATTCGAACCACTCCCAGCCGGTGTCGGGGCCGCGCCTCAGGTCACTTTCAGAGATGTCATGGATTACGTAATAAACTACGGCTTTCGCGACATGACGGCGCGGTCGCGCTCACTCGACCCCATTTCAGAGAACGCCAACCGAGCCTGATCAACCCCGACTCAATCGGCGCCAAGCCTGATCAACCCGACTCAATCGGCGCCAAGCCTGATCAACCCGACTCAATCGGCGCCGAGCCTGTTCAACCCGACTCAATCGGCGCCGAGCCTGTTCAACCCGACTCAATCGGCGCCAAGCCTGTTCAGGGCCGATCTTCGCAACTGCCCATCGTTCCGGTCGCGTCGGGCACGCAGGCGCCACTCGCCGGATTTCCGCAGACGAATGGACACGAGCCAGTCGAGCAGCCGAGCGCCGTGGCCGCCTGAATGAACGAGTCGAGGTTTCCGACGGAGTTCACGAACGTCGTGCACGTCGGACACCCGAGCACCTGAGGACGCCGGAACGTGCACTGCACCACCGGCAGCGCCGAGGCACATCGCTTCGCTTCCACCAGCGCCTGCGAATAGCTCGAGAGAATCGTCGCGCAGTCGAGGCCGCCGTCGTGCGTGGTGCCGCCGCCTGCCGTTCCACCCGACGATCCACCTGCCGTCGAGCCGCCCGCGGATCCGCCAGCCGTCGCGCCACCCGATGATCCACCCGCGGATCCACCAGCCGTCGCACCACCTGCCGCTCCACCAGCCGTCGCACCACCCGACGATCCACCGCTGGAGGCGCCACCCGCCGACCCACCTCCCGCGACACCTCCACCCGTCGACCCGCCATCTGGCCCGTCGACCGGCGTGAAACACGAAGACAACGCAACGAGCACGAGGAACCGGCGCGCCACCCTCCCCCGGCTCGCTGAGCGCGCTTGATCCGCAGTTGACGTTCGCACAGCGTCTCCGCCTCTCTCTGGGCTTCGACTCACCTGAGCCTCCCGATGAACGAGCCCCCGACTCTCGGCGGGACGAGCGCGCGGCGCAACTCAGCGCTTCCGCCGACGAAGGCCGACGGCCAAGAGAAGAACGACCGGAACGATCGCGGCTCCCTCAGTCGAACAACCAACGAGGTAGCGCTTCGCGCTCTTGGTGCCTCCGTCCGTGCCGGCGTCGACGTCACTCCCCGCGTCCATTCCCGCGTCGGGTTCGGCCACGCTCGCGTCGAGAGGACCCAAGGCGGCCGAGAGCCCGTCGTACTGCGCTCTGGTCGCGGCCGTGGGCTGGGACAGCCGGTAATCAGGAGAACCCCCGCTCGAGAAGTTCCCTCCGACTCCGGCGCGCACGTCGATCGGGCACGTCACCAGACTGCTCGCGAGCACCACCCGGCCTCCTCCTCCGCCGCCCGAGGTGCCCTCGCAGTGACATGGATTGATGCCGCCATTGCCGCCACGCACGCTCGCGAGCGAGCACGAGATCGGCCCGGGGCTCTCGACCCGAATGGTCCCGCCCGCACCCGCGCCACCCGCGGCGTCTTCACTGTCGGTCGCGGTCGCGCCATCGGCCCGTAGCGCTCCGCCCACGACCGAGGCAGCTCGGAGAAACAGCACCCCACCGCCTCGATGGCCGCCGCCGGTGAGCGAGCCATGGTGTGCCTCACCTGCACCACCTCCGCCACCGAAGAGGAGCCGCGCTTCACCGCCACGCACCGACGCGCCGCCGCGCCCACCGACGTCGCGATTTCCATCGGAGCTCCACGACGCTCCACCTTGCCCACCCGCGCCGACGTGCCCGCCGCCGCCGCCGCCAGCGTTGTGGCAGACCCCGCCTCCACCACCGCTGGCGACGCGCCCGAGCCCGCTCGCGCGATCGAGCACCGGCTGGAGAAAGAAGGACTCACCCTTGTAGCCGCCTCTCGGGTGCGGCTCATCGGGGTTCGTACAGCCGAACGTCTCGGGCGCATTGCCCGCCATGTCGCTGAAGGCCGCCCCACCTCGATAGCCCAGCCCCGACACGTCGATGCTCCCCGCGATGACGGCGGGCCCACTCACGAGCACGGCGAGCACCCCGCCGTGGGTGCCGTCCCAGGGTTGGGTGGTGAGCGCTCCTCCGTCGGCGATCGTCAGGGACGAGAACTCGGCGACGAGCACGACCTGCGCTCCAACGCCAAGCGGTCGAGTCAGCGGCGGAGCGACCTCCAGCGAACCAGGGCCCACCGAGACGACTCGGGTGAACTCGTAGGTGCCGACCTCGCTCGTGCTCACGTCGACCACCCCAGCATCGAGCGGGGCGCTTGGCGCCGCGAGCGTCGAGGTCACGTGCGCCATCACGAGGTCACCCGTCGCGAAGCCCGTCGTGCTCCCGAGCGGAATCGGCGCGCCGGGCTGGGTCGAGGCGGTCACCGCGGCCGACGTCGACCAGACCTCCTGCGTCGTCACGAGCTTCGCGCCGTGGTGGCCATCGCCCAAGAAGGGATCGACTCCCAACACGAGGACGACCACCGCGAGCACACTCACCAGCTTACCCTCGGGTCGGTTCGAGCAGCGTCGAGGAACATTTCGTCGGCCTGGAAAGTGGAGTGGGGGCACCCGCCGCGCTCGTTCGGCGCTATGAGGGCGGCATGCGTCACCTGCTTCTCCTCGTTCTCCTCGTTGCGGCGCCGTCGTTCGCCGCGAGGCTGCTCCTCCCCGAAGACGTGCCCGCAGCGGCGGCGCCAGCGGCCTCGGCCACCACCTCGACCCCGAGCGTCGTTCACGAGCCACCCAGCTTCGGCGTTCACTTCGGCGTCGCGGCGGCGGCTGGAGCGGTCGGCGCTCCGGTCGGCTTCCTCCTCGCGAGCGCGCTCGGCAACCTGAGCGCCTTCCTGATTCCGACCGCGATTCTCGGCCTCGTCCCCATGGGGCTCTTCGCGCCGGCGCTCACCGCGCTCACCGCCTGGCTCTTCGGCAACTGGAACCTCACCGACGCCGACGGGAAGTTCAGCTTCTGGGCCGGCTTCGGCGCCGCAGCCGTCGTCCACATCATCGGGGCCGTCATCGCAGGCTTCGCGGGGGTGAGCCTCGGCGGCCTCCCCGGCCTCATCGTCTTCAGCCTCATCGACGGCGCCGCCATGGGCGCGGCGAGCGTCGGAGCGATGCGCTTCTTCCGCAAGCCGCCGACACCGACCGCCTCGCTTCCGTCCTTCGTTCCCGGGGTGAGCGCGACCACCGTGCTGCCCCTCACCAGCGTTTCCTTCTGAGGTCTCCATGAACCGATTGCTCGTCACTCTCCTTCTCACGAGCGCAGCCGTCGCCTCCGCGCAGGCCTGTCGAGCGCGCGCGAGCTGGCCGACCGAGTCCTGGCCGCAGGCGCTCGTCACCGCCACCGACAAGACGAAGGGCCTCGAGGACTTCGCCTTCACCCTCGTCGGCAAGCCCGAGGAGCGGCTCGGCTACCGAACCGAAGGCCTGGTGGTGGTGAAGAACGGCGCCATCGTCTACGAGAAGTACGCGCGCGGCTTCGACGCGACCAAGCCGCACCTGTCTTGGTCGGTGGCGAAGAGCGTCTCGAGCACCCTGCTGGGCGTGGCGGTGCAAGAAGGCCTCGCGAGCCTCGACGACTCGTTGTGCAAGCACCTGCCCGAGTACGCGAACGACCCCGTCGTCTGCGCCATCACGACCCGTCAGCTCGTCAGCTTCGGCTCGGGGCTGCAGTGGCAGGAAGAGTACGAGGACAAGGGGTACCAGGTGTCGAGCGTCATCGCGATGCTCTTCGGGGTCGGCCACAAGGACCAGGTGAAGCACGTGCTCACCCACCGGAAGCTGCGTGAGCCGGGCACCCAGTTCGTCTACTCGACCGGCGACGCCCACGTGGTGGGAACGGTGGCCAAGCGCGCGCTCACCGCCAAGTTCGGCCCCGATGCCTTCTGGACCAAGCTCTTCGAGCCCATCGGCATGAAGTCCGCCGTCTTCGAGGAAGACGCGAGCGGCAACGTCTTGGGCGGGAGCTTCGTCTACGCGACGCCGCGCGACTACGCGAAGCTCGGCTACCTCATGCTCAATGAAGGCTGCTGGAACGACCAGCGCATCCTCCCGGTGGGCTGGGTGCAGCAGGCGACCTCGGTGAGCGCGGTGTTCAAGTCGAACCGAGGCGACTGTTCCGGCCAGAAGCTGCCAGCGACCGAGTTCCAGCTGCCCTGCGAGGACACGCCGAACGGCTTCATGTGGTGGCTCAACAAGCCGCCCGCCGACGGAAAGGAGAAGCCCTGGAAGGACGCGCCCGACGACACCTACGCCGCGCTCGGCCACTGGGGCCAGCGCATCATCGTGATTCCCTCGGAGGACCTCGTCATCGTGCGCACCGGCGACGACCGCGATGGCTCGATTCCGGTGAACGAGCTGGTGAAGAACGTACTGCCCCTGGTGAAGCCATGAACGCGCGCGCCCTCTTCCTCTTCGGAGCCCTCGCTCTCGCCGGCTGCGCGCAAGACGACGCCAAGCTGCGCACCTACGCCAACAACGACCTCGAGCTCTCCGTCGGCAACGCCGCGAAGATGAGCTGCACCTGCCTCTTCGTGATGCAGATGGACGAGGCGTACTGCAAGGACTGGGTCCGGGCCTCCCCGAACGTGGCGCGCTTCTTCGTCGACAAGGAGAAGAAGGTGGTGACCTCGTCGGCCTTCATCTCGTGGACGGCGAAGGCCCACTACGTCGACGACAAGCGCGGCTGCGTCCTGGAGTGAGTCAGCGGGCCGGGCCGTCGTCGAGCGAGTCGACCGCCGACTCGAGCACCTTCGCCAAGGGGCTCGCCGGGAAGGCTCGCCGAAACGCCTCGAGCCGGTGACGCGCGCCCGGCGCATCGTTGGTCAGCACCAGCGCCTGAATCAGCAGCGCCTCACGCTCCTCCGACAGCTGGCCCTTGGGGAAGCGGGCCGCGTGCTCGTCGAGTGGCGCACGCGCCGCCCGAGGGTCTCTCGCCAGCGCCGCGCGGGCCGCGTCGATCAACAGCCGCTCCGAGCGCAGGGACTCGTCGGGTGAGCCGGGTGGCTCCTCCGGCACGCCGGCATCCATCACCGCGGGGTCCTTGGCCCGCCCGTCCCTCACCTCGACGGCGACCTTCACGGGCTTCGGCCGCACGGCCGCTGGGGCTGGGGGCTCTTCCTTCACGACCTCCTTCGGAGCGTCGGCGACCGGCTCGGCGACCCTCGGTGGAGAGGCCTCGACCGGCATCGCCACCCGTGGCGCCTCCACCACCGCAGGGCGGATCAACCGGTCGAGCGCGACCCCACCGCCGAGGCCGAGCAACAGGGTGACGCCGGCGACCCACCAGGGCACCGTCAGCCCCGCGCCGGCTGCGCTCGCGCCCACCGTCGTCGCGCCGAGGGCACCGGCTGCTCCCAGCGCGTGCACCTTCGAGAGCAACGCCTCGCGAACCTCGGGGGCCTCGGCGGGCGGCACGAGTCCGTCGAGCGCCGCGCGGAGATCGTCGGGCAAGGGCTCGAGTCCGTCACTCATGACGACCTCCTTCCAGCCGCTTCACCGCTTCGGTCAGCTCGAGCCGCGCGGTCCGCAGCCGGGTGTAGATGGTCGCGATGGGCAGCTCGAGCGCCTCGGCCAGCTCGGCCGGCGACAACCCTTCGCCGAAGTGGAGGAGGAAGGTGGCCCGCTTGGTCTCGTCGAGGGTCGCGAGCGCCCGTTGAAAGAGCACGGCCCGCTGCTGCCCTGCCACCGTCCGCTCCGGGTCGTCGCCGCTCGCTGGCGCGTCGAAGGTCTCGAGCACCTCGCTCCCATGCCGTGCCCGCGCGCGAAAGTCGGCGTGCACCCGAAAGGCGATGCCGAACAACCACGGGCGCGCAGCGCGGGTCGGGTCGAAGGTGTTCCATCGTTTGAGCGCAGTCACGAAGCACTCCTGGACGAGCTCGGGGAGGTCGGCGCCGCGCGCTCCGAGACGATGGAGGAAGCGACGCACGTCGTCGTAGTGAGCGCGGTAGGCATCGTCGAACGAGGCACTCGGTGGCGGAGCGGCCACGAGCGAATGTTGGGGCGACGGCCTCATTCTCTTGCCGCTTCGCTCGCGCCGACGCCGAGCTGAAGTCCCACCAACACCGACACCGGCCAGGTCACCCACAACGTCTGCACACCGGACAGCACGGAGACGCGGGTCGGCACGAACTGCGCGCGAACGAAGGGCTCGACGGTGAGCCAGGCCACCGGGCTCCACTTCACCGCCACCTCCGGGCCGACGAGCACCACCACCCGCGAGCCTCGAAACGACTCCTGGCCTTGGGTCGAGGTGAAGAAGAGCGCTCCGACGGAGATGGGCAGCCCGATGCGGAAGAAGCGGTGCTGCCAGCCTGGCGCGAGGGAGCCGATGACGGAGAAGGCGGACACGGTGTTGTCGACGGCGGTCACCTCACGCGGGAGCTCGAAGCGTCCATCGGCCCGCAGCTCGAGGGAGCGCCAGCGCAGCGAGGCGACGACGCCGACGGTGGCCGTTGGACCCGGCGCGAGCCCGAGCGACAGACCTCCGAGCAGCCCGGCGCCGAGCAACACGGGGTCGACGGGAGGCGGCACGGGCAACATCGGAGGCTCCTTCTTCTTCTCTGGCGCGCGCTTCGGCAGCACCAAGAGGACCGCGGGGTCGAGGCTCACCGCGATGGCGAGCGCGACCGACTCCAACACCTCGCGGCAGTCGGTCGAGGTGAAGCTGCGCACCGAGTCGGGCCCGCCGTCCTGTCGAATCGAGAGGCTCGCCGTGTGCGGTGTCTGCGCGGTCTCCCGCACGATGAAGGTGCGCGGCGCGTTCTCGACCAGCCCCTCGCGACCCAGCCGAGCTCGGAGCTCTTCCCTCAGCGCCGACGCGGACAGACACGAGCCATTCCCTGGTTCGACGACCAGGGTTCCGACGTCGGGCGCGGCGGTCAGGAGCAGGAGTGCGAGCAACGAAACCCCGTGTCTGAAAGAACTGACACTGGCCCACAAGAGGAAGTCCGAGGTTCCCCAATATGCCCCGCATGATGATTCGCAAAGTCCTCTTCCTCATCGCCCTCGCGCTGGCTGGGTGTGACACCTCCGTTCAAACGAAGCTGCCCTGCGGCCGGTCGACGTGTGCGGGGTGTTGCGCGGCCGACGGGAGCTGCATGCAGGGAGCCGACGCCTTCGCGTGCGGGCTCGGGGGCGCGGCGTGCGTGACGTGCAGCGCCGGGAACGTGTGCGCGGCCGGAGCGTGCAGCCAGCCGCCGCTGGGTGGCGGCAACGCGGCCGGTGGTGCCAGCGCGGGTGGGTCGACGGGCGGTGGCGCGACGGCGGCTGGAGGCTCGACGGCCGGTGGCGCGAGCGCAGGCGGCCCGACGGCAGGCGGATCATCGGCGGGTGGAGCAACAGCTGGTGGAGCGACGGCTGGTGGATCGACGGCGGGTGGATCGACGGCGGGTGGAGCGACGGCGGGTGGAGCGACGGCTGGTGGAGCGACGGCTGGTGGAGCGACGAGCGCGGGTGGCGCGGCGGGCGGGTCGACGGCGGGTGGCGCGACGGCAGGCGTGGGGAGCTGGCTGCCAGGCGACCCGAAGCCGACGACGAGCCCGGCGATGGCCTTCGACTCGGTTCGCCAGCGAATGGTCTACTACGGAGGCACCAACGGCCTCGACACCGTCGGAACGACGTGGGAGCGCGCGACCGCGTGGTACGCGCCGCTCGCCCGCGGCACCCCGAGACCGCTGACGGCAGCCGCGATGGTGTTCGACCCAGTCCGCCATCGCATGGTGCTCTTTGGTGGGTACGACGACGCGCTCCAGCCGAGCAACGAGACCTGGGTGTACGACGGCACCTGGGCGCGGCTCACCCTCACGACGGCGCCGTCCGCACGCTACGCCGCAGCGATGGCGTGGGACTCGACGCGCCAACGCGTCGTGCTCTTCGGAGGGTCGAGCAGCAACTTCAGCGTCTCCTATGACGACACCTGGGAGTTCGACGGAACGGCCTGGACGCAGCGGCTCGTCGCGGTGCGGCCGACCGTGCGTGGCGGTGCGGCGATGGCCTTCGACGCGACTCGCAACAAGACGGTCCTCTTCGGCGGCTCGGCGCAACTCAACTACGACGACCTCTGGGAATGGGACGGCACCGCGTGGACGCAGCGCACCGTCTCCGGCTCCAGGCCGAGCGCGCGCGGCTCCGCGGGCATGGCCTTCGACGCGGCCCGACAGCGCATCGTGCTCTACGGCGGCGGCGACAGCGGCACGACGAACCTCGACGACACCTGGGAATGGGACGGCACCAGCTGGACGCAACGCTCGGTCTCCGGGCCTGGGCCGCGCTCGGCGATGGGCTTTGCCTACGACGCCGCCCGGCAGCGCGTCGTCCTCGCGGGCGGCTTCGGTGCCTCTGGCGACACCCTCGACACCTGGGAGTGGGACGGCGCGAGCTGGACCCAGGCCGGCGCAGAGCGGCCGCTCCCTCGCACCTCGCACGGCATCACCTTCGACGCCGCCCGCGGCGAGCTCGTCGTCTTCGGCGGCAACCTCGGCGGCGCCAGCGCGGTCAACGACACCTGGGTGTGGCGAGATGGCTGGTCGCAACGCCCCGTCGCTGGCCCCAGTCCCCGCTATCAGCACCAGTTGGCCTACGACGCAGCCCGCCAGCGAGTCGTCCTCTTCGGGGGCCTGCGCCTCTCGGGGACCACGCCGACTCCGCTCGCCGAGACCTGGGAATGGAACGGCACGAGCTGGACGCAGCGGTCGCCCACCACGTCGCCCTCGGCTCGCTCTCAGTTCGGCATGACGTACGACGAGGCCCGCCAGCGGGTGGTGCTCTTCGGAGGCCTCGGCAGCGGCGCCGCCAACCTCGGCGACACCTGGGAGTTCGACGGCACCACCTGGACCCAGCGCAGCACCACCGGCCCGACGGCGCGCAACAGCCACTCGCTCGCCTATGACGCCAGCCGGCACCGCGTCGTGCTCTTCGGGGGCTTCAACGGCTCCACCTTGAACGACACCTGGGAATGGAACGGCACCGCGTGGACTCGGGTCTCCTCGACGACGACGCCCGACGCGCGGCAGCGACACGGGCTCGCCTGGGACGGGCTGCGCCAGCGCGTCCTGCTCTTCGGCGGCGACGACTCGGCCCGGTACTTCAACGACACCTGGGAATGGAATGGCACCCGGTGGACTCGACTCGCCCCGGCCACCTCGCCGCTCACCCGCTCCTTCGTCACCCTCACCTGGAGCTCGAGCGCCCAGCGCGTCTTCCTCTTCGGTGGGTTGATCAGCGACTTCTCGACGAGCGCCGCGAACGACCTCTGGCAGTGGGTGCCTTGAGTCGCGAGGAAACTGGGCGCTCCGAGTGGGAGCCGTGCGCAGCATCGTGCGCAGCCGGCGCACCCCGGAATTCTCGCGGCGCCGCATGGTTCGCCTCGCATGGCCCAACCCACCCGCGCGTTCCTCCAGGCCGTCCTCCCTCCGCCGATGCGCGAGGCCCTGGAGCAGCTCGAGCGTCGAACGAGCCTGCGCACGCCGACGGGGCTGCGCTTCACCTTCGCTGATCAGCTCTCGGGGCTGAACCCGCTCGCGTGGGACGAGGTGACGCGTGGCCGTGGGCTCTGGCTCTCGCGGGCGTACCTGAACGCGCTCGAGGCGGCCCGGCTCCCCCACTTCGCCCACCGCTTCTGTCTCGCCTTCGAGGGCGCGCGGCCGGTGCTCGCGCTCGCGATGCAGATCGTCGAGGTGGCGATCGATCGACTCCACCCGGTCGACGAGCCGGTCATCGCGGGGGTCGACACGAGCGAGCTCGAGCAGACGCTGCGGCAGCGGGTGCTGGTGTGCGGCAACATGCTGTCCTCGGGTTGCGACGGCATCGCGGTGGCCGAAGGGTTCGACCCGGCGCTCGCCTTCCGGGCGGTGGGAGAGGCGCTCTACCGGGTGCGCCGCGCCGAGAAGCTGAACGGCCACACCAACCTGGTGATGGTGAAGGACTTCACCGCCGAGACGATGGGCGCCAGCGAGGTGCTCGAGTCGCTCAGCTACCGGCGCCTGGCGGGCGGCGCGACGATGGTGCTCTCGCTCGAGCCGTCGTGGAAGACGCACGGCGACTACCTGGCGGGCATGGTGTCGAAGTACCGCAGCGCGGTGAAGCGCCGCATCTTCGCGCCCATCGCCGAGGGAGGCTGCGAGGTGGTGACGCTCGGCGCGGACGAGGTCGAGCAGCACGCGGGCCGGCTGCAGGAGCTCCATCTCTCCGTGCAGGACAACGCGAAGGTCAGGCCGGTCACCGTCGGCGAGCGTTACTGGAGCGAGCTCGCGCGGGTGCCGGGCTGCGTCTTCAAGGCGGTGAGGCGAGGCGGCGAGGTGCTCGGCTTCCTCCTCGTGCAGGTCGACGGCGAGTCGGCCCACGCGGCGCAGATTGGCTTCGACCGGGAAGCGGCGACCGAGCTGCCGCTCTACCTGCGGTTGCTCCACAGCGCGGTGGAGGTGGGCCTCGAGCAGCGCTGTCGCACCGTCGTCCTCGGGCGCACGGCGCTGGAGCCGAAGGCCCGCATGGGTGCCAAGCCGGTCGATACCTTCATGTGGGTGCGCCATCGCGTGCCGGTCGTCAACGCGCTCACCAAGGGCCTCGTGGAGTTGGTGAAGCACGACGCCGCGCCGCAGATCGACCCGTTCAAGCGCGACCAGGTCGACTCAGCCTCGTGACGCGAGCGGTCGACCAGCCTCCTCCCGTGCAGCCGGGTTCACGACCTCGACGACTCGGCCGCCGCGCTCGTCAGCGCTCGGAGCGCGTCGGACACTTCGATTGCGTGGAATTTCTGCACGTCGTGCCCACCGTCGGCGAACTGAAGCCGCTTCCACTCCGGTCGGGCGCGGGCGAGCTCCTGGTGGAACTTCGCCGGAACGAGCCGGTCGTCGTCGGCCCAGGTCTGCAGCACCGGCTGGCGAGCGGCGACGATGTTGGCGCGATGGCGGGCGAAGTCGGTGTGGGCGGCGTCGGTGATGGTGCGCAGCGCTCCCTCGTCCGTCATGTCCCGCAGGGAGAAGCCGAGCCGCTTGAAGGTGCGCCGGGCGAACCACGCCAAGGGACGCTGGAGCGGCCGGAGCGACACGATGTCGGCGAACACCTTCCACACCTCCTCAGGGAAGTGCGCCGTCGGCCCTGGCGTCGCGACGAGGCCCACCGCGCTGATGCGCTCGGAGTGATGCACGGCCGCCTCGAGCGCGATGACGCCGCCCATCGAGTGGCCGATGACGGTGACGTCGCGCAGGTTCAACGCTTCGAGGAACCGCGCCACCAGCTCGCCGCGCGCCTGGAGCGACAACGGTCGAACGGGCCCTGGGAGTGACGCCTCGCCGAAGCCCGGGAGCTCGACTCGGAGAAAGCGCGACCACTCGAAGAGCGGCGTCGCCAGCCAGCGCCAGTGGTGATGCGCGCCAGGGAGCCCCGAGATGCCCACCACCGTCGGGCCGACGCCTTCAGAGGTGTACGAGAGCGTCACTCCGGGGAGCGCGAGGGTGCTGCGAGGTGGATCACGCGGTGCTGACGGCTGCATCAGCTCCCCGAATACGGCGCGCGAGGCGTGTTGCCAATCGCTTCGGCGCCGCGGGAGCGTGCCTGCCTATACTCGGGCCGTCGTGACGTCTTCGAGGGCAGAGCACCAGACGGTGAGCCGCGCGTTGATTCGCCAGCGCGGCTTCTTCCGAAAGGGTCGCGGGCTCCAGGCGCGTGTTCGGAGAGTCGCTTCGCTCCGGCGGGAGGAAATCGAAGCGATGTGGGCGCTCTTCGCGGCCTCGTACGACGGCGCTCAGCGCAGCGAGTTCGATCGCGACCTCCGTGAGAAGCACCATGTCATCGTGCTGAAGGACGCCGTGCGCGAGGTGAAGGGCTTCTCGACGCTCCTCGCCATCGAGACGCCAGGTCAGTGGTGCGCCATCTTCTCGGGCGACACCATCGTCGCGCCGGGCTTCTGGGGGCAGACGGCGCTGCAGCGCGCCTTCATCTGGTACCTCATGGCGCAGCGGCTCAAGCGCGGGCTCCCGGTGTACTGGTTCCTCATCACCAAGGGCTACCGGACGTACCTGCTCCTCGCCCGCTACTTCCCGACGCACTGGCCGAGGCACGACGCGCCCACTCCGGAGTTCGAGGGCACCTTGCTCGACATGCTCTGTCGGCAGAAGTTCGGCGCCGCGTGGGATTCGTCGAGCGGGCTGCTCCGGTTCCAGGGAGAGGTCTGCCGCTTGAGTGACGAGCTCGCCGACGTGCCCGCGCGCCTCACCAGCGACCCCGACGTGGCCTTCTTCCTCGCGAAGAACCCGCGCTGGCGAGAGGGCGACGAGCTGTGCTGCCTCGCCGCGGCCGACGACGCCTTCGTGCGGAAGACGACCCGCACGTTCCTTTGAACCCGACAGATGGAAATGCCTGATTTCAGGCGATTTCTGGTCGACCCGACGAATTAAGAGTCGAATGCACTCTTAATCGAGTCGGTGCATCTCCATCGGCGGCCATCGGGGCCGCTCGGGAGCCCCGGCTCACCGGTTCACCCCACCCAAGGAATCACCATGAAGCGCTTCTTCGCCCTCGTCGTCTCGTCGTTCGTCCTCTCGTGCGGTCTCGACGTCGAGCCCACCGTTCCACCGCCCGTCCGTTCCCAGGGCTCGTCGCTCATCGGAGGGACGCTCGTTCCAAAGCTCACCGAAGGCGTGGTGGCGGTGTTGGCGGAGAACAACGAGGGCCTCCTCTCCCGGCAGTACAACTCGTGCACCGGGTTGGTGATCAGACGCGGCTGGGTCCTCACCGCGGCGCACTGCTTCTTCAACTCCGACGGTTCTCGCATTCCCGCCGCGCTGGTCCACGTGCACAGCGAGCCGCTCGCGCTCGACGGCGCGGGAGCCATCGACGTCTTCGTGCACCCGGGCTTCGTGCCCGCGGGCGCCTTGTACTCGGGGAGCGGCTACGACATCGCGCTCGTCCAGCTCGTGCCAGCGCCGCTGCTGGGCATTCCCGCGAGCGACTCGGTCGAGCGCGTGCTCTCGAGCGACGACCCGGCGACGTACGTCGGCACCTGGCTCCAATGCTACGGCTCGGGAGAGCCGAGCCCGGGCACCTCGGACTTCCTGCTGCGAACCGGGCAGTTCGCCTCGTCGCTCGCCAACTCGAAGGGTGAGTTCCTCGTCGGACGCGGCCCGGCCGGAGAGCTCATCGGTCACGGTGATTCGGGTGGCCCCTGTTTTCGCGACGTCGCTGGTGGACGCGAAGTCGTCGGCGTCATCTCGAACCAGACCGGCGAGGGCATGTTGATGTCGGTGGCGGTGCTCCGGGAATGGCTGCTGGACACCATGGAGGGCACCCGGGTGGACGACGCGGTGCCAGCGCCCTTCGCCACCACTGCGAACGAAGCCCCGGCCGTCGCCATCGACGAAGCGACCGGGCTCGTACTCACCGTCGTTCGACAGGGCACCCTGCTGCGCTTCGCGTACCGGTGGGTGGGAGGCGGCGCGTGGTACCCGGCGGCGGGCTTCGACCTCATCTCGCTCCCCGTCGGCGCGGCGTCGGCGCCCTCGGTGGCGGTGGTCGACGGGCAGTTCGTCGTCGCGGTGCGCGGCAGCGATGGTGGGCTCTGGCAGGCGACCTGGAACTGGTCGTGGTGGAACACCCAGCGTCTGGCGACCTCGACGATGGGCACGCCGGCCATCTCGAGCTTCTCCTCGGGGGCCTTCCGCGGAATGATCGTCAGCGTCGACTCGCGGACCCGCAAGCTCGTCTACTCCCGGTACTCGGCGTCGCAGCGGCTCTGGCAGCCGGCGCGCGTGTTGCCGGCGTCGCCCACGCTCGATGGAACGCTCGGGCCGTCGGTGGCGAGCGTCTTCGTCGGGACCGCGGTGGTCGCGCCCACCAGCACCGGCTCGGTCGTGTACTTCCCGTACAAGGAAGGCGCGTTCACCAGCTGCAGCTACGTGGGGTACCTGCCGCTCTGCATCGGATCGGACTGGGGTGACCCGGTCGGCATGGGCGGGAGCGTGTCGTCACGCATCCTCCTCGACCCGT
This sequence comes from Myxococcota bacterium, assembly GCA_052034585.1. Classification (GTDB taxonomy): domain Bacteria; phylum Myxococcota; class Myxococcia; order Myxococcales; family Myxococcaceae; genus Xiheimicrobium. Next base: position 14,593 of record JBPOIJ010000133.1, read on the forward strand.
CGACGCAGTCGCTCTCCTTCACGATGCGACTGACCGCCCGGCAGCGAGGCTCGTTCCGAATCGCCACCGCCTCGCTCGACTTCTTTGGTCCGGTCACCGTCGCGGCGCCCTCTGGGTGGGAAGACCTGGGCCTCGACGCGGCGAACGATTCACTCGCGCTCACGCCCCTCGGCGTCGTGGTGCCGAGGTGGGGCCGGCTCTATCAGCACGACACCGGCACGGGCGCGAGCTGGACGCTGCGCTCCAACCCCGACGTGCAGTTCGTCGGTGGCGCGGTCAGCTCGCACTACGACGTGCTCGTCGGGACCAAGAGCTCGGGTGAGGTGTGGGACCTGCGCTGAGTGATTGATGGAACCGAGGGCCGGCTCGATGGGCCGGTTCCTCGGCACGAGCGCGGGCGAGACCGTTCGCCGGGCACACTGGCGACGTCCAGCTCGGTTCGGCTCGCTGCTCGCGGGCGGAGCTGGACTCCACCGCGGGGCCGATTCAGTGACTCGTGGAGCAGTGCCCGGCGATGCGGTCGTCGGCGGTGAAGCGCAAGCCCTCGAGCGTTCCTCCGCGCTGACAGAACGGCGCACTCCCGTCGCTCGCGAGCTGGCGAACGACGACCACCAACGCTTCGTCGGCCGCTTCGATGCGCACACCTCGCCCGGGATCCAAGGTGACGTCGTCGAGCACCAAGGGAAACCGAACGCCCTCGGCGCGCTCGGAGAGGTCGCAGCGGCCCGTCGGCTGGGTGGAACTCAGCACCACCCGCGTCGACCCACGCTCCTCGGTCAGCTCGAGACAGTCGGCGCCGTGACGGTACGCGCCCAGCCACGGACCAACGGGGTCGGTCGAGAGCGCGTGAGGCGCGGTTGCACAGCCAAGAAACGAACAGAGGAGCCACCACCGCATCGGCGGGCATCTGAGCACAGACGAGCGGCTCGCCGGCGAATTGAAGACGCTCGACAACGGCGCCTCGGGCGGTAAGACGTCCTCAGCCACTCGACGAAGTGTCCCGACGCCAGCGCAGCCCGCTGGCGTTTTCGTTTCCCGACCACCGCGCCGCTCGCCCGCGACCGACCCGCCACGCCGGCGCTTCGCCCGAAACCCAACCATGTTCCCTTCGCTCCGCGCCGATTGTGCGCGCTGCGCAGCCGTGTGCTGCGTGGCGCTGTCGTTCGACCGCTCGCTCGGCTTCCCCATCGACAAACCGGCCGGGCAACGATGCCCACACCTCGACGGAGCGGCGCGCTGCTCGATCCACCAGAGCCGGGAGCGCCGCGGCTTCGCCGGCTGCGTGCGCTACGACTGCCTCGGCGCTGGCCAGCGCGTCACCGCCGAGCTCGAGCTGACGCCAGGGTGGTGGAGCCGACGAGACGACCGCACACGGGTGCTCGAGGCCTTCGCGCGCGTTCGCCTCACCCATCAGCTGCTCGAGTTCCTGGTCGCAGCCGAAGAGCTCGACCTCACCCATCCGCAAGAGGAGCAGCGCCGAGCGTGGGTCGAGCGGGTGCTGCGCTCGTGCGGAGATTCGACGCTCGAAGCGGCGGTGCTCGAGTTCCTCCGCGGTCTCGGCGCCGTTCGACGCTGACCTCGAGCCTCGGTCGAATCGAGCGTGGGCCTCTCGAGGCAGCTGGACGAGGAGGTCAGCTCGCCGGCGAAGTCGGCGCAGCCCAGTGCTTGAGCGCGGTGAGACCGGCGAGCGCGACCGAGAAGGTCATCGCCATCGCGCCGAGGAGCACGAGGAGCGGCGGGAGCCCGAGGTACACCTCCGACAAGATGCCGATGGGCATCAACAGCCCGGCGAGCCCGAGCGCGGCGGCGATGGTGCGCACCCGGTCGCTCGCAGAGGCCAGCCGCGCCAGGATGAAGCCGAGGCCGACGTTCAAGAAGGAGAAGAGCGCCCCGTGCACGTGGGCCAGCCGCGCCTCGAAGTGTTTGCCGGTGCCGTAGCTCGCAGCCCACGCCTCGTGGTCGGGCGCGAAGTCGCGCAGGTACACCAACAGAAACCCGTACCCCATGAACGCTGCCATCACCAACAAACCCACTGCCACGTTGTAGCGACCGGTCTTCATGACCGACCTCCTCTCGGCGAAGGGACCTTCAGGAGCCGAAGCACCGCAGCCGCAGCAGTCGCCCGTCTCGCTCCACCGGAGCCGACGTCGAAGGCGACCATCTGAATGGTGCCCATCACGATGCGGGCGGCCTCGGCTGGAGTGACGTCGTCGCGGATGGAGCCCTCCCGCTGGGCGTCCCTCACGCAGCGGGCCACGAACGCACGGGTCTTCTCCACGCACTCGCCCAACCGGCGTGAACCCTTCGCCGAGAGCGCGAGCTGGAACTGCTCCGAGAGCACCAGCCGCAAGATGCCCAGTTGGCTGGCGACGGCAGAGGAGCGGGCCTCGACGAAGGCCTCGAGCCGCTCGAGCGGAGGGAGCGTCTCGGCAGGGAAGGTGGCGTCGAGCACCGACTCCACCCGCTCCACCACCGCCTCGAGCACCGCCTCGATGGAGGAGAAGTGACGGAAGATGGCGCCGGTGGTGAGCCCCACCTCGTCGGCGAGGGCCCGGGTGCTCAGCGCGGCGATGCCCTTCGAGGCGATGAGGCGAAGCGCCGCGTCGGCCAGCTCCACCTGCCGCACCTCCGAAGGACGCCGCCGCTCTCGCATATGCAGTAAGTAACTACTTACTTACAAGCGCGCAAGCCCCTCTCGTCTCCGAGCGATTCCAGCCACCTGCTCAGAGCGACATCGGCTTCGCGGCCGCGGCGGGCGCACCGGCCTGCGCGTCGACGGGGGCTTCCTGCTCCTTGAAGCCGTCCTTGCGCACGCGCACCTTGTACTTGCCGGAGTCGACGCCCTTGAACCGGTAGTTGCCGGCCTCGTTGCTCTGCACGCTCTGCACCACGCGGCCCTGATCATCGACGAGGTCGACCTGCGCGTTGGCGGCGCCGGAGCCATCACGGGAGAGATCGAGCTTGCCCTGCACTTCGGCGTAGCGCGCACGCTGCGCCTCCGCCGTGTCGTGAACGAAGACGAGCGACTCGGTCTGCTTCACCGCGCCGTCGCTGCCGAGGAACGACAGCTTCGCCTCGTAGCGGCCGGCCGCGTAGGGCTTGCCGTCCTTCCCCTTGCCGCCGAAGACGAAGGCCATCGCGCCGTGCGCGCTCGTTTGGGTCGACGAGTAGACGACGTCGGTCTTCGCGCCTTCGGCCGCGCGCACCTCGAGCTTCACCGAGCCCTTGGTGGACTCCGGAGCGATGTTCCGCAGCGTCACCTGGGTGCCCTCGTCGGTGTACCGGGAGCCGAGCTCGAGCAGGTACAGGTCGCCGGCGTAGACCTCGAAGCGACGGCGGCTCTTTTGGCCCTTGCCGTTGACCGCGATGACGTCGACGGTGTGCTTGCCCGTCTTGAGGTCCTTGGTGTTCCAGGTGAAGCCGAGCTGGCCGCCCTGCCCCTTCTTCGCCGAGAGGTCGTCGACGAAGACCTCGACGTTCTTCACCTCGGCGCCGGAGTTGTCGGCGGCGGTGATGGCGAGCTCCATCATCGGCTGCACGTGCTCGCCGTCGGTGAGGCCCTTCACCGCGATGGAGACGACGTCGACCGAGACGAGCCCCATCACGCCCCACATCGCCTCTGCGCGGCCCGAGCCACCGTGCCCCCAGCCGCCGTCCTTGTCCTGGTGTTCGGCGAGCCACCCGAGCCCACGGCGCACCGACGTGTCCGCCTCGGTGCGGCCCGCGAGCTTGAGCGCGTAGACCGTCTGCCCGGTGGCGAAGGCGTCGGAGGCGTTGCCGTTGAAGCCCCAGCCGCCGTCCTTCTGCTGGCGCGACTCGAGGTGTTTGATCAGCTCGGCGAGGTGCGGCTCGGTCGGCGAGGCGCCGGCGACGAGGAGCCCCATCGTCACGTAGTTGAGGTCCTGCAGGTAGACGGCGTCGGGCTTCTCGGCCCACGCCTTGGCCTGCGTCGCCATGTACTTCTCGGCCTGCCGGAGCGGAGCACGCCACACGTCGTCGGCGGTGCGTGCGTAGGCCTGCCGCCAGGTCTGCGCCGCTTGGAAGGTGGCCTGCATCGGGCCAGTGGTGACGGGGTAGCTCTGGTGGTCACCGCTCACCTTGCCGCTGGTGTCCTGGAAGGCGATGAGCTCCCTGGCGAGGGTGAGCAGATCGTCGGTGAGCTTCGCGTTGACGAAGGCGTCGTAGCGAGCGAACGCGGCGGCGCCGAAGGTCTTCGCGGTGCGCGGGAAGCCGCCGTGGGTGAGGCCGCCCGGCGTGCGCGAGCCTCCCGGCGTGTTCATGATCCCGCGGAGCACTTCGTCCATCGTAGCCTTGGGCACCTTGTACTGGTGGTGCATGCCGACGGAGAGGCCCTCGAGGGTCACCGCCTGCACGTGGCAGCCGTAGCAGTTGTTCGACTTCTGCCAGCGGACGGTGTCCTGGCCGAGGAAGTCGAGCGCCTTCTGCGCCGACGAACGGAAGGTGTCGGGAGCGGCGAAGGAGACGGCGGGGAGGACGAGCCCCGCCAGGGCTGCACGACGAAGTGCGCGGAATGAGGGCATGAAGGCTCCAGACGAGAGGGTGTGGGGCGTTCAAACGCATGGGCGCGAAAATCGATCTGGCTCGCCGCCATTTGACTGCTGGTCGAGCCGAAGACGCGCTCAGCGGCACTGCTCGTTCGCGGTGCTCCCGGACTGAGCGCGGTACAGCGTCGAACGGCGGCGGCGCATCTCAACCGCGGTGCCTTGCCCGACGTCACTCGGTGTCGACGGGTCGGCGCGCCCCGAAAGCTATTGAGCTTGTCGACCTGTCGGCCTCAACTCTCGGGTCCATGAATCGTCGGCTCGCGCTGGTGCTCACCGTCGTGTCTTCGGCGTGCCTCGAGCTGTCGCTTCCGCAGAAGCCAGCCCCTCCCGGCCCTGGCACGATCCAAGGCAACCTCGTGCACGCCGTCCCCGGGAAGGTGGTGCCGGAGCCTTCGCGTGGCGCGCTCGTCTCGCTGCTCGATTCCTCGGTCGAGGCGGTGGCGGACGCGGAGGGACGCTTCGTGCTGCCCGGCGTCGACCGCAGCAAGGGCCAGCTGTACCTTCGGCTCGACCTCGACGGCGATGGCACGCCCGACCGTCAGCGCTTGATCAGCCTCGAGTCCATCGGCGCCGGACCGGGCCGCGACCTCGCCCTCGGAGAGGTGACACTGGGTCGAAACGCGCAGGTGACCGGCCGAGCCCTGCGGAGCGACCTCACCGGCGACGCGTTCCACCTCGGCACCACCGTCTTCGTCTCGGGCATGGAGTTCACCACCTTCACGGCCGACAACGGCGCCTACTCGCTCGACACCTTGCCCGAGGGACCCCTGCGGGTGACGTTCTTTCGTGCGAACTACCTCGCCGAGACCCGTGACGTGGTGCTCGGCGCAGGAGAGGAGCTGCGCCTGGCCGACGTGCGGTTGGTCGCCCACCCGAGCGAGGCAGCCACGGTGACTGGCCTGGTGGACTCGTCGCAGGGGCCTCTCGAGGGCGCGGTGGTGAAGTCGGTGAGCCTCTTCGGAGCGACGAGCGTGCGCGCTGGTGGTGACGGGCGCTTCTCGCTCGGGCCCATTCCCGCAGGGCCGTATCGCGTCGCCGTCGAGAAGACCGGCTTCGTCACCGCGTCGCTCGGCTGGCGGCTGTTCGCTCCGGGCCCGCAGGACCTCGGGACCGTTCGGCTCGTGATGGGCCTGTCGGTGCCGGCCGAGCTCGACGCGGGCGCCAGCCCTCCCGTTCCCGATGGCGGAAGCGCTGGTGGATCGGCGGGTGGATCAGCGGGTGGATCAGCGGGTGGCGGAGCGGCGGGTGGATCCAGCGGTGGATCAGTGGGTGGCGGAGCGGCAGGTGGATCCAGCGGTGGATCAGCGGGAGGGTCGGGCGGAGGGTCTGGTGACGCGGGCGTTCCGCTCACCTGCGCAGGTGCGTGTTCCCCGGGGCGAACGTGCACGGCCGACGTCGAGTGCCGAACGACGGCGTGTGGGCTCACGAGCTGCGCGGGCGCGTGCAACGACGGCCGCTGCTACGGCTCGAGCTGCGGCACGATGAGCTGCGGCGTCGGAGAAGTGTGTGACGCCCTCACCTGCCGCTCGCTCGCCTGCGCGGGGGTCAGCTGCGCCTCGAACAGCCAGTGCGCCGCGGGCAGATGCCTGTCGCAGCTCTGCAGGTATGGCACCTGTGGCCCGGGCACGGTGTGCGTGAACTCCGCCTGCGTCGACGTTCGCTGCGTCGACGTCGACTGTGGCGCCTCGGCGACCTGCCTCGCTGGAGTGTGTCTTCCGACGGCCAGTCAGCTGGGAAGTCCGTGCGCGCCGGGCTTCATCTTCCTCGGAGGCCGCTGCACCGACCTCGCCTGCCAAGGCGTCTCGTGCCCCGCCGGGTCCGTCTGCCGCACCGGCCAATGCAACCCGGCCGGCGTCTTCATCGCTGGGCTGCTCTACCCCGAAGGCCGCACCAACCTGACGCCCGAGTCCGTCATCGCGACGCTCGGTCCCTCGGGGTGGCAACGGCTCAACGTCACGATGCTGCCTCCAGTCATCCAGCTCTCGGTGTCGCCCACGGGCCAGTGGCTCTTCGCGCTCACCGACGACGTGCCGTTCAACGGGAACCCCGAAGGCAGTCTCTGGCGCTCGGCGGATGGAGTCGGGTGGACGAAGATCTTCGACGGCTCGAACGTGGGCGCCTCGGGGGCCCTCAACTCGCTGGCGTGGGACGAAGCGACGAACACGCTCTTCGTGAGCATCAACGGTGGGCCGAGCAACTCGCTGTGTGGCTCCTTGGCGTCGATCGACGACGGCGCCACCTGGCGACGCCGCGTCTTCTCCCTTGGAGGCGAGTACGTCTGGTCGGTGAGCCCGCAGCTGACGGCTGTTCCCTTCAGCAACAATTCGCTCTCGGGGCTGTTCCCGAACGACGGTGGCGCGCGGCTGCCGTACTTCTCGAACGCGGGCGCGGTGCGGCTCTTCTTCGACAACGCCGGGGTCGGCCCGTCGATGGTGGGTGGAGGTGATCTCCGCCTGGTCTCCGACGGTGGGTTGCTTGCGCCGCTCGCGCCCGCCTCGCAGGCCTCGATCGTCTACGGCCCAGGGACGCGCATCTTCGTCACCTCGGCGTCGGCGGTCTGGTTCTCGCTCGACAACGGCAGTGCGTGGGGCCAGCGCGCGCTGCCGACGACGCCGACGGTCTCGCTCACCGGCATGACTCGCGGGGCGGACGACGCGCTGCTCGTCGGCAACAAGAGCGGTCAGCCGCCACTGTTCAGCTCTCCCGACGACGGCCTCAGCTGGGCGCAGCTCGGCAACGACTGGTATGCGATCCCCGAGCTCTCCGATCCGGTGCCGGCCTGGCAGCCCGACGCGAGCTACGGCTACCAACAGCGCGCGCGGCCGGGAGTTCCGAACGGGTGGATCTACGAGCGCATCGGCGGGTTCTCGTCGACCTCTGGCCGGGTGGAGCCGTCGTGGACGACCGATGGTGGCGACGTGCGCGAGTCGACCGCCGACATCGTGTGGCGTCCTGCCGCGCCGCACCTCGGGCTCCGGGTGACCGCGCTGGCGTCGCTGCGGTGCAGCTCGGGCCAGATGCGCTGCGGAACGGCCTGCGTCGACGTGACCTCGAGCCCGACGAACTGTGGCGCGTGCGGGAGGACCTGCGCTGGGCCGTGCAGGAATGGCGCGTGCGAGGTCGTCGACGCCGGAGCGCTCGTTCAAGGCTGCGCCGACGGAACGCGTGAGGGCTTCATCGACGACGTCGCCTGGCCTGACGTCGCGGCGTGCCGAGGCACCTGGAGTGGCGACCTCTCGAGCTCCGCCGATTCGATCTGCGGCGCGGGCTTCCACGTCTGCACGAACAGCGACGCCGAGCTCGGCACCGTTCGCACCGCCGACGCGCTCTCGTTTCCTGGCTGCTTCGCCTACCGCGCCTCGAACGATGGCTTCGATGGCTGCGAGCCGCTCGAGTGCCAGGGCAACGCGAACCGCGACGACCTCGCGGGCATGGGGCGAGGGTGTCTGTTGGTGTCAGGCGTTCAGCATCTGCCGGCGGCGGTGCCCGACGGAGGCTCGTGTCTCGCCGATCGCGGCCGCATCGATGCGCAGTGCTGTGCGATCTCCGTGAGCGTTCCCGGGTCGAGCCGGGCGCCGGGCTGCAGGCAACGCAACGAAGACGGGGTTGTGTGCTGCCGCAACAACTGAAGGAGGGGGAGTGCATTCGATGGAGCGCTGATGCGATGCTGAAGCATGCCGTTCCGAGCGCTGTGCCTCGCCCTTACCTTCGTCGCGTGCCGCGAGCCTGATGCCACCCTGAGAAGCCCCGACGGTCGCTTCACGATCCTCCTTCGGGAGTACCAGCCACAACCGAAGACGTACCAGACCCCTGGGTGGGCGGAGCTCTACGGCCCCTTTGGTCTTTCCTGCGGGCGAGCGGACTCCTTTGCCAGGCTCGAGGGGCCGAAACCATTGTCGGTGAGCTGGCATGAAGACCGGGTCACGCTCGATGGAGTAGAGGGGTTCTGGACGCTCGAGCCGTGCCGATACGTCCCTCCACCGCCTCCTCCGCAGACGTTGTACTGATCACTTCGCTCGAGCTCGTGACCGGCCTGCAGACCTCGCCGAGCGGGCGCGGATTCGGCTGAGCGCGACCGGGGTGATGCCGATGTACGAGGCGATCTGGTACTGCGGCAGCACGGTGACCAGGTCGGGAAACGACGTACAGAACTGTCGGTAGCGCTCCTCGGCCGAGAGCATGAGGAACTCGAACTCGCGCTGTTCCTTCGCGACGAACTGCACCTCGACGAAGCGGCGCACGAGCCGTTGCAGCTCCAAGGACCGCTCGGCGGCCGCGTCGACCTTCGCGACCTCGAACACGAGCAGCTCCGCGTTCGTGAGCGCTTCGATGAAGGTGCGTGACGGCCGGCGCTGGAGGATCTCGGCGTACGGCCCGCTCACCTCGAGCGGCCCCCGAAAGGCCTTCACCGATTCCTTGCCCTTCGCGTCGACGTAGAAGTGGCGCAGCCAGCCCGAGAGCACCACCGCGAACCGCGTCGAGGGCTCGCCGGGGCGGGTGAAGAAGGCGCCCTTCGAGAGCGATTGACGTTGACCGAGGTTGACGAGCGTCTTCCAGCTCGAGGTCGAGAGCGGCGCGAACCTCGTGAGCCGGTCTCGCAGGGCCTGCGCTTCGGAAGGGGCCAGCACGGGTGGCACTTCTTAACCCGGGATAACGAAGCGGTGCGGGCCTTCGCCTACGAGGAGCCCATGCCGATCGACCCGACTCACGCGGCGCCGAGCCTGATCAACGTCTACGCCATCGCGACGCCCTTCGTGCTGGGGCTCATCGTGCTCGAGGTGCTGTTCTGCCTGACGAAGAAGAACGGGTACTACGAGTTTCAGGACTCGGTCGCGAGCCTCGGCACCGCGGTGATCAACCAGTGCGTGAACGTGCTGGTCGCCGTCATCTGGTACCCGGCGCTCGGCTGGCTCTCGGCGCGCGGGCTCTTTCACTTCGAGCCGAACGTGTGGACGGGCATCGGGCTGTTCTTGGGAGTCGACTTCCTCTTCTATTGGTTCCACCGCTTCGGCCACCGCACCAACCTGGGCTGGGCCGCGCACATGCCGCACCACTCGACCGAGGAGCTGAACTACGCGGTCGCGCTCCGCGCCTCGGTGACGCAGCGGTTCTTCTCGTTCTTCTTCTACGCGCCGCTCGCGCTCGTCGGCTTCGACGCGGAGTGGATCATCGCGATGGTGGCCTTCCACCTCGTGCTGCAGCTGATCCCCCACACCCGGGTGGTGCCGAAGCTGCCGGCCTTCATCGAGTCGTGGATGAACACGCCGAGCCATCATCGGGTGCATCACGCGCGCAACGAGCGGTACCTGGACAAGAACTACGGCGGCTTCCTGATCATCTGGGACAAGCTCTTTGGCAGCTTCGAGCCGGAGACGGAGGCGTGCTCGTACGGAGTCACCTCTCCGCCGAACACGTGGGATCCGACGTTCATCAATTTTCAGGTGTGGCGCGAGGTGCTGCGCGACGCGTGGGAAGCGCCGCGCTTCGTCGACAAGCTGCGCGTGTGGTTCATGCCGACGGGCTGGCGTCCGAGTGGGCTGCCGGAGCGGAAGAAGGGCACCTGGCGGCGCGCCGATGGCTCCGAGATCAAGTTCCAGTCGACGCCGCTGCCGGGGAGCAAGCCGTACCTCATCGTGCAGATCGTCATCGCCTTCGGGCTGATGCTGTTGGTGAGCAGTGAGAAGTCGCCGCTCGGTGGGTGGGAGAAGGTGCTGCTCGCGGGGCTCCTCTGGGCGGCGGCGACGGCCTGGGCGGCGATGCTGGAGTCGAAGCGGTGGGCGAGGTGGCTCGAGCTCGGCCGGCTCGTCGCGACGATGGGGTTCCTCTTGGCGCTCGAGCGGAGCGGCGTGCTGCGGTTCGAGTGGACGGCGGTCGGGGTGGTGTCGCTCGGAATCTCGGCGGCGTGGGTGTTGATGCTCCAGCGCGCGACCGAAACGGGGCGGGTTGCGTCGGCGTGATCGCGACCTCCGGCTCGATGCTGGGCCGGGCACTGTGTAATGGGACGGCGCGCAATCGACGCGCGGGGCTCCAGTGGTGCGATGAAATTGCGGGGGCGGGTCGGTGCGGTCGATTTCGCGACACGCTGGTCGCCTCGTCCGAGGCGCGTCGGGCTCCAAATGGTGGCGGTGGCGTACGTCGCCTCCGAAGCCTCGAGGGACGAAGGTCGCGACGAACGTGCGACACGCCCAGCCCTCGCCGCCGGCCGGGCGGTTTTGTGGTGCATGCGTCAATTGCGCGACGCGCTCGTCGCATCGTCCGAGTGTCGACGCTCGGGGCTCCAGTGGGTGGCTGCGGCGCACGTCGCCTCCGAAGCCTCGAGGGACGAAGGTTGCGACGAACGTGCGACACGGCCAGCCCTCGCCGCCGGCCGGGCGGGATTGCGGTGAATGCGTCAATTGCGCGACGCGCTCGTCGCATCGTCCGAGTGTCGACGTGCGCGGGGCCGTTCGCTCCGCATCGCGCCCCGCGCCGCTCCCTGGCCGCCGGGCGGGATTGCGGTGAATGCGTCAATCGCGCGACGCGCTCGTCGCATCGTCCGAGTGTCGACGCTCGGGGCTCCAGTGGGTGGCTGCGGCGCACGTCGCCTCCGAAGCCGCGAGGAGCGAAGGTTGCGACAGACCTGCCATGTCCCCAGCCGCAGCCCTCCACCGTGCCTCGTTGCGTCGCGAGATTGACGCATTGACCGCGACCGGTCCCGGCCAGCGGCGCAGCTGAGCGCGGCAAGTTCGTCGCAACCTTCACGACTCGAAGCGGCACCGGTGGCGGAGCGAGCGGCGGAGGCTCGAGTGGCGCCTGTACTCCGGCGACCTGCGCAGGCTGTTGCCTCGCCGCTGGAGTTCGTCGGCGTCCGCTCACTCGAACGCGACCCAGACCCGGCACGGTGGACGCTCGCGCACTGGCCGTTGCGTCGCGCAATTGACGCATTGCCGACAATCCGGCCCGGCCGGCGGCGAGGGCTCGGCGTGTCGCACGTTCGTCGCAACCTCGTCTCTCGAGGCTTCGGAGCCGAGCCTCCGCCACCGCCACCATTTGGAGCCCGCGAGCGTCGCCACGGACGAAGCGACCAGCGCCGTCGTCACCGAGGCTTCGGAGCCAACCTGCTCCACCGCCACCATTCCGAGCCCTGGACACACTCACTCGAACACGACGATCCGGTGCGGATCCCATCCACGCACCGCGACCCGGAACCGTTCGAGGAGCCGAACCAACGCCAATCGCTCCTCGACGCCAAAGCTCGTCTCAATCGCGAGCCGAAAGTTCTCAGCCGTTGTTCGCGCCTTCCGAAGTCGACGTTCCCCCGCCTCGGTGAGTCGAAGCCGCACCTCTCGACCGTCGCTGCTGGTCACCGACGCGACGAGCCCGCGCGCGATGAGACCCTTCACCGCGACGAAGCCCGCCTGCCTCGACAATGAACACCGCTCAGCGAGCAGCCCCTGCCGAATTCCGGCGTTCGCCCGAAGCACCATCATCAGCCGAAGGTCCCGGAGCGGAAGCCCGCCGAGTCGAGTCACCCAGTCCGTCTGGCGAGTGAGCAACCCATGCACACCATTCACGAGCTCGAAGAGACCGAGCTGCTGCTCCACTTCATCCTCGACGACCGACATGGAATCTCCCTCCCTTGGAGCTCCCGACATCGCACGCGAGACTGACATCGACGCCGCTTCGAGCGCGACGCACGTCTGGTACAACCCCTCGCGTGGTGTCCATTCCGGACAAGACGCAGGTTCACGTCGACCGACTGATCGGCTCGAAGGTCGGCGACCTCACCGTGCTCGAGTCGCTCGGCGAGGGCCGCTTCGGCACGCGGTATCGGGCGGTGCGCACGGGTGGCGCTCCAATCACCCTCGAGGTCCTCCGCCTCGGCCTCCAAGAACGTGAGCACGAGGTCCGCGCGGTCGATGCCGTTGGCTGCAAGCAGGTGCCAGCGACGAGCGAGTTCGGCACGCTTCGCGATGGGCGGCGCTATCGGGTGCTCGCGGCGTTCGACGGAGAGTCGCTCGAGCAACGAGTGCAACGACTCGGGCCGCTTCCTCCGCCCGACATCGTCAAGGTGCTCACCGGAATCGCGGAAGCACTTCAAGCGCCCCACGCCTGGGCGCAGTTTCACGGCAACCTCGAGGCGTCGACGGTGGTGGTCGCTCCCGATGGAGCCGTGCACCTCCTCGACTTTGGCCTGTGGAAGACGACGCCCAGCGCGGAGACCGACCTCATCGCCCTCGGAGCGCTCGGTTGGTACCTGTTTCGAGGCGAAGCCGCGGTGGTCACTCCGGCGCCCGCCTCGCTCGCGCGGCTCTTGAGCGATCTCGAGGTCGGCGCCATCACCGACATGGCCGCGGCGCACCAGGCGCTCTCGACGCTCCAGCTCTACCCGACTGCGCCGTCGTCGGCGAACCTCCCCATCGTTCCCTCGCGTCCGGCCGGGCCTTCGCGGCGTGGCGAGCTGCTCGCTGGCTTGCTGCTCCTCGTCATCGGGGGGCTCATCGGGCTGGGCTGGCTGCTCCTCCGACCCGAGGCCGACACCGAGAGCGAAGACGTCGCGGTGCTCGAGGGCGCCGAAGCCGCACCGCCGGAGCCGACCGCGCTCCAACCCGTCGCGGAAGATCCGAACGCGAACACGACCGACTCACCACGCAGATCGGTGGGGAAGAAGAGCGCTGGCGTGCCGACGGCCGAGGCGCTCCAGGCCATCATGTCGCGCTTCGAACGGAAGCTGCGCGCACAGATGAAGCCGGGCGACGATCTCGACCAGGCGCTCGCGGTGCTCAACCAGCAGCGGCTGCGGCTCACCGGGTCGCCGACCGTCGAAGACCGGAAAGACGTGGCGAAGAAGCTCGTCGGGTGGCGGCTCAGCTACCTGCGCAGCAGCAAGCCATGACCTGCGCCCTCCACATCGAAGACGCAGCAGCAAGCCATGACCTGCGCCCTCCACATCGAAGACCGTCGTGCCCCCAACTCGGCAGTGGGCCAGGGTCTCGCCACCAGGCGGAGCATGGTGCTGCGCTTCACTTCGCCGGCGTCTCGGGCTTCTTGAAGCCCTTCGCCTCGATGCCCAGCGACGGAATCGAGGTGACCAGATACTCCTCGAACGACATCGGGAGCGTCGCCGCCTTCGCCATCACCGCGTTCGTCCCCGCGAGGCCGGCGGAGACGATGGGCGAGCTCATGTCCCAGCATGCCTCGCCGCGCTTCCACATCACGTAGCGGCCCTGAAACCGGTTCTTCTTCCCCGGCTTCACGCCCTCGACGCCGGGAACACCGCCTTCGATCGCCTCGGCCTGCTTGAAGACGAGGTCGTCGGTGAGGCTCTCCTTCGTGTAGCGCAGGTGGAGCCGGGTCAACGTCGTCTCCGCCGCCCACTTCGCCACTCCGGAGTCGCCCTTCACTCCCGGAATCACGTCGGCGCCGAGCAACCGAGTGAGCGGATCGTCCATCGGGTGCGGCGGCGGGCACGGGTCGCACGTCACCCCGTAGATGCCTTGATCGACCATCACCTGCGGCGGCGGCATCGCGCCCTGCCAGGCGAACTCCGTCACCGCCGCGCCCTGGTTCTTGTCGAAGGTGCGCTTCACGAGCTCCGAATAGAACGCGCCGAAGCGCGGCTCGACCGCCACCTTCACGTCGAGGTTCGAGGGCACGAAGACGTTCGGCCGGTTCGCCACCTCGTAGCGGCCCTTGGCGATGACGTGCACGATGAGGTCCTGCTCGCCCGAGCTGTTCACCAGGCCCAGCCGCACCGGCAGCTCGAACTTCTCGGAGTCGTAGTGGAAGCGCAGCGGCGAGAGCACCGCCTGGCCGTTGACGAACTTCACCTTCTTCGAGTTCACCTTGGCGACGAAGAACTTCGAGTCGCGCTGCACGTACGGCCGGAGCAGCGGCTCGGCGTTCGCCGGAATCTGGTACTTGTTCTCCCGCAGCCAGATGTCGAGGCCCAGCGCGTCCTTCGCGGAGAGGATGACGATCTCGTACTCGTTCACCTCGAACTTCGCCTCGACCTTCACCCCGAGGTCGCGAGGGAGCGCTCTCGACTCGTCAGCTGCCATCGAGGGGGCCTTCGACGCGCCCGCGCGCGCCCGCATCGACTGCTCCTCGTCGATGCACATCTGCACCAGCCGCGGAGACGCCAGCGCGTCGAGCCGCTCGAACGCCGCCTTGGGCAGGGTGCGCACGTTCTCCTTCTGGAGCACCACCGGCACCGGCACCACCATCGCGAAGTCGGACGGCGGCCCTCGGTAGTTGTTCTGCATCGACAACACCGTGCGGGTGCCGTCGCGCATCAGCACCACCATCGTCGCGTCGTTGAAGAGCTGGCCTCCTGCAGACGAGACGTAGAAGCCGCAGAAGGCGTTGGCGCTGGCAGCGAGCAGGACGACGACGGCGACGAGGACTCTGATCATTCGGGGCTCCCAAGAGTGACGCGTGCTGTGACAGCCAGGGTGAAACGTCGGTTCCGTCAGCCCGCCTGTCCAGCGAGCGCCGCGTCGAGCGCCCGCACCGCCAGCCTGACTTCTTCACTCTGCGCGACTCGAGCGCGGCGGCTCCCGCGCGCGGCCGAGACGTCGTCGAGGAGCGCCTTGGCTTCCTTCGGGCCCGCCTCCTTCGCCGTCACTTCGACCTGCATGCGCCGCAGCGCCAGCGCGGTGAGCGTCAGCGGGTCCTTCACGGCCTGCAACCGCGCCTCCGCGGCCGAGAGCGTCACCCGTGCCTGCGCGAAGTGCCCACGCGCGAGCTGCACCATCGCGAGATAGGTGAGGAAGAGCCCTTCGTGCCGCAGGTCGCCCACCTCGGAGAGCCGGCCAATGGCGTCCTCCAGGGGCGCCTGCGCTGCGTCGACGTCACCCTGCGCCAGCAGCACGCCCGCTCGTTTGCCGATGAAGTAGCCGCTCAACCGCACGTCTCGCACCGCCGTCGCCCGGGCCACCGCTTCGCCGAAGAAGGTGAGCGCGAGGTCGAGCTTGTCTTGCTCCTGGTAGAGCGTGCCCAGGCTGCCGAGGAGCCGCGCCTCCGCCGTCGAGTCCTGCCGCCGTCGCGCCAGCGGGAGCCCCTCGTCACAACAAATCGCCGCCTCGTCGACGTCGCCCATCGCCAGCTGCACGATGGCCAGCGAGGACAGCACGTGGAGCACCAGCGCTTCGTCGTGCGACGCCCGCGCGTCACTCAGCGCGCTCACCAGCCAGTCCCGCGCCGAGGCGACGTCACCCGAGACGAAGCGGGCCACCGCGAGGTCGTGCCGAATGCGCCCTTCGAGCGAGCGGGCCCCGGTGCCTTCCACCAACGAGATGGCCTTCGAGAGGTCCTGCACCGCGAGCGCAGGCCGGCCGAGCGTTCGCTGCAGGTTTCCGCGCTGCTGCATCGCCCTCGCGATGACCTGGTTCTTCACCCCCACCGTGCGCGCGATGGTGAGCGCGTCGTCGAGCAACGCCAGGTGGGCGGCGAAGGGGCCCTTGCGGAGCAAGACGGGCTCGAGCGCCTCGAGGGCGGCCAGCGCATGGCTGGCGCTGGCGAGGGTCGGCGGCATGGTGGCGAGCGCGCGGTCGAACACCTCGGTGAGGTTCTCGCGCTCCACCTCGAGGTGGGTGAGCGCCTCGAGCGCAGTGCCCTCGGTGACGGCCTTCGACCAGCGCGCGCCGACGTCGAGGTAGGTCGCCGCGTGCCGCTTGCGCACCCGCGCTGCTTCGGCCGCGACGGCCTCGAGCTGCTCGGTCGCGAAGGCCTGAATCGACTCGAGCAGGCCCAGCCGCAGCTCGCTCGGCAGCGCCGGCACCGCGAAGTAGCGCACCAACGACTTGCGGTGGAGCGCCCGCACGAGCTCGAGCGGCGGCTTGCTGCCCTTCTTGCCCTCGGTGTCGATGACGGCCGCGGCGGCGTCGAGGGTGAAGCCTCCGCGAAACACCGCGAGCTGAGAGAGCGCCGCCTGCTCGGCCGGGCTGAGGAGCTGCCAGGACCAATCGATGACCGTCCACAGCGCGGCGTGACGATTGCGGTCGACTGGCGCACGCCCACCGAGCAGCTCGAAGCGCTCCCGCAGCCGGTCTCTCACCTCACGCACCGAGAGCTCCGAGAGCCGTGAGGCCGCGAGCTCGAGCGCGAGGGGATGTCCCTCCAACCGGGCACAGATGACGGCCACGTCTTCCAGCTCGCTCTTGCTCAACGCCTTGGGGCGCACGACCTCGGCGCGCGAGCGGAACAGCTGCATCGCCGCCGACTGCGGCCCCTCGACGGGCAACGGCTCGAGCGGCTGCACCACCTCGGCGGGAATGGAGAGCGCTTCGCGGCTCGTCACCACCAACCGCAGCTCGGGCGCGCGGTCGAGCCAGTCGGTCACCACCGCCGCATGCGGCACCAGCTGCTCGAAGTTGTCCAACACCACCAGCGCGCGGCCGAGGGAGCGCAAGGTGCGGCCGGCCTGCGTCACCGTCGGCTCGGAGGCAGACTTGAGCGGCACCCGCACGTCGAGCGTGTCGGAGACGACCTTCGCCACCTGCTCGAGGGAGCGGCACTCCGAGAGGTCGATGAACCAGGCCCCACCGTCGGCTTCGAACGCGGGCAGCTGCTGCCGGGCGAACTCGTGCGCGAGCCGCGTCTTCCCCATGCCGCCGAAGCCCACCACCGTGAGGCAGCGCGCGCCCTCGGCGAGCGAGGCCTCCATCGCCCGCAGCTCCGACTCCCGACCGATGAGCGGCGCGACCGCGGGCACCAGGTTCGTCTTCTTCGCGCCCGCCTGGAGGAACTGTTCGACGGCTCCCAGGAAGTCGTCGGCTCGCTCGAGGGGCTCCTTCTTTCGCTCGACGGGCTTCACCTTGCGCGTCTTGGTGCGCTCCTCCCTGGTGGGCGGCGGCGGCGGCGGCACCGGCGCGGCCTCACTGCCCTGCTCGAAGAGCCCCTCGAGCCAGCGGGTGAGCCGGGTGGGTGAGGTGGGCGTCTTCAGCTCGGCGAGGAGGTCTTCGAGCGCGGTCGCGAAGTCTTCACAGGTGGCGAACCGCGCGTTGCGGTCGAGCGCCACCGCCTTCATCACCAGCGCGTCGAGCCCGTCGGGGAGGTTCGGCCGCTTCGACGACGGCTTCGGCACCCGGCCCTCGATGATGGCTCGCAGCACCTCGGCGTCGGAGGCGCGCGCGAAGAGCCGCTCGAGCACCAGCACCTCCCAGAGCACCACGCCCAACGAGTAGAGGTCGCTGCGCCCGTCGAGCTCGAAGCTCTCGAGCTGCTCGGGCGAGACGTAGCCGAGCTTGCCCTTCACCACGCCGACCTCGGTCTTCGAGCTCCGGTTGGCCGCGCGCGCGACGCCGAAGTCGAGCACCTTGGTGAGCCCGTGCCGGGTGACGAAGAGGTTCTGGGGCGAGACGTCGCGGTGGACGATGCGCATCGGCTGCCCGCTCAGGTCGTGCTTCACGTGGGCGGCGTGCAGCCCTCGCGCGGCGTCGGCGATGATCTGCAGCGCGATGGCGACCGGCACCTCGACACCACGCGCGTGCGCCTGGCGGACGACGGAGGCGAGGTCGTGACCCTCGAGGTACTCCATCACCATGTACCAGCTGCCCTCGTCCTGGCCGGCGTCGAAGACGCTCACCACGTTCGGGTGGCGGAGGTCGGCCACGATGCGCGCCTCGTCGACGAACATGCGCACGAAGTCGGGCTCGGCCGCGAACCCGGGGAGAATGCGCTTGAGGCAGACGAGCCGCTCGAAGCCGCGCTCACCCTGCTGGCGGGCGAGGAACACCTCCGCCATGCCGCCCGTCGCGAGCTTCTTGAGCAGGTGGTACCGGCCAGCCACGGGAGCAGTCATCGACGCGCGTCGGCTTACCACGCCTGTCCCCCGACGCCCCGTTCGAGCACGATGAGCCGTTCGAGCCGGCTGGTGGCTCTGTCAGTCGAAGTGTCGTACGCAGAGGGAACCATGCCGAAGATCTCCAACCGCGCTGCGCAGTCCGAGACGATTCGCCGAGCCACGACGGCGAGCGAGGCCAGCCCGAAGAAGAAGGCCGCGCAGCCCGAGACGTCACAGACCCAAGCGAGCGGAGGGTGGAAGCCGAAGGCACCCTCGGGAAAGACCATCGACAAGGTGCAGGGCTGGGTCGACAACGCGACGGCGGCCGGTGGCGCGGCGGGCTTCGCGATGAGCGCGACGGTGGTGGGTGCTCCGGCTGGCATCGCGACCTCCTTGCTGGCCGAGGCCGCCACCATCGCCAACGCAGGCGTCGACCTCGTGCAAGCCGGCAAGGCGGCCCTCGACGGCAACAAGAGGGAGACGAAGAAGCAGCTCCTCGAGGCGGGGCGCCGCGCCATCAGCGCCATTCCCCTCGTTGGCTCGGCGGTGGCGGGCGGGCGCATCGCCTCGAAGCTGGGCATCGACGTCGCCGAGAAGGCCGAGGCGGTGGCGAACAAGGCCGCCGACAAGCTGGCCGCGCAGGTGAGCTCGGTCGCCGTCGACACGGTCGGCCGCAAGAAGTGAGTCGGCCGCTGATCAGGGCTTTCGAATCGAGCCGAACGCCGCGTCGTCCTTCGAGTCGGCCACGGTGAACTCGATCATCTTCGGGTCGAGCGGCGAGATGCCGTAGGCCATCGCGGCGCGGATCTGCAGCGTGTCGAACGCGGTGGCGCCCTTCTCGAGCCAGGTGCGCCCGTAGAAGGACTCGATGGGGGTGTTGCCCTCGGGCACCGCGTGGCGGAGCCAGTCGCTCGGCGGTTCCTTGAAGACGTTGGGGAGATCGATCTTCAGCGCCGACAGCTTCGGCGGCGGCAGGTCGTCGTAGGCCTTGCGGAGCGCCGAGTTGGCGATGATGTCGGTGGTGGCTGCGTCTTTGGTGGCGATGATCTTCCCCACGTCGATCTGATCACCGATGTCGGGCCCGACCGAGCTGAGCGTCTTGCGCATGTCGGTGATGGTGAAGCGCTCCTTGTCGCCGAAGACGGTGGAGAGCTCGGCGATCTTCTCGTGGAGCATCATGTTCGGACCGTTCTCGTTGTTGAGGTCCCAGTTCGCCGAGCCCTGGAGCTTCTGGAGGATGGCGGCCCGATCGTCGCGGCTCAGGGTCGGGTCGTTCAGCCGCTCGGAGAGCTCCTTGAACTGAGCCACCCAGGTTCCGCCCTGGGTCCCAGCGTTGAGCCCGGGCACACGATCGAGCGGCCCGTGCAGCATCGGCACCCGATCGGAGCCGGCGAGCAGGCCGATGTGGTTCTTGAGCGCGCCCGACAGCCCTGCGCAGCCCATCAGCGCGTGCCGGCCCGGAGGCTTGGGCGCGTTGATGATGTCGGTGACCTCTTCGGCGACGACCTTTGGAATGAGCACGCCGTCGGGGAAGTGCCGGTTGCCGGGCTGGCCGGGCGCGATGTCGGGCACCGGCACTCGCACGTACTGCCCTTCCTCGAAGCCCATGAGCTCCACCCCAGCCTTCTTCGCCATCGCGATGGCCGCGGTGTCCTTCAGGCTCACCTTTCGCTCCTTGCCGGACGAGTCGACGAGCGAGGCGAGGGTGGCCTTGGCGCCGGTGAACTCCGGCTTGCCCTTCGCCTCCTGCGCCGCCGCGAACTCGAGCCCTGCGCGAATGGCGCCGTCGAGCGTGCCCGAGGCCTCGAAGTTGCCCATCGTGGTGCCGCCCCACGACTTGCACTCGATGCCGCTCTCGTCGCCGACGATGACTCGCAGCTTCGCCCCGCGCGCCTGCCCCTCTTCGAGCGTCTGCTTCACCGTCGCGTAGGTCGACTCCGGGCTCGTGCAGGTCGGGTAGCCGTTGATGCCCCAGTTGACGCCGGGCTTCACCAGCACGGTGTGCTCGTTGCTCGTCTTGCCCTTCGGTGGCTGCGAGAGGAAGTCGAACCCGCCGATGGAGTCGATGGCCTTCTTCTGCGCGGCATACACGCGAGCGCGATCGACCGACGGAGAGCCCGACGGCTTGGGGTCGAGGTTCACCACGCCTGCCGCCGAGACGCCGGTCTTGTTGAGCTTCTCGAGCGAGGGCGGCACCGGCCCGCGAATCGTCCCGCGCCCACGAACGATGCTCGCGGTGCCCTCGAAGAGCTCGCGCGTCCACCCGAAGGCCATCGCCTGAATGCTGGCCCCGCCCTCGGCGACCTTCCGGAGCAGCTTCTGCAGCTCGGTCATCACCTGCGGGTTGCCGAAGAGGTTCGCCGGCAGCTTCTGGAGCTCACCGCGAATCGCCTTGGCGTGGTCTCGGGGCACGCGGCCGGCAGCGAGGTGGCCCATCAAGCGCTGGGCGTCGGCGGTGGACTGCGGGAGCTGCACGCGATTCGACTGCACGGGGCGGGGCATGAGGACTCCAGTGCGAGGGGACGAACGACCCTACGCGAGGAGGGCCCTTCGCTCGGGCCCGGAGCGCAACGAGGCCCCACGAATGACGCACCAGGCCCTGCGAGTGACGCACGGCGCCCGCACTGGCGAGCTGAAGAGTCTGCGGGAACCTCCAGGCGAGGTGTGTCACAACGCCGGCATGCGCTGCGTGCTCCTCGCTGGCTCGTCCCATCCTGCCCTCGCGGAATCGGTCTCGAGTTCGCTCGGCGTGCCGCTCGCGCGCCTCACGGTGGAGCGCTTCCCCGATGGAGAGCTCGACGTCGAACTCCACGACGGCGTTCGAGGCGCGCAGGTCTTCGTGGTGCAGTCGCTCCACGCGCCGGTGGGCGAGCACGTCGTCGAGCTCGCCCTCATCGCCGATGCCTGCCGCCGCTCGGGCGCCTCGAGCGTGACGGCCGTCGTTCCCTACCTGGGCTACGCGCGCCAGGACCGGCGCGAGCACGGGAAAGAGCCGCTCGGCGCGCGGGTGGTGGCCGATCTCCTCGGGAGCGCCCACCTCGAGCGCCTCGTCTGCATGGATCTCCACTCGCGCGCAGTCGAGGGCTGCTTCCCTCTACCGGTCGAGCACGCCTCGGCCATCGGCGCGCTCACCGAGCACCTGAAGTCTCGGCTCCCGCAAGACGCGGTCGTCATCTCTCCCGACTTGGGCGCGGTGAAGCGGGCCGAAGCGTTCGCGCGTCCCCTCGGGCTCCCGGTGGCCGTCGTGCACAAGCAGCGGCTCTCCGGCGCCGAGGTGAAGGCGCACGGCGTCGTCGGTGAAGTGAAGGGGCTCCACCCGGTGCTGGTGGACGACATGATCAGCACGGGTGGTACGCTCGTCGCCGCAGCGCAGGCGGTGCTCGACGCCGGCGCGCGGGGGCCGGTGACGGTGGTCGCCTCACACGGCCTCTTCGTCGGGCCGGCGGACGAGCGGCTGAGCAAGCTGCCGTTGGCGCGCGTCGTGGTGAGCGACAGCGTGCCTCCGCCTGCGAAGCCCGGCTTCCCGCTCGAGCGCGTCTCCTGCGCGCCGGTGTTGTCCGACGTGATTCGCCGCCTGCTCACCCTGGCCTGAGGTCTCGATGCAAAACCGCTTCTGCGTGCACTGCGGTGCGCCCATCACCAACCTGTCACCGCAGAGCCCGGTGCTCACCTGCGCCGCCTGCGGCAAGTCGTTCGCGAACCCCTTCGTCGCCAAGCCGACTGGCGGCGGCGTTCCCGGGTGGCTCCTCGTGGTGCTCGCCGCGCCGTTCGCCATCGCGGTCATCGGCATTCTCGCCGCCATCGCGATTCCGAACTTCATTCGCTTCCGTCAGCGCGCGCAGCAGAACGCGTGCAGGTCGACGCTCCGGGAGATCGCCACCGCCCAGGCCACCACCTTCACGAGCACCGGACACTACGCGAGCGACCTTGCGAGCCTGTCGGTCCACGCGCCGACGAAGAGCCGCTACGCCTACTTCGTGGGGCCAGCACCCGACGGCGTGCGCGACGTCGACGCGACCCAGGCGTCGCTCGCGTCAGAGGACGTGCCCTCGCTCGCCGACGGGGAGGTGCCCGGCGTGACGCCTGACGGCTTCGTCGCGGTCTGCGTCGGCCAGGTGGACGCCGACCCGATGCTCGACGTGTGGAGCATCTCGAACAGGGAGCGGCTCATCGCTGGCCGAACCGCGCCGGCTGGCGAACCGTGGAAGCACGCCGATGACCTGATGGACGAGCTGACCTCGGGAGCAGCGCCGCCGGCGCCCTCGATTCGCAGGCCGAAGCGATGACTCCCTCGTGGGCGAAGAAGGTGCTCGCGTGCCCGCGGTGTGGCCAGGGCCTTCGCGGCTTCGGAGCGAAGAGCACGGTGGTGCGCTGCAGCGACTGTGGGCCGTACCCGGTGCTCGACGGCGTTCCGATTCTGGTGCCGGAGCCGTCGACCTGGTGCGCCCGGCACTCCGATGCGGCGCTGGCGGCCTTGGCGGAGCACGAGCGGGCGACTCGCAGCGCGGTCGAGACGTTGAGGGCCTTCGCGAGCGCGGCGCGGCACGTCGAGCCGACCGCCTTCTCCGATGACTGGACCGACGCCGAGTCCAAGGGCGATGAACCGCCACGCTTGATCAGAGGGCCTGGCTCCGACGCCCTCGACGAACTCCTGAACGTCGCCGCGGCTCAATCGCCCTCGACCTGGCTCGTGCATCGCGCGCCCGAGGGAGTGATCGCCGAGGTGGGGTGTGGCGCCGGCCTCACCAGCGCGCTGCTGCGGACGCGGCGGGTGATCAGCACTGATCTGTCCCTCCGCGCCGTACTCCAGGCGGAGCGACGCGCGGGGTCGGTGCCGGTGGTGGCCGATGCCGAAGCGCTCCCCTTCGCGCCTCGGTCGCTCGACGCGCTCGTCGCCGAGAACGTGGTCGACCTCCTCGACGACCCCGACGCGTTCTTCACCTCGGCCAAGCTGGCCTTGCGCGCGAAGGGCCTGCTCCTCCTCTCGACGCCCGAGCCGTCCCTGGGAGCGCCCGATGAGGACGACGCGGTGCTCGACGCGGTCGCGGCTCGAAATGGCCTGAGCACCGTCGAGTCCGCCGATGGGCTGCCGTGGCTGCGGCGCAACTCGTCACGCTTCGTCGAGGTGTGGCTCGTGCGCGCCTGCGTGCTGCGACATCAGCGCTGATCATCGCCTGAGTCGGCCTCGACCTCCCGAGAGAGTCGACCTCGACCCAAGGGCGGGCGGCTTCGACCCAGCGCTACCATCGCGCCTCTTCACTGGAGGCCTGATGGCGAGCGCGACCGCTGGGAGTGCACCTTCGCAGACCGTCGTTCCCACCTTCCCCGGTTCGCCGCTCATCGGCGCCGCGAACCTGCTCATGAAGGATCCGCTCTCCACCCTCTCGCGCGCGACCCTCGACTACTTCCCGGCAGTGAAGCTGGTGCTGCCGGGCGCGGCCGACGCGTACGTGCCGAGCGACGCGAAGATCGTCGAGCACGTGCTCATCACCAACGTGAAGAACTACGACAAGCGCACCCGCGGCTTCGAGATGCTGCGCACCATCGTCGGCAACGGACTCGTGACGAGCGCGGGTGAGTTCTGGAAGCGGCAGCGGCGAATCGCCCAGCCGGCCTTTCACCGCGAGCGCATCGCCACCTTCGGCGCCGCGATGGTGAAGGCCGGAATGGACATGGTGGACGGTTGGGCGCACGACGCGCCGTTCGACCTCGCCGACGAGTACATGCGGGTGACGTTGCAGCTGGTGGGAGAGACCCTCATCTCGGGCGACCTCGCCTCCAGCGCGAGCAAGTCACGGGAGGCCATCACGGTGGCGCTCGAGCACCTGCTCCGCCGCTCGCTCAACCCGTTCTCGATGCCCGAGTGGGTGCCGACCCCGAACAACCTCGCCTTCAAGAACGCGCTCGCGCATCTGGACGGCATCGTGCTCGGGGTGATCAGCGATCGCCGCGCCGGCAAGGCCGCGCCGCACGATCTGCTCGCGATGCTGATGGAAGCGCGCGACCCGGAGACGGGCGAGGCGATGACCGACGGGCAGCTGCGCGACGAGGTGATGACGATTCTCCTCGCCGGCCACGAGACGACGGCCGTCGCGCTGTCGTGGACCTCGGCGCTGCTCGCCCAGCACCCGCGGGTCGAAGAGAAGCTGGTGGCCGAGCTCGACGCGGTGCTCGAGGGGCGTACGCCGTCGCTCGAAGACGTTCCAAAGCTCCAGTACACCGGCATGGTCTTCAAGGAAGGCATGCGGCTCTTCCCGCCGGTCTGGTCGATCGGCCGCCGAGTGGTCGAGACCGAGGTCGTCGAGGGCGTGCTGTTCCCGAAAGACTCACACGTCTTCCTCTGCCCCTACGGCATGCACCGGCACCCGAAGTACTGGAAGAACCCCGAGGCGTTCGAGCCGGAGCGTTGGGCGGACGGCGTCGAGCCCGTCAAAGGCACCTACCTGCCCTTCAACATCGGCCAGCGGAAATGCATCGGCGACGTCTTCGCCACCATCGAGGCGCAGCTGCTGTTGGCCGTCATCTTCTCACGCAAGAAGCTCACCCTCGTGCCGGGGCATTCTCTCGAGCCGCAGGCGCTGCTGACCTTGCGACCGAAACACGGGGTGAAGGTGACGGCCGCGCCGCGACGCTGAGCCTCACCGGCACTCACGCGCGTGCTCGTGAACGACGTTCAGCGCTCGCTCGAGCGCGGCGGTTCGAGTCGCGTCCGGGAGCCGAACGAAGGTGGCCGCGAGCCGGTTCGCTTCGTCGCGCGCGGCTTCGCAGTCTTTCGCTTCGACCAACCGCCTCACCGCGTTGCCAGCCTCGCAGAGGGCAGCGGCCTCGGCGCAGACCTGCTCGACGGCGCGGGCCAGCGGGTCTTTCGGCGTCTCAGCAGGCGCGAGCGGGTCGACGACCGCGAACACCAGCAGCAGCACCGCGGGAATCACGATGACGAGGAGCGGACCGGCCGCAGCGACGTCACGGTTGGCCGCACGTTCCCGGGCCGCTCCGCGACGCGACGCTTCTTCCGCGCTCGGCTGCGAAGGGCGAACCGCAGGCGGACGTGACGCTTCCTCCGCGCTCACCGTGAGCGCTTCACGCAGGCGGCTCGCGCACGCGGCGGGCGCTTCACCGGGAATGAGCAGAAACGAAACGGGCGCTTCGCTCGACGGTGCGCGCCAGCGATCAGCTCGTTCCGTTGAACGTATCGAACGAGCGCCTCGGCGGACTCGCAGCCGGTGACTACCACGAGCCGAGGTTCGGGAGGCGAGGCGTCGCGGGCGACGATGAGCAAGGTCCGGTCGTACCTGCGCTCACCGCTCGCGTAGACGATCCACTACGCGCTCGCCACCATCCGCCGGCGGCGCCACAGCCACGAGGCAGCGACGACGAGCAGGAACGCCGCGAAGCCAGCGAGCTCGCGCGCGATCGAATGGGATGAAGACACGCCGGCCGAACCGAAGAGCGGCGAACGGTGCTCAGGGCGTCGGGCCCATGCCTCGGTAGGCGGGCTCGCTCACCGACACGACCTGCGCGGCCTGCTGCACGGTGAGATCGTCACGACGGTTGATGGCGAACGCGGCCTCGGTCTGATCGAAGTCCAGCGGCAGCTCGGCGCCGTAGCTGATGGTGTTCACCTGCGCCTCGCGTACGCCCAACACCCAGAGGTAGTGGCGCGCGGCCTCGGCGCGGCGCTGGCCGAGGAGGAAGTTGTACTCCTCCGTTCCACGCTCGTCGCAGTTGCCGGCGACGGTGATCTTCACGGCCGGGTGCTTGCGCAGCACCTTCGCGAGCTTCTGCAGCGAGACGAGCGCGTCGCTCGAAAGCAGATCGCGATCGTACTCGAAGCGCACCACCGTGTTCTTCAGCACGTCCTCGACCTCGGCGATGGCGTCGGGCGACGGCCGCGCCTCCATGAGGGTGAAGTCGTCGACGACCTCCGACGCGGGAATGGCCTTCTTGCAGCCGACGACGAACACGAGCACGGCGACGACGGTGATGATTCGGTTCATTGAACTTCCTCCTGGCGTGGCCGCACGCGACGGCGCGGCGGGTGTTGCGTTTTCTACAAGCGACTACAGAGACGTCGAATTTTCTGCCGAACCCCTGATCAGCGAAGTCGCGCGACTGATCAGCGCTCGATCGCGCGCGAGCCGGGAAATCGGCCTCGGCGCGTCAAGTTCTCGAGCGAGGAGCTGATCAGGCTCCGCGTCCGCCAACGACGCTCCGATGCTCGGCACGTCACCGCGAGTCCGACTCCACCTGCCGCCGAGCCTCGGCGCGAACCCCGCCGCCAGCTCACCGCTGCTGCCCGCGCCAGCATCTCCCGTGACGGATTCGGCGCGCGTCCCCCAATCGCTGACATGAACCGATTTTCGCCTCTCCTCCGACGCCCCTTCGTCCTCGTCGTCACCGGCCTCATGGCCACCCTCCTCTTCTCCTGCGGCGGGGCGATGCCGTGCGACGCGCGCACCTGCTCGGGCTGCTGCTCCCCCTCGGGCCAATGTCTCGGCGGCACCGGCGACTCCCAATGCGGCCGCGGCGGAGCGGCGTGCACCACCTGTGGCAGCGGCCGAAGCTGCTCACTCGGCGAGTGTCGCAGCACCTTCTCTGGACCAGGCCCGTCGGGCAGCGGCGCCGGCACGGCTGGCACCGGCGGCGGCACCAGCTCGAGCGGCGGAGGCACCACCTCGTCGACCGCGCCTTCCTGCACGGTGCCCGAAGACTGCCCGTACTGGTACTGCGACTGCCGCTCGGGCCCGCCCGTCAACTCCCGACGCTGCGTCAACAACCGCTGCCAAGACGGCGCCCAGGCATGTCCCGGCGCGTGCGCGAGCTTCGGCACCTGCTGGCTCGGCAGCTCGAGCGGCGGCTTCCGGGGCGGGAGCAACGTCGGTCCGAACACCTGCTCCTCGGGCTCCGGCGGCGGAACGGCGAACACGGGAGGCGGGAGCCCAGCCACCTGCCAGTACTCCGACCTGGGGAAGTCGTGCGACGCGGCGGGCGACTGCCAATCTGCGCTCTGCTTCGGCGTCAACCCCTCGTTCATCTGCACCAAGGCCTGCACGACCGCCAACGATTGCCCCTTCGGCTGGGTCTGTGACACCACCTCGAGCGGCGGGCGCGTCTGCATGAGCGGGCGTGACCTCACCCCTCGCTCCACCTCGACCGTCTGCCGAGAGGTCGCCCACCCCGACGTCGGAGGCCCCTGCGTCGCGAGCTGCAGCGGCGGTCACTGCGTCGCCAGCACCTGCACCCACCGCTGCAACTCGGTGAGCGACTGCCCGCGCGGCTGGAGCTGCAGCGGCACCCCCTTCATGAGCTGCCGCCCCTGACGGAAGGACGACGAATGCGGCCCTCAGTCCTCGAAGCAGTAGAGCGAGTAGTCGTTGCCGCACGACTGATCCGCCGCCGCGGTCCAGTCGCCTCCGCTGCCGAAGACCGAGCCCACCAGGCCGGCGCCCGACTGGCCGGTCCAGTTGTCACAGGTGCCCTGGGGCGATTGGAACGAGCCCACCGTTCGCGAGAGCCCCGTCGCCTCGGTGCCAGTGAAGACGAAGCGGCCAGTCGAGAGGTCCTGGCCGAGCTCGTTCTTCGAGATGGCCACCAGCGGCGCTGCCCGCATCGCCGCGCGGTTCGCGAACACCAGCTGACGGCGGCCCATCGCGTCGACGCCGAGGAGGTACCAGGGCCCATTGCCGATGAAGCGGTCGACCGCGTGCACGTACACCGCGACGCTGCGCTGCGAGTTCCACTCGTTCGTCGACAGCCAGGCCTTGAAGCGCCCCGGCAACCTGCCCGCCTGCGCCGCGGCGTTGCAGAGCGCGTCGGCCCCCGCGAGCCCGCCGAGGTTGCCCTTGAACGTCGTGCGGGTGAGGAAGGCCAGCTTCGCACCCGCGGGGAGCGGCTCCACCTGACAGCTCTGCGCCAGGCAGCGGCGGTCGGGTGCACAGTCGAGACACGTCGCGCCACCGGTTCCACACTGCGAGTCGCCGTCGCCCTTCACGCAGGTGTCGTCCCTCGTGCAGCAGCCGGTGCAGCTCTGCGGTCCACACGGAACGGGCGGAGGCCTCACGGTGCTCCCGCAGCCAGCCACCACGACGAGAAGGAGGAGTCGAGCCACGCGCGGTGCATACCAGAACGCCGCGGCCCGCATGGTGTGATAGCCGAGGCGCATGCGTGGGTGGTGGCTCGGCCTGCTGATGCTGGTGGCGTGTGAGACGCGCTTGTCGGTCGCCGACGCGCCGACCTGCAGCGCCTGCGATGGCTGCTGTGACTTCGGCCGCTGCGTGCCGCTCTCGCAGCAGGACTCGACCTTCTGTGGAACGACCGGGCCCTGCCAGCCCTGCTCGGGGCGCTGCGTGGCCGGGTTCTGCAAGCCCGCCTCGACGTGCGGCACCTGCGCCGGCTGCTGCGAAGACACCTTCTGTCTCGACGGCACCAGCAGCGTCGCCTGCGGCACCAACGCAGACGCCTGTCAGCGCTGCTCCATCCAACAGCGCTGCATCCAGGGCGTCTGCCAGGCCTGCTCTCCGGCCACCTGCAACGGCTGCTGCGTGCTCGGCCTCTGCGAGAGCGGCACCACCGACGTGCGATGCGGGCGCGGCGGAGTCGAGTGCCAGCTCTGCAGCGGCGCCACCTCCTGTCAGAGCGGTGTCTGCCGATGATGCTGACGATGCTGCTCACCGCGAGCCTCGGGGCGACGTGGACGCTCTCGGTGCAGCGCAGCGACAGCGCGCCGAGCTGCCCCGACCAGCCTCGCCTCCGCCGCGCCATCGCCGAGCGGTTGGGCCGCGACCCGTTCCTCGACGCGGAGCAGCCACGCGCCGAAGACCACCGAGCCCTCTCGGTGCAGTTCACCCGCGAGGCCACGCGCCACCTCGCCACCATCGCCCTCGTCGATGCCCAGGGCCGGCCGACCGGCACCCGAGAGCTCTCCTCGACCGCCTCGGACTGCGCCGAGCTCGCGGGCGCGGTGGTGCTCGCCGCCACCATCGCCATCGACCCGTTGGTCCTCACCCGGCCCTCGACGGTCGCCGATGCAGGCGCGCGAGACGAATGGAGCCTCCCCGCGCTCACCCGTCCTCCCGACGCGGCGAGACCCCCTCCGGTTCGCCCGCGAGAGCTGCCCATCGAGCCGCCGCCGAGCGAGTCGACGCCGCCACCGCCCCTCGAAGCGCTCCCTGGACCGAACTCGACGCCCATCTTCCCGCCCCCGCGGCCGATTCCGCTGCTGGGTCCACCGCCACCCGAGCCGGTGAAGCCAGGGCCCACGCCGCCGCCTGCGCTCAACGCCGTCTTCGTCGGGCTCGGAGGAGGCGTCTCCGTCGGCCAGGTCCCGAACGTCGCCGCGCTGGGCACGCTTCAGGCGAGCTGGGGCACTCGCAGCACGCTCCTCACCGTCTCGGCCGACCTCACCAGTCCTGGCGCGGTGACCGTCGGCGCTGGAGGCATTCGAGCCCTCCTCGTGGGTGGCGCCCTCGACGGCTGCGCGAAGTGGTCGTGGTTCGGCGCGTGCGGCGTGTTCGGCCTGGGGAGCTGGCAGGTCTGGTCGGTGGGCCTGCCCAACCCGCGGCCCCAGGGCGCCCTCTTCGTCAGCGCCGGCCTCGGCCTCGTGCTCGACGTCCCCGCAGGAGAGCTGGTGAAGGTGCGAGTCGGCGCGAAGGGCTGGTACCAGCCGCGCATGGTGGTCGACGTCGGCGGCATTCCCGTGTGGGCAGGCTCGAGCGTCGCGTTCACCGCGACCGTCACCGCGCACTTCAAGGTGTGGGGCGACCGGCTTCCCTGAGGGGCATCGACGCCGGGCGTGCGGGTAGTAGGGTGCCGCGCGCGATGCACGGCAAGGCGCCTCCGACACGCGCAGACTTCGACCGGCTCTACGAGGCCGAGTTCGACTACGTCTGGTCGACGCTGCGCCGCCTGGGCGTTCCCGACGCGCACGTCGAGGACGTGGCACACGACGTCTTCATCACCGCGTGGAAGAAGCTGGCGGAGTACGACTCGAGCCGGCCCTTGCGCCCGTGGTTGTTCGGCATCGCCTACCGCTTCGCCTCCGACTTCCGTGACCGCGCCTGGCAGCGGCGTGAGGTCGCCGACGCCGAGCCCGACACCACCGACGAGGCGCCCACGCCCGAAGGCCACGCCCAGCAGTCGCAGGCCAAGCAGCTCGTTCTCCGGGCGATGGAGTCGATTCCGCTCGACCGGCGCGCCGTCTTCGTCATGCACGAGCTCGAGGGCCAGGGCATTCCCGAGGTGGCGGCGGCGCTCGACGTGCCGCTCAACACCGCCTACTCCCGGCTGCGCCTGGCGCGGCGTGACTTTCAGGCAGCGGTCGAGAAACTCCGAGGTGCGCCATGACGCCGAACGACCTCGAGCCGTTGAGCCCGGAGCTGCAGGCGCTCCTCGCTGCCGAGCGGCCGCTCACCTCGGCACCCGCAGCGGCGAAGTCACGGCTGCTCGCGAAGCTGTCGACCGAGCTCTTCGAGGTGCCGGGTGGTGATGGTGGTGGTTCGGAGGGTGGGAGTTCGTCGAGCGGGCCGTCGAGTGGCCCAGGGCCATCGGGGGCTCCACCGACCGGCGCAGGCGTGTCGGGCGCGGGAGTGAGTGCAGCCGGCTCGGGCCTCGTCGCCAAGGCCGTCGTCGCCAAGCTCGTCGTCGGCGCGTCGGTCGCGTCGATGGCGGTCGGTGGGGCCATCGGCGCGGGCGTTCACTCGGCGGTGGTGGAGGAGCGCGAACGCCAGCACCGCCTCGCCGCGCCGGAACGGCCTGCGACCGAGCGCCCACCGGAGCCGCCGCCGCCGCCCGTCGTCACCGCCGAACCGCCTCCGTCGCCGAGCACGCCCGTCGTCATTCCGCCCACCGTCACCGCGCCCGCGAAGCCACAGCTGTCGGCCGACGAGCAGCTCGCGCTCGAGAAGAGCTACGTCGAGCAAGCCCGGGTCGCGATGGCGCGCCAGGACCCGAACGGCGCCCTCGAAGCCCTCGCCCATCATCAGCGCCGCTTCCCCAACGGGCAGCTCACCGAGGAGCGAATGGCGCTCGAGGTGATGGCGCTCTCGAGCGCGGGCCGGAGCATCGAGGCTCGCAACGCCGCGAACGCGTTCAGGAAACGGTTCCCCGCTGGCTTGTTGCGCTCGGCGGTCGACGCGACGGCGCCCGAGGAGTGACGGAAAGCGCCCACCCGGCCCAATAGGCAGCATCATGGAGACCTCGGCGAAGGTTGGGGCAGTTTCGGTTCTGATGGTCGTGGGCGTCGGGCTCAAGCTGGCCCGTCTCGCCACGCACAGCTCGCGGCATTCCACGTGGAGCGCTTCGTCGTCGATCTCCGGCGGCGCGCTCGGGAGCGCCTACGGTGGCTCGTCGTTCACCTCCCGGAGAGTCCTCGAGGAGCTCGAGGAGCGGCGGCTCGAGCGGGAGGTCGCCAAGGCCATCGCGGACGCGAAGACGGCGCTCGAGAGCACCATCGAGCGCAGCTGCGCCACCACCAGTCGAATCCGGTATCTCGAGCCACAGGGGGCCTCGCTCGCGAGCCTCTTCCGCAGCTCACGCAGGCTCGACGCGCCGAGTGACGTGCGGGTGCCTTCGGCCCAGCAGGTGATGGGCCTGCCGGTGATGGTGATGGCGAGGGACGGCGAGTCGCCGCGCTGGTGTGTCGACGCGACGCAGGGCATGGCGAACGAGCTCGTCAAGGGCGCGCCGAGCTGGAGGTCGAACGTCGTCGAGGCCGTCGCGCCGGGCGCCTGGGTGCTCCACACCACGCCTGGAGAGGGGGTGCCGGCTTCCACCGCGCTCGTGTCTTCCGCGTTCCTCCAGAGCCTGGGGCCGACGACGTTGGTCGCGATGGCGCCGACCGATCACACCGTGGCCATCGCCGACGCCTCGAAGCCGGAGGCCGTTCGCGCCGCCGCCAAGAAGTTGGCCCCGCTCATCGACACCTCGCTCGGTGACGGGGTGCTCCAGGCCCAGCCGCTCGTCTTCAAGGACGGGGCGTGGAAGCCGTGGACCGCGCCGCTGCCGCCCGAGGTGGCCGAGGTGAAGAAGCTGGCCGAGCTCGCCGAGACCCGCATGGCCCTCTCGCTGCTCGACGGCTTCCCCCGCAGCGACGAGCTCGAGGCGTTCCAGCAGCTCGGCGCCGGCCTGCCGCCGTTCGACTTCCGCGAAGGCGTGACGACGACGCTCGAGAGTGACGAGAAGCGGCGCACCACGGTGGCGATCGCCGACCTCGAGGAGCCCACCTTCGTCGGTCAGGCCGATTCGGTCTCGTTCTTCGAGGGCCCCACCGCGCGCACGCTCAGCTGGGCGGCCTTCACCAAGAAGTACGCCGCGCAGCTCGAGCCGGTGAAGATCGACGGCACCGTCGTTCCCCACGTGGTGCGCCTGGTGCCCGCCGTCAGCCGCTGAGCTCGTCAGCCGCCCATCTGCATGCTGAGCAACGGCCGCATCACCGCGTAGGCGGCCGGCTGGAGGAACTTCGGAATCAACGGCAGCGCCTGCGACATCCACTTCGAGGGGTCCCAGTGCTCGTCCTGCGAGGCGACTCGGCCCTCGGCGTCGAAGGTGAGCGTCGAGTCGATCTCGTTGTGAATCGTGTTCCCGAACATCTCGTAGTCGACGACCCAGCGGGCCTTCACCTGGTCGCCCTTCGCCTCGAGCACCTCGGCCTTGAAGGAAGCGAACGGTGGCGCACCACCCCACATCTTGAGGATGCTGGAGCGCTTGCTCAGGGTGAACATGTCGTCCTTGAACTTGGCGTCGGGCCGGTACATCTGCTCGAGGGTGGCCAGGTCGTGGCGATGGAAGGCATCGAAGAAGCGCGTCGCGGCGGCGGTGTTGCGCGCCTCGGTGGTGGTGGCGTTCGCCTCGACCGCGCCGCTCCGCACGGCCTTGGCGGTCCAGCCCTGCGCGACCGGGGCCGAGTCCACCTCCGCGGCCTTGGCGGTCTCGACTGGCTTCTCGGTGATCCTCGACGGCGGACGTTGCCCCTGAACTCGCATGCGCGCTCCCTCTCGGTTGAGAAACAGTAACGTTTCCGAACTGTCGGGTCAACCGAATGATCCGGCGCAGCTCCTCGGCGCGCGGGTGCAGAGCCCGAAGACGCGGAAGGAAGCGAAGGCCTCTCAGGAGCGGCGGCTGATGATCTCGATGGCCCGCTGCGTGGGGCGGCTCGGCTTCCCGGCGGCGAACGTGGCGGAGGTCATCGCCGAGGCGGGGGTCTCCCGGAAGACGTTCTACGAGCACTTCCGCGACAAAGACGACTGCTTCATCGCGGCCTACCGCCAGCTCTGTGAGGAGCTGGTTCGCGAGCTCGCCGCGCTGGCGAAGGAACGGCCGGCGGCCCGAGGCAAGGACGCGCTCGTCGAGCAGCAGCTCCGCAACTACCTCGAGGTGCTGTCCGTCGACGTGCTGGCGGCGCGCGCGTTCGTGGTCGAGGTCGACGCGGCGGGCCCGAAGGCGCGGGAGGTGCGTGACGAGGTGAACGACCAGTTCGCCGACCTCGTCTTCGGCTACCTCACCGACGATGCCCAGGTGCGGCGCGCCATCATCGGCGGAGTGAACGAGCTCGTCGGGCGCGCTCTGAATCGCGGCAGCAAGGACGTGCGGAACCTCCTGCCGATGCTCAAGCGCTTCGTGCTCGGCGATTGGTGAGGGCTGCCCCGGCGCTCCTCGAACTCGAATCGCCTCCGTCGGTGAAGGGAACGGTGGAGCGACTCGACCCGACCGTGGTTCAGGTCGGCCCGGCGCAACGCCCGCTCCTCAGAAGCGGAGAGGCTCGCTCCGGGCCGGCAGAACGAACCCGTCCAATCGAAACTCGAGGCCGATCCCCCGTTCAGGCCGCCGTGCTCGGCGCGGGAGCGGTCATCACGGCCGAGACGATCTGCTGCTCGAGCACGTTGAGCCGCGGACCCTGGCCTTGCACGCCTTCCGCCGAGAGCTTGGTGAGCTCGGCCTTGAACGCCGTCGCCTGCTCCTGGGTCAGCTTGCCAGCCGTGACCGCCGCGTCGATGCGCGAGCCGATGGACGCGCTCCGCTTCGCCACGTCGACCTGCCCGTCGTGCCGCTGGGCGAAGACGTCGCGGTTGACGCGGTTGAACAGCTTGGCGCTCTTGATGCCCAGGCCGTCGAGCATCTTCAGCCCCGCGACCTCGCCCGTCAGGCGCGCCGCTTCCTTCGCGTTGAGGGTGCCGTCGGCGAGCCCGGCCTTGATGCGCTGCTCGAAGTTCTCGAGGCGCTTGTTGGCGTCGAACTGCGAGTCGTGACGAGCGCGGAAGATCTCCTTGTTGACCGACTTGAGCTTGTCCTGAACCGCCTTCTTCGCCTCCGGCGTGGTGGCCTGCGCGAGCTCCTGCTTGAGCCCGGCGATCTGGCTCTTGAGTTTGGTGCTCTCCGCCTCGGTGAGCGTGCCGTCCTTGGTGCCCTGCTCCACCCGCTTCTCGAAGTTCGCCACCCGCTTCGACACGTCCATCGTCTCGTTGTGCTTCGCGCTCTTGATGTCCTTCGAGAGGCCGTTGAGCAGCTGCTGCGCCGCCTTGCCCTGGGTGAGCCCGTTGCCGTCGAAGGCGTCGGCGTCGATGCCGGCCTTCGCCGCCTTCACCCGCTCACGGAGCGACGCGGCCTCCGGGTCGGTGAGCGAGCCCGAGCGCACGCCCTCGTTGATGCGGCGTTCCTGGTTGGCGATGCGCTGGGTGAGGCTGGCGAAGGTGGGCTGGCGAACGGTGGCGGTCTTCATGGGGTGGCTCCAGTGGTGGCCCGAGAAAGTTCGGGGGATGCCTGAGTGCCAGAGCAACCCTGACGCCAACGCGCTCGCGGAACGGATCATCGAGACTTGAGCGAGCGGCTGTCCTCACGCAGAGGACGACTGACGCCCCTGTAGACAGGCGTGGGCACTCCACGCCTTCGGTCGCCACGACTCGAGGGAATCGGGCTTGGCGCACCGAGTCAGGCTCAGACGCGGAGGATGAACCCGCTCACCGGCCGTCGAGTCGCCTGCTGAACGGCCTCCACGTACCGGTACGTCTGCGCTTCGTAGGCCTCGAGGCTGTCTTCGAGGGTCGCGTCCGTCTTGAACTCCACCACCACCCAGCCGTCATCGGTCTCGTAGGCGAGGTCGACGACGCCTTCGAGCGCCGAGCCATCGGGGAGCCGGCTCACGAGCGAGGCCTCGCGTCGGACCCGTCGTGCGGTGCGCGCCCCCTGAAGGAGTGGATGCGCGATGGCTGCCTCGACCGCCACGACGGCGTGCTCGACTTCGTCGGCGTCGGCCTTGAGGAGCCGGGCCATCACCTCGACGACGGTCCTCACGCGGGTGGCGTCGGCGTCGAGCGGCACGGTGGCGAGGCAGGCGTGCACGAGCTCTCCGAAGCGAAGGCCGCTCGGCCGGCCAGCGCGGGGCGCCGCGGTGAGCTCGACCGGAATCGGCGCGGGCGGGGCTGGGAGCTTCACCTCACGCGCAGAGTGCACCTTCTCGCGAGGGGCGCCGCCTTTCGTCTCCGCGTCCGACTTGGAGAGCTGCCAGTCTTGGTACTCGGTGACGCTCCTCGGCCCTTCGAGCTCGTCCTCTCGCAGCGCTTCGTCCGCCACCAGCCCAGAGGCGCCTTCCGCGTCGAGGCCCAACACCCGCGGGTCCCACCAGACGACTCGATTGGTGCCGCCGAGCGCGAGGTGCAAGCCGGGCAGCGGCACCTCCGACGGTACGGGCCCTTGCCGGTCGATGATGACGTCGTGGCCAAAGGCAGGACAGCCGGGCGCAACCTTGGGTTGGTGCGCGCGGTCGCGGGCGGGAAAGAGCGCGGGCTCGAGCACTTGCGTCCAGGTGTCGGGCCACTGCTTCTCACTCGACACCGGCACCACGAGCAGGTCCTTCGCGCGCGTGGCCGCCACGTAGCTGAGCCGCAGCGCCTCTTCGTTGTCTCGGGCGATGGCCTCTTCTTCGCGCTCGCGGAGCTCCACCGGCACGCAGCTCGCGAGGGGGTGCACCCACAGCGCTCGCTCGGGGTCGACCCAGTGCGAGGGCTCGGCGCGAGAGGCGTTGGCCGTCGGCTCGGCGAGGATGACGACGGGAAACTCGAGGCCCTTCGCCGCGTGCACCGTCATCATCCGCACGCCTTCGAGGCCGTGTTCGACGAGCGGTGCGTCAGGCGCTTCCCCATCGTCGGCCTCGCGCTGGAGCGCGTCCACCACTTCACGGAACGAGGTCGCCCGGCGCTCGTACCGGCGTGACACCTCCGCGAGCTGGAGCAGGTTCGCCAGCGCCTGGGCGCCTGCCTTCCAGAACGCGACTCCGGCGTGGGCGCGCGTTCGTTCGAGCAGCGCATGCAGCGTCTCGGCCACTGGCCGGGTGTTGCGCTTCTTGTGCAGGTCCGCGAGGACGACGAGCGCGTCGGCGACCTCCTTGAAGGCCGGCTCCTCGAGGCCCTCGAAGGTGCGCAGGGTGTGGAGCTTGCCGTGGGCGTGCTTGAAGCCGAAGAGCACGTCGTCGGTGAGCGCGAAAAACGGCCCACGCAGCGTCGCGTAGACCGAGAGCTCGTCGTCGGGCCGGTCGACGGCGAAGAGCGCGGTGCGCAGCGCCATCACCTCTTCCCGCTGATGAAACGAGCGCCCGCCCACCAGCACGTGCGGCACCTTGCGCGCTTCGAGCGCCTGCGCGTACGGCCTCGGCACGTCGACGCCGCCGTACTTCCGGAGGCGCTTGAAGAGAATGCACACGTGGCGCGGCTGCACCGGCACGCGCCGGCCTTCCTCCTCCACCACCCAGCCGCTCTTCGTCACCAGCCAGTCGATGAAGGCGCCGACCGCGTCGGGCACGCTCTTCTCCACCGCGTCCTTGGTGAACTTGCCCTTCGCGTTGAACGGCCGGGGCGCGGGCAGCGCGACGAACGACGGTTGTTCCTTGTTCGGCTCCCGGTACTCGCCGAGCGGCACGTAGGTCGCCTGCTGCTCGCCCTTCATCGCCGAGGAGAACGCGCCGTTCACCGCGCCTTGAATGCCCGGCGTGCTGCGGAAGCTGGTCGAGAGGTACTCGACGCGCGCGCCGTGAGCGGCGAGGTGCTGCTTCACCCGGTGGTAGAGGACGATGTCGGCGCGGCGGAACCGGTAGACGCTCTGCTTCGGGTCTCCGACGACGAAGAGCTTCCCCGGCACCGGCACCGTCTCGTACGGCCGGCTCACCGACGCGTCCGACGCCGAGAGGAGCAGCACCACTTCGCTCTGGAGCGGGTCGGTGTCTTGAAACTCGTCG
This sequence comes from Myxococcota bacterium, assembly GCA_052034585.1. Taxonomy (GTDB): domain Bacteria; phylum Myxococcota; class Myxococcia; order Myxococcales; family Myxococcaceae; genus Xiheimicrobium. Next base: position 52,142 of record JBPOIJ010000133.1, read on the forward strand.
ACGAAGAGATGGGTGAAGCGCCCTTGGAGCGACTCGCGCACGCTCTGCTGCCGCTGGAGGAGATCGCGGGTGAGGAGGAGGAGGTCGACGAAGTCGAGCAGGCCGGCGCGCGCCTTCTCGAGCTGGTACGCGGCCACCACCGGCGCGAGCTCACGATGGAGACACGCGGCGAGGTCGGCGTCACAGCGGCGAACGACGTCCTTCACGGTCGTCCAAGCCTCGTCGCGGTCGGCGAGGAGCGCGGGCTCGGAGGAGCCGTTCGAGTAGTTGAGGTTCCACGCCTTGCCTTCCCACCCGAACTTGTTCGAGGCGAGGTCCTTCAGGCTGGCCTCGATGCCGTCGTGATCGCGGCCCGCCACCAGCTCGCGGCGGACGATCTCGTCGACCAAGGTGCGCACGCGCTGGAGCACCTCGAAGAGCCCGCTCTCCTTCCCGGAGCGCAGCGTCACGTTCGGCGCATGCCGCGCGAACCGGCGGAGCACGTCGATGGCGCCGTCGAGGGTGGCGAGGCGGTCGAAGGGGTCGCGTCTCCACGGGGTGGCGAAGTCGCGGTGCTCGATGAGCGCGTCGGCCGCGGAGGCGAGTGACTGGCGCGCCGACTCTGCTTCACGGCCTCGCGACCGCCGACGCAAGGCACGACGCACGCCCTCGGGTCGGCTCTCGAGCAGGCCCTGGAAGGTGCGCTGGAAGGCGACCGCGCGAAGGGCCTCGGCGTCTCCCTCGGAGGCGACCTCGAAGAGCGGGTCGACGCCGGCCTCGACGGGGTACTCGCGGAGGAGATCGGCGCAGAGCCCATGAATGGTCCCGATGCGGGCGATCTCGAGCTCGCGCAGCGCCTCGGTGAGCCGCTCACGCTCGGTGGGGTCGCCGACCGCGTTGCGTTCCTTCTCGAGCCGCGCGCGCAGGCGCAGCTTCATCTCGCCGGCCGCCTTCTCGGTGAAGGTGACCGAGATGATCTGCTCGAGCCTCGCCTTTCCCCTCCGCACCAGCGCCACGATGCGGTCGACGAGCACCGTCGTCTTCCCGGTGCCGGCGGCGGCCTCGACGACGAAGGTGGTGTCGAGCTCTTCGAGGAGCGTCCGTCGAACGGCGTCGTCACCCGGCGTCTTCATCGCGTCCCGAGCCAGACGACGTGACGGCCACTGCCTTCGACGACGACGAGATAGAGCTGGCGAGCGTCGGGAGCGAAGGCCGCCTCGATGGTGTCGAGGCTCGGCGGGAGCGAGATGGGTCGCCACGCGCCGTCGAAGAGGAACGCGCCTTGAGCTCGGCCGGGCTGAACGGTGGCGACGACGAAGAACTCGGTCGCGCTCAGTGCCACCACACCCTCGAACTGCTGAGCCGTCGGAACACCGGCGAGCTCGGTCCAGATTGACCCGTCGAAACGGGCGACGGCTCCAGTGGTGGTCCGACCGACGAGGAGCCCGTCGCTCGGCGTCGCGAAGGCGACGTATCGCCACGACGCGGTGCCCGACGTGATTGGCACCTCGAGCGACACCCCACCGTCGTAGGCAGCGACGCCGGTGTCTCCGGCGATACGCACGAAGGACGAGCCGAGCGCCACGCAGTTCCGAGCGGTGCTGACGCCCAGCGTCGTGGAGCGGCGCACGAAGCGATCGACGGAGTACTCGAAGAGAATGGCGGGGAGCGAGGTCGCCGCGCCGACCGCGAAGACCGCCTCACCGCTGCCGCACAGCCCGTAGAAGACGTCGCTCGGGTTCTGGTTCGCGAGGGCGGAGTAGTTCATGCCGAGCCGGCAATCGCCGCTCGTGCAGACGTAGGCCCAATTGGCGCTCGTGCTGATGAAGACCTTCTTGGAGGGCGTCACGTACACGTCGTCGACGTCGGGGTGCGAGAACCCGGACACGGCTGCGAAGTTGGTTGGGGACGTCGAGGCGAGCAGTCCACCGGCGTAGGTCGTCGCGAAGAAGTCGGTCCCCGAGCCGTGGAGACTGCGCACCGCGACGCCCATCGGCACCGTCACGGCGGTCCAGGTGAAGAGACCGCCATCGATGCTCCCACCCGAGGAGCCCCCAGCCGCTGCGCCGCCACCGCTCGCGCCGCCCGCCGATGCGCCACCGCCGGAAGAACCACCAGCCGTCAGGCCGCCGCCAGTCGTGCCGCCTCCCGCATTGCCGCCGCCAACGTCCCCGCCGCTCGTCCCTCCCGACGTCCCGCCGGCCTGCGCGCCCGCATCTGCGCCGGCGTCGGTGCGAAACGGAGTGATGGGCGAGCACGCGCAGAGGCACGCCGCGACGAGCAGGGAACGCACGAGGTGGCTTCTAGCACGCGAGGAGCAACCGACTTCAGCGCCGTTCCTCGTGCCCGCCTTCCTTGCCAGCGCCCATCGCCTCGAAGGCAGAGAGCAACTGCGCCCGCTCGGCGTCGGTGAGCTTCGCCTCGGGGTGCATGGGGAAATAGATGGCCGGCGGCATCTCTTTCTCGCGTACTTCTTCTGGCGCGTCCTTGAGGTGCCGCTGGTTCTTGTCGAACTCGCTGAAGTTGAGCTCCTCGCGGCCCTCGTCGACGTCGTGCGCGACGAGCCAGGAGACCGGCGCCACGTTCGAGTACCACGGCCACTTCGTTTCGTTGCTGTGGCAGTCGTAGCAAGCGCGTACGGCGAGCGCGCGCGCCTCGGGGTTGGGCCACGGCGCGTCCTGGGTGACCGGCGGGTTGGTGTGATCGCGGCCCATCGGGACCAGCTGAATCAGCACGAAGAGGCCGACGACACCGAGGAGCACCTTGAGGGCCTTGTTCATGCGTGACACCGAACTCCAATCACGGCCGGCGCGCCAGGGTTCACTCGCAGGAGCCGGAGCTCGAGTGCAGCTCTTGCGTCTGGTCAACGAGCTTGCCGTGCTCGAGCCGAATCGTGTGGCGAGACTGGGTGAGCTGGTAGTCCCGATTTCCCCAGGCGCACGAGGGGTCGACGTTGCGCTCTTTGAAGACGAGGCCCTTCGCGGTGAAGGAGACGCCGCCTTCGAGCTCGGCGAAGGACCCAGTGTTGGAGACGAGGAGCTCGTCGACGAGCGCGCCCTTCTTCCGAACCTGGACGGCGACGGTGAAGGTCTTGGTCTCGCCCTCCGGAGCGTTCCCGCGCGAGGTGACGGTGACGAAGGACCACTCGTGCTCACCGACGCGCCGACGCTCGACGGCGCTCGAGCGGTACTCGACGGCCTCGGGCGGCTCGGGCTCGGGGAAGTCGGGACAGGCGAGCGGGAGCGTGACCGCCTTCGAGTAGGTGGACGGCGCGAGGAAGTCGATGAGCGCGAAGCCGACGTCCGCTTCGCTCGCGCAGACGCCGAGCGCGACGATGAAGAAGCCCGCGTTGAGTCCAGGCACTTTGGAGGAGTCGAGGATCTTCGGGTAGTCGGGGGCGAGCTGGAGAAAGAGCAGCTCCTTGCGGCGCTCCTCGAAGCTGGCGAGCGCCTGCTTCGCTTCCGCTTCGGTCTTCCCTCCGGCCCAGATGACGAGGCGGGTCGGGGCGGGCGTCTGGGTCACGAGGACGCTGAGCGCGAGGGCGAGCACGCGCGCGAGGCTATGACACCGCTCAGGTGATTCGCACGTGCGCCTCGCTCACTGGTACTGCATCCAGCTGCGGTTGAACCCGCTCTCGAGGCCACGCTCGAATCGACCGAGCTCGGCGTTCGCACCGGCTGATCAGCGCTCCACGCGGGCGAGCACGAACTTGTTCGTCTGCTCGGTGTCGACCGGAACCAGGCGAGCGCCTGGCGGCAACACCGACCGGAGCACCTCGACGCGGTGCTGCTCGACGAGGAACCACGAGCGCGGGTGCGTCGAGACGATGAGGCTCACCTCTCCTCGGGGATCGCGCGCGCTCACCTGCGTCACCTCGTTGCGCGAATAGAAGGTCTCGCCTTTCCAGTTCATGAAGAAGGCGGCCAGCGGCTCGGTCGGTTGGCGTTCGGCGAAGTAGCGATCGACCAACTCCCGCTGCGTCCAGTGACGGCCCAGCTGAGGCCAGTGAACCCAGCTGAGAAAGAGCGACAGGCCGAGCGCGAAGAAGGCCGGAGCGCGCACCAGCCGCTCGGCACTCGCCGACCTCGCCGCGAGCACGAGCGCACCGCAGACCAGAATCGACGCGAGGGTGAGCGCTGCGCCGAGGGTGAGCCACGCAGGTGCACCAGCGACGAGCGGTTTGGTCACCAGCTCCGTCGGGTAGGGACGATCGTGGTTGTAGGTGAAGAGGTCGAGCCAATGCCGCGGCCGCTGCACGAGATCCTTCGTCGTCACCGCGAAGAGCACGACGCCAGCGACGAGCGAGGGCACCGCGGCGCGAACGTCGTCCCACACCGAGTCCATCGCGAGCCCGAGGAGCACTGCGAGCGGCGGCAGCATCGGCATGACGTAGTGATGGAACCGGGTCGCGCTGACGGTGAAGAGGAGGAAGGTGACGGCGAGCATGACGGCCCAGGTGACGGCGAGCCGCCAGCGTGGGCCCTCGCGACGCTGCGTCGAGAGCGTGAACGCCGCGAGCGGCACCAGGAGCACCCAGGGGAAGATGGCGAAGGCGCCTTGCTCGATGAAGTAGGTGAAGGTGCCGCCGGGCGTGGTGGTGTGCACGCCGCTCGCGAAGCGGTCGAGGTGGTCGTAGACGAAGAAGCGCTCCACGAACGTGCGGCCTTCGTCGTCGCGGCCCTCGAAGCGCGCCATCGCGAGGAACCACGGCGCAGGGATGGCGATGGAGAGGACACCCGTCCACGCGGGCACCTCGCGAACGCGCGCGAGGGTGGCCTTCCCGTCGAGCACCGCCCAGCTGATCAGCACCACGACGACGGGGAGAAAGGCGATGAGGCCCTTGGCGAGGACCGCGACGCCGATGAAGGAGAACGCGAGCGCCCAGTCTCTCGGGCGTTTGGAGACCTCGGCGGTCGAGGCGAAGCAGAGCGCGAGCACCAGACAGCTGATGAAGGGGCCGTCGGTCATCACCTGCCGGGCGAGGAAGTCGACGAGCGGCATCGTCCACCAGACGAGCGCGGTGAAGAGACCGGCTCTGCGGGTCGCGCGACGGGTGACGGTCTCGGCGAGCATCGCGCCAGCGAAGAGGAAGAGGAGCGCGAAGGGCAGTCGAACGAACCACTCGACGCCGGCGGGGAGCGGTCCCGATCCGGGCGTGCCCCAACCCTGTGCACCGCTGACGAAGAGCCCGAGCGCGGAGAGCCAGGCGACGAGCGGCGGTTTGGAGAAGAACCACGCGTTCTGCCAGTACGGGTGGATGAGATCGGCGCGCGCGAGCATCTGGCGGCCGACCTCGGCGTAGTGCGTCTCCCATGGGTCCCACAGGCCGACGGCACCGAGTCGCGGGAGCACCAGCAATGCACCGAGGAGGAGCGTGAGTCGATAGACGCTCCACGAGTTGAGCGCAGAGTTCACCGGCGACGGGAGTTCCATCGAGACGTTCCTTGGGAGCGGAGGGAAGCGACCCATCAGGCTCGGCGCCGATTGAGTCGGGTTGATCAGGCTCGGCGCCGACTGAGTCGGGAAAATCAGTCGGAGCGAGCGCCCGGCCCTGCGTCACCACCGGAGAGGTCGGGGTGGGTGACGACGGCGGGTAACGGCGTGCCGTGCAATTCGGCACTCGAGAAGACGACCGGCGGCGTCGACGGCAAGGAAGCAGCGCGGGTGGGCGCGGAGACCAAGACCGCGACGCAGGCGAAGACCGCCATCAACAAGGGCACGACGGCGGGGGTCGGGGGCGACGGAACCACCGCGTCGGCGGCGAGCCCACGGGCGACGAGCGCGCGTCGAGCGAGCTGGCTCAGTCGTGCAGCGCAGGCGTCACAGATGTGTACATGCTTTTCGAAATCGGCCGATTCGTGACCATGTTCGATGAAGCGAGCGAGTTCGTAGATGGTCGGGTGGCTCATCGCGAGTCCTCCCCGAGCGCAGCGCGGAGGCGGGCGCGGACTTCACAGAGCACCTGACGAAAGCGTTGGACCGAGAGGCCGATGCGGGCGGCTTGTTCGGCGTGCCCGGCGTCGCTGGAGAGCTGGCTCTCGAGGACTTCACGGCCGCGTGGGCTGACCTGGGCGAGGGTGGCGGAGACGAGGGCGAGGCGCTGCTTGGCGTCGAGGACCGAGTCGGGCACTCCCTCGCGGGTGGGCAGCGCTGCCGCTTCGTCGACGTCGACTTCGAGGCGGCGCGCTCCGATGCGGCGGCGCTCGGCGAGGAGGAACATCGCCTGGCGAATGACGAGCCCGGGGAGCTCGATGCGCTCGAGCCGGCCCGCGCGGTCGGCCTCGATGAGCCGAGTCCAGGCGTCTTGGGCGAGGTCTCGCGCGTCGTGGAGCCGAACGCCTTTGGACAACAGCGCCAACACGATGACGTGGTCGTGTTCGGCGATGCGGTGCGTCCAGGTGTCGGTGGGCGGCGTCACGAGATGGAGAACGGTCGAGCGGCGAAGACATACCGGTCGACTGCAGGAAGATCCAACGTGGAGGAGAATGGCGGTGCCTCGATTTCAGGCAAATCGAGCATTTACTGTCCATCGCCCTCCGACTGCAGTGCTCGGCCCAGAGCAGTTGCGGCGACGGTTGCATCGCCTCGAGTGCGTCGTGCCTCGACGACCAAACTCATCGCCGAATCGGTTCAGCGGGCGTCACTGCCAAAGTTGCGGCGCGGGCTCGGTGAATCGGAACTTCACTTTGCTCCGAGGCAGGTGAAGCGCTGAGTGATCGCACGTGATCGGCTTCGCTCGCACGGGCCCGACGGTGTGAAGCCGTTCGTCGAGAACGAGAGACCGTCGGGCTCCGGCGCTCTTGTCGAGCCAGCTGCTGCTCGAAGCGAAGGCCGTGCGCGAGCGTGCCTCCTGAAGCCTCAGGGACCGCGGGGCGCCAGGAATGTGCCGCCACCAGCGACCGCCGGCCTCCGGGGTCGACTGAGGCCCCCTTCTATTGGGTTTGCACAACCAGACACTTTTCTCCCATATGCACCGTGGTGCAGGTGAGCGCGCCAGCGAGCCGATTTGTTCGGTTTTGCGAATCCAATAGAACTGCCCTCCAACGCCCCGCCCCCGCCCTCGTCGAGTAATTCTTCGCACCTTCGCCCCGCCTCACCGCGCGCACTTCATCTGCGAGGCACCGATGTCTTGTTGACGCCGGCTGAGGGGTGCCCCCAGTTCTCGCGCATGACGGTTTCTTGAGACACCTCACTGGGGCGAAGCTCGCCTCTGGAGGTGGTGATGGCGAAGCAGAAGGAAGACCGAGGACGCTTCTCGTCGAAGCGGAAGATGGAGGCGGTGCTGAGGCTCTTGAAAGGCGAGACGTTGGACGCCGTGTCGAGAGACCTCGGGGTGACGGCGGCGAAGCTGTCGGAGTGGCGTGACGAGTTCCTTCGGGGTGCCGAGGCAGGACTGAAGAGTCGCGAGGCGACGGCAGACGACGAGGAACACCTTCGGCTGAAGGCGAAGGTGGGCGAGCTGACGATGGAGAATGAGCTGCTGCGCATCAGGGCGGGCATCGACCCTTTGCCCTGGAGGAAGTCGAGAGGATGAGCCGAACCATCTCGCCTTCCCAGCAACGGCCGTACGGTTTGGCTCGAGTCTGTCGCGTCTGGGGTGTGTCGCGTGCGTCGCTGTACCGGCGCCGAGCGAGGGCAGTTCCGAGCGAGGCGCCCCTGAAGGGCGCGCGCAGAGGACCGAAGACGAGCTGGAGCGACGAGCGACTGACGGAGCTCATCCGCGAGGACCTGGCGACGACGCCGTGGACCGGCGAAGGCCACAGGAAAGTGTGGGCGCGGCTGCGGATGAAGGGCGTGCGCACGTCGCAACGTCGCGCGCTCCGGTTGATGCGCGAGGCTGGGCTGCTCGCACCGTCGCGCGCGGGCCGCGTGCTGGGGCCACGCGTGCACGACGGGACCATCATCACCGAGAGGCCGAACGAGATGTGGGCGACCGACGCGACCGCGACACTGACGACGGAGGACGGGCAGGTGACGGTGTTCATCGCGGTCGACCACTGCACGGCGGAGTGCGTGGGCATCCACGCCGCGAAGCCGGGGACGCGGTACGAGGCGCTCGAGCCTGTGAACCAGGCGGTGCGCGAGCGCTTCGGAGCCATCGGTCCACGCGTCGCCGAGGGTTTGAGGCTTCGACACGACCACGGAAGTCAGTACGTCAGCGACGCCTTTCAGGAGCAGTTGGAGTTCCTCGGAATCGAGTCGAGTCCGTCCTTCGTGCGCGCGCCCGAAGGCAACGGCTGCATCGAGCGACTCATCCGCACCCTGAAGGAGCAACTGCTCTGGCTGCGTCCCTTCCGGAACGTCGAAGAGCTCCGGCTCGCCCTTCACGCGTGGCGCGAGCAGTACAACACGA
>JBPOIJ010000007.1:0-106734 GCA_052034585.1 Myxococcota bacterium
GCCTTGCGGGAGCAGAGCCACCGAGACAGGCGCCGGTCGCTCGAAGAGTCGCAAGGCGACTGCGGTCGCGCCGCTCGCGATGCCGACGCCCACGCAGATCCACCCCGCCGCTTCGAGGGTCTGTCCCCTGCTCCCGATGGCGTTCACGGCCTCGCGATTCGCGCCCGGAACCAGCGCACGATCGAGTTCGCCGGAGGTGACGAGCGCGAGGACGAGGAGGACGGCTCCTGCGGCGGCGGTGACGCTAGCGATGACCGCCGGCACGATGAAGGGACTCGGGCGTTTGGAGGGCGCGGCCGGGTTCAGCTGACTGGCGAGGGAGCTCGCGGCGCCGGTGAGTGCATCGAGCAAGGCCTCCTGCCCACTCGCGCGAGCCTGCTCCTGGGCGACGACCTTTCCGTCACTGCTCTTCGCGACCCGTAACGACACGACGAACGTCGAGTCCAGCCTGGCGATCGAGCCGACGAGCAACAGCTCCGCGCCGAGCGCTGCGCCGAGCTCCACCATGCAGCTCGAGGTGTCGGTGGAGCAGCCCAACAGCTGCCGCTGCCGCTCGGCGCCGATCAGCACCGCGATGTCCTCGGCGGTGATGACGCCCACCCCTCGGTCCCTGAGCGCACTGGCGAAGTGGGTCGCGAAGAAGGCCGCCTTGTCGGCAGGAACGTCGACGGCTGTCCACGGAGGCGCAGCCAACTTCGGAGCCTGCGCAAGCAAGGTCGCGAGCCACAGCGAGAGCATCGGCCGCAGAAGGTACCACGGCCTCGCGGGCCGACGGCGACCCTCATTCGCTCCGAGCCGCCTCACGGCGAGGTAGAGTGCGCGGCTCGACTTTCTCCGTGGGGGCTCGATGCGATTCGGACTGGTGACGGCCTTGGTGGTGACGAGCGCTTCGTGCCTCGATCTCCAGCTCCCTCCGCCGCCGCCACCGCCAGGGCCCGGAACGCTCCAGGGGCTTCTCCGCTACCAGGTGCCGGGACGACTCACTGCGCTGCCCGCGAGCGGCGCACGAGTCGAGCTGCTCCAGGGCTCGAACGCGGTGCGCTCGGACGCCGAGGGCCGCTTCCTCCTCTCCGGGCTGGTGACGAACGAGGGCGTGGTGCGGTTCACCTTCGACGCCGACGCCGATGGGAAGACCGACCGACAGAAGCTCCTCTCGCTCGCCGCGGTGGGCGCGGGCCCTGGCCGTGACGTCTCGCTCGGCGAGGTGCTGCTGGGCCGAAACGCTCGCCTCGTCGGGCGCGCGCTGCGAGCCGACATCCCGGGAGACGCCTTCCATCTCGGCACCGACGTCTTCGTCACGGGCATGGAGTTCTCCACCTTCACCGCCGACAACGGTGCCTACGCGCTCGATGGACTGCCGGAGGGACCGCTGCAGGTGTCGTTCTTCCGCGAGAACTATCGGCCCGACGGCCGCGAGGTGACCCTCTTGGGCGGAGAAGAAGTGCGGCTCGCCGACGTGTCGTTGGTCGCGGCCCCGAGCGAGGCGGCCACCGTGACGGCGACGGTGAAGTCCACCACTGGAGCGGCCGTCGAGGGCGCCCAGCTTCGTGCGGTCGCGTTCTCGTCGGAAGCCGACGCCACCAGCAAGGCCGACGGCTCGCTCAGCCTCGGGCCGATTCCCAGCGGCGCGTACGTGATGAGCCTCGAGAAGAGCGGCTTCGTCAGCGTCGAGTTGGGGCGACGGCTGATCAGCGCCGGGAAGAACGACCTCGGGCTCCTCGTGCTCGCGCCAGGCATGTCGACGCCGGTGCCGCTCGATGCGGGTCAGCGGCCGCCCGTTCCAGACGCGGGCTCCATGGGCGGAGGCTCGGCGGGCGGCGCGACGAGCGGAGGGTCGGCAGGTGGTGCGGCGGGCGGTGGTGCAGCGGGCGGCGGATCAGCCGGCGGTTCGAGCAGCGGAGGATCAGCCGGCGGTGGATCAGCCGGTGGCTCGACCAGCGGGGGTGCGGCGGGCGGCGGATCAGCGGGCGGCGCCGGCGGCGGAGGCGCTGCGCTCGATGGTGGCGCTCCATGCGAAGGCCTCTGCGGGGCGGGCTTCTTCTGCGCGACCGACGACATCTGCCGACCGTCGTCGTGCGGGCTCCAGTCGTGCGAGTTCTGCAATCGAGGTCAGTGCTTCGCGAAGGACTGCGGCGTCACCGCCTGTCGACCAGGAGACGTCTGCGAGAGTGGCACCTGCGTGCCGCTCCCGTGCGCCGGAGTGAGCTGCCCGCTGAACACGCTCTGCGCGAACGGCGCCTGCTTCTCCACCTCGTGCAGCGCCACCGAGCCCTGTCCTGCCGGGAGGGTCTGCGAGTTCGGCACGTGCGTCGACGTTCGCTGTGGTGGGCGCAGGTGCGGCACTGGCACGCTGTGCTCGGACGGCACCTGTTACCCGACGAGCACGCCGGGCAACCCGTGCGGCGCGGGCTTCGCCATCATTCAAGGGCAGTGTCGCGAAGTCGCGTGCGAGGGCATCACCTGCGGCGTCGGCACGCAGTGCTCCAAGGGCCAGTGCATCGCGGGCGGGCTGTACGTCGCTGGCAACATGACGCCAACCAACATCGGCGGCCTCGCGAACAACAAGCACGCCCTCGCCGCCTTCGTCGACGGCCACTGGGACAAGCTCGCCGAGTTCCCCGACACGGTGAAGCAGTTGGTGGTGAGCCCCGACGGCGCCTGGCTCTACGCGCGCACGTTGGCGCTCACCACGCCGACCACCACACTCTACCGCTCGCAGGACGGACGAAATTGGACCGTCATCTACTCGGGGACGAACACGATGAACGGCACCTGCGAAGACCTCTACGTGGACCAGGCCGGAGTCCTCACCGCGAGCATCAGCGGCCAACAGACCAACGGGCTCCATCGGCTCATGCGGAGCACCGACAACGGCAACACGTGGACGAACCTCTACGTGTCACCGGGCTCGTTCGGAGTCGCATCGTACGCGCCACCCGACTTCTTCGCGGTGAAGAACCCGGGCTCGCTGGTGACCGAAGGGCTCTATCGCTTCCACAACCCGCCGCTGCCGGACGGAGGCGTGCGGACGAAGATCGCCGAGCTCGGCCTCGACCCGTTTCTCCTCAGTGACCCGACCGGGTGGGGTCCTTCGTTCCTCGCCCACCCAGCGTCACTCACCCACTTCCTCGACGGCGGCCTCAGCGGCAACTTCAGCGTCGTCAGGAACGGGGTGCTCTACGGCCGCTCGCCGTCTCGACAGGTCCTGCTCCTCACCAGCTCGGCCATCGCACGGACGTTCGACCACGGCGTGAGTTGGTCCTTCCGTTCACCAGCGGCCTCTTCGCCGAACTTCATCGCCCTCGCGCGCACCGCCGATGACGCCGTCTACCTCGCCAACGAGACCGCCTCGCCGCCCTTGTTCATGACGACCGACGAGGGCGAGACGTGGACGACGGTGAACACCGACGAGTGGCTGTTGGTGGGCCTCCATGCCTGGTGGAACGAGTGGCAACCGAACACGCCGTATGCGGCGTCGCTCGAAGTTCAACCAACGAGGGCCAAGGCCAATGGCTACTGGTACCGCTCGATCAGCAACGGAACCTCTGGGCCGACGGAGCCAGACTGGGCCGACGCCGGCGCGACCCTCCTCGATGGAACCGTCACCTGGAGCCGTTTGGGCCACCCCAACCTGATGCGGCCGACCGCCATGGCGTCGAGAGCCTGCACGCCTGGCCAACAACGGTGTGGCGCAGGCTGCGTCGACATCGCCGTCAGCACGCAGCACTGCGGTGGGTGTGACAGTCCGTGTGCGACCTCGTGCGTCGCCGGGCGATGTCTTGGCGCCGGCACGATGGACGGCGGCGCATCGGTTGGTTGTGCCGACGGCACCCGAGAGGGCTTCGTCGACGTCACCCTCTCCCCTGACGTCGCGGCCTGCTCGGGCAACTGGACGGGCGATCTCGACACCAGCTCGTCGGCCGACGCGCTCTGTGCGGCTGGGTGGCACGTCTGCACCGAGCAGGACACCGAGGTGCGTTCGCTCAGCACCGCGCAGGCGACGGCGTTCCCTGGGTGCTTCGCGTTCCGGGCCTCCATCGACGGCTTCGATGGCTGCGAGCGGCTCGATTGTTCGAACGACGTCACGCATGACGACGTCGCCGCGGTGGGTGCGACCTGCTTCGCCCTCTCCGGCGTCTCGCGGCTGCCCACGCAGGTGCCCGACGGAGGCGCGTGCTTCGCCGACCGTGGCGGCATCGCGTCTCAGTGCTGCTCGAGCTCGATCGCGCTGGCGGGCCGCGCGGCCGGGTGCCCTCAGCGCGGTGAGACTGGCGTCGTCTGCTGCCGATGATGGAGCTCGGCGCGGCGTGCGTCCTCCAAGTCCATGAGCCTCGACGCGAGCCTGACCTCGGCTGACCGAGAGTTGACTGAACACACATTCACACCCATGAACGCGTCATGCATCTCGACCTCGTCTCGAACGCTCCGACCGATTTCGACTTCTTCATGGGCCGCTGGAAGGTCACGCACCGACGGCTCAAGGCGCGGCTTCAGGGGTCGACGGAGTGGGAGACGTTCTCCGGCTCATCCGTCGCCCACCCGCTCCTCGGTGGTTTCGGCAACGTCGACGACAACCTCATCGAGCTGCCGGGTGGTGCGTACCGCGCGGTGACGCTGCGCTCCTACGACGCGAAGGCGAAGACGTGGAGCATCTGGTGGCTCGATGCGCGAACGCCCGGTGCGCTCGACGTGCCGGTGGTGGGCCGCTTCGAGAACGGCGTCGGTGTCTTCCTCGCGAACGACACGCTGAACGGGAAGCCGATCGTCGTGCGCTTCACGTGGACGGCGACACCTGGCCGGCCGCGCTGGGAGCAGGCCTTCTCGCCCGACGGCGGCGCGTCGTGGGAAACGAATTGGGAGATGACCTTCGAGCGGGCGTGACGCAGCGCTTGGCGAAGCACGGAGGCGTCGGCGCGCTGGCTCGAGCGGTACGGGAGAACGAGCTGCGGCGGGCATGGCCGCACGAGCGAGAACGAAACCGTCCGTGTCCACTCCATCGGAGGAGTAGGCTCCACGAGATGACGACGCGAACTTGTCCTGGCTGCACCGCACCGATGCGCACGTTCGACGCCGGCAAGGTGGAGCTCGAGCGCTGCACCTTCTGCAACGGCCTCTGGTTCGATGGTGGCGAGCTGGAGCAGGTCCTCGGGCGACGTCCTCCAGCGAAGCTCGACCCGATGAAGACGTCGCGAAAGTGCCCGGTGTGTGCGGTGGGCATGCGCGCGGCGGAGGTCGGAGGGTTGCGGGTCGAGTTCTGCGAGACCTGTCACGGGGTGTTCCTCGACGACGGCGAGCTGCGGGCGATGAACGGCGGGCAGCAGGTGCGCGTGCAGGTGAGCGACGCGAAGGCGGCGGCGAGGCCCGAGGCGCAGGTGAAGGACGACGTGATGGGCTGGCTCGACTCGCTCAGCCGGTGAAGGACTCGCGGCGGCGCCGAGGGGCAGGACTCGGACTCAGAGGCTCGTCTTCATGAGCGAGCGAACCTCGCGCTCTCCCATCGCTGGTGCAGCGGCGAGCTCTTCTTCGAAGATCGCCTTCGCGACGGCGGCGCGCCAGAACACGAGGCCCTGTTTGCGGAAGCCTTCCTTCGCGAGCGCGCCGTGGAGCCGCGCCGCACCTGGTGGATTCGTTTGGTCGGTGGGTTCATCGCTCGCCCACCTCAGCCGATGAGCTGCTTCGTCAACATGCGCGAGATGGTGATGATGGGCGCCATCGTGTGGCTCGACGCCGTCGACGGAAACCCGGACGAATCGAACACGTAGAGGCCCTTGGTGCCGTACACCCGCCCGTCGGGAGCGGCCGCGCCGTCCTTCTCGGAGGCCGCGAAGCGCACCGTGCCCTGCTGATGTGCCGAGATGAGCGGGGTCGTGGCGGGCGCGAAGGGGACCGAGTCGATGCGCGCGAGCTCGGCCTCGTCGTGGAGGCGCAGCGGCGGTGAGGTCGGCAGGAGTACTTCCTTCGCGCCGGCGGCCAGCCACGCCCTCGCAGCCGCCTTGGCGCCTGCGCGGAGCCGTTCCTTCTGCTCGTCGTTCACCACGTAGTCGACCAGCGGCCGGCCATCGTCGCGCACCGTCACCGTTCCGGTTCCCTCGTCGGGGAAGAGCACCAGGCACGCGGTGAACTTCGGGTAGAGCGCCATCAGCGCGCGGCCCTCTTCTCCGAGCGTCGGCAGCAGCGAGCCCACGATGCCCGGCGTGCCGGCGACCGCTTCGATGCGAAAGCCCCACCAGCCGTGGCGAGGGTCGTCGCGCTGCTCGAACTCGGTGACCGCGAACGTCTGGGGAATGCCCCGGAAGAAGCGCACGTCGTCGTCGAACACCGCGGTCACCGGGAGCTGCGGCTGGAGCGAGAGGTGTTTGCCGACGTGGGTGTTGCCGAGCCCGGAGCGGATCAACAGCGCCGCCGAGCCCACCGCGCCCGCGGCGACGATGACGGTCTTCGCCTCGATCTCGAAGGTGTCGACCTCGTGGTAGCCCTGCTCGTCGAGCCGGGCGCAGCGCAGCAGCTTCACCTCGGCGGTCGCCTGCTCGATGCGCTTCACCCGCGCGCGCACGACGACGGTGGCACCGGCCTCGACGGCCTTGGGAATGGCGACGAAGCGTGCGTTGCGCTTCGCGTCCACCGGGCAGCCGAGCAGACAGGCGCCGACGCCCGCGCAGCCGACGCGGTTGTGGTGCATCACCTCGCCCCGCCAGCCCAGCTTGGTCGCGCCTTCCCGGAGCAGCCGGTTGTTCCGGTTGAGCTGGCTCTCGTCGGGCACGTTCGCGGAGAGATCGGCCATCGCGCGCTCGCGAAAGGGCGCCACGCGCTCGACGGAGAAGTCGCTCAGCCCGAACGTCTTCTGCCAATGACGGAGCACGTCGTCGCCGATGGGCACCACGTCGGCCATGTTGATGACGCTCCCGCCGCCGAGCGCCCGGCCCGCCATGATGGAGACCGAACGATCGACCGTCGTGCGCCCGCCGCGGTCGACATAGAGCTGGTCGTACATCTGGGCGTCACGTTGGGTGAGCCTTCGTCCAGTGCGGTCGGGGCCCTCTTCGAGCACGAGCACTTCACGGCCAGCGGCGGCGAGTTCCCAGGCCGCCGTGGCGCCTCCGGGACCCGAGCCGATGACGCAGACGTCGACGGCGCGACGCGGGACCGGCGCCTTGCTGGCGTCGAGGATGGCGCCGCTCACAAAGGCTCCTCGGCAGGCACCGCCGGTCCTTCGTAGCCGATGGCCGCCCACGTCGCGGGGTGGTCGTAGAAGAGGAGCGAGCAGAAGCGGCGCAGCCCCGCCGCTACCTGTCGGCGAAGCAGGCTGTCGGCGCTCGACCACCGGTTGAAGTGCGAGAGCGCGGCGTCGTGGTCGAGGTGACTGAACGTCTTGAGACTGCCTTCGAACGAGAGCGGTCCGTACTCGAGGAGGAGCAACGCCTGCCCGGCTTCCTTCTGCGCGATGGCGGGCTCGTCAGCGAGGTAGCCATCGAAGGCGCGGGCAAGGTCCAGGCGCGGTGGCTCGATGCGGAGCTCCGGAAAACACGACGCCGCGAGGTGCTTCATCGTGCGGTAGCCGTGCGCCGACAGCACCTTCAAGCCGTCGACGGCCGGCGCAGAGCCACGCAGCGCGAAGAGACCTCCCGCTCCAGCCGCGAGCACCCCGCCCGAGGCGAGCGCGGCCTTGATGACGCCGCGGCGAGACAGCATGCCAAAGGGACGGGAGGGGTCGTTCATGCGGCGGCGACTGTAGTCGATCGTCCCCGACATCGATGGCCGCGCTGATCTGTCCGGCGATGAGGCGAGGGGACGTTCAGTTACGGGCCCGTGCACCCTTGGCAGGGGCGGAAGGTACCAGTCGAGCTCGAGTCACGATGGTAGGCGCAGCCGTCGCCAGAACAGTTCGCCGTACAGCGCGCTCCATTCCTGCACGTGATGTCGCAATTCCCACCAGCGCAGGTCAGCTCGCACGTCGCGTTGTCGCAGACCATCGTGCACGAACCTCCGGAGCAACTCGCGATCGACGAAGTGGTGGAGTCGATCTGCTGCGAGCAACCACCCCCCTGGCAATGGAGAGAACAGGCCGCTGTCGCGTGACACGCCATCGGGCAAGAGCCTCCTGGGCAGCTCACCCGACACGCCGCGCCGTCGCTGCAACCCACTGGGCACGGCCGACCGCAGGCCACATCGACACCGAGTTCCTCCGAGCACTCGAGCAGCGTCCCGCAGCCACACAGCGTCCCGGCACCCGAGGCGCAGATGGGCGACCCGTTGAAGTTGGAGAGGCAGACACCACCGTCCAAACACGCGGCAAGGCCCGACGGCCCTGCATCGCGTGGAGTGCGTGGGCCCGCGTCGGCTGAGCCCGCGTCGGCTGGACCGGCGTCGGCTTGGCCCGCGTCGGTCGGCCCCTCGATGATTGGGCCCGCGTCCCGTCCGCCTGCATCGTTCGAGCCTCCATCCCCAGTGACGAAGATTGCGGTCCCGGCGTCAGGGTCGCGAACGCAGGCGCCGCTGACACAAAGGTACTTCGAGCCGCAGTCCGAGTGGGACGCGCAGTCCTGCATGGGCTGAATGCAGGCTGTGCAGCCCACCGACGAGCCGAGCAGGACGAGCGGGACCAGACACCGGAGCCACCTTCCACTCTCGGAACGCGTGGCTCGATGGCGCGACATCGCGAGGGTGGAGCCCATGACGAAAGGAGAGCCCAACTTCCGCGGGGGCGCGACGAGAATCAGGACCCCGGTGCGGAGGCAGCGTGTAGAACGAGCGCGTGGCGCCAGTTCTGGGACTCATCTCGATCAACGACGTCTACACGCTCGAGCATCTCCCCAAGCTCGCGTCGCTCATCGGCCACCATCGCGTCGCGACGAAGGCCGACCGGTGGCTCGTGGTCGTCGCCGGAGACTTCCTCGCTCCGAGCCTGCTCTCCAGCGTCGACGGCGGGCGGCACATGGTGGAGTGCCTCAACCTCCTCGGCGTCACTCACGTCACCTTCGGCAATCACGAGGACGATCTCTCGCCCGCGGAGCTGCTGACGCGCTACTCCGAACTGCGCGCGACGTGGTTGGGAACGAACGTGCGCGGCTTCGCGAAGCCGCTTCCGCCGAGCGACGTGGTGGAGGTCGGTGGCCTTCGCGTCGGCCTCGTCGGCGGAGTGATGCACGACCCGACCGTCTACCGGCGGCCTCCGTTCGGTGGGGTGAGCCTCGAACGTCTGAACGACGCGCTTCGCCGAGAGGTGGAGCGGCTGCGGCCGACCGTTCACACCTGCCTCGCCGTGACGCATCAGTGGCTCGACGATGATCGAGCGCTCGCGCGCATGGGCCTGGTGCCGTTGATCATCGGTGGCCACGAACATGATCCGTTCCTCGAGCACGTCGGCGGCACGACGCTGAGCAAGGCGGGCAGTGACGCGACCCACGCCGCGGTGATCACGATCGAGCTGGCGCGCACGCCCAAGGTGAAGGTGGTGCACGAGGCGGTCGCTGGTTTCCCAGCGGATCGAGTGGTGCAGCGGGTCGTCGACGAGGCGCGCGCCCTGGTGGAGCGCACGGCTGGCACGGTGCTGCTCGAGCTGAAGAAGCCGCTCTCGTCGAAGGGCGCGCGCTCGAAGCAGACGAGCATGGGCACGTTCGTGACCTCGGTGCTGCGTGACGCGCTCCATGCGGACGCGGCGGTGTTCAATGGGGGCGGGCTGCGCGGCACCTCGGCCCGGGAGCGGCGCTTCACCTTCGGGGACTTGATGGAGGAGCTGCCGTTCGAGAACGAGATCGTGCTGGTGCCGTTGCCGGGCGCGGTCTTGCGGGAAGCGATCGCGTTCTCTCGACGGAAGGCGCCGGCGAGTGATGGTGGGTTTCTCCAGGTGGATGATGGCCTCGAGCTCGCGGCCGATCAGCGCACGGTGGTGAGCGTGGGAGGCCGGCCACTCGACGAGCGGCGGATCTATCGGGTGGCGGTCCCTCGAGCGCACTTGTTGGGACTCGACCGGATCGATCCCCTGGAGACATACGCGAAGGCGACGCCAGGGCTCGTACCCGCGCCCCTGACGGGACGACCTCCGAGGTTGATCGTGCTCGACGCGCTCAGGCGGGCGGGTTGATCAGTTGATCAGGGCACGCAGGCGCCGTTGACGCAGTTCTGACCTGGTTGGCACGCGCGACAGACGGCGCCGCTTCGGCCGCAGGTGGCGTTCGTCGTGCCGGAGTTGCAGACGCCGTTTCCGGAGACGTCACAGCAGCCGCCGCAGGTCGAGGCGTTGCACATCGGCGCCATCTTGCAGGCCTTGGTGTCGGCGTCGCAGACCTGTCCCGACGGGCACGCCATGCAGGCCGCTCCGCCCGAGCCGCAGGCGACCGTCTCGACACCGAGGAGACAACGTGACGTTCCCGCCTCGCAGCAGCCCGTGCACGTGGTTGGAGTGCAGGGCGGCTGAGTGCCGCAGCCGAGGAGCAGGAGCGCGAGGAGCCAGAACCGCATGCGGAGGCGTCTAGCCGAATCGTCTCGGTGAATCGATGAGCGTCTATCTCGATCGGTGAATCCAGTGGTGGGCGATCAAGTCGTTCCCGCCCGAGAGGTTGGGCGCGAGACGCAAGACCCGGCTGAGTTCCGCGCGGAGCCGATCGTCGATTCTCGTCGCGTCCACCGACACCTCGCGCGTTCGCAGTTCGGCCTCGAGGCCTTCGAGCTCGAGCTGGAAGAAACGCCGCTTCGGTCGAATGCCCTCGGTCTCGATGACGGCCTGCGCTTGAGCGTCCGTCATCGGAGGACCGGCGACCTCGAACGACCCCAACCGGGCGTGGTGCGTGAGCGCGGTCGTCCCCAGCCTCATCAGCGCCCACTTCCCTTCGCCAGTCGCATCCGCAGCGCTCACGAGGCGAGCCAACTCTTCGTCGTCCGCCACGCGAAGCAGCGCATGCAACACGTCTCGACGCTCGTTTGGGACTTGAAGGGTTCGTCGAAGGACGCTCGCGACTCGGGCGCGAGAGCGCTCCAGAAACACCTTGAGCAGCTCCCGCACCGAGGCGTTCCAGGCGCCGCGTCGGTTGCTCACCCGCCGCTGAATCTTCCACCAGCTCTCGGGTGACCGCGCTGCTCGCGAGCCGGTGGAAGGAGTTCGCCGGCCCGCTCGCGAAATGGGTGAAGGGCCCCGAGTCCTTCGAGCGTGGGCTGGTGAAGCGCGTGCGCCTGAACGCCGCGCAGGTCGAGCGCGAAGGCGTGCGGCTCTTCACGTCGTTCCCGCTGAGCGAGCTCGTGTTCGACGAGCCGGACTTCACCTCGGCGCAGCTCGAGCGCCTGGGCCGCTCCGAAGCCCTCGAGCACGTGCGTGAGCTCACCATCTTCGAGATGATTCAGACCCGCTCGCCGCCGCGCGCCTTGTCGTCGCTCGCCAAGGGAAATCGATTCGGGAACCTCCGGCGGCTCAACTTGCGCGTTCGCGGCAAGAGCGCGGCCGATTGGAAGGCGCTCTTCTCGAAGCTCGACGCGCCGAAGCTGGAGCAGCTCCACCTGCGCTACGTCCACACCCACCACGGCATCTACGAAGGGCTCGTCGCGGCGAAGAAGCTGCCCTCGCTGCGGCTCGTCACCGAGAGCATGGACCTGCCGATGAAGGGCCTCGACGAGAAGGTGCTCGCGCGCGCGGTCAAGACGCTCGAAGGCCGAGGAATCCGAGTCCAGCGCACGTCGTGATCAGTCGTTTCGGCCGAGCTGGATCGCCGATAGCACAGCTCGACATCGCCAAGCGCACGAAGCGTTTCGTGAGTAGTGAGCCCGCATGGCCTCCTTCGACGAACTCCTCACCGCCACCCGCGTCGACGCCTCGACCGACGCCCTGACGATTCCCCTCGGCTTCAGCCAGGGCAAGGCCACCTTCGGCGGGCTCGTCGTCGGCGCCTGCGTGCGCTCGATGGAGGCGCGCGTCGCCACCGATGGCCGGCGGCTGCGGTCGATCTCCGCCCAGCTCCTCGGCGCGCCGAGCCCTGGAGAGACGACGATTCGCCTCCGCCTCCTCCGCACCACCAGCACCGTCACCACCTTCGCCGCCGACCTCGAGCAGCGCGGCGAGGTGATGACCCACGTCGTCGGCGTCTTCGGAAAGGACCGCGCGACCGATCTCGACTGGCAGCGAATTCCCCCTCCGGCGATGCCCGACTGGCGCAGCCTCGAACCGCTCGTGATGGAGCTCGCCTTCGTCCCCGAGTTCACCCAGCACTTCGAGTACCGCTCGACCGGCGCAGTGCCGTACACCGGCTCCACCGAGGCCTCGGCCGGCTTTCTCCGCCCACGTGTTCCCTGCGAACGACGTGACGGCGCGCTGCTCGCCTGCCTCGCCGACGTCTGGTGGCTCGCCTCGGCGACCTCGATGAGTGACTTCCGCCCCGGCGCGACGCTCACCTTGAACGCCGACTTCCACCACGCCCTCGACGGCCTCGACCCCGAGGCGCCGGTGTTCCATCGCGGGGCCTCTCACGTTCTCCACCAGGGCTACGCGCACGAGACGCGCGAGCTGTGGGGCGTCGACGGGCGAATGCTCGTCACCGCCACCGAGTCCATCGTCATCATCAAGTGAGCAGGCTCACTCCTTCGGGAGCGCGCGCAGCACGGCCTTGCCGTCCTTGATGACGACCTTGAACTCGACGCTCTTCGCGTTGTGCTGCTTCATCAGCGTCGGCACCTGCGAGCGCAGGGTGGTCGCGACCGAGTCGAGCGAGAGCTTCGAGACGTCTTCTCCGCACCGGCGCTTCGCCATCACGTACGCGTCGTAGATGGCGCGAATCTTCTGATCATTGAGCCCCCCATCGGACCCCACGGGACCGGGCGCGCGCGCGGGCGGAGGCTTCGCCTGGGCAGCCACCGGCTTCGGAGGGTGCGAGGGCCGCGCGGTCGGCAACGCCGCGCTGACGGTGGGCGGGGCCTTGTTCGCCGCAGGGGTGCCGGGCGTGGGGGTCGGGGGAATCGACGGGACGAGCGGCGCCACCTTGGGCACGCCCGCGGGAGTCGCCGAGGCAGCCTCCTGCATGGCCGAGTCGAGGTCGCCGTCGAGGTCGGAGAGGTCGAGATCTTCGTCGATGTGGAGGTTGTCGAGCCCGTCGCCCTTCTCCGGCGCTCCCACCTTGCGCTTGCGGTCCTCGGTGTGTCGCCTGGCCCGGTAGAGGTCGCGCTTGTAGGTGCCGGCTTCGATCTCCTGCATCGAGCGCTCCCACAGCCGCTCGAAGGTGCTCACCCGCTGTTGGAGGTTCTGCATGCGGAACTTCACCGGAGTGGAGTTCACGAACATGTTCCGCAGCTCGTTCACCCGTCGCTTGAACGCGGTGTGGCGCGGCGTGGGCGGCCGGCGCTCGACGCCGAGGAAGTACTGCTCGTACGCCGCCTGCAGCTCGACGAGCTCGACCTCGATCTCCGCGCACTCCTTCATCGCCTTCTCCGGGTCCCCCATCTTGGTCCCAGAGACGCGTCCGTTGACTGGTGCGGGCTTGGCGGGCGCGGGCACCCGGAAAGTCTAACTCAAGGTCCGGCGCGGCGAGCTGTCGATTTCAGTCGTCATGAAGGTGACGACCGCTCATCAGGCGGCGGTGAGCGCGGCGAGGTCGACCTTCGGCTCGGCCGCTCGCGCCCGGAAGCCCTGCACCACGATGTAGGCGCCCAGCGAGAAGAGGAGAATCGAGACGAACTGGCCGGTGGAGATGTTGTACCAGGCCTGCGGCGGGAAGAGCGCTGCGAGCGAGTCCATGCCCCACTCGACGAGCTTGCCGTTCAAGGTGCCGCGCTCGGTGTCGCCGCGCAAGAGCTCGACGCTCGAGCGGATCACCGAGTAGCCCATGAGCCAGAGGCCGAAGATCTGCCCGTGGAACCGCCGCCACCGGCGCACCGTCAGCATCAGCACGAAGAAGGTCATCTGGGCGAGCGAGTCGTAGAGCTGCACCGGGTGGATCGCGAGGGTGTGATCGTGATCCTTCACCCACGAGGCGATCTGCACCGCGTCGGGCACCATCTGCTGAAAGACCTCTCCGGTCTTCTCGACGACGTAGCGGGTGTCGGTGCTCATCGACGACCAGGCGAGGCTGGCGGTGTCGCTCGTCGAGCCGATGATGGTCTGGGTGCTGTGGCTCCCGGGAAAGTGCACGCCCATCAGCGCGTTCGGACCGACCGGCTTGCCCCAGCAGCAGCCCGCCGAGAAGCAGCCGAGCCGTCCGAAGGCCGCTCCGAGTGACACGGTGGGGGCGGCGAGATCGGCCAGCCGCAAGAACTCGATGCCGTTGCGAATGCAATACCAGATGCTCGCGAGCGTGGCGCCGATGAGGCCGCCCTGGAAGACGAGGCCGCCGCCGAGCATCTCGGGGATGTTGATCAGGCTCCCGCCGCCGCCAATCATCAGCGAGAGCACCACGCGACCACCGACCAAGGTGTAGACGAACCAGAGCCCGGCGTTCTCGATCACCCGGTCGGCGAGCTGCTTCGAGAGCTTGTGCCTGAAGGCGACGGCGAGGGTGAGGGCGACGACGACGACGAGATCGAGCACGGTCGCGTAGGCCTCGGCCGGCTTGCGCGTCATGTAGTCCTTCCAGTTCACCAGCACGAAGAGCTCGCGGCTGCCGACGATGCCGCCGACGAAGACCGAGAACGCGAGATCCATGATCTGATCACGCCGCTTGAGGCCGAGCTCCCCGGGCCACTCGCGCCGGGCGAGGAGCGAGGCGACGGTGACGGCCGAGAGGAAGCCGGCGCCGAGCATGATGCCGTAGGTGTGGAGCGGAATGCCCTCGTTCTTCCCCTTGCCGAGGAAGGGCACGTTGAAGTCGGTCGCGTAGAAGACGCCGACGAGCGCGAGCACGACGCCGATGGCGCCGTACATGATGGTGCGGTCTTGGCGTTCCTTCTTCGTGGGCGCGACCGGCTTGCCGTCCTTGTCGACGCCGCCGGCGTTCCTCCAGCCGGACCAGGCCGAGTAGGCGATGACGGCGAGCGCGAGGAGGTAGACGAGGGGCCGCGAGCCCTCCGTGTCGAACCTGAACTTGTAGAGGACGGGCAACATGGGACGGCGGCGTACCGTCAAGCTGCGCGACCCGCAACCGACCTTTCGGAGGAAATCGCGCGGGCGCTCCGAGGCGGGTCACGTTACACGGCGGCGCCATGAAACCACGACCACCCGAGCTCGCTCACGTCGCCGCTGCGCGCGATGCCTACCACGCCGATCTCATCGAAGAAGTCGCTGCAGCGGTCGCGGCGAACGACGTGGTGGTCGTCGGGGTGTCGGGGCTGCAACCGGGGAAGAAGGCCCGCCGGTTGCTCGACGAGAAGAAGGTGCCGCACACGTACCTCGAGTACGGCAGCTACTTCTCCGGCTGGCGTCGGCGCCTCGCGCTCAAGATGTGGATCGGCTGGCCCACCTTCCCGCTCGTCTTCGTGAAGGGCACCTTCATCGGCGGTGGGAGTGACTTGAAGAAGCTGATGGAGGCCGGCGAGTTCGACCGGCTCCTCTCCGGGCCACGCGCGGCCTGAGTCAAGGGTACGGCCGTGGGCGTTGGGCATTCCCCCACGTCGGCGAGTGCCCTGCGCCAGATTTGTCACCCACGTCGGTGACGGTCGGGTTCTTGTTGATGTACCAGACAGCGGCAGCGCCGGCCGTCGTGACTGGCGTGTTCGAGTCCGTCGTCGCCTCCGCGACGATGTCGCCGATGCTCAAGACTGTGTCGAAGAAGGCGAAGCCTCGCAGCACCGCATTCGGTGACTCGCTGTTGGCGGCGCCGCTCCCGGTCCAGGGAGAGCTCCCGATGATGAACGCCGGCGAGACCGCCTGAGTCGCCGCCTGATCGACGCCGCTCTTCGCGACCGTCTGCTCGATGTACCCCGAGGGGCTCGTCACGTCGGGCCAGTAGCGATGGCGAATGGTCGAGCCGACGACTTCGCACGTGCGCGCCTGGGTGACCCAGATGCCCTTCACCACGAGATAGGTCGGCCCGGGCCCAGGCGACGCGATGAAGTCGGACGCTCCGAGCCCGGCAATTTCGTAATACTGTACAAGCCCAACCCCGCCGGTCCCTCCCGTCGACTGGCCGTCCGAGTTCACCGTTCCCGTGGTTGGATAAGGATGCGTGCCATACTCGTACAGACTTGCGTGCCAGGTACCGTCGTTGCTCGTGTGCCAGGCGACCGCGTAGTACCCAGCCGTGTGAACGTAGCGAGCCTTCCAGATGGCGGTGTGTGGGCAGCGCGGGAGCATGTTCGCGCCGCTCCAGACGAGCCGCGCGTCGCTGCCGGCGACCCCGTTGAGCGGCCACTCGAGGCCCGTCTGGCCTGATCCAGCCGCACCGCCTCCTGTCGCACCGCCTCCTGTCGCACCGCCTCCCGTCGCACCGCCTCCCGTCGCGCCGCCTCCCGTCGCGCCGCCATCGACGAGCGACGCCGCTCCGTCACAACCGAGCAGGAGCCAGCCGGTCAGCACCGCCCAGACGAGTCCTCGCGCGCACATTCGCCAAGGCCACCACGGTTGGTCCCCTCATCCAATGATTTCGGATTCTGTTGCGCGCTCGAGACAGTCATTCGAGGGTCTGGGCGCGTCCGTGACGACCTCGCGAACATGGCTCCGACTGCTGCCGGTGGTGCTCGCGAGTCTCGCGATGCTGCCGCTCCGTCACGAGTTCCCGCCCATCACCGACTTCCCCGAGCACGCCGCCACGATCGCCACCGTCCTCGACCTCTGGAGAAACGGCCCGCTCTCGAACTGGTACGAGACGGACTTCCTCCACACCCAGTACTGGTTGATGGCGGTGCTCGGCGCCCTGCTCGCTCCCCTCGTCGGAGGACCGGTCGCCGCCTTGAAGCTGCTCCTCGCGGCCGCGTCGGTCGGTCTCGTCGCTGCGCTCGGCCGCTTCGCTCGCCGGCTCCAGCTCGACGAAGGCCTCTCGCTGGTGGCCGTGCCCATGCTCTGGACGCGGCCGTTCTCTCTCGGCTTCGTGCCCTTCCTCCTCGCCGCGCCGTTGGTCGTGCTCGCCGTCACGGAGGTGTGCTCGCTCTCGCGCCCGGCGCGCAGACAACACCTCCTCGTCGCCCTCCTCGGCCTCGCCGTCTTCTTCTTGAACCTCACCTCCGTCGTCTGGCTCGTGGCGATGAGCGCGACTGGCGCGTTGGTGCTCGAGCGCGGCTCGATCCGGCTCGCGCTGCGCAGGACGTTCGGACTCTTCGTGCTCGCGGTTCCGCTCCTCGGATGGACGCTCGGAAGCTCGGTGGTGCAGGCCGACGCCTCGCGCTTCGCCGTACCGATGATGGCGGTGTGGCGGCCGCTCAAGACGTTCTTCCGCGAGCTCCCGCAATGGCTGACGGATCGCTGGAGCGGCGACGTCGATCTCCTCACCCTCGGCCTCGTCGCGCTCGGGCTCGTGCTGAGCGCCCTCCCCTTCGGCGTGCGGGAACCGTCGTGGGGCCGCAAGGTGGCCTGGAGCTGTCTCCTCTCGACCCTCGTGTTGGTCTTCGCGCTCCCGTTCCAGCGAGGCTGGCTGTGGGGCTTGTCCTGGCGCTTCCTCCCGGCGGTGGTGGCGTTCGTGCCCTTCGCGCTCTCGCGACGTGACGGGCCGATGAAGCTCGCCGCGCTGATCAGCTTCGCCATCGCGGGCGTGCTCTCGGCGTGGGACGCAGAACGTCACACCGTCACCGCGCAGTCGGAGCTCGCCGGACTCGAGCTGCTTCGTGGCCTGCCGACGGGCACTCGCCTCCTCCAGCTCAGCTTCGACGAAGCCTCCGCGACCTCGAACGATTCGCTGGTGAGTCACGCGGGCGCGTACCACCGCCTCTGGAACCTCGGACCCAACGAGCCGTCCTTCGTCGACCTGCCGCAGTCGGTGCTCCATCTCCGCCCAGGGAAGGAGCCGTTCAGACGCCCGTGGACCTGGCAGTACGATCCAACGCTCTATGACGAGGTGAACGAGGGGCCGTCGTACGACCTCGTGCTCGTGCACGGCGAAGGTGGCTTCCCGCCTTCCGGCTCGTCGTGGACGCTCCGCGGGCGTTCGGGGCCGTGGAACCTGTGGAGCCGCTGATGCTCGAGCGGCTGCTGGCGGATCTCCGACGCGAGGCTGGGTGGGAGAACCTCTCAGGCGCGACCAACGCTGCGCTCGAGCTCGCGAAGCTCCCTGGTGAAGGGCCGGTCGCAGGCCTCTGGAACGAGCTGGTGCGCGCCGATGGGGTCGACCTCGCGGACGACGCGGGCGACGTGGGTGACGAGCTGTGGCGGTTGCGCTCGGCGGTGAAGGAAGGCCTGGTCGCGCTGGGCCAACGGAGCGTGCCGTTCCTCCGCGCGCGAGTGAGCGTCGAGCTGTCGGAGCCACGTCATCACCTGGCCCTCGACGTCCTCGCGCAGCTTCACGACGTCTCGATCGAACCGATCGCCGAAGCCTGGGCGCTCGACGTCGACGAGAGCCGACAACGAGCTGGCGTGTCCATGCTCGGCCACCTGCGCATCGCTGGCACCGACGCCGTCGTTCTCCGCGCGCTCGCCACGCCGCCGCCGGTGAATGGAGGGTGGCTCAAACGAATCGCCGCGGTCGCGCTGGCGAGGCTCGGCAACGTCGAGGCGCTCGAGGTGTTGCTCGACGACGCCGACTGGTTCGCGCGGCTGGGCGTCGCCGAGGGCCTCGCTGAACTCCAACCTCGAGACGTGGCTCGGCTTCGACGACGCCTCGACGTCGACGCTGATCAACGCGTGCGCGACGCCGCGCGACGAGGCAGGTGACCTGACACGGAGCAACGAATCGTGGGCCGTTGCGTCGCGAGATTGACGCATCGACTCGGAGCTCGGGCCGGCGAGGTGCACCGGCTCCGAGCAGCTGACTTGCTGACCTCTTCGCGCCGTCACAGAGTCCGGTCATGCGCTGGGCCATCCTCCTCGTCCTCCTCGGCACTGCCTGCTCACGGAGCGTTCCTCCCGGCCTCTCCGACTGGCAAGCCGCCTTCTTCGAGACGACGCCGACCGCCGACTGGGGCTATCGCGACCACTCGGACTACCGCGCGCTGGGTGACACCCGAGCGCTGACCGACGCGTCGCTGAAGGAGCTGCGCTCGCTGTTGTCGAGACCGGCGGGTGAAGGCCCCTTCAAGTGTCTCGTGCACGTCGATGGGCGGCTGGTTGCAGGCCGCGTGACGGCGGAGGTCTGCACCGGCTGCGGCATCTTCCTCGTCGACAAGAAGGAGTGGAGCATCGGCGACCGGGAGCGGCTCAAGACCCTGCTCGTCGGCACCCTGGGAGAGCGGCCGCGAGAGCCCGGTAACCCCAACTACGAGCTCTACTGAGCCGCCAGCGCGCGCGCGAAGAAGGGCGAGTGGTGGGCGAGCTGCTTCATCGACCCCTCGACGTCGCGCTGGGCCTGCTCCGACAGCTTCGCGTACGGCACCACGTGCTCGTCGGGCACGTAACGAAACGTGAAGTTGATTCGCCTCGTCTCGAAGTCGCTCACGTTCACCTGGAATCGATGGCCGCCCTTGGTGTCGACGCGCTGCACGCGATGAAAGGTGCGCAGCTTCCAGCGATCGCCGCCGAAGAGCTGGAGGCTCCCATCATCGAGCCACTGCTGCTCCACCACCTCGTCGCGCTCGCCGGGCCGGCTCGAGGTGACGAACTGAAAGAGCGCGCGCTCACCCAGAGACAGCGAGGCGACGGGGCCGGGCTCGAAGTCCTTGTGCTCGCCGACCCGCGCGGTGTCGATCCACTTCCCGCCCTCGAGCCGCGCGCCGTAGAAGTTCACCAAGCAGGTGTTGAGGTGCCACCGCTCGGGCAGCTCGGGGCCGCGGAACATGCCCCTCGCCCGCGCCTCCATCTCGTTCACCAGGGTGCGGAGCTGGCGCGGAAACGGCTCCGCCTCGACGCAGCGGTCCCACACGCCATGCGGCGGCCGGTAGTAGTCGAGACAGGCGAACTGCCAGTTGCCCAACCAGTACACGGGCCGGAGCAGGCGGCGTTGGGTCTCGTTCGGCGGCAGCGGGCGCACGTCGGAGAAGCGGTTCTCCCAGATGGGATGGAGCGTCGACAGCCAGGAGACGAGCTCGGCGCGCGCGGCCCTCGAGAGGAAGCCCGCGTCGTAGTGGAGCCCCGGCACCCGCCTCGGTCCGGCCTTCTTCGTCGA
Organism: Myxococcota bacterium; assembly: GCA_052034585.1. Lineage (GTDB taxonomy): Bacteria > Myxococcota > Myxococcia > Myxococcales > Myxococcaceae > Xiheimicrobium. Next base: position 20,094 of record JBPOIJ010000007.1, read on the forward strand.
GCGCAGCGGCCACTTCGAGCGCATCACCCGTTCCTCACCCGCCGAACGCGACGTTCACGGTGAAGCAGAACCCGCGCGCGGCCTCGTCGAAGGGCGCCGCCCGCTCGAGCACGCACGACCGCGCCGCTTCGTCCAAGGCCTCCACGCCCGAGGACGTCACCGATACTCTGGTCGCCTCACCCGCGTTCCCGACGCAGAAGGCGAGGGGCACCTGGGCGGTCTGACGGAATCTCCGAGCGCGCTCCGGGTAACACGCCCGCGCGGCCCGAGAGAGGTGGGCGTGCATGCTGGCAGCGAGCGCAGCCGATGGAGCAGTGGAGCCCGCGCCACCAACGAGCGTCGAGTCAGCCGACGCTGAACCCGCCACTGCCTCCCTGTCCGACGCCGCGGTGTTCGCCGAACCCGAGCCCGCCACCGTCTCGGTGCCCAACTTCGCGCTGGCCGACGCCGAGCCCGCCACCGTGTCCGTGTCCGACGCCGCGGGGCTCGCTGCGCTCGTGCTCGCCGACGCTGGGGCCGCCACCGCGTCCGATGCGGCAGGGTTCGCGCGTGCCGACGCCGAGCGCGCCACCGTGTCCGTGTCCGAGACCGCGGGGCTCGCTGCGCCGGTACCCAGCACGCTGCTCGTGCTCGTCGACGCGATTTCCACGGGTGGATCGGCTGCCGTGCTGGCTGCAGGCCGAGGCTCCGACCCCGCTGTGCGCGGCTTGCTTGGAGAAGCCGCTGGGTCCGCGGCGGGCGTCGGCTTGGACCGGTCGAGCACCCGCAGGCGCACGATGTCGGTGACGACGCTCGGCCCCGCCGTCGCTCGCACGGGAGGACGCAGCGCGACGAGGAGCACGCCGGCAAGGAGCGCGTGAATGGCCACCGAGCCACCCACGCCCGCCATCCATGGCTCGAGCTTCCGCGACATCACCCGGCCCCCGTAGTCCCGAACGTCACGGCCGTCGAGCCACCACCACTGAGCGCGGCGTTCGCGGCCCCCGGCGCGACCCGTCGAGCCGCCACCACCACACGGACACCTCGAGCCCGCATCCACCTCGCGGCACTCCGTGGCTCCTCGATCGCGATCCGCTGATCGACCACTCATCCACTGAACCGACGAGCCCTGATCAACCACTCATCCCGGCCAGCGTGGCTGAACCGTCGACGGGCCCACTCGCTCCATGGTGATGCCGTACACCTCGGAAAGCCGCTCCACCGACAGCACCTCCGAGGCCGGGCCCTGGCCCACCACCCGACCCTGCGAGAGGAGCACCGCATGGGTCGCGAAGTGGCTGGCGAGGCTCACGTCGTGCAGCACCGCGAGCACGCCCACCGTCGAGGAGACGAGCCGTCGAACGAGATGGAGCGTCTCCACCTGGTGGCGAACGTCGAGGAACGCGGTCGGCTCGTCGAGCACCAGCAACGGCGCCTGCTGCACCAGCGCTCGAGCGAGAAACACCCGGCGGCGTTCGCCTCCCGACAGCGACGAGCTGCGCCGTTCGGCCAAGGCCCCGACATCGAAGGCCGCCAACGCCTCACGCGCGAGCGACTCGTCCCGCCGACCGGTGAGGCCCATCGGCCCGAGGTGGGGCGCACGACCCATCAAGGCCACTTCGAGCGCGGTGAAGTCCAAATCGTCCGGCGTCTGTTGAGCGACCCACGCCACCTGCCGCGCGAGCTCGCGTGGCTTCGCGGTCGCCCCGAGCCCGCCGATGACGACGGTGCCTCGCGTCGGTGCCAGCAACCCTGCCGCCACCTTCGCGAGCGTCGACTTCCCCGCGCCGTTGGGCCCCAGCACCACCCAGGCCTCGCCTGCCTTCACCTCGAGCGACACGTCTTCGAGCACCGGGGCTCCGCCGTAGCCGGCCGAGACGTGCTGGAGGCTGACGAGCGCGCTCACGGCGCTTGCTGCTCGAGCTTCGCGTTGATGGCGGTCTTCAAGCTCGCGGCCCGGGCGGTGAACTCGGCGTCACCGAGCTTGCCCGAGTCCGACCGCAGGAGGTGCATCTGCATCTTGAGCGGCCCCGGCTCGGCGACCTGCCCCAGCAGCGCCTCGAGCTTTCGGAGCGTCAGCTCCTTGGTGTCGGCCTTCACCACCTTGGGCGCCTGCTTCTTGACGTCCTTCTGCACGCCGGTGAGGTCGTCGGCCTCGGGCTCGGGCAGGGGCGGTGGATCGGGCGTGAGCTTCACCTCCCGCGTCTTCTCCGGCCCAGTGGGCGGCTGCGCCACGTCGACGTTGATGGCTTGCGGCGCGTTGGGGTCGTTCGCCAGCTGCTGGCTGCGCAGCTTCTCGGTGTAGACGTCCCACGCGATGTAGGAGCCGACCGCGAGAATGGCGAGGAGCGGCAAGGTGACCCACACCACGACCGAGCCCTTCTTCTTCGGGTGCGGCTCGGCGGCGGGCGCGGGCGTCGAGTCGGCCGTCACCGCGGGCGAGGCGAAGGGCGTGGCCTTCACGGTGCCACCCACTGGCGGCGCGGGCGTGTCGTCGAACACCGGTGTCGTCTGCTGGGTCTTCTTCCCGTCTTCCGCCGCGAGGCCCTTCTTCTTCTCGGGCACCTTCTGCAGCGCGGGCGCGCTCGACTTGGGCGCGGGCTTGGCGCCAGTGCTGCGCGCCTTGCGGTTGGGGTCGGTCTTCTGACTCGGAGGCGTCGCCCTCGTCTTCGTCTCGGGGACGGTGCGCGACCGGTTCTCGGCGGTGTCGCTCAGGTCGTCTCCCACGACCACGCTCGCCACCTCCTCGGTAAGCTTGGCGTCGTTGGCGACCACCACGCTGGGCACGGCGCCTGGTTGCTCGGGTGCGCTCTTCTTCTCGGCGGGCGGGGGCGCCTTGCGGGTCGGCTGGAACGAGAGCGCGCCAGCAGGAGCGGGCTCGACCGGCGGCAACGGCGCGGTCTTCATCTCCGGAGCCGTCACCCTCGCTTGCGGCACTTCGTCCAACGTCATCGCCGGGCCGGTCTCGACTTCACGGGTCTGCGCCCGCTCGGGCTCGTCCACCACCGGCACGCTCTTGAGCGAGCGCGCCTGCTCGTTGAGCTCGGCGAGGAGCTTTCGTTCGGTCTGGTACTCCTGGGAGAACGCCTCGGTCATGAAGCGCGAGGCCGTCTCGGGGCCGGCCGAGGGGTCGATCTCGAGGAGAATGGAGAGGAGCTTGCCGCGAAACTCCTCGGCGGTCTGGAAGCGGTGCGCTGGGTCAGCGGACAGCGCCTTCATCACCGCGTCGCTCAGCGACGGTGGGCAGAGCGGCTCGACCGCGTTGAGCACCTTCACGTTCGGGTTGGCCACCACCGCCATCAAGTCGGCCGGCGGCACTCCATCGAACGGGCCCTTGCCGGCGACGAGTTCGTAGAGGCACAGGCCCACCGCGTAGAGGTCGGAGCGGCGGTCGACCTTCTGATGCCGCGCCTGCTCGGGCGACATGTAGAGGAACTTCCCGAGCACGATGGACGGGTGGGTGCGGTTCGAGGAGAGCGCCGACTTGGCGAGGCCGAAGTCGATGACCTTCACCTCGCCCTCGTACGAGATGAGGATGTTCTGTGGGCTCACGTCACGGTGAACGAGGTTCAGGTCCTTGCCGTCGTCGCCGCGTTTTCGATGCGCGTAGGCGAGCGCGTCGAGGAGCCGGGTGGTGACGTAGAGAATGAACGAGAGCGGCAGCTGGAGCGCCCGTTCCTGCGCCCGCGCCACCACTCGCCGCAGGTCCTTGCCGTCGATGAACTCGAGCGCGATGTACGGCGCGCCCTCGTGCAGGCCCATGTCGAGCACCTGGGCGATGTTGCCGTGCGAGAGCTTCACCAAGATGCGCGCCTCGTCGACGAAGCGGTCGACGAAGTCTTTGTCCTGCGCGAGGTGCGGGAGGATCTTCTTGATGACACAGAGCTTCTCGAAGCCTTGGGCGCCTTCGAGGCGGGCGAGGAAGATCTCTCCCATTCCGCCGGTCGAGAGCGGTCGCAGCAGCGTGTAGCGCCCGAACCGTTGCGGCTTGAACGGTCGGAGGCGTTCTTTGGCAGCACCCTGACTCATGATCGAGAGGAGGTGCGACCATTGAACACCAGCAGCGTGCTCCGCACCATCAGAGGTTATCGGTCAGGTTGCCGAATGGTTGTCCCGCCCAAAAGGCTCAGGGCGCGCGTTGACTGAAGCGCACCAGGCCGCGGCTGCGGCCATCTCCACGGTCGGTGGTGTCGAGGGCGGTGAAGAGCAGCTCGGAAGGCACCAGCCAGGGCCCGTAGCCGGCGTTGACGTCGAGGATGAAGGCGAGGTCGTCGGCCTCGAGGTAGCCGCCGACGGGCGAGTGATGACCGCCTCCATGCCCGAAGAGCGGGCGGCGGGAGAAGTTGGCGATGAAGCGATGGGTCGGCTCGTTCGCCAGGCGCAGCTCGGTGCGGAGCGCGTCGACAGTGGGCACCCGCACGGCCTCGACCTGCCAGCCCGGAGGGACGACCTCGCTCGACTCCTCGGTGAGCTGATCGAGCGACATCGCGCGCAGGCCGAAGCGGCGAAACGGGTTCTTCCCGCGATCGGCGCCCAGCGAGCGGAGCACGTTCGCGGCGCTCGTGGGCCCGCAGATGGAGAAGACGCTCTGGGAGAGGAAGGGGAGGTACCGGCGAGCGCTCGGGAGGGCCCAGGCGCGCTCGAGCACGGCAGGGGTGGAGAGGGTCGCGCGGAGCATCGGTGGCCAGCCAGTAACCTCGAGTCGATTCCGACGCCGCAGCTTCGCGTCACTCCTTCCAGCGAATCCGAAAGCGCCCTCCGGAGTCGTCGCAGGACAGCAGCTCCACGGTGACGTCCACCGCGCCCGCCTGCTCGAGGCCGCGCGAGAGGAGCCCGAGGTACCAGCCTGGCCGCGACACCTGGTTGCACCACAGCTCGGCCTCCCGCTCGCCGTGTCGGGTGAGCGCGGTCTCGGAGAAGTTGTTGCCGGTGCGGAACTTGTGGGTGAGCCGCTGGAGCGTTCTCCACGGCCCGATGACCCGCATCCCCGCCACCATCGCGCGACCGATGAGCGTCTGCTGATACGCATCCATGAAGCGGCGGCCGAGCTCGCGGGTCTGCTCGAGCGATGTGCGGCCAGGCGCCACTCGCGCTCCAGCCCAATCCATCAGCGCGATGAACAGCTCGAGCCGGTACGCGGGCAACAGGGGTTTGGTCGCGTCGAGACCGAGCGCTCTGAGCGCGTCGAGGTCCTCGTGGCTCAGGGTTCCGAGAGCGCGGAGCAGCCCTTCAATCGTCTGAGCGAAGATGAGCGCTTCCGCCATCGCTGTCATTTTCCTCTATTGGCGGCCTGATGCCGAAGCCGTGATTTCAGTCAATGCGAGGAGATCTCAGATTTCTGGTGACGCCGACCCCAAACTCCGATGGATCAGCGCGCCAATACGCCTTCAACCATTTGAATTCATTCCGTCTCGTCGTGGCACGGGCCCTGCGAACGGTGCCGCGGCCGCTGAACAACCCCCCTGGAGAGCACCGAGATGATCAAGACCTTGTCGACCGCTGTGGTGACGGCAGCAGTCGGAGTGATGATGTGGGCCGGACGAGCGGAGGCCTGTGGATGTTTCGCGCCTCCGGACCCGACGGTGCCAGTCGTTCAAGCCGGTGAGCGAATCCTCTTCGCGGTGAACAACGGCCAGGTGACGGCGCACATCCAGATTCAGTACCAGGGTGACGCGAAGGACTTCGGCTGGCTGTTGCCGGTGCCGAGCGTTCCCACCTTGAAGATCGGCACCGAAGAGCTCTTCACCCAGCTCATCGCCACCACCCAGCCGCGCTACCAGGTGACGGTGAAGGCGACCGGCAACTGCCAGGGCTTCTTCGGCGGCGGCTTCGGCGGGCTCGCTCCCAATGCCTCGAGGGGCGTGAGTGAAGACTCGAGCGCGGGCGGAGGCTCACCGCTGGTGATTCAGTCGTCCATCGGGCCCTACGACTACGCGGTGCTCAAGGCGGACAACAAGGACGCGATGTTCAAGTGGCTCTCGGACAACCGCTACTTCGTCCCCGGCGGCACCGACTCGGTGGTCGGCCCCTACATTCGCCCGGGCAGCTTCTTCCTCGCGCTCAAGCTCCAGTCGGGCAAGTCGGCCGGTGACATTCAGCCGGTGGTGCTCAACTACCCGAGCGACCTCCCGATGATCCCCATCATCCTCACCAGCGTCGCGGCCCAGCCGAACATGGGCATTCAGGTGTGGATGCTCGGCAACGGCCGCGCGATTCCCCGCAACTACCGCCACGTGGTGCTCAACGACTCGCAGATCGACTGGCTGGGCCTCGCGCGGAACTACAACGACGTCGTCATCCAGGCCAACTCCGAGGCGCCCGAGAAGCACGCGTACCACACCGAGTACGCCGGCACCGCCGACGTGATGAAGGACGTGCTCGACAACCCGAACCGCTTCGGCAACCAGACCGACCTCGCGGCGCAGGTCACCCCGGTCACCTTCGTGCAGTACCTCTTCTCGCACAACTTCGCGCCGGTGCCGGCGACCACGAACATGGGCTTCCGGCCGACGCTGCAAGTGCTGCCGCCCACCCTCAAGGCGCTCGTGCTCAAGGCCATTCCGTTCCCCGCGACGCTCGCCAACCGCACCACCGACGATCAGTTCCTCTCGAACCTCGAGTTCTGGCTCGGCTCCTTCAAGGCGCAGAACCCCGGCCTCTTCGTCGGCTACGAGACGAACCTCAACTCGGCGGAGCTCGCGGCCGAGATCTTCGACAAGGTCGTCAAGCCGGCCCGGGAAGCGAACACGCTCTTCACCCAGTTCCCGAAGCTGACCCGCCTCTACACGACGCTCTCGCCCGAAGACATGACCCGCGACCCGGTCTTCTCGTTCAACCCGTCGCTGCCCGACTACTCGAAGGACCACAACGCGACCTACGAGGTGAACTGCGGCGTGGCCGGCAACCAGTTCAACTCGCCGGGCCGCCTCATCACCGAGCAGGGCTGGACGGTGCGGTACCCGAACGGGCAGTCGGGAGCGCCCGAGAAGGCCTTCAACCAGACGGGCCCGCGTGCGCTGCGCATCGAGACGCTCGCCGAGGAAGGCGCGGCGGTCGTCGAGATCGACAACACCATGCCGATCCGCAAGGCCGAGGGTTGCTCGGCGACGGGCCTGGGCGCGGGCAGCCTGAGCCTGCTGGCGATGCTCTCGCTGTTGCGTCGTCGTCGCGGCAACTGACATAACCCCAGCCCCCGCATGAAACCCCAGCCGCTCTCACGTTCCGCCGCCCTTCGTTCGCGCCGGAGCTGGAGGGCGGCTGAGGTGTTTTTCGGCGTCTCGCTCGCGCTCTTCCTGAGCTGCGGGCCTCCGAACCCGAGCCCCGATGGCGGGACCGACGGCGGCGTCGTCGGCGTCGTCGAGTTCGGCACCACCGACATGAACGGCGACTACACGCCGCTGACCGGAGACGCCTTCGCCACGCCCGGCGCGCAGGGCGGCTTCCACGTCAACACGTTCTTCCGGTTGCCCGCGGGCGGCCAGGGCCAGCTCACCTTCGACTACCGCGTGGTGCGCGCGAGCGACGACAAGCTGGTGAGCCTCGGCACCCGCAACTTCGACTTGGGGCTCTTCCCGGTCTCCACCTGGACCAACGCCTCACCGGTGACCGTCTTCATGTGCCCCACGCCGGTGGGCGTCGACATCATCGGCAAGGAGCTCCTCTTCACGGTGAAGGCGAAGAACGCGGCTGGCCAGGTCCTCGCAGAGGGCAGCGCGCGCGCAGTCTTTCGATGTGGAACGAACGCAGGCACGTACTGCGAGAACATCTGCAAAGGGTGAACATGACGACGATTCGAACCGCGGTGGTGGGGCTTGCGGTGTTGGTGTTCTCGGCCTGTCCTCAAGGACCGGTCGTGGAATGGCAGACACTCTCGTCAGGCCTCGATGAGGCGTTGATGGGCGTGGGCGGCACCTCTGACAAAGATGTCTGGGCCGTCGGCGCCGACACGGGAGCGGGGCCGCTCGTGCTCCACTTCGACGGCAGCGCCTGGAGCCGCGTCGCCACGCCCGGCATCACCGGCCACCTCTGGTGGGTGCACGCGTTCTCGCCGACCCACGTCTTCATCTCGGGCGCGAGCAGCACCGTGCTCGAGTGGAAGGACGGCACCTTCACCCGCCACGACACGCCCGGCCTCGCGCGGCAGACGGTCTTCGGCGTCTGGGGCAGCTCGCCCACCGACGTCTACGCGGTCGGCAGCAACACCTCGGGCCGCAGCGGCTTCATCTGGCACTACGACGGCATCAGCTGGACGAGCGTGCACCTGCCCGCCGACCTCCCGCGCCGCAACGGAGAGATCCCCGGCCTCTTCAAGGTGTGGGGCGCGCCGAGCGGTGAGGTGTACTTCGTGGGCGCCGACGGGCTCGTGCTGCGTCGCTCCACCGATGGAGCGCTCACCAAGCTCGAGACCGGCAACACCCAGACGCTCTTCACGGTCGCCGGCGCCGGAAAGGACGTGTTCGTCGTCGGAGGCGGCCAGGGCGCAGCGCTGCTCGAGAAGTCGGGCGACGCCTTCAGCGCGGTGGCGGCCGACGGTCTGCCCTCGCTCCTCCAGGGCGTGGCGAGCAACGGCACCGTCACCGTGGCGAGCGGCGAGGGCGGCAACCTCTTCGAGCGGAAGAACGGCAAGTGGACGCGGGTGATGACGTCGACCTCGGCGGAGATCGAATCGCTCCACGCGGTGTGGGTCGACCCGAGCGGCGGCGTGTGGACGGTGGGCGGCAACGTGGTGAGCGACCTGAAGAAGGGCGTCGTGCTCCACGGCAGCCCGACGAAGCGGGGGACCTACGTGCAGCCCGAGAAGCCGACGCCGCCGGAGCCGACCTGCCCGGCTGATCAGCTCGACCCGCAGCCAACCAAGTCGATCGCCCGCCGGTGGAACGAGGCGATGATGTGGTCGATTCGCCGTGACCTGCCGCGGCCGACGGTGCACGCGCGAAACCTGTACCACGTGAGCGCGGCCATGTGGGACGCCTGGGCGGCCTTCAGCCCCACCGCGCAGGGCGTGTTCTTCACCGAGAAGCCGACCGCGACCGACGTCTCCGCCGCGCGCAACGAGGCCGTCGCCTACGCCGCCTTCCGGGTGCTCGACTACCGCTACAAGAACGCCATCGGCGCGAAGGTCTCGCAGGCCTGCTACCGGGCGCTGCTCACCAAGCAGGGCTACGACCCGAACGACACCACCCTCACCGGAGACTCGCCGCGCGCGGTGGGCAACCGCATCGCCAAGGCCATCATCGACGCGAACGTGAACGACGGCGCCAACGAGACGAACAACTACGCCGACACCACGAACTTCCGCGCGGTCAACTCGCCGATGCCGGTGGAGTCGGCCACCCGCACGGCGGCGACCGACATCGACCTCTGGCAGCCGCTCGACCTCGCCATCGCGGCGACGCAGAACGGCATCGTGCTCGCGCCGGGCGTGCAGGGCTACATCGGCGCTCAGTGGAAGGACGTGAAGCCGTTCGCGCTGACGCGGGCGACCCCGACCTCGCTCTACGGCAACCTCGGCACCCCGCCACACATCAGCGCGGCGACGATGGGCTGGGTGGTGGACGTGATTCGCAAGTCCTCCAAGCTGGCGCCGGTCGCTTCCGAGACCATCGACATCTCTCCTGGGAAGTACGGGAACAACCCGCTCGGCTCGAACGCCGGCACTGGCCACCCGATGAACCCGGTCACCGGCCAGCCCTACGACGCGAACGTGGTGCCGCTGGGTGACTTCTCGCGCGTGCTGGCGGAGTTCTGGGCCGACGGCCCCAAGTCCGAGACGCCGCCGGGCCACTGGAACGTGCTGGCGAACCAGGCGTCGGACCACCCGATGTTCACCCGCAAGTGGAAGGGCCAGGGCCAGGCGCTCGACCCGCTCGAGTGGGACGTGCGCATCTACCTCGCGCTCAACGGCGCGGTGCACGACGCGGCCATCGTGGCGTGGGAGGCCAAGCGCGCCTTCGTCTGCTCGCGACCGATTACCCACATTCGTTCGTCGGCGGCGAAGGGCCAGTCGTCGAACCCGTCGGGCCCCGCGTACGACGCGAACGGGCTGCCGCTCGAGCCCGGCCTCATCGAGGTCATCACCGCCGAGTCGTCGGCGCCGGGACAACGGCACGCGCACCTCGCGGGCTTCGTCGGAGAAATCGCCATCAAGGCGTGGGTCGGCGAGCCAGGCGACTTCAAGCACCAGCTCTCGGGTGTGGGCTGGGTGCGGGCGGCCGAGTGGGTGCCGTACCAGAAGCGCAACTTCGTCACCCCGGCGTTCCCTGGGTTCATCTCGGGGCACAGCACCTTCAGCCGCGCGGCCGCCGAGGTGCTGACCGCGGCGATGGGCTCGCAGTACGTGCCGGGCGGGTTGGGAGAGGCCGTCATCGCCAAGGACGTCTCGCTCACCTTCGAGAAGGGCCCGAGCGTGCCGGTGAAGCTGCAGTGGGCCACCTGGTACGACGCGGCCGACCAGGCCGGGCAGTCGCGCCTGTGGGGCGGCATTCACATCGAGCCCGATGACTTCGTGGGCCGGCAGAACGGCTCCGAGGTGGGCGTGAAGGCGTTCGCGAAGGCCGAGACCTACATGCGCTGACGACCTCGCGATTCGAGGTTGATCCGCACCGAAGCCGAAGTCAGTTCACGGTCGCGGCGAGGTCGTGTTCCGACAGCTCCCAGAGCCCCGCTCTGGAGCGGCAGTCCGAGTGTTCCTGGAGGTTGATCAGGCCGGGCGCCGGGTTGATCAGCGAACCACCGCCATCGGGCCGGAGCAGCCACCGCCGCGCGCACGAGAGTTCGAGCGGCGTGTCCAGCACGCACTCGAGGAGGTCCACCGACCGTGAGGGACCGGCCGGACCGAGCCAGCCCGGCTCGCAGTCCATCCCCGTCGGGCGATCGCGCTCCCATCGCGCAGGGCGCTTGAAGAGGGGCCGCTTCGTCCAGCGGCAGAGCAGTGACGCGCTCGCGCCGGAGCCCGAGGTCAGCTTCGCAACGGAGGAACCCGTCCACGTCGTGACGGCCGGCTTCGTCCACCGAAGGCCGAGGGCCTCGGCGACCGCATCGGAGGCGGTGGTACGAGGAGCCCCTGCGTCGGCGGCGAGCGTGAGCACCGAGAGCAGCTCGGCCGTTCGGGTGGTGAGGGTGACTCGAGCGCCGGCCGTGGTGAGCGCGAGCTCGAGCTCGCAGAGTTCGGCTCGGTGGAGGTTCGAGACGTGGACGCGAGACACTCCGGAGAACGACCCGACGACGGCTGGGTCCCACACCTCGACCGAGACTTGGGCTTCCAGCGCACCGCAGAGCGCGCGAACGGACGCGGTGCCCGCCCGCACTCCGATGATCAGGCCGGTCTTGTCGACGGTGACGAGACCTGAATCGGAGCTCCTCCAGGTGCACGCGGTGCCCAGTGGCTCGTCGCCCTTCGTCAGACGAGTCACCTCGGCGCGAAGCTGAACGGATTGACCGACCCACAGCGACGGCGAACCACGAATGGCGAGCGACGTCGCAGGGTCGACTCCCGCGTCGGTGGCAGCGAGAAGAACTGCCAGGAGAGGCATCATGGACGAGCTGTATCAAATCGGACGGCGGTCCACGCAGCTCAGCGCGCTGGGCCTGCGAGCCGCCGAACCATCGAGAACCCATCGCTCGATTGCACACCGTTGAGAGAGGCCCGCTCGAGCTCCCGGGCACGGGTCGATCTCGTGCCGCAGGGATTCGCGCTTGCGCCATTCGTCGAAGAGAGGCGCGATGGGGCTTTCGCGAAGCCCGACCGCGGCCTCGCCGAACGGGGAGGCGTGCTTGGCCGTGCGGGTGTCGATGTGGTGGGAGGAGCGCCCATGTCAGAGCGCTTTCGCTACCGTCAGCTGAACGCCGTGCGTGACCCCGAGGCCATCGCTGCCATGAAGGCCGATTTCCAGGCCGAGGCCAACGACTTCGACGACTATGCCATTGCGGGAACGCGCGCCGAGTTCGAGGCCCCGAAGGCCGTCATCGCCAACGAGTCGGAGGGCACGCGCGAGCAACTCGAACGCATGCTGCGCGAAGGCGAGTTGATGCCGAGCGACCTCGTGTTCTCCGGCGGCGGGTGGACGACGTTTGACCAGAGCCCCGACTTCTTCGAGGCGTGCGAGGGCCTGACCGACGCCCGCGCGAGAGGTCACAAGATGGGCGCGATCTTCAGATTCCTCGCCGTCGCGGTGCTCGTCATCGTGTTCGTCATCTTGCTGCTCGCTCGGCGCTGAGGTGGAGGCTGCGCCGGGGTGAGCGCGGAATCTCGGTGAAGCTTCGAGCCGCGACTCCCTGGAGAACGAGCCGGCGCGGGCCTGCGTTCACTCCGATGATCAGCCGGTCTGTTCGCAGCCTTCGCTGGCGGCGAACCGCGACTGCGAGGGACGTCGTGGAGAGGAAGCATGGGCGAGCGGTATCAGGTAGGACGTCGATGGAGGCTGACCCGTGCGAATCGTTCTCATCGTTCTGCTCCTCTCGTCGAGCGCGCGAGCAGCCGACGTCGTAGTGAGCACAACCCAACAACTCCGCGACGCGATGACTCAGGCGACGCCGGGCACCACGATTCACGTCTCGGCGGGGACGTATTCGGTGACGAGCGCGATCTGGACCGGCCACGACGGAACCTCGGCGCTGCCCATCGTCCTCACCGTCGATGGAGCAGTGGGGACGGCGCGGCTCGACATCGACGCGGGCGAAGGGCTCGTCATCAACCACGCGTGGTGGCGGGTGGAGAAGCTGTGGCTCAACGGCGTGTGCGCCGGAGGCTGTGACGGTTCGGCGGGGCTCCACCTCAAGTCGACCGCGGACGAGGTCATCGTGCGCGGGCTGCGGATCAGCAACTTTGGACAGAACATCAAGGGCGATCGAACGCCGACCGACGAGATCCTCAACGGGCAGATCCTCGACTCCGAGCTGTACAACGATGGAGCGGACATCACCGCGGGCGGGACGGCCATCGACCTCGTCGGCGGAGTGGGCTGGCGAATCGCCAGAAATTACGTTCACGATTTCGCCCGCGACGCCGTGCACTACGGCATCTTCGTGAAGGGTGGCGCGCGAGACGCCGTCATCGAGCGAAACCTCGTGGTCGGAGCGAAGAACCGGCCGCACGGGTCGGGCGCCGAGGTGGGCATCTCCTTCGGCGGCGGTGGGACGGGGCCACAGTTCTGTGCAGCCAACAACATGGGCGCGCAGTTCTGTACGTGTGAAACGTTTGGCGGGGTGGCGCGGAACAACCTCGTCTACGACGTGAACGATTCGGCGCTGCACACGAAGGTCGCGTGCGGGAGCGTGTTCATCAACAACACCGTCTATGCATCGAGTCCCGGGCTCCAGGTGCAGATCGCCGGAGGCATGCCGGTCGAGCTGAGGCGGAACGTGCTCTCGGGCGGCGTCTCGGGGCCGGCGACCGCGACGGACAACTTGCTCAACGTGTCGACCGCGACGTTCAACACCCTCTATCGCATGCCGGCGTCGTTCGATTTCGCCGCCGGGACGTCTCCAGCGGCGATTCGCAACGTGGGGACGCCGGTGACGAACGTGACCGACGACTACTTTGGACGGGTGCGCGACCAGATGCCGGACTGGGGCGCGTTCGAGCTCCAAGCGAGTGGGGGCGCGGTGCTGCCGTGGAGCGGCACAGCTGGCGGTGGCTCGGCTGGCGGTGGCTCGGCTGGCGGAGGCTCGACGGCTGGTGGCTCGAGTGCCGGTGGCTCGACGGCTGGCGGATCAGTCAGCGGCGGATCGACTGCTGGCGGCTCCAGTGCTGGCACGGCCGGCGGATCAGTCTCGATGGACGGTGGAACCGGCGAACCGATGGTCGGCAGCTGCGGGTGCACCAGCTTCACCTGGAGCCCCTTCGTCGGCGCCATCGTCCTCGCGGTTCGTCGTCGCCGTGCCGTTCGCGCCTGAGCACTCGCGCACGAGTCAGGGACAGGCGCCTCCTCGCTGTCACGTCTCGGCCCTCGCTCGAGGTCGCCGCGAAACCTCAACTCAATCGAGCCCTTCCGGAGCTCGACACCCACCTGCAACCAGCCAGTCGAGCGCCTCGTCTGTCGAATCAAAATTCGGGGCGCGAGGCCCCACTCATCCCTCCGTGCTGCAGGTGCGGCTCCTTCTTCAACGAGAACCCCATGTTGAGCATCGTCGTTTCACTCTCCATCGCGAGCCTCTCCGAGTGGCAGAGCGCGTTTCCTTCCTCTTCGGTCGGCAGCTATCTGCCCAACGACCAGGCGGTGATGGTGGTGCTCGCCGGCCAGCTCCCCGCCGACGGCACCGCCGCCCGTGACGCCTTCGCCAGCGCGGTGCGACGGACGCCCGGGCCGAGAGCGGTGTTCACGCACGAGCCACTCGGAGACGTCTCTGCGCTTCGAGACGAGGAGATCGTGAAGCACGCGGGGCAGTACGCGCCGACGGTGGTGGTGTTGCGCGTCTTCCCCCAATCGCCCGGTGCGCTCGTCGTCGGGAGCGTCTTCTCGGGGTCGGGCGCGCTCATCTCGTCCTTCTCGACGCCCTCGAGCGCTGCACTCTCACCCAACTCGCAGCCGCTCTCCATCAGCACGGTGACGATGGACGCGGTCTCGTCGACGATGAAGCAGGAGCGCCAGCCCATCGAGCGTCCAGGTCGACGCGGAGAGGTCGAACGAGCGCCCGCCGACGACGACGCGCCCCGAGTGTTGGTGTCGATCGCCGAGTCCAAACCAGGCGAGCTCCGGCCCGAGCTCCACCGCGTCGCGCGGGGCACCATCGGCGGCTACGACGTGAGCGTCTCGGGCTTCGTCTGCACGCTGCCGTGCAGCCAGGAGGTCACCAACCCGTCGATGGAATACGTCATCGCCGGCAAGAACGTGATGCCGTCGGAGCCGTTCCGGTTGAGTCAGTACGCGAGGAGCGGGCGGGTCGACCTCACGGTGAAGACCGGCAACTCGTCGAGCGCGGTCCTCGGCCTCATGGGCATTCTGACCGGGAGCATGGCGGTGCTCGGTGGCTCCATCGCCACCGTCTACGGCCTCGTCGCGTACAGGCCGTACGAGAGCTTCCTCGGAGGGCGGTACACCTCCATTCCGCACTACGGCGACACCGGCGCGCTCGTCGGCGGGCTCCTCACCACCCTGCTTGGCGGCGTCCTCATCGGAGTGGGCGTGCCCGCGACGCTCGCAGGTCGAACCACCATCACCAACGAGGCGCGCTGACATGCTCACCGTGACCTTGATGGTGCTGGCGGCAGGCGAGAGTTGGTCGAACACCCTGCCAGGCGATTCGCTGGGCTCCTGGAGCCCGAGCCCGTGCAAGCGGTTGGTGGTGGTGAGCGCGAAGCCGGGCGGCGCCGAAGCGGGAACGGCGGCGTTCGAGAACCTGAAGAACGCGGGCTGGTGCTCGGTCGTGCTCGACGGCGCGGTGCTGGGCGACGTGAACGCGTTGGGTGACGGGGCGATTGGCAAGAAGGCCGGCGCGCTCGCCGACGGAGCCCTCATCGTGCGCGTCTTCGACGGTGCTCCGAAGCCGTACGCGATGCTCAGCTGGGTCGATGGAGCGGGGAACCTCCTCCGGGCGCGCGCGACACCGCTCGGCACCGTGCTCTCGCAGCGCAAGTCGGCGGTGAAGCCCGTGAAGCCCGAGCCGCCGCGGGTCGTGCACCAACCGGTGAGCACGTCCACCACCACGCCGAGTTCGAGTGAGCCCACGGTGACGGCGAGCGGAGGCCTGGCGGCGAGCGCACCGGCGAGCGCAGACACCGTCGCGGCGACCGGAGGGACAGCCGTCGAAGGCACTGCCTCTCCTCCCGAGCCGAGCGTGATTCGTCACGAGGTTCGCGTCGACCCGGCCTTCGTCATGGCGCACTCGGCGGCGACGCAGGTCGGCGCCTCGCTCAGCTACCAGTTCGCGCTCACCCGCTTCCTGAGCGTCAAGGCGCTCGGTCGAGTGCCCTACTTCACCGACGAGCGACCGGCCGACCTCGGCAAGACGGTCGCGTCGCACGAAGCGCTTCGTTACGACGGCACGCTCGAAGCCGGGCTCGAGTTCGTTCAACGAGACTGGACCGTCAGCCCGGTGCTCGGCGTGCTCGGCGGCGCGAGCTGGTCGTCCTTCGCGGTCGCCGGAGCGCGCTACTCAATTCCGGTGCGGCCACACGCGACCGGCCTCGTCGGCGTGCGCTGGCACCTCGCGCGTCACTTCGCGCTGTCGCTCGAGATGCAGAACCTGGTGATGGACTCGACCTCCAATGACGTGGGCCCGTGCAGCAACGCCGAGCTCACCTCGCTCGCGCGAAGCGCGGACCGCCGGCTCGGGCTGGTGAGCCCTTCGTGTGGAGCCTCCTTGCTCGCGCGCGACGGCCAGACGGTGGCGCAGCAGGCCGTCGAGATCACCCGCGGCGGCATCGTCTCGTGGCACCCCTCCTTCTCCCTCGGCTTCTCCGGCCTCTTCTGAGGAAAACACCCATGCTCTCCACCCTCGCCGTGCTCGTGCTCGGCCTCGCGCCAGACGACGTCATCGCTGCTCAGGAGACGTTCCAGCAGGACCTCTTCGAGAAGGTGGCGCCGTCGGTCGTCTTCATCAGCACCGGCAAGGCCTTCGGCTCGGGCTTCGCGGTGAGCCCCACCCTCGTGCTCACCAACCATCACGTCGTGGAGGAGGCGAAGAACTCGAAGGTGAAGGTAGTGCTGCGCACGGGCCGGGTGGTTCAGGGCGAGGTCGTCGAGCTCGGGCAGGACAAGGTGGACGTTGCCTTGGTGGAGGTGAAGGACCCGCTCCCGGTCGCGCCCTTGCTCCACACGCCCGCGCTGCGAGTCGGCGCCTGGGTCAGCGCCATCGGTCACGGCGAAGGGAGCGTGTGGACCTTCAACACCGGCATGGTGACGAACGTGTACTCGTCGAACTCGCAGCGCCGGGTGTTTCAGACCCAGATTCCGGTCAACCCGGGCAACTCCGGAGGACCCATCATCGACCGCCACGGCCGGGTCGTCGGCATCGTCACCGCCGGCATCTCTGGAGCGAACTCGATGAACTTCGGCATCGACCTCGCGGTGGCCTTTCAGTCGCTGCCCCGACTGCGCACCGCGTCCGACACGCTCACCTTCTTCGCGCCGCCGAACGTGCCCATCTTCGTCAACGGCAAGACGGTGGGAACGGGACCGAGCGTGAGCATTCCACCGCTGACGAGCCCCGCCACCGCGTTCGCCGTCGTCGATGGAGCGATGGTGCAGAAGTCGGTCTCCACCCAAGATCGAGAGGTCTACCTCGGGGTCAGCCCTGACGCGGGCACGCCAGCGACTCCGCCGTCGAGCAGCCGAAAGCCGCTGTCGTCGAATTGATCGGCGCGGGCTGATTGATCAGCTCGACCGGGCCGGCGTCGAAAGTGCCGCCGGGGCCTGAAAATCGGGGCTCGGCCGTGCTAGGCAGTCACCCCTCGCCGGGAGGTGGCATGAGCACCACGACGCTGACGCTGGAGTCGCTCTTCGGAGACCTGAACCTCGACCTCGCCAACGAGCCCGAGCCGGCACCACGAGAGGTGACGAAGCGCCGGGCCGTCGAGCTCCCGACCGCGTTCGCCACCGACGCCGAAGCGACCCTCGAGCTGATGGGCTTCACCTCGGCCAGCACGCTCCTCTCCGACGCCGACACCGCGGTGCGCCCGACCCAGCCCCACGACATTCCCGCCGACGAGCTCGCGCAGACCCTGGCGCTCTGGGGCGATGACGAACGGTTCTCCGCGCTCTCGACCGCGCCCGTCTTCTTCGACGATCTGCCCGAAGAAGCGTGGCCGACGCAGTTCACGCCCCTCGACCTCGACTGACGGCTGGCTCACCGAGCGAAATCGCGCACTTACTGCCCAAACGAGCCGTCTTCGGGCGCCTCAGCCACTCCGCCCCTTGACGCCGAACACTGTTCGGCTTATTCCTAACAGTGTTCGGGAAGGACGGACCGCATGGCGAGACCGAACAAGAGTGACGACCCGCGCCGCACCATTCTCGAGGCTGCGCGCGCGTTGATCGTCGAAGGGGGCCACGAGAAGGTGAGCCTGCGCGCCGTCGCGGCTGCGGCCGGCTTCAGCCCCGCCAGCCTCTACGAGTACTTCGACAGCCGCGAGGACCTGCTGGCGACGCTCGCGGGAGAGGCCTCGAACCGGCTCGGGGCGGCGCTCCTGAAGGCGGCTGACAAGGGAAAGACGCCGGCCGCCGCGCTGGTCGAGGTCGGGTTGGCCTACGTCGGCTTCGCCTGCGAACACCGGGAGGACTTCTTGTTGCTCTTCGGCCGCCTCGAGTCGGGCAGGCAGAGCTTCGCCGAGTCGGTGTCGTCGGCCTCGCCCTACGCCGTCGTGATGAACGGTGTTCGGGAAGCGCTCGGCGCAGCAGGCCGGCGCGCGACGCAAGCCACCGTGGAGCAGGTGTCGTACGTGTTGTGGGCAGCCGCCCATGGCATGGCGATGCTCCAGGTGACCCACCTGCACGGCTTCGACGCCGACTTCGGGAGTGCTGACCGCGCGGGCCTTCAAGCCCTCGTTCGCGGCCTCGACCTCGCGACCTGACCTTTCACCCCGCACGCGACCGGGTTCGTCGCGCCAATTTCCGAACACTGTTCGGACACCCACGGAGTCACCATGCTGCGTCTCTCGATCATCCTCCTCGCCTTCACCGGCTGCCTCGCCTCCGAAGGTGCCCCCATCGGCCCCTACGAGACGCCGACGACGGCCCTCATCGTCCTCGACCTGCAGCGCGACCTGCTCGAGGCCGATGGCCGCCTGCCGGTGAAGCAGTCACAGGTCGAGCCGTTGCTCGAGACGGCGACCGCGCTGCATGCGGCTGCCCGCGCACAGGGCCTGCCCATCATTCGCGTCGAGAACCTCTACACCTCGGCAGACGTGGGGAATCCGTTCCGCAACGGCGCCACGGTGCGGGGCACGCCGGGCGCGACGTGGGATCCGCGGGCGCCCATCGACGCCGACGCCATGTTCGAGAAGGACGCTCCCGACGCGTTCACCAACCCGGCCTTCGATGCGGCCCTGCGCGAGCGGCAGGTCACCCACCTCGTCATCACCGGGGTCTTCGCCGACGGCTGCGTGACGTGGACGACTCGCGGAGCGCTCAACCGCGGCTACCGCGTCACCCTCGTGCGCAGCGGCGTGGCGGCCGGCACGGACAAGGCACGGACCGCAGCGCTCGACGCGTTGCAGGCAGAGGGCGTCACCATCGCCGACGGCCTCGACGGCATGCGCTGGGCTCAGTGAAGGTCTCTGGCGGGCTCCATGACGGGCTCGGGCGGCGCGGTCCGTCCGCCGAAGAGCTTCCAGTCCTTCCAGCGCTCGTCGCCCTGGGCCACCGCCTCGAGCACCGCGAGCCGAAAAGCCGCGGGTGGATCCTCCGCTCCTCCGTGCCGGTAGAAGCGCTCGACGAACCGGCCCGCGCCCGAGTCCGACAGCTCGACCGTCGTCGCCAACACCGCGCTGCTCCCTCCAGCGAGGAACCCTTCGGCGAGCCCGATGCCGTCGGCCGGAGCGCGCTGGCTCGACCCGGTGTCGCAGCCGCTGAGCACCGCGAGCCACGGGGTGGGGCGCTTCGAGAGCAAGAGCTCGAAGTCGAGCTGTTGTCCGCGGGCGAGCTCGAGGCGCGCTTCCCATGGCGTCTCCCGCGAGAGCCGCCCGTGCCCGGCGAAGTGAAAGACGGCCCGGCCGCTCCACTTCGAGACGACGGCGGACAAGGTGGCGGCGTCTCCAAGCAGCAGCTCGCCCTCGAGGAGCTGCGCCATCGCCTTCGCCTCTGAGCGCGCGTGCGGGAGGTCGAAGCGCGCGTCACCAACCACCAAGGCACCGGCTCCGCGAGCCGCCCGTTCCTGATGGAGCCAGGTCGCGCTCGGCAGCACGCTCACCGTCGCCCGCTCGAGCACCTTCACCAGCGCGGCGGACGGCCACAGCCGCGTTCCACCTTCGACGACATAGAGGTGCGCGACACCGTCGAGCGTTCGTCCCTCGAGCGCCTCGGGCGAGGTGAGACAGCTCACCCGGCTGGAGCGCACCAGGAAGGCGCGCCGGGCGACGGGCGTCTGGAAGACCTCGAGCACCGCCTCGTCACTCGAGAGGTCGCGCGCCTCGAAGGACCGGTGCGCGCGCTCGCCGACCGCGTCATCGAGCAACCTCGCGAGCTGTCCGGCCTTCGCGCGGAGCTGCTCCATCGCCTCCTGATGCCGCACCTTCCACGCCTCGAGCTCCTCGACCGACGCGAGGTGGGGCGCTTCATCGGAGAGCACCCGCTCCCGCTCGCGGGCGTAGCGTTCCTCTTCCTCTCCAAACTTGGCCCGCGCCTCGGGCGACAGCGCGGTGAGCCGAAACCTCCGGTCGGACTCGAAGCTGCGCGCGAGCCAGGCCTGCCCGTCGTCGGCCAGCTGCCAGGCGAGCTCGCAGGCGTTGGCCGCGGCGAAGCGCTCCACGGCGTCGGCGACGGCACGGCGGCGGTCCTCGAAGAAGACCAGGCGTTCCCCGGGCTCGGCGAAGTGGCGGCCCTGGCTCGAGAGCGCTCTCCTGGCGGCGGCGAGGGCGGTGGCGGCGTCGGCCTTCTTGCCCGACAACAGCGCGGCTTCCGCCCGGCCGAGGTGCGCGCGCCACGACGCATCGGTGGAGACCCCTGGCGTCGCGTGCTCCGCATGGCGCTGCATCGCCTCGAAGGCCGCGAGGGCGGCTCGGCCGTCGTTTCGCCGGAGCGCGAGCCGGCCATCGAGCCAGTCGAGGAACAACGACTCCACCGTGCCGGTGCCGGCGGCGAGGGTGCGCGCGAGGGCCGCGCTGCGGGTGGCGTCGTCGAGCCGGCCGAGGAGCAGCTCGAGGAAGGCGAGGTTCGCGGCGATGTTCGAGGCATCGAGGTCGTTTCCCGCCGCGCGGGTGTCGGCCAGCAGCGCGCTCAGGGCGGCGTGCAGCGCGGTCGGCTCCACTGGCGCGTCCTGCGCGAAGGCCCGCAGCCGCACCCACGTCACGTTGCTGCGGACGACGAGCTGATCCGCGCGGGAGAGGCCAGCGGGCGGTGGGCCGTCGAGGCGGCGGACGAGCTCGAGCGCAGCCTGGTGCTTCCCCGACTCCGAGAGCACGACGGCGAGGTAACCGCGGGCGAGCGCGGCCTCGTGGGGCTGGAGCGCCTCCTCCGCGTCGGTGATGGCGCGCTGGAGCACCGTCTCCGCCAGCCGCGGGTCGCCGGTGTCGGCGAGGAAGACGCCCTGCTGGTACCCGAACTGTGAGCGGAGCCGCGGGTCGCCGAAGCGCGTCGTCTCGACTTCGAGCTCGGCCATCAGCGTTCTCGCGCGGGCCCAGTGGCCAAGGCGACGCGCCCAGAAGAAGGCGGCGACGCGGCGGGCGAGGCGCTCACTGGGAAACCCTCGCTGCCCCGCGCCCTCCGCGCAGGCGAGGTAGGCGTCCACCTTGGCGTCCTGCTCGGCTCGCCGCGCCGCGCCCATACACCCGGCCGGCCAGTCTTCACGCGGGAGCGCCCGCAACGCCGCGTCGACCTGCTCCGGGTGCTCGGTGGCCAACCTCGCCAGCCGCTCCGTCACCACGACAGTCGAGGGACGAAACACGAAGCGCAGCGAGCGCGTCCGCACGCCATCGGACACCTCGAGCACCCCTTCACCGTCCGCCGGCCGCTCGAGCTCGAGCATCACCTGTGCGCGTCCACCGTCCACCGGGCGGCGCTTCGCCGAGAGGGGCGCCTTCTGCCACCGCAGCTCGAGCTCGTCGGGGCTGGCCGTGGACACCACGAGCACCGGCGCGACCGGCGCGTCGAACCACCAACGCTCCGGGGCCTCGGGCGACGACTCGAACGACGAGGCGAGGAGCACCCGAACCTCGAGCGGCGGCGCGGCGGGACGGGCGCATGCGGCGAACACCAGCAAGGCGACCAGCCGGTTCACGAGGCCGGTCTATTCCAGAGCCCCTCGCCGCCTTCAACTCGCCGCTGCTGGGCCTGCTGCTCCGACGGTCCTGCTTCACCCCACCGCGGCCGGGAGGAACTGCCGTGCGAGCACCCGAATGCGGTGCTGCCAGTTGTAGACGACCTGCCGATTCACTCCGAGCATTCGCGCCGTCTCGTCGGCGTCGAGCCCATCGGCGTACAGACACTTGAGGACGAGCTGGCCCTTGGGTGGCAGCTCGGCCGAGAGGAACGCGGTCAGGCGGTTCGCCGTGTCGCGCTCCACCACCCGGCTCTCGGGCGAGGGCTCGACGCTGGGCGCCTCGACGTCTCCCTCCTGCGCCTCGAAGCGCTCTCTCGAGGCCACCTTCTGGCCGACGTTTCCGGCTTCTCGCTCGCTCACCATGCCGACGTAGCCCTCCAGGGTGGCGCCGCGCTCCGGGCTCCACTTCTTGAGCTGGCTGGCCCCGTTCTCGAGGAGGCGGAGAAAGACGTGTTGGACGACGTCGTTCGCGTCCAGCTGAGCGAGGTCGGGACGACGGGCGAGCAGTCGACGCACCCGCGCGCGCACCACCGGGAGGAGCCGCTCGGTGAGGGTGCGCACGGCGGCTGGCTCCGAGCGCGAGACCCGGTCGATGAGGGCGAGCGTGCCCGCCTCGTCGCTGCCGAGGAGCGCCTTCATTCGGAGCGCACCTCGAGGTCGAGCCCATGCCAGGCGAGGCCATCTCCGGCGACGGCGCGTTGCGGGCGGCCCACCACCGCGCGCAGCACCGCTGGGTCCTCGGCCACCAGCAGCCACAGCCGCTGGGGCCCTGGAGCGAGCCCGAGGTTGGCCCGAGTGAGGGTCGCCTCGAACGAGCCAGCGTGCTGAGCGACCTCGGGCGAAAGCGCGAGCAACTGGCCCTGCTCGCCTTCGACGAAGACGCCCATGACGCGAGGCTCGGTGGTGGCCCGCTCCGCTCTCAAACGAACGAGGAGCCGGTTCTCGGCGGTGAGGACGAGGGCCGGGCGCACGTCGCCGCGGGTCGCCGAGGTGCCGCCCTCCACCTCCAAGAGGTACCCGGCCTGGGGCGTGGTGCGCAGGCTGAGAATGACGGTCAACCCGGCAGCCGCCGCCAGCGTCGCCACCGTCAACGTCACCACCCGGCGCCGACGGCTCGCGAGAGAGATGACGTTGGTCGGCAGCACGCGAACGACCGAGTCCACCTCGCTCTGGCTGACGTCTTGGGAGAGCTCGCGGAGCAGCGCCCGGGCTTCTGGGTCCCGCACCAGCCGGCGCTCGACCGCCTCGGCCTCGGCTTCACTCAGCCGATTCGCGCGGTACGCCAGCAGCACCCCCTCGTCGATGGGCGCTTCGTTGGAATTTTCCACGCCTGCCGTGGCGCGTTCCGTGTGCTGGAGCAGCTGGTCGATTTCTTCGTCGCGCATCGTCGTCGTCCTCGGTACTTCGCGCCTCGCTCGGCTCTTTTTTCGAAAGTCCCAGAAAAAGGTTCTCCGTCGTCATCGAGTACCAGGGTCGAGCCCTTGCCCGGAGGTCTGCGTGACGTCTGCCCTCACCCTCATCTCGGTCGCCTGGGGAACTGCCCTCGCGCAGCTCCCTCCCTACTACCTGCCACAGACGATTGGCGCCGAGCGCGCGTGCCGGAGCGACGCCTTCACCCTCGAGACGGCGTTCTGGACTGGGGCGTTCCCGGCCTCGTTCGAAGCCACCATGGAAGCGGCGGTGGTGCCACAGCCGAGGTGGTTCGAGCCCACCAGCCCCGGCGACTTCCGAACGGTCCTCACCTCGGTGCTGCACGACCGAAGCGTTGGCGCGGCGGTGCCGGCGATGCGGCGCGACGGACATCGGCGCAGCTACCTCGTCTCCTTCGAGCATCGCGACGAAGGGCGGCCCGAGTGGAAGCCAGCGAGGACCCGGCCGGAGCAGAGCTGCGCCATCGTCAAGACGCTCAGGGCAACCGCGGCGGCGATGCTGGGGCTCGCTCCCTTCTCCTGCGCCCCGGACGGAAACGGGCGATGCACCCGGCAGCCGCCAGTGCTGGTGGCGCGCAGCTGTGGTGCCTCGGTGCAGGACGTCGAGGCGACGCTCCCTTCGTCGACGGTGAGCTGGGCGAACACACGCATCGGAGCTGCCGTTCCTCCCCCGGGCACGCCCGCGCCCGTCGACGTCGCGCTCATCGACACCGGCGTCGACCCCACCTGGCAGTCGACGCTGGGCGTGGTGGTCGAGCGAGAGCTGCCGCCCTTCGAGACGGGCCTGCCGAGCCCGGTTCACCCGCACGGCGCGCACATGGCGGCGCTCATTCGCAGCGTGGCGCCGACGGCGAACCTCTGGTCCTACCGGGCGCTCGACCGAAACGGTCAGGGCAGCCTGTCGAGCGTCGCTCGCAGCGTCGACTTCGCGCTCTTCGACAACGGCCGGGCCTTCTCCCGCACCGCGCCGTTGGTGGTGAACCTCAGCGTCGGAGCGCCGCCCGAGTTCGCGAAGCCGGCCGCGCTCACTGGCGTCGACAGCTGTGAGACGTGGGAAGACGGCGCGGGCGAGACGCTCCGGTACGTGCTCGCGGTCGCGGGCGAGATGGATGCGGCGGGCCCGGCGGTCTTCATCGCCGCCTCGAGCGGCAACTCGGTGCTCGAGCGGGCGGCGACGACGGCGAAGCTGTCGGAGAACCGAGGGACGGCCCAGACGCCCTGCGCTGGCCTCGACGCGGCGCCGGCGCAGTCGTCCTTCCTCCCGGCCGCGTTCGGTGAGCAGGCCTCGTGCCGCGGTGTGGTTCGCTGGGCGCCGGTGCTGCCGGTCGGCGCGACGACCTACGGCGACGCGCTCTCGACGGTGACGCTCCGCGGCTCGATGCCCTTCTTGATGGCGCCCGGCGAGCGCGTCTTCGCCAACCACCCAGCGCTGCCTCGGGCGCCCTCCGCGCTCGAGTGCGGCAGCTCGTTCGTGAGCCGGGGCCGTGGCCTCGAGATGCCTGCGTCGGTGACGGGCACCTCGGCCTCGTCGGCGCTGGTCGCTGGCGCGGCGGCGCGGTTGCTCGGCTCGTTCCCTGCGGGGCCGGTCCCCTCGGGCTGGAGAGCGTCGACGATGGCGAGGCTGCTCTACCTGTCGGGCCAACCGCTCTGCACGAAGGGGGTGGCTCAACCTCAACGCCGGCTCGACGTCTCGCGCGCGGAAGAGATGATGAAGCGAAGCAGCACGGCGTGCTCGAACCTGCGCGCGTGCGTGGGGAGCGCTTCACGCGGCCGGCTCGTCGATGGGTTGACCGCTTCGGACTGCGGGAGCTTGCCGGAGAGCTGCGTGCTGCCCACCTTCCAGGGCTGCCCCTCGTCCCTTCGCGAGAGCTCGTGGAAGGCGCCCTATTCTCCCTGGGTGTTCGGGGGCGCCTCGAGCTGTCGATTGGCGTGGGGTGCGGCGACCGGCCCTCGAATCCTCGCGCCCATGCGCCTCTGGTCGTCGGTGAGCGACGTGCACCTCGGCCAGCTCGGCCCGCAGCCAGGGGGCTCGGGGTGCCCGACCTGTCAGCTGCTCGTGACCTCCTCGGTCGAGGTGGTGTTCGAGCTGTCCGACGCGTTCGACCCGAGCGCGCAGTTCGCCGACGCCTTCCTCGTCATCTTCGACCGCGACAAGCTGCCCCTCACCTTCCTGAAGGTCTCGGACGGGAGGGACTGGTGGCCGGGACAAGTTGGCAGCCTGAGGGTGGAAGGTGGGGAGCCCTACGCAGAAGGGCTGTTGTCAGGTGACTACACGGCCGCGTTCGACCTCGGCGTCGTCACCCGCGACTCGGAGGAGCGCGTGGTGCGCCTGGTGAGCCCGCTCGCCGTCGTGAAGCCCTGAAGCTGGGCGATGCGGGTCTGCCTGAGGCGTCTCAAAATCGCGCGCTCGTGTTCCCACTCACGGCTGTCCCTTTCGAGTGAGGCGCGATGCGTTCCGATTCTCTCAACCGTTCCATCAGGCTGGGCGCCCATCGAGTCGGGCGAGGCGCGAGCCTGGCACGCTGACGCCCGAGCTTTGCGTGCGCTCCCGAGCATGGGAAGGAGCGAGGGGTGCGGTCGTTCCTGAGCCTCTTGCTGCTGTCGACCTGCGTGCCGGCGGCCACCCTGCGTGGAGAAGACGCGCTGCGCTCGGGCCGGGCCTCGGAGGCGCTCGCGTCGTTCGACGCCGCGCTCGGGGAGGATCCTTCGGACGCGCGGGCGAAGACCGGGAGGACGCAGGCGCTCCAGCGGGTCTTCGCGGAGCAACTGGAGGCGGTGAAGACGGCGCGGGCGGCGCACCGGTTCGAGGCCGCGCTCGACGGCGTGCAGGCAGGTGAGGCGCTCCTTCGTCGAGGGGCGAATGGACGCGAGGCGCTGGAGTCCGAGCGCGCCGAGGTCGGAAAGGCGGTGGCGACGTGGCTTCAAGAACCGCTCACCGTGAGCCAACCGCTCGAGGCCGAGGCACGGCTCGGTGCGCTCGGAGAACGGCTCGAAGGTGCCGGGCTCGTCACGGTGGGCATCGAAGCCCGCTCGGCCACCCAGGCCGTCGGCGCCCGCCGCTGCGCGGTGCTTGGCTCGTTGGCGAAGACTCCCTGGCTGGCGCGCTTCCTCGCGCAGTACTGCGACCACTTTCATGGCGCTCCGCCGGTGGTGCCGCCGATGCCCGAGCGCCGGGCGGCCTTGCAGCTGACCGAATCGGTGCGCGGGAGCGCGAGCCTCGCCTCGACGGTGCGTGGGGGCCTCGACGACACCTTCAAGCGCTCGGTCTGGTTCTCGCCAGAGCCCTCGGTTGGCCTCCCGGTGAGCGTCGCTGGCGCGGTGGAGAGCGACGTTCGCCGCCAACCCATCGACACCTTCGTCACCTGGACGGAGAGCGAGAGCTACCAGACGACGGAGAACGTCACCGAGAACTACACCGAGTCGTACATGGCCTACGAGTCGCGGCCGTACACGCGCACCGTCACCACCACCGAGTCGTACACCTACTCGTGCGGCTCGGGCACGCGCTACCAGACCTGCTACGGCACCCGGCCGGTGACTCGCACCGTCACCGAGTACCGCAACGAGTACGTCAGCAAGACGCGCCCGGCCACCCGCACGGTGACGAAGACGGTGTACAAGACACGCCCGGTGTCGAAGCGCTTCGACTTCAAGGCGGTGCAGGTGACCGCGAAGCACGCGGGGACGCTGGAGGTGTCCTTCGCGCTCCCGGGCACCAAGGCGCCGCTCACGGTGAAGACCGAAGAACGGCAACAGGGCGACGACCTCGACCACGACGTCACCCACCGCCCCGCGGGGCTCACCGCCCATCGCGCCGTCGTTCCCACCGCGGAGTCGCTCCAGGAGAAGCTCGTGAAGGGGCTCTCCAGTCGGCTCGCCGCGGCGCTCGAGCAGGCCTGGCTCGACACGTTCTGTGCGGCGGTGGAGACACCCGACGAGGCCGCGCGGTGTCTCGCCTCCAGCCAGGCACCGGAGACCGCCTGGCTCGCCCTCGCGCGCTTCACCGGAGAGGCGCCGCTCACCTTGCAACGCGTCTTCGGACGGGTGCGCTGATGCCCGCCACGGCGACGCGCGGAGCTGCGCCCGACTTCCAGACGCTCTATCGGACGAAGGCGCCGATGGTGTGGCGCACGATGCGGCGGCTCGGCGTGCGGGAGCTCGAAGTGGAGGACGCCGCCCAGGAAGTCTTCGTGGTGGTGCACCGGCGGCTCCCGGAGTTCGAAGGGCGCTCGTCGCTCGACACCTGGCTGTACGGCATCTGTCTGCGGGTGGCTTCGGACTGGCGGCGCAAGGCGTACGTGAAGCGCGAGACGACGGACGAGAAGGCGCCGGAGCGCAGCCACAGCGGGGAGACGGCGGCGCGGCAGATTGCGCTGCGGCAGGCCCGCGCCCGGTTGGAGGTGGCGCTCAACGAGCTCGACGAAGACAAGCGCGCGGTGTTCGTCCTCTTCGAGCTGGAGCAGACCTCGATGCACGAGGTGGCCGAGGCGGTGGGCGTGCCGCTCCAGACGGCGTACGCGCGGCTGTACGCGGCGCGAAAGCACATCGAGGCCTTCGTGGCTCGGGAACGGCAGGTGAGCGCATGACGAACGAGCTCAAGCCGTGGCTGTCGGAGGACGGCGGCGACCCGACGTTGCGCGAGTTGCTCGAGAGCGCCGAGGTGGACGCGCCGAGTGAGCGGCAGCTCGAGCGGTTGACTGCGAAGGTGGCGTTCCTGTTCGACCTCCCGCCGGGTGGTGGTGGCGGGGGTGGAGATGGTGGGGGTGGTCCGAGCGCGCCGGATCCCACGAGTGGCTCGGGGGCGGGTGCATCGGGCGCTGGTGCGGCAGGTGGTGTCGGCGCGACGGTGGGAGCGACCGGCCTCGGCGTCGGAGTGAAGGCCTTCATCGCGGCGAGCGTGTTGGGCGCAGCGGGCGTCGGGCTCTACGCGACGCAGAGGAACTCGAAGCGCGAGGAGCCGCTGCCGCCAGTCGTGGCCCCGCCCCCGAGCGTGGTGGCGAAGGAGGAACCGCCGCCGCCGATTCCGCCCGAGGAACCGGTGAACGTGCCGCCGCCGCCGCCGAAGCCGACGGTGGTGGTGAAGAAGCCGAGCGCGCCGCCGGAGGAGCCGAAGGCCAAGCCCCCGCCGCCAGCAGCTGCGACGACTGACGAGGAGCTCCAGGGCTTGGACGACGCGATGAGCGCGGCGAGAGCCGGTCGGGCGAAGGACGCGCTGGCTGCCGTCGAAGCCCACGCGGCGAAGTTCCCCGAGAGCTCGCTGTCACAGGAGCGAGAGGTCATCGCCATCGAGGCGTTGGTGACGCTCGGCCGTTCGGACGAGGCCCGCGCGCGGCTCGCTCGTTTCCGCGCGAAGTGGCCGACCTCATCGCATCTCGTTCGCCTGGACGCGCTGCTCCCCTGACTCGATTCGGGCTCGGGCGCCGATGGAGCGGTTTGATCAAGCCGCGCGAGAACCGTGGTGCTCGGCGAGCCGCTCGTCGATGAAGCGCAGCAACCGCGGAAACACCTTCGGCAACCCATCGCGGCGGAAGGGCCCCATGTGGCCGATGCTGCGAACGCCCCACTCGCGCGGCTCGAGGGTCTCGAGGGTGAGCGGCGCGTTGGAGTAATGCGAGAGGAACACCTCCATCGACGTCGGAGGAATCCACGCGTCGTCTCGAGCGGTGAGCCCCAACACCGGCACCGTCACGCGGGCGAACACGCGCTTCAGGTCGAGCGTCGCGTCGTCGAAGAAGTAGTTGGGGAACTGGCTCCACCGCCGCCAATCCCGATACACGCCGAGCGGCAGATCCTCTCCGCCCCACACCTTCCCCGGGACGTAGCCGGCCACCGACACCGCGAGTGGCCCGACGACCTTCCAGAAGAACTCCGCCCGGAGCCGCTCGCCGGGCGTCATGTAGCCGCTCCAAGCCGCGCCCGAGCCGACCGTCACCAGGCCGAGCGCGTCGTTGGGAGACGGCAGCCGTCCGAACGCGTGCCCGCCGAAGCTGTGCCCCACCACCACCACCGGCCCGCGCGACCGGGCGAAGTCGAAGGCGGTGGGCACGTCGAGGTCGAACCAGTCGGCGTAGGTGCAAGGAAAGCCCGCGAGCGTCGACGGCCGCGAATCGCCGATGCCTCGATAGTCGACCGTCACCGTCTCGAGCCCCTGCTCCGCGAGGAGCTCGGCGAAGCGGCGATAGAACCGGCGCTGAACACCCGTCGCGCCGAGCATCAAGACGACCCCACGCGCCTTCCCCTCGGGAAGGAAGTGGCTCAGCGCCAACTGGAACCCGTCGCGCGCCGCCAGCTTCATCGGAGTCTCGGTCATGACCATGTCTCCAGTGGAGACACTATGTCTCCGACGGCGACATGACGCAACCGCACGAGAGCGCCCAGCGGTTCGCGATGAAGCCGACCGGGTCGAAGAAGGTGAAGGCGTTCGGACCACTCCACACCGAGCTGGTCCGCTCTCCGATGGCGAGGCGCCGTCGTTTCCCGTCCTGCGGACTTGGTGATGGAGACAAGCTGGAGTCGATCTCGCTGGCGTGGCGCTGTAGACGATCGAAGTCACCTTCCCCCGCGGAGCCTCCCATGCGCGCAGCCCGACTCTCTCGTCGCACCGTCTCGCTCGGAACCCTCGCGACCGGGCTCGTGCAGCCGTGGGCTCGGCCGTCCTGGGGCGCGCCCGATGCCATCGACGCCGAGATCGCCAGACGGCACGACGAAGCGCTCGCGCGCCTGCAGACGTGGATCCGTTCTCCGACCATCGCGGCCGAGAATCGAGGGGTGGCCGACGGCGCGAAGCTGCTCTCGGAGCTGCTCACCTCGGCCGGCTTCGACACGGTGAAGCAAGTGCCGACCGACGGCGTGCCAGGCGTGTTCGCGACGCTCGACGCCAAGGCCAAGCGCACCGTGGGGCTCTACTTCATGTACGACGTGAAGCAGGCGAACCCGGCCGAGTGGGCGTCGCCTCCGTTCGAGGCGAGGGTCGTCGACCTGCCCGAGCTCGGCAAGGCGGTGATGGGCCGCGGCGCGGTGAACCAGAAGGGCCCGCAGTCGGCCTTCCTCGCGGCGCTCCACGCGATTCGGGGCGCCGGAAAGAAGCTGCCGGTCAACCTCGTGCTGGTGGCGGAAGGTGAAGAGGAGATCGGCTCGCCCCACTTCCATCAGGTGCTCGCGGTCGACGAGGTGAAGGCCGCGCTCGCGAAGACCGACGGCGTGTTCATGCCGTTCGCCTCGCAGAACAAGGACGGCTCGGTGATCATCAACCTCGGCGCCAAGGGCGTGGTCGAGTGCGAGCTCATCGCCAGCGCCGAGAAGTGGGGCCGTGGCGCGACGAACGACGTGCACTCCTCCAACCGGGCGCGGCTCGACAGCCCGGCGTTCCATCTCGTCCAGGCGCTCGCGACGTTGATCGACGCGAAGGGCGACCCGGCGATCGACGGGTGGTTGGAGAAGGTGAAGCCGCTCTCGTCCACCGAGCTGGCGATGATCGCCGACGCAGCGAAGCGCACCGATGAAGCGCAGGCGAAGAAGGGGCTCGGGGTGACGACCTGGGCGCGGGACTCCGATTGGAAGACGGCCCTGGCGGACCTCGCGGCGCGGCCGACCGTCAACATCGAAGGGCTCGTCGGCGGGTACACCGGTCCCGGCGGCATGACGGTGCTCCCGAACCGGGCGACCGCGAAGCTCGACTTTCGCCTCGTGCCGGACATGACGGCGCGTGACGCGGAGGCGAAGCTGCGAGCGCACCTGGCGAAGCGAGGGTTCTCGGACCTCGAGGTGCGCGTCTCGGGAGCGTACGACCCGACGACGACCTCCGCGTCGTCACGGCTGATCACCGCGCAGGTCGCGACGTACAAGAAGGCGGGCCTCACTCCGGTGATGAACCCACGGCTCGGCGGGTCGTGGCCGGGCTACCTCTTCACCGGAGCGCCGCTCTCGCTCGCTGCGGGGCACTTCGGCCTTGGGCACGGCCAGCGCGCGCACGCGCCTGACGAGTACTTCCTCATCGACTCGACGAACCCGAACGTGAAGGGCTTCGACGCGGCGGTGCGGTCGTACGTCGACTATCTGTTCGCCTTGGCGTGAGCGGCCGATGCTGACCTCCCTCACGCTCCTCGTCCTCTCGCAGAGTCCTCAGGCCTGGCGGCTCAGCTGGCGGGCGCCGGAGGGCTGTTCGTCAGCAGCGGAGCTCCAACGCGCGCTCGAAGTGAAGCTCGGCCAGCCGGTCTTTCGCGAGCCAGCCGAGGCGTTCATCGAAGGCGAGGTGGTGCCCGAGGGCGGCGGCTTCAAGGCGAAGGTCTCGGTGACGGACGCGAAGGGCACCTCGCTCGGGCAGCGGGAGGTGAGCAGCGCGGAGCCGTCGTGTCCGGCGATCGATTCGCGGCTGGTGTTCGTGTTGTCGTTCCTCGTCGACCCGTCCGGGCAGCTTCGGAGTGGTGGCGTTCGGTCGACGCCGGCGCCCACGCCGAGGCTGCCCGCGCTGACGTCACCCGGAGCGCTCTTGTCGGCCGATGACCTCGTGCAGCTCCGCGTCGAGAGCCCAGCTGGGGAGACGCGCGTGGTCGAGGAGCGACACGGGCGCACCTCAGGCGATGGGAAGGCCTGGGCAGGCACGGTGGACGTGTGTGCCATGCCGTGCTCGGTCTCGATTCGGCGCGGCGCGGTGCTGCGAGTGCAAGGTGGCGACGTGGTGCCGGCCAGCTTTACCTTGGGCGAGCTGCGCGGTGGGCGCGGGGTCGCGGTCGTCAAACCTGCGAGCATCGCGAGGCTCACTTGGTCGATCGTCGGGCTGTCGTTCGCGACGTCGCTGCTGAGCCTCGGAATCGTCGGGCTCGTGTTGAGCGGCAACTCGAGTGGGCTTCAGGGCCTCTCGGTGGGCGCTGGCGTCGGCGCGCTCGTCCTCGGAGGGTTCTCGATTTGGGGGCTGTCGCAAGGTCCGACTCGCGTCGAGGTGAGTGACGAGTGAGTTGGGTCGTCGTGATCAGGCCCGGCGCCGATCAGGCTCGGCGCCGCTCGAGTCGGGTTGATCGAGTGGGTCGAGTGGACACGACCCGCCAGGGCTCCAAATGGTGGCGGTGGCGGACGTCCGCTCCGAAGCCTCGAGGGCCGGAGGGCGCGATGAACGTGCCACACGCCCAGCCCTCACCGCCGGCCGGGTCGCAGTCAATGCGTCAATCTCGAGACGCAAGAACCGCGAGTGACACCTTCACCGATTGTTGCAACCGCTCCACTGCGGCCGGGGCTGGTCGGCGCCAATGCGTCAATCTCGAGACGCAACCACTCGTGGTTGACGCCTTCACCGATTGTTGCACCGCTCCACTGCGCGGCCGGGGCCGGTCGGGGCCAATGCGTCAATCTCGAGACGCACTCAGCTGCATTCCTCGCGCGAGGCTTCCGACCGGCGGATGCGCGTCGATCTCGTCGGCGCGCGCGAGCACTCCGTGCTCAAGGGGCTCAAAGACTCTCGACCGAGCCCGGCGTCCCCTTCACCGACTCACCTCGCCGCTTCGGACTCGAAGTCGAAAGAGTACTGCCTCCGTTCTCCACGCGTCAGCACGTCCCTCATGTCGAGGATGTCCACCAACCACAGTTGCGTCGCGAGATTGACGCATCGACGACGACTCGGCCCGACCGACGGAGCGCTGGACGGTTGGCAAGCTCGTCGCGCCCTTCGGCCCTCGAGGCTTCGGAGCCGACCTCCGCACCGCCACCCCTGTTCGACGACGACTCGGCCCGACCGGCGGCGAGGGCTTGCCGATTGGCAAATTCGTCGCACCTTCGGCCCTCGAGGCTTCGGAGCCGACCTCCGCCACCGCCACCATTTCGAGCCCTGGCGCGCATTCACGACCGCGCTCATCGACGGCCTCCCGCGAGCGCCTGCGGCCTCAAGGACACTTCGCTCGAAGCGCGACCGCGAGATCCTTCTCGGCACTCGAAGCGCCGCCCTCGTCGAGCAACCGCAGCCCCTCGACCATCTTCGCGCAGGAACCGGTCGCCACTGCGAGCCCCAGCGTCGCCTCTCCGAGCTCGGCCTTCGTCGAGGTGTTGCCCATCAAGCTGATGGCCCGCTCGAGCGCGACCGCCGCTTCCCTCTTCTTCCCCAACGCCAACTCCGCCAGCCCAAGGCCGGTGAGCGGATCAGCGAGCTGCGGATGATTCGGTCCGAGCACCGCCTCGGCGCCGGCGAGCGCGCGTTCCTCGAGCGCCAAGGCCTCCTTCGCCAGCCCGCGCAGTCGCTTCAGCACCGCCATCTGGTGCAGCACCTCCGAGGTGTAGCCGTGCTGCTCGCCGAGCTTCGGCACCACCAACACCTTCGCCCGGGCGCACTCGACCTCCGCCTCGTCGATCCGCCGCAGCCACCGCAGCGACCAGCACAGGTTCGCGTGCGCCATGCCGACCTCGTGATGCTCGGTGCCGAGGTGCTTCTCTCCGATGCCGAGCACGCGCTGGAACGTCGCGAGCGCCTTCGCCCACTCGCCGCGCACCGCGTACACGTTGCCCAGGTGGTTGAGCGTGTACCCAACCTCGAGCGAGGACTCGCCCAACGTCTTCGTCCCGATGGCCAGCGCGCGCTCCCCCGCGTGCGCCGCGCAGTCGAGCTGCCCTCCGCGCCGACACGCCATCGACAACGGGTTGAGCGTCGCCGCGAGCTCCGGGTGCATCGGGCCGAGCAGCGCCTCCTGGCGAGTCACCGCGTCTTCGAGCATTCGCCGCGCGTCGTCGTACCGGCCGAGATCGCTCAACAAGCGCCCGCGCCGCACCATCGACTGCGACACCGCGAGCGCCGCGGAAGGCCCGAGCGCCTCGAGCAGCGTCGCCCGGGTCTCCTCGTGACGGAGCGCCTCGTCGAGCTTCCCCGAATCCCTCAGCAGGATGCTCTGACTCCCCTCGAGCTCGGCCTCGAGCCTGGCCGAGCCGCCCAGCCGCGTCAGCGCCCCACGGCCAACCTCGATCCACGCCTGGCCTGCGGCGAACTGACTCTGCCGAACGCCCGTCACGTAGCTGAGCTGCGCGAGCGCACCGACGGCGACCTCGTCGTCCCGCGCCGTCTCCGCCACGCTGACTGCTTCCACCAGGACGCGATGGCTCGCCTCGAACTCCGTCGTGCGCTCGAGCACCGTTCCGAAGAAGAGCAACGTCGAGGCGAGCAAGGGCGTGTGATGCACCGCGCGCACCTTCGTCACCAGCTGCTCGGCGCCATCTCTGGCTTCCTTGAACCGGCCAGCGAGGGACACCGCGCGCAGCCGGGCGAGCTCGGCGACCAACGGCTCGATGGCTGCTCGGTCCTTGGGGACTGGAACACGCTGCGCCACTCGTTCGGGGGCACACGCCTCCGGTGGCGGGAGGCTCGACACTGCTTCGAGGGCGCGCTCGGCGAAGGTGCGGTCGGCCTTCATGAGCTCCGCCACCAGCGCCTCCGTCTCGCGCAGCTGCCCATCGAAGCACTGCATGCGTTGATCGAGCAGCCCCTCCGACTGTTCCTTTCGCTGAGTGGCTCGACAGGCCTCGGTGCGCGCGCGCGTCCACCCAGTGCCCCACTCCTGGAGGGCACGCTCGACGGCGACCTGCGACGCCTCTGCTCCACCGGCGCGCAGCACCTCACTCACCTTCGCGCGCTGCGAGTCGCTCCAGACCGCCGCGAGCGCCGCCTGGCTGCCTTCACACACGTCGCGCTGCGCCCGAACGAGCGCCACGCCGAACACCCCGAGGAGAACGACGGCCGCGGCCACGGCGACCGGCCACCAGCGCGCGGAGGGAGGCTCGAGCGCGGCCAAGAGCTCGTTCAGGCTGGCGAACCGCCGCGCTGGGTCCGCCGACAGCCCGCGCCGCAGCACCTGCTCGAGCCCCCGGGAGACCGCCGTCTTCCCGGGCTCGAAGCTCGCGCTCTCGATGCGCGTCCGCAGCTCCTCCGAGCTCGCGCCGGTGAAGGGCCGCGCACCGGCGAGCGCTTCCCAGAGCGAGACGCAGAAGCTGAATTGATCGGACCGCGCGTCCACCACGTCGCCACGCAACGCCTCGGGTGACATGTACGCCGGCGTTCCCACCGCCATGCCGGTACGGGTCAGCGAGCTGGTGCCGACATCGACGGCCGGCCCGGCTCGCACCGCCCCGACCCGCGCGAGCCCGAAGTCCGAGACACGCACCCGACCATCTCGTCCGATGAGCACGTTGTCGGGCTTGAAGTCGCGGTGGACGAGCCCCGCTTCGTGTGCAGCGAGCAGCCCGGCGCCGGCCTCCCGAAAGACCTCGAGGATCTCCCGCTCGGCGCGCGGCTCGTTCAGCCACTGCCTCAGCGTCTGCCCGTCGACGAACTCCATCGCGACGTGCACGCCGTCTCCCGAGCGCCCGACGTCGTAGACCGCCACCACGTTCGGGTGCGAGAGCCGGGCGAGCGAGCGGGCCTCCTTGGCGAGCCGTTCCTCCCGGCCCTCCTCCGCGCCCGGGTGCAGCATCTTCAAGGCGACGCGTCGGTCGAGGTTGTTGTCCCACGCGGCGAAGACGACGCCCATCGCGCCCGCCCCCACCTCGTGGAGCAGCACGTACCGGTCGAGCGGGTTGGCCGTCGACACCACGCTCGAGCCCGCCGCGACGAGCCGCCGACAGCTCGCGCACTCCGACAGATGCTCCGAGAGGGCCGCCACCTCGTCGGGG
Source organism: Myxococcota bacterium (assembly GCA_052034585.1). Taxonomy (GTDB): domain Bacteria; phylum Myxococcota; class Myxococcia; order Myxococcales; family Myxococcaceae; genus Xiheimicrobium. The sequence continues at coordinate 56,054 of JBPOIJ010000007.1, forward strand.
CCGAGCGCGCCCTCGAGAAAGGCCGCCAGCTGAGCGTCGTCCGGGCACACGCCACGCCATCGTGAGCGAAAGCCGCCGCCTCGGCCACCTCAGACTCGCAGGCGGACCCGCAGCGGCTCTCGCACCGACCCGGGCGCGAAGTGGAGACAACGCTCGACGAAGGAGCGGCTCACCTCGAAGCCCTTGGGCACCAACAAGGTCCCGTTGGTGAAGCGCACGTCGTCGACGAAGACCATGCCGGGGCGAACCTCGTCGAGCCGCACCTCGCTCACCTTCACCGTCGCCCGCATGCCGAGCAGCACCCCCAGCTCGGCGAGCACCTCTTCAGGAGCGCCCGGGTGGCCACGCAGCACGGCGAGCGCGACCTCCGGCTCGTGACCGCGCCGCTCGAGCGCCTCGTAGTCGGCCGCGACTCTCAAGAGCTCGACGCTCAGGTCAGAATCCCGGGTCGCGCGCCGCTGTGGGTAGACACGGAGGAGGTCGCGCACCGGCTCGAGCCGGGGAATCTTCGAGAGCAGGCGTTCGGCGACGAGCGGAAGTGCGGCGAACTTCTGCGCGTCCTCCGCCGAGAGCTCCTCGCCATCGAACGCTCGCTGCACCGTCGCGCGAGGCAAGGTCACCACGCCCAGGTGAAGCACCATCGCCGCGACCTCGAGCGGCCACCGGTTCTTCACCTCGAAGGACTCGGCGAGCAGGCCCACCAGCTCCTTGATGCGCGCGGCCCGGCTGAAGGCGAGCGGGTCGGTGAGCGCCAACACCTCGCAGAGCGCCTCCACGCTGCCTCGGAGCGTCTGCTCCAACAACACCCGCTCCGCTTCCTGCAGCCGCTGGTGCGTGACGGCCTCGTCGATGACGCTCTTCAGCTGCTGCGCTGGGCAGGGCTTGGTGAGGAACCGGAACACCTGGCCCTCGTTGACCGCCTTCACCGCCGAGGGGAGGTCGGCCTCGCCAGTGAGCAGCAGCCGCACGCTCTCGGGATGATCGCGGCGCACCCTCGAGAGAAAGGTCGCCCCGTCCATCTCGGGCATGCGCATGTCGGACAGCACCACCTCGAAGGGCCCGCCGGTCTCCAGCATCGCGAGGCCTTCGCGCCCAGAGCCGACGGTCGTCACCCGGAACGCACGGCCGAGGGTGAGCTCGAGCGCTTCGAGCAGGGCCGGCTCGTCGTCGACGCAGAGCACCTTCGGGAGCGACGTCATGACTGACTCCGCTCTCGGTGGGCGGCTTCGGCGATGGCCCGGAAGGCGGGGAGATCGGCAGCCTTGCCCGAGGCCTCGAGCGCGACGTCGTCGAGCGTCGCCTCGGAGGCCCGCCCTTCGAGCTCGGTCACCAGCACGTTGGCGAGGTGCACCGCGAGCAAGGGTGTCAGGCCGGCGCGCTCGCCCGCCCGAGAGGGCCGGTGGTGGTGGGCGACGATTTCGACGAGCGACGCCGGCAACCCCCAGAGCGCGAGCAACCGGGCGCCCGCGTCGGCGTGGCTCACCCGCCCCTCCAGCTCCTCGACGACGTCGGGCGGAGCGGCGCCCATCACCAGCTCGCCGAGGTCGTGCAGCACGCCGCCCGTGAAGGCGAGCACGCCCGACTCTCCATCGCCCATCAAGCGCGAGGCGACGATGGCCACCTCCAGGCCGTGCGCGTGCAGCTCGTCGAGCCGCGAGCCGCTGACGCGGGCCAGCGAGCCAGCCCAGTCGAAGAGCTCGACCGAGAGCAGAATCGCCCGCACCGCGTTGAGCCCGAGGAAGCTGACCGCCTCGCGCACCGAGGTGAGCGGCTTGGTGCGCCCGAAGAAGGCCGAGTTCGCCAGCTGGAGCAGCCGCGCCGTCACCACCGCTTCACCTTCCACCAGGGCGGCGACCTCCGAGAGCGACGGGGTGCGGCGGTCGAGCAGCGCGACCAACTCCTGGTAGAGCGCCGGGCGCTCGGGGAGCTGGCCGATGCTGCGCACCAGCCGCTCGAGGTCCTTGTCGGCGAGCAGCTCCTGCAGCGTCATCGTGCGCGCGATGGCGGCCCGGAGGTCGTCGACGTTGGCGGGCTTGGCGAGGAACTGATGGGCGAGCCCGAGCGTGCGCACCACCGACTCCTCGTTCGTCTGCCCCGAGAGCGCGATGCGAATGGTGCGCGGGTGGGTGCGCTCGAGGTGACGGAAGAGCGACGGCCCGTCGATGCCCGGCATGCGCATGTCGCTCACCACCACGTCGGCCGGCTCCTCGTCGAGGAAGGCCAGGGCCTCGGTCGAGCCGTTCGCGAAGCGCATCTTCCAGCTCTTGCGCATCGGGCGGAGCCGGTTCTCGAGCCCCTCCAGCACGTCGGGCTCGTCGTCGACGAAGATGACTCGAATCATGCGGCCCTCCGAAGCGCCTCGGCTGAGAGTGGAATGCGCACGAAGAAGGTGGTGCCCACGCCGACGGTGCTCTCGAAGGACATCGAGCCGCCGTGCGCGTCGACGACGCTGCGCGAGATGGCGAGGCCCTGGCCGGTGCCCTTGCCGACCTCCTTGGTGGTGAAGAACGGGTCGAAGATGCGGTGCCGAATCTCTTCCGGAATGCCGCAGCCCGAGTCCTGCACCGAGATGACGGCCTGGGTGCCCTCGAGCTTCGAGCGGATGTGGATCTTCCCTCGCTCGCCCGAGTCGCGCGTCTTCGGCTCGATGGCGTGAGCGGCGTTGACGATGAGGTTGAGGAACACCTGGTTCAAGTCGCTGGCGCTGCACACCACGTGCGGCAGCTCACCCAGCTCGAGCTCGACGTCGGCGAGGTACTTGTACTCGTTGCGCGCCACCGTCAGCGTCGTGCGCAGGCAGGCGTTGAGGTCGGCGGGCGCGCGCTCCTTGCTCGGGTGGCTGAAGGCCTTCATCGCGCTCACCAGGCTGGCGACGCGCTGCACGCCCTCGAGGGCTCTCGCGGCGGCCTTGGGCGCCCGGCTGCGGAGGTAGTCGAAGTCGAGCTCGTCCTTGAGCGCCTCGATGGGTGCGCTGTCGACCGTGCCGGCGCAACACCGCGCCTCGTAGACGTCGATGAGCCGCAGGAGGTCGGTCACCGTCGTCTGGAGAAAGGCGAGGTTGTCGCCGATGAACTGCATGGGCGTGTTGATCTCGTGCGCGATGCCGGAGGCGAGCTGCCCGATGGACTCGAGCTTCTGGGCGTGGCGGAGCTCGACCTCGAGCTGCTTGCGTTCGCGGAGGTCGACGGCGACGCAGACGATGCTGGCCTGCACCCCGAGCCGCGCGAACGACACCAGCACCGGCAGCGCGCCGTGCTTCTGCGTCGTCCAGGTGCTCTCGGTGCGCACGACCGCGCCAGGCGGCGCCTCGAGCACGCGCGCGAAGGGCTCGAAGGAGTCGACGATGCTCTGCATGTTGGTGTGGCCGACGTCGGTGTCGGCGAGGCCGAGCAGCTCGAGCGCCGGGCCGTTCGCGCTCCGCAGCGCGCCGTCCGGTTCGACGATGAGCAGAGCGCCGGGAATGGCGTCGAGCAGGCTCCGGAGGTCGGCGATGGTGCCGCTCAGCGTCTCGTTCGACTGGTAGAGCTCGCGCGTCTTGTCCTCCACCAGCTTCTCGAGGATGCGGACGCGGGCTTCGGCTCGAGCCAGGCGGCGGGCGGTCACGTCCATCAGGCGGCCCTCGTCGACGAGACGGCGTACTCGAGGTGGAGCACGCAGGCCTTGTCCCCGCGGAGCTGGCAGTGCTCGTGACGCAGGGTGAGCTGCTCGTGGAAGTGCTCGGCCATGCCGGCGAGCAGCCCCTCGAGGAAGGCGCACATCTTCCGACTCGAGCGGTACTCGAGGGTGAGCGTCTGCGGGCCGGTGTCGCGGGTGGTGAACTGGGGCGTGCGGGCGCCGCGCAGCAGCTTGCGCACCTCGACGTGCACCACCGAGTCCAGCTCACGCAACAGGCTGCGGGAGTCGGAGTAGCGGCCAGGCGCGCCGAGCATCGAGAGCAGCCGGGGGAAGCAGTAGCGCCCGAACTCCCTCACCGCGTCGTCGAGCACCACGCCGGTGTGGCTCGCAGCCTTCGAGGCGAACTGCAGCAGGTCGGTGTCGGGGTAGGTGCCTGGCCCGACGAAGGGCTCGGTGGTGGTGAAGGTGCACTGGTCGAGCACGTGCTCGAGGGCCTCGGCGCCGAAGCGTTCGAGGATGAAGGACTCGAGCAGGTTGAAGACGACGCCTTTCATGCGGGCTGGCTCCTGGAGAGGGGTCGATCAACGAGTACCCAGCTCACCGCGCACCGCCATCACCCTCGGAGCGTCATTTCGTGGGTCAGCTGGGCTGAGTCGAGGGCGACTCCCGCCTCAGCGAGAGGCTCACCAGGTCTCCGCGCGAGTGCACGTTGAGCTTCTTGAAGATGGCCTTGAGGTGGTTTCTCACGGTGTGGGTGCTGATGAAGAGCTGCTTGGCGATCTGCGAGGTGGACGCACCAGTCACCACCTGCTCGACGATCTCCGCTTCTCGCGGGGTGAGCTGGCGGCGCAGCTCGATCGAGAGGCCCGGCGTTTCCTTCGGCGGTGGGGCGGCGGGCTGGCGTCCATGCGCGAGCGCCTGCTCGACGGTGCGGCGGAGCAGCTCGGGTGGGCAGGGCTTCTCGAGGAAGCGAAAGACGTCGAACTCGTTGATCGAGCGCACCGCGGTCTGGAGCGACGGGTGGCCAGTGAGCACGAGCTTGACGGTGCGCGGAGAGAGGTCGGTGCAGCGCTGGAGCATGGCCGCGCCGCCGCCATCGGGCATCTGATCATCCGTCATCAGCACGTCGACGTGCTGGCGGTAGAGCACCTCGACGGCGGCGGGCACCGAGGTCGCGGTGACGAGCGTACACGGCAGCGACCGGAGGGTGAGGGTGAGACCTTCGAGCACCTCGGCGTCGTCGTCGACGCAGAGCACCACGGGCCGAGGGGGTGGCGTAGGGAGCATGGAGTCCTCCCTTGGGCATCGGCACCAATCGCCGCGCGCTGAAGTGGGTCCGACGAGACTCTCGCGCTACTGCAGGTAGTACGGCGTGGCGAGGGCGGCGCGGCACTGCCAGTTGTAGCTGCGGAGCTGGCCGATGCTCCCGTCGGCGGCGAAGCCAGAGACGAAGTGCATGGTGTTGGTGCGCAGGGTGGTGTCGGTGCGGCCGGAGTAGTGGAAGGCCATGGCGCCGACGTAGGCGGTCTCTCCCCAGTGCTCGTCGAAGTCGTCGGGGGCGTTGGCGCCGTCGAGGCCGAGCAAGTAGTGCGGCCGGCCTCCGGTGGCGTTGCGATTGTCGGGGTTGGTGAGGCGGCGGCCGAGGCGAACGATGGCGTCGAGGCCGCGGGTGCGGTCGGCGGCAGCGGCGTCGTCGGCCCACGCCTCGAGTCCCTCGGCGACGATGGCGCTCATCCACGGGCTGCAGACGAGCGTGGCGGGCATCGAACTGTCGAGGTTGACGTATTCGGAGATGTCGTGGGCCTGCGGCGTGTGCGCGAAGCAGCGGTGCGTCGCCGGCAGGTTCTTGTTCGCAGGCGCGCCGGCGAGGTTGAGCGCGGTGTTCTGAATGGCCTCGAGGTTGCCGACGATGGTGTCGGCGCGCGTGCGGAAGGTGGCGGCCTGGTCGTCGCTCACCCGGGCGGCGTAGACGTTGGCGAGGAGGCCGAAGCCGGCGTGGCGCTCGGTCCAGAAGCCGGTGCTGATGGCGCCGGTGTAGCCGCTGACGGTGGCGCGCCCGGCGATGGTCTCGGCTGCTTCACGGAAGCGATCGTCGCCGCTGAGCAGGTAGTGGAGCGCGAGGTTCTGGGTGTAGTTGTACTTGAGGTCGCCGCTCGGAGGAGTCGACGAGGACGCGAGCAGGCGCTGACGGTAGAGATCGGTCTCGCGCCAGGCGCTCTGGAGCGGCCCGATGGAACCAGTGACTGCGTACGCCCGGTAGAGCGCGGTGCCGCGGTCGTAGAGCCAGGAGCCCGCGGTGCCCATCTGCGGAGCGAAGGCCGAGGAGCCGTACTGGGTGGCGTTGCAGAGGGTCGTCCAGGCGTTGAGCGGGGCGGTGGTGACCTGCGTGTTGGGGAGGAGGTGACCGGCGACGGTGCTCGCGGTGAGCCAGGTCGCGGGCAGGGTGACCCAGACGCGTGGGGTGCGCACCATCGCGCTGCCGAGCGCTTCATCTTGGAGGAGCGAGTCGACGGCGGCCACGGCGAGCGTGGGCGCGGTGGTGCCGATGAGGACGTCGGCGGTCGCTGCGGTCGCGGGCGCGTCGAACTGCAGTTGGAAGGCGCGGGACGCACCGCTCCGATAGGTGGCGAGAGAGCGGGAGAAGGTCGCGACGATGGTGCCGTTGATCCGCACGGCGATGGGAGTGGTGGGTGGAGTGCCGTCGGCGAGGGGCAGGCCGACGTTCACGCGTTGGGTGCCGGTGACGCCAGGGGCGCGGGTGAGGGTGAGGGTGACCGTCGTGCCCTGGCCTCCGCCCGAGGAACCCCCAGCCGTCGTGCCGCCCGCGGTCGCGGATCCACCGCTCGTCGCCGAGCCTCCCGACGTCGCCGAGCCTCCCGACGTCGCGGATCCGCCAGCCCTCGATCCGCCCGCGGATCCGCCGCTCGTCGCCGATCCGCCCGACGTCGCCGATCCACCGCTCGTCGCCGTGCCGCCAGACGTCGCCGATCCACCGCTCGTCGCCGTGCCGCCCGACGTCGCCGATCCACCGCTCGTCGTTCCGCCCGCTGAAGGAGCACCGCCGCCGCTCGAGCCACCGGCGACTGCTCCGCCCGCCGTCGAGCCACCATCTCCGGAGAGCACCGCAGGCCCACAGCCGGCCAGCACGACGACGAGTCCGAGAGCGCGCATGCGAAGAGGTACCTCGACCCACACGTTTCGGCTCACGGGCCTCGCGGGTCGGAAAACCTTCGCGAAACCGGGCACCTCAGTCAACGGGTTCGCCCGTCGAGCCGCTTCGTCATCGGTGAATGCCCCGAACGCTCGTGCGAAGGTGCGCGCATGTCCTCCGCTCTCGACTCGAGCCGCGTCATCGCCGATTTGAAGGAACTCCGCGCCCTCACCTCCGACGACGACGGCGGTGCGCAACGCGTCGCCTGGGGACCGACCTGGCGAAAGGCGCGCGACTGGTTCCGCGAGAAGGTGCGCAGGGAGGTCGGCGTCGACGTCGAGCGCGACGGCGCCGGCAACGTGTGGGCGAGCCTCCCTGGCGCACGAAAGGGCAGCCTGATCATCGGTAGCCACATCGACTCCGTCCCGAGCGGAGGCTGGCTCGACGGCTGTCTCGGCGTCGTCGCGGGCATCGAGGTGCTCCGGCGGGTGAAGGCCCGGGGCACTCCGCCAGTCTCGGTGCGCCTCGTCGATTGGGCCGACGAAGAAGGCGCGCGCTTCGGACGCAGCCTCGCTGGCTCTGCCGCCTCCGCGGGAACGCTCGACGCCGAGAAGGAGCTCGCGCACCTCGTCGACCGCGACGGCGTGAAGCTCCCCGACGCGATGGCGCAGAACGGCGTGCCCCTCGGCGGCATGAAGACCGCCAAGGCCTGGTTCGACGCGCTCGACGCCGAGGCGTACCTCGAGCTGCACATCGAACAGGGCCCAGTGCTCGAAGAGCTGAAGAAGCCGTCGGCCGTCGTGCTCGGAACGATGGGCGTCGAGCGGCACTCGCTCACGTTCACGGGCCAGGCGGCTCACTCTGGCGCCGCGCCGATTCACCTCCGCAAGGACGCGTTCCTCGCCGCCGCGGAGTTCGCGCTCGCCTGCCGCGACATCAGCGTGAGGTTCTCGGGGAAGTCGCCCAAGACGCGCGTCGTCGCGACCTGCGGCGTGGTGAAGGTGGAACCGAACTTCGTCACCGCCGTTCCTGGCTCCACTGAGATCTCCATCGATCTCCGCGCGCTCGACGGCAAGGTGCTCGAGAAGATGCTCACCGAGGCGAAGAAGGCCTCGCAGAAGGCCGCGAAGCATCACCTCGTGAAGTGCGTGTGGAGCCCGCTCCTCCACATCACCCCGCGCCCCTTCGACGAGACGCTGATGGGCTTCGTGCGCGAGTCGATCAAGGACGTCACCAAGGGCCCGGTGCCGGAGATCCCCTCCGGCCCGCTGCACGACGCCTCGGAGATGGCGGGCGTGGTGCCGACCGCGATGCTCTTCGTCCAGTCGAGCCCGGGCATCTCGCACACCCGCGTCGAGGACTCGCCCATTCCCGCGCTCGACAAGTCGATTCGGGCCTTCCTCCTCGCCGTCGACAAGACCCTCGCGCACCTCGGCTGAACCGGCTCCCAGGACCAATGACGCAAGAAGACCGAGACGTTACGGGCGAGCGAAGCCACGCTCGAGCCTTCTGAGAGCGACGAGACCTGCGGGCTCGTGCACACTTCGTCGACACGCTGTATCCGGGGTCGGTGCGGCCTCTCGTCTTCTTGCTGTGCCTCTCCGCCTGTCGGCCCACGCCCGCGAAGCCCGTCGTCCTCGAGCCGGTCGTGGCGACTCCGCCGCTCGTGATGCTCGAGGGCTGGGTGGGCTTCGACACGACGACGAGGGTGGAGCTGCTCAACCCGAACCAGGTTGCGGTGGAGACGTCGGTGGACTCTTCGACGACCGAGCTCGTCGTCGCGCCAACCGTGACCCTCGCTCCTGGTGAGTCGACGGCGCTGCCGGTCACCTACCGCCCATCGGCCGCGGGTCGCGCGCTCGCCGAGCTCCGCTTCACGGGCGGAGCGCTCGTCACCTTCGAGCTCTTCGCGCGAACGCCGCCCGCATGTCCGCCGGTCGATGAGTGTCACCCGTCGACCTTCGACCCGACCTCGGGCGCCTGCGTGCACCAGACGGCCTCGAACGGCACGGCCTGCTCGAGCCCGTTCGCCTGCTTCGCCTCGGCGACGTGCCTGAACGGCCAGTGCGTGGGGAGCGCGACGACCTGCGACGACCACGACCGCTGCACGACCGACGTCTGCGGCACGCTTGGCTGCGGCGCGCTCGACGCCACCGGCGCCTGTCCGTTCTCCACCAACCCGTGCGAGGCGCCCGTCTGCGACGCTGACGCCGGCTGTGGCCTCGCCAACCTCGACGACGGCACGCCGTGCGGCCCACGAACGTGCGACGAAGCGCGCGTCTGCATCGAGGGCGCGTGTGTGACGCGCCGGGCTCCGAGAACGCAGGGCTGCCTCGAGGTGTGGCTCGGTCACCCGGGCGGCCGCGGCCTCAACGACGGCATTGGAGAAGCAGCCCGCTTTCAGGGCATCACCTCGATGTGGTGGCAACGCGGCGGCCAGCGCCTCTACGTGACCGACGGCGACCTCGTGCGCAGCATCACCCCGAGCGGGAAGGTGGAGACGATCGCGGGCGGCGCGCCCGGCTCACGGCTCGGCTTCGGGCGCACGGCGGGCTTCTCGTCGCCACGCATCGTCGGCGAGGCGCCGAATGGAAACCTCGTCGTGTGGGACGTGGGAGACCGAACGCACGCCGAGGCGCTTCGCTTCGTGTCTCCGCTCGGTCTCGTCACCGGCTTCGTCGGCGGCGGCAGTTTCACGGGCTGTGCGGCTGGAGGCTCGGGCATCGGTGCGACGGCGTGTCCGGGCGTCTGGGAGGACGGGGGCTTCGAGGATCGCTGGAGTGAGGTGCTCTACCCGCGCTGGGTGGCCGACCCCGCGCACCCGGGAGGCTGGGTTCGGATCCAGCACGGTCGGCTTCGAACCACCCCACCTCAGCTCCAACGAATCAGCGCGCTCGGTGAGCTCACCTCGACGTCGCTCCCCGACGGGACTCTGTGCGACGTGAGGTGCCTCGAGCCCGCGTTCGTCGTCTGCACGAACGGCCTCGTCCTCGGCGTGCCGCCAGCCAATTGCGACCGGCCGGCCTTCGAGCCCATCACGCCCTTCAGGCGACGGCTGCTCGACGGTGGTACGGAAGTGGTGGCCGATCGAGGGGAGGCCGACGATGGCCCGCTCGGGACGGCGGGGCTTGGGCTCTTCATCCACGTCGCCGCGGCCGAAGACCAGGGACGACTCGCCGTCTTCGACGAGGCTCGGAATCACGTGCGCGTCATCGACTCCAACACCATCAGAACGCTCGCTGGCCCACGGCCAACGGAGGGCCTCGTCGACGGCCCCAGAGCGCAAGCCCTCGTCGGCGGCACGGTGGCGTCGATGACGTGGAGCGACGGGCGACTCTGGTTCGTCGACCGGAACTCGCTCCTGGACGGCGGGTACGTCGAACTGCTGAGGAGCGCGGAGTCGGTCGTCGTGACCCACGGCCTCGCGCCTGGTTGGAATGACAACGTCGTCTTCCCCAGCGCGAGCCCGGAGACGCTGGTGCTGACGACGCGCACGAGTTCGCCGAACATTCTCCGGTGGCTTCGGGATGGCGGAACGGAATGGACGAACGTCGATGGACTGTTCGCCGCCGACGGGCCGGGAGGCATGGTCGGCGTCATCGCGAACTATGTCGAAGACACGCGTGACGGTGGGGTGTCGGGCTCGTTGCCGCGTCGAGTGTGCGCAGGGGGCGTCGTCGACGGTGGCATTCTCCTCCTCGAGGGCCCGCCGTCGGGGCGTGCGGTGCGGGTGAGTGCGTTGGAGCGAGACGGCGGCTCATGGGTGCTCCGCGAAGTGCTCGAGCTGGTCGACGCAGGCGCCGAGGTGCCCTGTCGGCAGAGCGCCATCGCCTTCTCTCCCACCGGCGACCTCTACAGCGCCTGGGGACGGAACCTGCGCGTCGTGCGGCTCGCGACGGGGACGTCGACCGACCTCGCGACCCTCTTCGACTGGGGCTACTCCGTCGCCATCGACGACCAGGAGCGCGTCTACATCGGCACGACCGGCGGCGTTCTCCGACTGGCGCCGTAGCGGACTCGCCTCAGCGCTCCAGGGCCGAGGTGGCGAGCGCGTGCGAACCCTTCGACCGTCGGCTCCGGTCGAGCGCCATCGCAGGGGTCTCGTCAGGCGCTCGCCGTTTCAGAAGCGGCCAGAGAGGGTAACGGCACCGCCCTCGCGCAGCGGGCTGAACCCCACCGAGACGGGCGCCACCTCGCGGCGCTCGTACTGCAGCACGTCGAGCAGGTCGGCCTCGGGGAGCCTGATCAACGGCGCGAGCACGATGGAGGCGATGCCCCCTCCGACCATGCCGATACCGGACAGCAGGAACGGGAACGTCAGCAACGGATCGGCCCGAAGGAGAAACGCCGCGACGCCCGACCCGACGCCCAGCACCACCAGCACCCCACCGAGAATCTGGCCGACCCGCACCTGCGACTCCTGGAACTTCAGCCGCTCGCGAACGAACCCATCGAGCCCCGCCATGGCAGCGTTGGCTTCGCCCTGGGAGACCTTCTCCGCGAAGTGCGCGCGCTGTGCGGTCCAGGGCGTGGGCACGACGAAGCCGAGCAGGCCGAGCAGCACGCCTTCGCCGAGCAGCACGGCGCCCAACAGCGGAAAGACGTCGAACACCTGGGGGTTCCGGAGCGCCGGGAAGAAGAGCGAGCCGCTCAACAGGCCAGCGCCGAGGAGGCCGATGGCCCCGCCGGTGACCCATTGCTGCCGCTTCGCCCGCTCCTCACGCTGCGCGGCGGTCTCGAGGAAGAACGACACCCGGTCGACGGCGGCGCGCGACACGCCGAGCGCCCGGCTCCCCGCTTCAGCTTCCTCGCGCGTCGTCCACGTCGAGACCTGCCCTTCGTCGAAGGCCACCTCGAACAAGTCCTGCAGCGCCGTCGAGACGCCGCGCGCCGCGGCCTGTACGTCGGCCACTTCGAGGTCCGTCAGCCGCACCACGGCCTGCCCCGCCGGCAACCTGAACTCCTTCCAGCCCCCAGGCGTCGACCGCTCGACGATGAGGCCGGGCACCGCGACGCCCCGCGGAAGAAACAGCCGCCGCTCCGCGCCGCCGGCCAGGTTCACGTCGAACAGCCGAATGCCCTCGCCGTCGCGCACGCGCAGGCGCACGGGCTCGCCCTGCGTCGTCACCAGCACCGTCGCCGCCTCGCCGTCGAGCGACGCGAAGCCCTGGCCGGTGCCGCCGCCGGGGCCACGCGCGAAGATGCGCGGCCGGTAGTTTGGGTTCTTGATGCCCCTCGTCGCCGTGTCCACGAAGGCGGCGAGCTCGGCGTAGGTGAGGTCGCCGTCGTGGTTGGCGTCGGCGCCGCCCACCAGGCCCGAGCGCAGCGCGTAGCTGAAGACGCCCGACTGCAGCTCGGACCACTCGTAGACCTCGCTCTCGGCGCTCGTCGAGACGAGCACGCCCACGTTGGGGAGTCGCTCGACCAGCGCTCGCGTCGCCTCGGCCGGCGTGGGGAAGAACTGGCCGCCCGCGCGCCGCGGGCTGATGACGAACCATGAGTTGCAGCTGTCGAGCACGACGTGCAGCTCGTCGACCGTCGCCGACTTGAGCAGCCGCTCGAAGTCCGCCGCGCCCAGCCGCGCGTCGGCCAGCTCGAGAAAGCCCTCTCCTTTTTCCATGTCGCCGTGGCCGGAGAAGACGAAGTACCCGCGCGTGCGATGGCCGGCAGCCCGCTCGACGCGGCCCCAGGCCGACAGCCGCTCGAAGGCCGACTCGACGTTCGCGCGGGTGGGAGGCGCCGCGCGGCCCACCAGCTCGGGGTGCAGGCGCGCGCTGTCGGCGTCGAACGTCGTCAGCAGCGTCACCTCGACGCGCCCGAGGACGCCAAACGTCTCGGTCATGTGTGCGGCGTCGTCATCGGCGTAACGCAGCTCGGGCAGGTTCAACGACGGGCTGGTGTTGTTGCCCACGATGATGGCGAAGCCCGATGGCGCCACGGCGAGGGTGAGGCACAGACCGGCGGTCAGCATGACGGAGCTCCTCGTGCACCAGGCGCGGCACCACCGCAGGCCACCGGCGCGACGCACAGGTGAGTCGAACCGACGAACGGAAGCAGCTGCGTGAGGGCCGGCGCTGCCTCGCCGCTCATCGCGTGGCCCCCGAAAGCACGACGTCCTTCGTCCACACCACGGCGTCGTTGGCGGCGAAGCCAGGCTCGCGGCGCTGCGCGACGGGCAGGCGCTCGACCTCGAGCACCGAGCGGGGGGTGCGCGTCACCACCACCACCAGCCGCGCGCTTCCTGGCGCCGGGGCGGCGAGCTTCACCGACGACGTCCACAGCACCTCGGCGTCGGTCGCGCGCAGCATCGCGGGCGGTGGCTCGACGCCCTCCTCGAGGTAGGCCGGGGCGATCCACGACGTCTCACCCGCGGCGTCCACGAGCCAGGCGGTGACGAACAGCGGCGTGTCGTGCTCGGCGTTCCGGTACCAGAGCGTCAGCGGGCTGGCCGCGGAGAGCACCTGCCCTGCCACGAGCGGCTCGGCCGGCCGCTCGACCTGCCGCACCTCGACACGCACCCGGTCTTGCCAGCCACGCGCGGAGCCCCGCGCGACGAAGCCCTCGTCGCCGGCCCCGTCGATGCGCATCACGCCGAGCCCCGCACCCACCACCGCGACGAGCCCGGCCGCGCACGCCACCAGCACTCGCCACGAGCTGCTGCGGCGTCGCTCGAGGCGGGCGTCGACCCCTGCCAGCACCCGCGCGACGTCGACCCCGAGCGGCGCACTGACGGCCTGCTGCACCGCCGAGACGGCGCGCAGCCGGGCGCGGCAGGCGTCGCATGAGAGGGCATGGGTGGCGACGGCGTCGGGCGCGACGTCTTTCGCCATCACGGCGGACCAGTCGTCGTCGGTTGGGCAGGTGGGCGTCATGACGGTTCCTCCATGGCTTCACGCAGGCGCCGCAGGGCAGTGAAGACGCGCACCCGCGCGGCGCCTTCGGCACAGCCCAGCGCCTCACCGATGCGGCGGTAGTCGAGGTCGGCGTCGAGCCGCAGCAACACCGCTTCCCGCTGGCCCTCCGTCAGCACCGTGCGCATCAGGTGCTGGGCGCGCTGGGCGAGCTGCCGCGTCTCGGCGTCCTCCACGACGTTCGCGCCAGCCATCGGGAGCTGCTCGAGGCCATCGCGCGCGGTGAGCCACCGACGGAACGAGCGGTGGTGCTTGCGACAGCGGTTGACGGCGAGGGTGAACAGCCAGGCCAGCGCGTCGCCCGAGGAAAAGCGGCCCCGTGCCTCCCACGCGGTCACCAGGACGTCCTGCGCGAGGTCTTCTCCCGTCGCGACGCTCCCCACCTGGCGGGCGCAGAAACGCGCGAGGCGCTCGGCGTGCCTTCGGGTGAGCTCGCGAAACGCCTCGCGGTCATCCCGGCCCATCGCCACCAACAGCTCGGCGTCGCTCGCCTCGCGCGGTGGGCGCACCAGCACCATGGGCGGCGGAACGTGAGGCATCGCGAGCGGAGGAGACACCATGGCAGGGAGGAGGGCGAAGAAAGAGTGTCGCGTCACGGCTGCAGGTCGACCAACCCGAACGCGGTGTCGCGGGCGGTGAAGGTCACGTCCCAGTCTCCGGCCGGCACGGTGGTGGCCGACGCGCCGCCCACCGTCAGCACGCCCTGGCCGGCGGGGAGCTTGGCGAGGAGCGCCACGGGGATGGTGGCGCGCCGGCTCGAGGCCGAGACGACGCAGCGGATCTGCCCGTTCGCGGCGCCGAGCTCGACCACCGCCGAGCCGAAGGTGGGCGCGGTCCAGGTCACCTCGAGCGGCTGGGAGCGCGACACGGCGCCACAGGTGGAGTTTGGGCAGACCGGCGTCGTCAGCATGGTGCCCTCGGGCGCCGTCACCGACGCCGAGAAGGCGGGCACGTCGCCGCCGCTGGCCGTCACCGTCAGGGTCGTCCCGAAGCTGAACGCCTGGCCGGGAAGCTGCGCGGAGTAGGTGCCCATCGCGAACTCGACCTGCACCCCGCCGTCGACGAGGCCGCCGAACGTGAGGGTGCCGGCGCTGCGCTGTGGGAGCTGGGCAGTCCCGGTGGGGCACTCCGTCAGCTCACAGCCGCCGGCCCGCGAGACGGTGCAGCCAACCGGGTCGAAGAAGGCCGCCGAGGCCGCGTTTGCCCACAACGGCTCGAGCCCGGGAATCACCAGGCGCTGCTGCACGAGCGACACGAAGCCCAGCTTGCGCACGCCCGCGTCGGCGACGGTCAGGCCCGCGTCGGCCGTCGGTTGCCCGGCGTCGACCGCGCCCTCGCCCGCGTCAGCCATCGACGCACCAGCGCCCGGCACGCCCGCCTCGCGGCGGTCCTCCGGAGCACCGCACCCCACCACCAGCAGCACGCACAGCCCCAGGCCCTGCTTCGAGTTCGAGTTCACGGGGCCAGGAAACCCGCACCCGCCGTTTCGTTAGCCAGCGAGTCGATTCGTCAGGCGCCGAGGTGTGGCGAGAGCGTGCGACCGACCCGCGGCACGGCCTCTTCCACGTGCTTCTTCGCCTGCGGGCGCAGCTTCTCGTACGCGCCCTTCAGCGTGGCGTTCTTCGCGCGCTTGGCCCGGTCATCGGTGATGCCGAGCAGCGCATCGGCCACCTCGGACGGGCGGCGGCTCAAGGTGTCTCCGAACTGCGACGGTGACGCGCCGGCCTTGCGGTGGTCGGCGTAGAAGGGCTCGAGGCGCTTCACGAAGTCGTCGAGGAGCATGTCCATCGACTCGCGGATGATGCCGGGCTTCACCGCGCACACCACCTTGTAGGCCGCCTTGATGGCGAGCCCCGACAAGCCGCCCTTGCTCGAGACCTCGTCGTCGATGAGCCGCTCGCAGTCGGTGAGGATGCGCGGGCGCTTCGCCTTGTCGTCGATGAGGCGGGCGACGAGGGTGTCGGCGGGGGCAGCAGGAGCAGTGGCGTCAGTCATGGCGGCGCAGTGTTTCTCACTGTCTCGACACCAGGTCCACCACCTCGCGCGCCGAGCCGCTGGCGTCGTTCCCACGCGCGGGCGCTGAGGCCGATGACGAGCGACACCACGAGAAACCCGGCCATGATGGGCCACGCCGAGCGCTGGAAGTTCCCCTCCGCGTCGAACAACTCCGAGCCGAGGTAGCTCACCGCGAGCAGCGGCGGCACGTAGCCGACCAGCGAGCCCCAGAAGTGCGTCGAGGCCTTCACCTTCGAGACCCCGAAGAAGAAGTGGAGCGCCTGCGGCATCCACAGAATCAACCGCAGCACCACGACGGTGAAGAAGGCGCTCCGCTCGAGCGACGCGTCGTAGGCCTTGAGCCGCGCGGGAATGCGCGTCGAGACCCATTCTCTGGCGACGAAACGCGCGAACGAAAACCCGATGACGCTCGCCGCCATCGTCCCCACCATCGAGAGCCCGAACGCCGTCTGCCAGGGCCAGATGAGCGGCGCGGCGACCACGAAGACGGTGCCGGGCACTCCGAACGGCTGCAACACCGCATAGGTGACGATGAACGCGAGGTAGCCCCAGGCGCCCATGCTCACGAGGGAGGTGGCGAGCGTGCGCGGGGCGGCGACCTGCGCGAAGACCCCGAAGTGCCAGGCGGCGGCGAGCACGAGGAGCACCACCGCGACGACCGCGAGCTTCGCCTTCATGCGCCCACCCGGTTGATGTCCCGCGACTCGAGGATGAAACGATCGGCCCGCCCCTCGACCACCCGAAGCATCGCCCTTCCGAGCACCTCCGAGGTCGTGAACAGAAACGGAAAGACCCGCACCAACAGCGGGGTGAGGAGGAAGAGCGGCTTCAGCAACACGACGCCCAGCTGGTACTGCCAGGTGCGGCTGCGAATTCCGGGGCCGGGCCGAATGAAGCCCGGGCGCACCGCGCCAGCGTGACGAAACGGCAGCGCCTGGAGCGACCCCTCGACGCGTCGTCGAACGCGCGCCCACATTCCGGGTCCGCCCGCACCGCCCGCCGAGCAGTAGCAGAACGAGAGCCCGGGGTTGAGCCGGAGCAGCGCCTCGGCCCACTTCAAGGTGAGCGCCTCGGTGACGCGTGCGTAGGCCG
Organism: Myxococcota bacterium; assembly: GCA_052034585.1. Taxonomy (GTDB): domain Bacteria; phylum Myxococcota; class Myxococcia; order Myxococcales; family Myxococcaceae; genus Xiheimicrobium. The sequence goes on from JBPOIJ010000007.1 coordinate 72,839, forward strand.
GCTCATCGAGCCCCGCCGAGCTGACGCCGATGGCCCACAGGCACGCGTCGTAGCCGCGCAGTTGATCCTCCACCGCGGCGAACTCGAAGAGATCCGCCAAGAGCAGCTCGCGCAGCTTGGGGTGCTGCAGGCCGGTCGAGCTGCGACTGACGCTGAGCACCGCTTCGACCTCGGGCGCCTCGAGCGCCTCCCGCAGCGCGCCCGCGCCAACCATGCCGGTGGCGCCGAAGAGAATGACCTTCATCGTCGCGCTCCCTTCCGCGCCATCGTCGCGAACCGGGCGGCGAGCAGAGCGGTGCGCTTCTCCAACACCTCCGCGGTCGGCTCGTCGGCGAGGAGCCCGTCCAACGCCAGCAGGTAGACCTCCGCACTCGGGCGATCGCCGAGGATCTTCGCGACGGACTCGAGGAGGAGCCTTCGATGCGCCGCGCTGGTCTCGGGGTCGAGGCGCTCGCAGGACTCGAAGAACACCGAGGCCATCGGCGCGCCCACCATCTCCGACCAGGGGTCGACCACCATGAGCCGGCTCACCTCGAGCAGCCGCTCCAGAACGCTCCCTGGTCCACTGGCGACCTTCTTGGCTGCCGGGTGCCGGGAGACCAGCCAGTCGACGAACACGGCCTTGAAGATGCGCTGCTTGTCCTCGAACACCCGGTACAGCAGCGTGCGCGAGAGGTTGGCGCGCCGGGCGATGTCCTCGAACGAGGTCTTCGCGAAGCCGAAGTTGAGGAAGCACCAGCGCGCTGCGAGGAGAATCTGCGACCGCCGAACCGTCGACGCCTCGTCCTCGACCCGAGCCAGCATGGGAACGATGTGACAATTGAAGCTCTTTTTGTCAACTCGTTCCAAACCCGAACGGACGGGCGCTCGGTCGATTCGAGCGTGGGTCTCAGGACTTCGTCACCAGGTCGACCAATTCGCGCGCGGCGGGACCGAGACTGCCGCGGGTCGCGAGGAGCGGACTGAACGCGTGGCTCGCGCCTTCTTTGAGCGGCAGCGCCACCAACGTGCCTCGGGTCAGCTCCTCGTCGATGAGCCACTCGGGCAACCAGCCAAAACCCAGGCCCGCCAGAATCGCCGCCTTCTTCGAATGAAAGTCCGGCAGGTGCACGGTCGACTGCTGATCGAGCGAGCGGGTGGCGAGTTGGAGCCGTGGATCACTCCCGCGCACCGTCAGCATCACCTGCGAGCTCAGGTCGGCGGTCGTCACCGTCTTCCGTTTGGCGAGCGGGTGGGCCTTGTGCGCGACGAGCCGCGCCTTGAGCCTCGGGAGCGGCCGCACGTCGACCTCCGAGAGCGTCGGCGGCAACACGCTGATCATCACGTTCGCCTGCTCGGCCTCGAAGCGCTGCTCCACCGCGCTCAACGAGTCGACGCTGATCATCACCCGCGTCGGCGCCTTGCGCTGCTTGAGCCGCCGCACCACCTCGAGCACCGGGCCGACGGGGAAGATGGCGTCGACCACCACCTTCAGCACCGGCTCCCAGCCGCTCTTGAGCTCCTCACAGGTCGCCATCAGCTCGCGCTCGGCGTCGAGGAGCTTCCGGGCCCGGGCGAGCACCTGCTCACCGCTCGGGGTCAGCCGGGTGCGGTAGCCGGTGCGGTCGAAGAGCGAGAGACCGGTCTGCGTCTCGAGCTGCTTGAGCGCGTAGAGGACGGCGGTGTGCACCTTGTGCAGCTCCTTGGCCGCTGCCTGGAAGGTGCCAGTCCGCGCGAACGCGTCGAGCGCGCGGGCCTGGTCGAGGGTCACGTGCATGCCGACAGTGTGCAACCGTTGCACACTGTTTGGGAGGGCTTTCGCCTCAGGGAGCCCACTCGGAGTAGACGAACTCCCGGTCCTTCTTCGCCTCGTGGCAGGTGTGGCAGCCGGCCTTCACGTCGAGCTCGATGGCCTTCCCCGCCGGGTCGAAGGCGCCGTACTGCCAGCCTCCCGTGTCCTTCGCGGCCTTGTCGCGCTTCATCACCGCCACCTTGAGCAGCGGGCCTTGCGTCGTGGCGCCGCCGCTCTCGACGACGTCGTAGAACGGCACTACCAGCGTCGCGCCCTCGGGGTAGCCCTTGCCGGCCTTGAAGGCCTCGAGCGCCTTCGGCTGCACGTAGACGTGATGGAAGCCGTAGAGCCCGTGCTTCTTGTCGGGAATCACCATCGACTTCACGTGCTGCCAGCTCCGCCAGTCCGACGGGTACTGCAGACCGCCCGCCGCCAGCACGAGACAAGACGTCACCATCGCGGCAAGCGCCGCCGACCAACGCATCGACTTCATGGGTGCTCCTTGGGTTGTGGAGTGCGAGGCACTCCGGGTTGAGGCCCGCCGAGACGGGCGCAGGGGAAGTCAGCTGGTGAAGGCGGCCCAGACCTCGGCCTGCACCTCGGGCGAGGCCACCTCATGCTCGTCACACTCGAGGCGCAGGTGCCGGTGACCCATCGGCGCGTTCACCAGCGCGCAGTGGTGGGGCAAGCCAGGGTCCTTGTGCACCGAGGGCCGGAAGTGCACGCAGGTCAGGCACATCTCCGAGATCGGCACCTGCCCAGCCTGCTGGAGACTGCGGATGAGCTTGAGCAGCCCTTTCCAGAAGACCTCTTGTTCCTCTTCGGAGAGCGACTCGACGGCGGTGGAGAGGAAGTCGGGCCAGCCCGCCGCCTGCCGCGCGACCGTTCGGCCCTTCGAGGAGAGCGACACCAGGTTCACCCGGCCATCGTCTGGGTCTGGCCGCCGCTCGACGAGGCCCTTGCTCGAGAGCGCCGCGACGGACTCCGAGATGGTCGCCGCCGTCACCGCGAGCCGGCTCGCCAGGGTGGAAGGACGCACGCCGCTCCGGTCGGGGAGGAGCGTCGCCAGCACCTGGCCCTGGAGTGGCGTCAGCCCTCGCTCGCCGGCCGTTCGCCAGGACTGCAGCTTGAGCGCGAGGCCAATCTTGTTCAGCCCGACGGCGATGCGGCGCTCGATGGGCTGGCTCTCGGTGTCGAAGGAGGTGCTTCGCGACATGGTTCGGAGTCCTAACGAACGAAGACGCCCCCTGTCAACATGCTTTGGAGTCCGAAGAGGTTGACGCTCTCCTTCGCCTCCCGCGCCCGCCACGCACGGTCACCTCTCCGTCTCGAGCGCGCGTTCCCTCGCTCAGCCCACACGTTGGTGCCCTCGACCGCGGCAAACACCAGACCTCCTCGAGCGTCTTGACCCGCTTCCCCGGTTCCCGCTTTGTTCACCTTCTCCTCGGGAGAGACCATGAACTCGATCAGGCTGGTGCTCGCGGTACTCGCAGCGGGCATGGGGTGCGTCGACAAGTCCAAGCCGCTCTCCAAGGAAGACGCAGCGAAGGTCGTCATCCGGTTGAACAATCGGCTCAATGAAAACATCGCCAAAGCAATCGCTCCGATCGATCGCGTCGACTTTCCGACGCCCTGCGACTCGGGCTCGATGCAGACGACGACCATGGGAACAACGGGCGCCGCCGGCACGGCGGTGACGATCGATTTCACCTTCAGCGCCTGCCAGATGGGCGATGAGAAGCTGAGCGGGAACCTCAGGCTGACGTCCACGGTGGCGACCACTCCGAACACGATCGCGGCGACGGTGGTCATCAACGGCACGCTCGCTTACGAGGGCCCCACCTACGCAGGGAACTTCTCGTTCAACGACCTCAGCATCACTCGTACGATCACGACTGCCGGAGGGCGAACGGAGACCACGGTCCGCCTGACGGGCGCTGTTTCCATCGGCGGCACCTCCTACCCCTTCAATGACGAAGTCTACACGGTCGTCACCTGCGTCAGCTTCGGGAGCTGCGATCTGATCTCAGGCGGCACTGGCGGAGGCGGAGGTGGTGGCGGTGCCGCGGGCGGAGGCGTTTCAGGCGGAGGAAACGCGGGCGGCTCGGCGATGGCGGCGATCCTCACGGGCGCGTCCAACATCACCGACCTCGCGCCGGTGGGAGAGACGGTCTACTTCACTGGTGAGGTCTCGCAGAACCAGCCCGCCATCTTCTCGGCGACCGACACCTCGACGGCCGCGACAGTGCTCTGCACCGGACCGATGAATGCCAAGCTGGCGGGGTTGGTGGTCGACGGTACCGCCCTCTACGCCCTGGTCAGCACCGCGACCGGCATGACGAAGATCGTGCGCGGCAGCACCACCGGCACGGGCGGCACCTGCTCGGACGTGGCCCAGGTCGACACCCGCAGCTTCTCGTTCTCGAACCGGGCACCGATGGCGAAGGTGGGCGATCTGCTCGTCTACAAGGCGAACGACGGCTCTTTGAAGGGGTACTCCCTCACCGCGAACAACGAGGTGACGGTGGCGCCTGGGCCCGCGGGGATGAGCTTCTTCGATGACATCATTTCCTCGGGACCCGTCGGGGTCGTCGCACAGACGGTCCCCGGCGCGACCCTGCCTCCCGACTTGAAGACTTTCACGGCGGCCGGGCTCGGCGAGACCTTGGCGAGCTTCTCCAAGCCGGACTTCACGGTGCTCGGAGCGCACGCCCTGTGGGCGATCGACGGGGTCACCTTTCAGCGCCGCCAGCTCATGCCTGCCGGTTCCGCGGTGGAGGCTGGCGCGACCGCGAACCTTGGCGTCACCGGCCGCGCGGCGATGGGCTTCTGCGAGACGAACTGGGGCAGTGCCGCCGGGTTCTTCTTGTCCAAGTCGGCCGGGACCAACGCGGGCTACTACACCGTGAGCGCGGACTCGAGCCCACCGCGGAAGGTCACGAACCTGGCGTTCGACACTCCTGTGCACTGCACGGTCACCCCCACGAAGCTCTGGTTGGTGGAGGCCGACCTCGGAGGGACCAGGCGCCTGCTGCGCGTCGACCGCTGAGCCTCACCCTGCCCGGCTGGCGCTCAGCCACAACGAACGGGCCGCCCGCCCGACCTCGAGGCGCGCCGACGCTCGTGAAGACCCTTCGCCGAGCTGAGTCATGGGCACGACGACGTCACCTCCAAATTGGCACGGGCAACCAACCTTGCGACGCCATGCAGTCAGCCTCGCCGTCGATCGAGCGAGGCCCTGGGTGACTGAGAAGCGCTATGGTCCTCCGCGCCGATGCCCGTGAAGGACACCTGCCCGTCGTGCGGTTCGCCGGTCGCGCCCGACGATTTCTTGTGCGCGAACTGCGAGCTCATCCTCGACGCGAAGCGCCTTCCCGACCAGCCGACCGGGAGTGAGATCTCGGTGGTGCGCCGAATGCTCGAGTGGCCCCAGACGGGCATGCCGAGCGAGCAACCGACCCGGCTCAAGAAGAAGCCCGAGAAGCCGACGAAGGTCTTCCCCCGAGAGACGAAGGTGACGCGAGTGCCCATCGTGGTGGCCTCGCTCACCAAGAAGATGGGGCAGCTCAACGAGCTCGAGGCCTACCTCGTGTCCTTCATCGACGGAGAGCACGACGTCGCGGAGCTCGCCCACAAGAGCAAGGTGCCGCTGCACGAGGTGAACGTCGTGCTGCAGAGCCTCAACGACAAGATGGTCATCGACTTCGCCGACGAGCCCGAAGAGGAGCCCGTGAAGCCGACCGTCGAAGGCCACTCGCCGAGCATCAAGTTCGACCCCGCCGTCTTCAACGTGCCGGAGTCGAAGCCGCGGCTCGAGCCCCTCTCCTTCCTCCCGACGCCGGTGAGCGAGTCGAGGCTGGCCGCCCACGAAGCCGACGCCGAGCGGCTCTCGCTGAGCGCGACCGACGAGCGTGATCCGCCCTCGCGCGAACCGCCGACCGACGACCAGCAGTCAGGTTCGGCGCGAGCGAAGGCCGACACCGCCTCGACCCAGCTGCTCGAGCCCGTTCCCTCGCCGCCGCTCGCGGTGACCCAGCCGCTGGAGCCGGTGCGTGCCTCGGTGCCGAGCGCTCCGCCCACCGAGCTGGCGATCCCCATCCTCACCGACGAGGGCACGACGCCGGCGCGCGCGCTCGCGAAGGCCCTCGAGACGCCGCTCCCGGCACCGTCACCGCCCTTCCGCAATCCGCCGAGCTCGACGCCACCGCCTCACGCCCTGCCGCCGCCCGCCACCCTGAGCCGCGAGCCTGCACCGCCCCCGTCGACGCCGCCCGCCGCCCCCTCTCCGCCGAGAGCGCCGAGCGCCGCAGCGGCCCCTCCGCCCGAGGTGGTGCTCCCGCCGCCAGGTGGTCGACCGCGCCGCGTCCTCAAGCCGGCCTCGCTCCCGCCCAATCACGGCAGCGCGCCCACTCCAGCCGAAGGAACGCCGATGCCGGCCGTGGAGCACGTGCTCGAGCTGCCGTCTGGAGCCCGGCCCACCGTGCAGCTGTCGCTCGACCAGCTGCCCTTCGACGCCGACGAAGCGCCCGCCGCACCCATCGCGCCGCCCGCGCCGTCACGACCGCCGCCGACGCTCATCGACCCCGAGCTCCAGAAGCTGAAGGAGGCCTTCCGCGCCGCCAAGCCGTCCGACTCGCCGGCACTTCCGTCCGTCATCGTCGCCGACGCGCCGCCGGCGCCCATCGACCCGAGCGCAGCGCTGCGCACCCCGCCGGTGCCGCTCGAGCCAGTGACGACGAACGTCACGCCTCCGATGCCCCTCGAGCCGGTCAGCTCCGTGCCGTCTCCGTCGAGGCCACGCCGGAAGTTGCCAGCGGGTGCCCGGAGCGCACGAAAGCAGGACGAGAAGCGCACCACGCCCATCGACCCAGCGCCCGCCTCGCTCGCCGAGGTGCCCGCCGAGAAGCGCACCACGCCCATCGAGTCGGAGCCCGTCGCGCTCGCCGACGCACCCGTCATCGGCACCGACCCGCGCATCTTGAGCAAGGGCCAGGCGAACCGCCGGGTGCTCGACGCGCTCAAGCAGGTGAAGCGTCGCGGTGACGAGGAGCCAAAGGAGCCCAGCGTCGAGGTGGAGGCGCCCGGCCACGGCACCCGCGCCGACCGGCTCGCGGCAGGCACCCTGCAAGTCGCCATTCGCATGGAGCAAGGCGGGCGGCTCGACGAGGCGGTGCGTTACCTCGAGGGCGCCATCTCGAAGAGCCCTGACGCGCCGACGCTCTACAACCGCCTCGCCATCATCTTGATGCGCGAGCACGGCGACCTCCTGCGCGCCGAGCACCTGCTCCAGAAGGCCATCGAGCTCGCGCCCGGCAACCCGGTCTACGAGAAGAACCTCCAGGCCGTCGTCCAGAAGCGCGCGATGCGCGGCAAGTAGCGGTGTCGGAGGGTTGCCGAAAAAGATGACCGACCGTTCTTGAATTCTGGCCGGGAGGTCCGCTAGCACCACCGCATGCGCGCCCTCCCCGCTCTCGCCGCGTCGCTCGCTCTCGTCGCCTGTGGACCGCCGGAGGTGAAGCTCACCTGGCACAAGGACGTGGCGCCCATCGTCGACCGCAAGTGCGCCACCTGTCACGTCGCCGGAGGCATCGCGCCGTTCGCCCTCGCCTCGCTCGCCGACTGGAACACCTACGAGGCCGCGTCGCTCGACGCGATTCGGTCGGGCCGCATGCCGCCCTTTCCCGCGAAGGCCGACTGCGCCGACTACAGCCCGACCCAGGCGTTGCCGGCCGACCAACGCGAGGTGCTCGAGCGCTGGCTCGTCACCGGGAAGACGGAGGGCAACCCGAAGGACTTCGCCCCGCTTTCAGGAGCGCCCGACAAGCTCACCCGCGTCGACGTCTCGGTGCCGACCGACGACTTCCTGCCCACCAAGTCACCCGACGAGTACCGCTGCTTCATCCTCGACTGGCCCTTCACCGACACCCGCTTCATCACCGGCTACGAGCTGCGGCCCGGGCAGAAGTCGATGGTGCACCACGCCGACCTCTTCTTTCTCAACCCGAACTTCGTCAGTGACTGGCAGCGGCGCGACACCGACCCGGGGCCGGGCTGGGAGTGTTACGACATTCCCTTCGGGCGCGAGGGCCAGTGGATCGGCACCTACGTTCCCGGCATGCGCGGCACCGAGTTTCCGCCGGGCGTCGGCTTGCGGGTGCCTCCGGGCGCGAAGCTCTACATCCAGATGCACTACAACACCTCGGGCGGCGTCCCCGGCCCCGACCGCTCGACGCTCGACCTCCGGCTCGAGAAGGCGGTGAAGAAGGTGGCGGGCGTGCAGGCGTTGAGCGACCCGAAGTGGCTCAGCCGGCAGATGCGAATCCCCGCAGGGAAGAAGGACGTGGTGCACCGCTTCGACATCGACCCGACCCCACTGGCCTCGGTCATCGCGGAGGACTTCGTCGACGGCAAGCCGCTCACGCTCTACGCGACGACGCTGCACCTGCATCAGCTCGGGCAGTCCTCGAAGTTCGAGATTCTGCGCGCCGACGGCAGCACGACCTGCGTCGTCGACATTCCCAAGTGGGACTTTCACTGGCAGCTCGCCTACTCGCTGAAGACGCCGCTGACGGTGAACCCGGGTGATCAGCTCTCGGTGCAGTGCACCTTCGACAACACCGCCGAGAACCAGCCCCTCGTGAACGGAGTGAAGGTGACCCCGAGGGACCGCAACTGGGGCGCGCGCACGGAAGACGAGATGTGCGTCGGCGGCATCCTCGTGACCCAGTGAGCGGAGCCTTTGGCTTCGCTCGCCGTCGTGCGATGAGCGCTCCATGTCCGACCGCATCGGCCCCTGGCTGCCCGACGTGTTCCAGGGCCTCCCGGCGAGGGTCCTCCTGCCGGAGCCGTACGAGCCGCAGCGGGTGCAGTACCCGCTCGTGGTGTTCCTCCATGGCAGCGGAGAGCGCGGCACCGACAACGCGGCCCAGCTGAAGAACGGCATTCGCGCGTTCGAGGAGCCGTCGGTGCGCGCGAAGCACCCGGCCATCGTGGTGGCGCCCCAGTGCGACACGGACGACACCTTCGGAGGCAGTTGGTACGGCGGCACCTCCCGCACCCAGCGCGCGGTGGTGGCGATGGTGCGCGAGCTGGTGACGCGGCGCTCGGTCGACCCACGGCGGGTGTCGCTGGTGGGCTTCTCGATGGGAGCCATCGGCGCGTGGGACCTCGTGCTGCGGCATCGGGAGCTGTTCGCCTGCGCGGTGCCCATCGCCGGTGACCTCGAGCCGAGCTCGGCACAAGATCTGCTCCACTTTCCCCTCTGGGCGTTCCACGGAGAGAAGGACGAGCTGGTCTCGAACGCGAACGTGCGCGCGATGGATGCGCTGATGCGTCGGCTCGGCGGCATCGCCCGGTACACCGAGCTTCCGGGAGAGGGCCACGACATCGGCGGGAAGGTGCTCGCGCGGGCGGACCTCCAGGAGTGGTTGTTCGCGCAGCACCGACGGTGAGGCGCCTGCGAGCGCACGCCACAGGCTCCGCACGAGGAGGCCGGCCCTCCAGGAGACGCTCGCACCTGAGCGGTCAGGCCATCGCCCGCCGGCGCTGAGCTCGGAATGGCGAGCCGGTGGCGAAGGCGCATGCCCTCCCCACTCGTCCTCCCGCAGAGGACAGTCTGGCCGCCAACTGCGCGTGATCCGTCGCGGCCCCTTCCTGGCGCCACGCTTGCTCTGACGCTCCTCGACCCCGGCTCACCGGGCGCGGAACCTACCCACGGAGACACCATGACGACCTCAACTGGCGGCACTCGAAGCACCTCGCGGTCGACGAGCCAGACGCGCTCCACGAAGACGAGCTCGACCAAGACGCACTCCACCAAGCAGTCCACCAAGACGAAGACCAAGCCCCTGCCGCCTGGCTTCGTCGAGAAGATCGACCTCAAGAACCCACCCAAGGGCATGAACCCCGCGCTCGCCGCCAAGGTGCGCGCGATGCACGTGATGGACGACCCGACGCTCAAGCCCGGCTTCCCGAAGAAGGGCACCACCCACTGCAACCAGGCGGTCGACAAGTACGCGCGGCAGTTCGGCTACAAGGGCTTCACCGGCCTCACCGCCGACAAGATGAACAAGCTCATGTCGAACCCGAAGAGCGGCTGGCGCAAGGTCTCCGAGGCCGAGGCCATCAAGGCGGCCAAGGCGGGCAAGCTGACGCTCGAGTCGGTGCCGGCGAGCGCCAAGCACGCGCACGGACACGTCGCCGCGGTGGTAGGTGAGTTCGCTCCCGGCAAGGCCGGCATCGCGCAGGCCGGCAGCGCCAACTACGAGTGGGGCGGGTGGCGCCGCGAGAAGGCCGACTTCTTCGTGCACGACTGAGCGAAACGACACCACGGGAGAGCACGATGAGCCACTGGCCAACTGAGACGCTCGACGACGATGGAGTGCTTGCGGAAGCCTTCGGCGAGGGCGAGACCGCCGAGAACGAACCCGTGGACGAGGGCGAACAGGAAGAAGACCTGAGCCTGGTGGACCCGTCGATCCTCGCGCTCATCGCCGAGGTCGAGACCCCGAACGAGCTCACCACGTACGACGACACCCGCCCGCCGTCGCTCCCACAGCCCGACCGCGCGAAGTCGGTGCCCAACCTGCCGAAGGTGAAGTCGAGCGCCTTCATTCGAATCCTCCGCTGACGCGCGACGAGGCACCGCAACGTGCCGGGCGGGTTCGCTTTCGACGGCGGCTGTGAGAAACCGAGCCGGTGACGCTCTTCGTCTCGCTCCTCCTCGCCGCCAACGGAGCCCAGTGGCTCGGGCCGAAGCCTCCGCCGGTCATCACGCGCGTCGTCACCATCGCGCCGTCCCTCACCGAGACGGTGCTCGCCCTCGGGGCCAAGGAGACCCTCGTCGGGGTGAGCCGCTTCGACGAGCTGCCCGAGGTGAAGGACCTGCCTCGCGTCGGCGGCTTCGTCGACCCATCGGTGGAGACGGTCTTCGCGCTCCAGCCGCACCTCGTCGTGGTGCAGAAGTCTCCCGGCAACCAGAAGCCCATCGAGAAGCTCGCGTCGATGGGCGTTCCGGTGCTCGCGCTCCCGCTCACCACCATCGCCGACACCGAGGAGGCCTTTCGCGTGCTCGGCGCCGCCCTCGGACGGACCGAGCGCGCCGACGCCTTGGTGAACGAGCTCGAACGGGCACGCGCGGCGGTTCGAACCAAGGCGCCCTCGAGCCCGCCCTCGGTCCTCTTCATCTACGGCTTCTCGCCGCTCGTCGTCGCCGGACCAGGCAGCTTCGCCGACGAGTTGCTCGCCGACTGCGGAGTGAAGAACGTCGTCGCGAAAGCGCCCAGCGCCTATCCCGTCTGGTCGACGGAGCGCCTCGTCGCCGCGCCGCCGATGGTGATGGTGGACGCCGCTGACAGCGCTGAAGGTCGAGAGCGCGTGCGCGCGCTGGCACCGAAGGCCCGATGGGTCGCGCTCCCGAACAAGGACTTGCTCCACCCGGGGCCAACGCTCGCTCGCGGCCTCGACGCGCTCTGTGCAGCCCTCACGTCGTCGCGGTAACCAGCCGAGGTCGCCCGACGTCTTGGGAGCTCCCGAATGATCGACCCGCTCGAGGCCCAGCCGGAGCACGCGTTGAACCCTCGAGCGCCGCTCCCGGCTCACGAGCGCGTGACCTTCGTCCGACGACTGCTGACTCGAGCGTGGACTCGCAAGCAGGTCCCGACTCGAGCCGAGCCCACCACACCGAGTGAGCCGCGCGCTCGAAGCAACCCCCTCTGGTGGCTGGCTCGCTACCTTGCCCCGCACCTCTTCGGCATGGGGTTCGGCGTCGCCGTCGCGTGGCTGGTGCGCTCGCTCTCCGTCATGGGCGGCGCCTGCCGCGTGCTCTGCTACCCGCCCGTCACCATCGGCATGGGGGTGGTCGGCGGGCTGCTCGGCGCGCACCTCTATCGCTCCAATCACCCCGTCGATCCTCCCGAAGAGGAGCCGCTCGTTCCCCAGCCTGGACCCGCGCGCGTGCGCACTCGCCGCCCTCGCCTGCGCCCGAGACTCTGACGTTCGTCTGCGTGGGGAGTTGACCCGAGCCGAAAAAGACGCTGAACGCGTGAAGATTCCGCGGGAGACCTCGTCGAGGCCCTCGCCCACGCACCGGAGCTCGAATGATCAGCGTCGTCCTCACGCTCGTGCTGTCACAGCCGAGCCCCCCGCCTCCGCCGCCGCCGTTGCCGCCGAAGCAGACCGCCAGCGCGCTCCCGCCACCACCACCTCCGCCCCCGCTGACTCCGCCCCCGTTGCCGCCGCCGGGACCCATCGGAGCGCCGCCGCCGCCCGCGCGGCAAGGTGGGCAGGCGCCGGTGCCGCTGCCCAGCAACGTGAAGGTGCGCTGCCCCTCCGACTGCTCGGTGCGAGTGGCGGGCGGCGTCGGCCGGCGGCTCAACACCCAGCTCTGGGAGTTCTCCGACGTGCAGCCGGGCAAGACGCGCTTCGACATCGAAGGCACCTTCACCATTCCCATCGCGTCGGGCTACCTCGACATTCCCGCCTCGAGCGAGGTCGAGGTGCTCGTCTCGAAGAACCGGCTGGTGCTCGGCACCGCGACCCCGCGCGCGGCTCCCAGCATCGGCGCCAACGGAGTCGCCTCGACGGCCCCCGGCATCATTCGAATGACCTGCCAGAAGCCCTGCACGGTGAACATCGACGGCGCCCGCCGCAGCGGTGAGAACCAGACCGGGCAGCTCACCATCACCAACGTCGCGCCCGGCACCCACAACGTCGGAGTGAAGTTCTTCGGAGGCAGCGCGCAGGGCACCGTCGAGGTGCCGCCCGACACCGAGGTCTTCATCTTCGCGCAGGAGACGACGGTTCGGGTCACCAACACCAAGCCCCTGCACTGATCAGCAGCGCCTGCCTCGTCGGCGAAGCGCGAACAGGAAGAGCACCGGCGCGCCCGCCAACCACCCGGGCTCCACCACCGCGCAGGCTGGCACGAAGACCAAGGCGACCCCGCCATCGGCCCGGCCACCATCGGCCTCACCACCGCCGTCGACCGAGCCCGCATCGAGCGCCCCGCCCGCGTCGGTCGCCACGCCCGCGTCGAGGAGCCCTCCGTCCACCGAACCGGCGTCGCTCGTCGCTCCCCCGTCAGCGCCGGCGTCTTCGACGGAGCCTCCATCGAGCCCGCCCGCGTCCGTCGGGAGCCCCGCGTCGGTCACCATGCCTCCATCGGCGCCAGCGTCGCTCGGCAGGCCTCCGTCGGCTCCGCCGTCCCCTCCATCGGCCCCGCCGTCGCCGAAGATCACGCTCGCGTCGAGCCCCACCGCGCGGCAGAACAAGCTCGACGCCTGACTCGGCACGTCGCACAGCTCGAACTCGTGCACCGCTCCGACCGCCACGTTGGAGCCAACCTCGGCGAGGGGGCTGCCGACGAGGAGCCGCGGGCCCGAGGCCGACTCGTACGACGACAGTGAGAAGCCGAACGCCGACTCGTTCAGCCCAGGCACTGGTGGGAGCAGCTCGCACGCGTACTGGTTGGAGCTGAGCGCCACCGCGACCGCGCCGAGACGGCTGAGCGCGACGTCACTGCGATTGTCTCCGTCGAAATCGAAGACCGCCATCTCGAGGCCGACACCGGAGTCACCGCAGTCGATCACCTTCGCGATGGTGAAGACGCTGCCTCCATCGAGGCGAAGGCCGATCGCCCGCGAGGTGGCTGGGTCGCCCACCATCACCCCGCTGCCGAAATCGAAGACGCCGAACCGAATCGAAGCCCCGTTCGCCGTCACCGGGAGGGGGAGGGAGCCGAGCGTGACGAGGTTGACGACCTTCGGGGCTCCGCGTTCGCTGGTGACTCCGAGGAGCACCGACGAAGCCCCCTGGACGAAGCCGAGCGCGACGTCCTTTCCGAAGCCGGCATCGCCAGCAATCGCGACTCGCGACCCACCGTCGAGGGTGAGGCGGTAGTACTCGACCTCACCAGGGCACGGCGGGAGCACGCAGTCGTCGGGGAAGCCCACAGCAACCGCGAGCTGATCCGCCCCAGTCTGGAGCATCGCGAGGGTTCGAGACGGCTGAGCCCGGCCCAAGAAGAAGCCAAACGGGGTGACAATGGCGCCGGTGGTGCCGTTCTGATGCGTGCAGCCTCCGTCGGCGAGACAGTCCATCGCGGCGCCGTACTGCCCGGGCCCGGCGAGCACCACCGGGGAGCGGAGCGGCTCACGATAGACGACGCCCCTCCCCGGGTCGCCCACGAGGTACCCACCTCTGAAGCCGGCGACCGCGCCACCGAAGAGGCCGGCGTCTGGGCCGTAGACGCTGACGAGCGGCGCACGGGACCGACCGACCGACGGTTCGCGTTCGCAGGCAGCGACGCCGCAGACCGCGAGAGCGAGGAGCGCGCGCAGCTTCACCCGGCGAACATCCGAATTCCGGTCGCGGCCGCGAAGGAGAGCCGGTGCGCCTCCGCCCAGTCGGGGTGCCGGACGATGACGTGCCCGTCGGAGAGCAGGGTGTGCTTCCAGTTCCGCCGCATGGTGCCGGGCCGAAACAGCTTCTCTTCCACGCACCACGGGCCGGCCTCCTCGAGCCACTTCCCCAGCCCCTCGATGCGCGTCACCCGCCCCTCACCGAAGGCGCGCTTGAAGACGATGCCGACGTTGTACTTCCGCGGCACGTGCGCCTCGAAGTTGCGGAAGGTGGCCACTCGCGCCCACTCGCGGAAGAGGTCGATGTCGCTCGTGTAGTTCATCTGGTCGACGAGGTGCGCGCCACCGGGGCGGCAGCCAATCTCTCCGAACACCGCCTCGCCCTTCGGCGTGAGGAACCACTCCATGTGGGTGAAGCCGTCGCCCATCTGCAGCGCCTGGAGCACCTTGCGGCCGAGGTCGACGCCGGGCTTCAGCCGTGGCTGGTACAGGTCGCGCACGGTGATGATGACCGGGCTGATCCACTCGTTCGAGCGCGCCTCGATGGGCTTGGGCAGGTAGGCGGCGATGTTCTCGTAGACCGGCTTGCCGTCGAGGCAGACGGTGTCGAAGGTGAACTCCTCGCCGGTGATGTACTCCTCACAGGAGACCTCGGGCACGTGCCGGGTCAGCTGCAAGATGCGCTCGAGCGCGGCGGCATCGTCGACCCGGTAGGTGTCCGCGCTCCCGGCGCCCGCGATGGGCTTGATGATCAACGGGAAGCCGATCTGCTCGACGGCCTCGCGAATCTCCCGCTCACTGGTGGCCCGCTGTGACCGCGGCACTCGCAGGCCCGCCGCCTTCACTCGTTCCTTCATCAACTGCTTGTCCCGGAACCCGCGCACCACCTCGGCGCTCATGCCCGGCAGGCCCCAGCGCTCCCGCATGCGAGCCGCGAGGATGACGAGGGGCTCCCAGTTCGCGAGCACCCGGTCGATCGTCGTCCCCCGCAGCCAGTTGGTCGCTCGGGCGATGACGTCGTCCTCGTCCATGATGCGCGGCACCTGGAGGTAGTCGTGGAGGTAGGGCTTGAGGTCCTTCGGCAAGGCCTCGCGCGGCGTGTCGGCGATTCCGTAGACCGCGGCGCCGACCTCGGCGAGCCCACGGGTGTACTGGATCATCTCGGGAGGAAACGTCGGAGCGAGGAAGACGACACGCATGCCGCAACGGTACCAGAGGCCTCGGAGCCGGGTGAGTTTCACGCCCAGGCGTCGCGGGCTGGGCGCGCGGCTGACCTGCAACTCGGCGCTGGGCCTTGACCCTCGGAGTCAGCCCTGCGAGTCAGCCCGCTCTCCTCTGGGGGCTTCATGCGCGTCACCGTCGCGGTCGTCTGGGTCGTCGTCTTCGTGGGCTGCACGTGTGGAGGTCCTTCCGGAGCCGATGGTGGCGCGGGGGGAGCAGCCGGAGGCGCGAGTGCTGGGGGCGCGAGCGGCGGCGGCACGAGCGCTGGCGGTGACGCGGGCGGCTCGACGGGGGGCGGCACGGCGGGCGGCGCGGCAGGCGGGATGGCGTCACGCCCTCCGATGGCCGTCATCGCGAACCTCACGACCGCGACGGTTGGTGACGTCGTCGTCGTCGATGGGTCGGGCTCGGTGGATCCAGACGGCGACGCGCTCGTGCACTCGTGGGAGTTCGGCGATGGCGTTCGCGCCAACGGCGTCACCGCGGCGCACGTCTTCACCACGCCCGGCACGTTCACCGTCACGCTCACCGTTCGCGACGCGACGGGCGCGGTCGGAACGGCCACCCGCCCCCTCACCATCAACGCGCGGCCGTCTGCTGGCAGCCCCATCGCGGTCACGGTGACGGTGAAGGACACGCTCGGGGCGCTCCAGGCCAGCACGCTGATCAGCGTCGTCGGCTCGTCCACCACCGCGACGACCTCCGTGGCCGGAGTGGCCACCCTGATGCTGCCGCGCGGAGTGCCACAGACGCTCCGCTTCACCAAGGCCGGCTTCAGCACGAAGCTCTCCGTCCTCACCCTCCTCTCCTCCCAGACCTCCGGACACCTCGACGTCGTGTTGCGCGCGCGGCAGCCGGCCGTGCAGATCGACGCCACCACCGGCGGGCGAGTGACGGGCCTGAACGGCGTCGTGCTCGACCTCCCACCCGGCGCGGTGGTCGACGCCGCGGGCGCTCCGGTGAGCGGAATGATCGAGGTGAGCCTCACCCCGGTGAACGTGGTGCAGAACGCCGACGCCTTCCCCGGCCTGTTCCAGGGCATCAGTCCCCAGGGCACGCGCGGCAGCCTCGCGAGCTACGGCACCACCGAGTTCGTGCTGTCCCGCCAGGGCACCTCGCTCAACCTCGCGCCCGGCCGCACCGCCGTCATCGAGTTGCCGATGGACGCTGATCAGCACCTCCCGAGCGGCATGGTGGCCGTCGGCAGCCGAATTCCCCTCTGGTCGCTCGACGAGCGCTCCGGGCTCTGGGTGCAGGAAGGCGACGGCGAAGTGGTGGCCTCGGCCGCGACGACCGGCCTCTCGCTGCGCGCGACGGTCGGCCACTTCAGCTGGTGGAACGTCGACAAGTTCTCGCAGCCGCAGTCCAACCCGCGGCCATCGTGCTGCATCGACGGCGACGCCGACGGCCGGTGCGACGCAAACGGCAACCCCGAGTACTGCTGGCTCCGCGGCACCACCAACTGTCCGAGCGCGTTCGGCTGCCGCGCGGCACCGACGATTCCCACGACGATGGCCGACGTCATCATTCCCGGCATCGGAGGCGTCGAACTCCCCGTGCCCGCCAACGTCGCCGTCTACCTCGTCGCCGACGCGCCCAACGGGACGCACCGCGGCGTGCTCCTGTACAACGGGCTGCCGAACGCGGTCGACCAGCCAGTCATCCTCCTCACCGCCACCGGCGTCGACGGAGGGGCCACCACCGTCAGCAGCTTCCCCTTCAGCACCACCGGTGCGTTCGCCACTCCGGCGGACTCGCACGTCTATCGAGTCGTCGCGCAGCAGAACGACTTCCTCTCCATCGCCACCACCCGCGCGAACACCAGCACCCTGCAGGGCACGGTGCGCTTGTCGGGGCCGAACGGCTTCGTGCACGACCAGGTGGCCTTCGGGTACGGCGGCACCGTTTCGCGTGGAGGCGCCATCAACGCCAAGCTGCCCTTCGCCGGCGAGTGGTTGGTGACGGTGCGGCCCACCTCCGGGCTCCCGAGCACCTACACCCTCACCTTGGGCAACGTGCCGACGGGGGTGTGGGTGGAAGAGCTCTCGCCCGCCTTCGGAGCGAACGACGTACCGCTCGACGCCGGCCTCTTCGTGCGCTTCTCGGGCTCGCTCGCCGGAACGCCGGCCGCGTCGAACACCTCGGCGCTGCTGCTCGGGGGCGTGAACGAGACGGGCACGACGCGCACGGTCTCGACCGATCGCCTCTCGCTCACCCAACCGCAGCCGCTCAACCAAGACACGAACTACCAGCTCGCGCTCGTCGGCGCCCAATCGCTCAACGGCATGGGCATCATCGTCGGCGTCGGCGCGGACGGCGGCTCGGCGGACTGGGCGGGACGAATCCTCGTGCCGTTCCGCACCCAGCGGGTCCCTGGGCTGCCCTCGGCCATCGAGCGCGACGCAGCCGGACGGCGCGCGGGCGTGCTCTTGGACGATGGGCAGCGGCTGTTCGCCTACGGCGACGCGAAGGTGGCGACGTACTCCATCGACGCGGGCTGGTCGGCGCCCACTGCGCTGGGCTCGGGCACCGCCTGGCAACCGTGTCTGGTGAGCCGTGGTGGCCGCGCGCTGTTGGCCATCTCGCAGAACGGCAGCGTGCTGACGTCGTGGTGGCGAGACGGCGCGCGCTTCTCCGCTCCGACGGTGGTGGGCAACAACGCGACGCTCGACGTCATCGGCTGCGCGACGTCGGGCTCCGAAGGGCTGCTCGGCCGGCGCGCGACGGGTGAGGTGTGGCTCTCGAGCTCGCCTGGTGACGGAGGCTGGGTCGACGGCCTCGCCGTCAGTGACGCCGGCTCGATTCAGAGCCCGGTGCTGGTCGCGATGAACGCCACAGGAGCAGGCGCCGCGGTGTGGCAACGCCTCGGCAGTGATGGCGGCTGGGTGGTGGACACCGCCCGCTGGAGCGGCTCGAGCTGGACCGTCGACCTCCAGACGGCGATTGGCAGCACCTCGATGCAGGACCCCAACGTCGGGGTGGCGTCGTCTGGCGAGGTCGTCGTGAGCTGGTTCGAGGGCCGAGCCCCGATTGGCTATCGCGCGGTCGTGTGGGAGCCCGACGCCGGCAGCTGGACGAGCCCTTCCACCGTCATCGCCGCCACGAGCTTCCCGACCGGCTGCACCAACACCACCGTGCAGGTCGTCCCCAACGTCGCCGGAGTCACCGTCATCGGCTGCGCGCAGACCGCCGCGGGCCTGCAGGTGCTCTCCCGCACGTACTCGAACGGCGGGTGGGGAACGACCGAGGTGGTGGGCACGATGGGTGCGCCGCTCCTCTCGAGCACGAGCGAAGGGTCGGCCATCGTCTTCTGGGCGGGCTCGTCGACCAGCCGCGTCTTCGTCAACGGCAGCTGGCAGACCGCCTTCACCGTCACCGGCACGCCGCTCAACGGCACCACGCCGGTGGTGAGCCCTCGAGGTCATTCCGGGTTCTTCTTCGCCGACGTCAACGGCCGCCAGGTGTTCCTCGACGGCCCGTGACCGCTGGCCAAGAACGAGCGCGCGAGCTCAGAGCCCCATGAGGATCAACTCGTCGCGCTGCACGCGGCAGTCGAACTCCTGGGTGACGCCCGACGGCGTGCTGCCCGAGTAGGTGGCGCCGCTGAGGCTGAAGGGCAGCGCGGTGGTGGTGACGACGCCAGTCGAGAGGTTGGTGGTGCGCAGGGTGAACGCGGTGAGGTGCGCCGAGGCGTTCGAGTCGAGCAGGCAGCGCGCCGAGACGGTGCGCGGGTACATCGTCGAGCAGCTCACCCCCACCTGCGCGCCAGGCACGTTCATCGGGCCGCTGAGCACCTTGTTGGCGGTGATGATGCCGAGGTTGTTGGTGCACTCGATGCGCGTCGTGCCCCGCATCGCATCGCCGCTCGCGCGCACCCGCACCATGCCGTCGAGGCCTTCGAGCGAGTTGCCGAGCGTCGAGAGAATCCACGGCACGTGCACCGACACGTCTTCGAACTCCCCCCAGGTGACGTTCGGCGTGCCGCAGGAGTTGGTGCCCGTCTTCCGCGAGGCGACCCCGCGCACCGTCGCGCGGCCGTTGGTGACGGTGACGAGGCCCGAGCCGCTGTCGCCCGCGCAGAGGGCCGCCGTCGGAGACTTCACGCAGAGGTCGGTGCTCCCCGCGAAGCAGGTGCTCGCGCTCGCGATGGGCCCGCGGAACACGTTGTAGACGCCGCTCGTGCCGGAGGCTCCGACGAGCGTGCCGACCTCGCCCACGATGACCGGAACGCGCGGGAGCGAGACGAGCTGCGTCCAACTGTCGACGGGAACGGGCGCGTTGAGCCGAACGAGCGCGACGTCGTTGTTGAAGTTCTGGTCGTTGTAGGCCGGGTGAGGAAACCAGCCGTAGCCCTTGATCGGGTTGAAGCTCACCGAGACGGTCTCGTTCACGTTCTTCGCCCAGTCGATGCGGGAGACGGTGCCAGTGCCACCGTTGATGTACGGGCCACAGTGCGCGGCCGTCAGCACCCAGCTCGGGTGGATGAGCACGCCGCGGCACCCCGAGAACTGGACGACCCACGGGTGGAGCAACGAGAGCTCGGTCACCGAGGAGGTCACCGCGAAGGCGGGGCTGGCGAGGAGAAGGGAGAAGACGAGGAGACGAAGCGAGCGGGAGAGGTTCATGTGTCGGCGGAGGAGCAGGGCGCGTGCCGCGTCACCCCTCGCGGAACTCTCGGCGCTTGCACCTCGACCGCACGCTCCGGACGCGTGACGTGTCACGAGACACGGAACCGAGAGGAAACTCTTCACTTCCTCGCGCCGACGCGGGTCGTGCTCCCATGCTCTACGACTCGACCTCGCGGACGTTGTTGGAGACGGTGGCGATGGGCCTCATTCGCTCCGATGGCAGTCAGCTCACCGAAGCGGCGGTCGAAGCGCTCGCCAAGCACCTGGGTGGCGAGCTCAGCGAGGGTCCCGTCGAGCGGGTCGCGCTCGTCTTCATGATGGAGGAGGAGGGCCAGCAGTTCCTCGACGTGTGCAAGCGCTTCGGCGTCGGCTGTCGCGCCTTCTCGATGACGAAGGGCACCGAAGAGACGCTCTTCGAGGGTACTCGGGTCGCGCGCGGGTCGGGCGTTCCGAGCGGCCCCATTCTTCCCATCATTCGCGAAGCCGCCTGGCCGCACGTCGCCACCAGCGCGCACCGACGGTTGTTCAAGAACCTCCAGGAAGGGCCCTGGCTCACCTTCGCTCATGACGAGGGCCAGAGCCTCGCGCGGGTGCCGGCCGAGGTGTTGAAGAGCCGCTCGCTCGAGGCGCTCGAGACGGAGGCGCTGGAGAACCTCGCCAAGCGCAGCTTCGCCGTCGCGTCGGGTGGAAACGGCTCGGCCCAGCTGTTCGACGAGTACGCGCCCGAGTCGCTCCTCTTGCCGAAGGTGTGCGCCGAGCTCTGCCGGGTCGTCGGCGAGCCGCTGTGTCTGGTGGCGACGCGTGAGGGCATGCTGTTGGCGGCCGCGGCGAGCAACGTGAACATGGTGGTGGTGGCCGACAAGATGTTCCGCGAGGCGAACGGCCGGCGGGTGAGCCCGATGCCGTTGCTCATCTCTCCCGAGGGCCTTCAGGGCTTCGCCGCGGGAGTGCCGGCGGGCGTCAAGGTGGAGAGCTCGCCCAAGCCCTGGTGGCGGTTCTGGTGAGCGGGGTCGAGCTCGACGAGGAGCACGCCGCGGCCCTCCACGAGAATGGCGAGTGAGCGCTCGTTGCCGACGAGGCACCCGCCCATGAAGTAGTGCGTCGCGAACTCGGGCCACCGCCGCGAGGAGCGCAGCGACCAGCCAGCGCTCGAGAGGAGCCCGACTCCGCGGGTGAGCTCGACGGCCAAGACGCTCCCGTCGCTCAGCGGCTGGAGCTCGACGATCTTCGCGAGGCCCTCCAGCGAGCCTGAGTCGGCACCGCCCACCCGCCAGCGTCTCGCGCGCGTGCCATCGTCGGTCGCCACGAGCTGCGTGCCGTCGTGAGTGAAGGCGACGGAGAGGACCGCCGCGCCAAGTCCTTCGAAGACGTCGACGACGCCGAGCGTGTCGGACGAGCGCAGGTAGACCAGCCCGTTCTGGTGCCCGCTCGCGAGGAGCCGCCCGCTGGGTGAGAAGGCGAGGGCCGTGACCGCGCGTGACGGCTCCTCTTCGAAGACCGCCGCCTGGCCTCCGCTCACCTCGAAGGACAGCAACAGCTCGCTCTCCGCGATGGCCACCCGCGCGGCCGTCGAGTCGATGACGATGCGGAGCTGCGAGGCGCCGACGCGCTCACTTCGAATGGGGACCGAGAAGGCTGCGCTCAGCTCGTCACCACGAGCAGTGAAGACCTGCGCGCTCCGCAGCGAAGCGGCGACGAGCAGCTCGCCTCTCGCCGCCATGGCGACGGTGGGAGACGAGAGGAAGTGCGTGAGCTCGCCCGTCCCCACGTCGAGGCGTCGAAGGCCTGCCGCGCCGCCCACGAGAACGTCGCCGGCCCAGCTGCACAGACAGCGCGCGTCCGGCACCTCGAAGAACCTCCAAGGCGCCGACGCGAGATCGAGGGAGTGCATTCGAGCCAAGGCTTGCAACGTCGAGGCCCGGAGAGTCGCTCGGAGCCGCAGGGAATCGGCGGCTGGGACTCTCGTGACGTCCTGAGACCTCGTACGGACTGATCAGACCAGCCGCATCTGCGAGGGCTGGCGGAACGGAACCGGCTCCTCGATGGCGCTCGGTCCAAGCGCGAGGAGCCGGCCAGCCGCGGCCGCGCCGCTCAAGAACGCCGACTCGAGCCGCGAGCCCAGGCACCAATCTCCAGCGGCGACCAACCGTCCCGACTCGTGCCCGACGCACTCGACCCGAAGCGGACGCGTCACCACGCCGTGTCTCCACAGCCGGGCTGTCACCCGCGTGGCGCCCATGACTTGGGCACCCGTCGTCGCCCAGAACGCCTCGAGCAGCTGCGCGGCGACCTTCTCCGCCGGCTCCTCCAGATGCGCGCGCGACCACTCGACCGAGCCATGGAGCACCCACCGCTCCTGCTCGCCACGCTCCGGCTTCGAGGACTCGCGGCTCACCCACGAGAGCGGCCCGACGGTGACGAACGCGGCGTCGAGGTCGATGGTGAGCGGTCGCTCGAAGGTCACCTGCACCGACCAGAGGGGCGCCGTCTCGGCCTCGCGAATGCGTGAGGCCAGCTCGTAGGAGAAGGGGTCGATGAGCTGCGCGGCGGCGGGCGACGGGAGCGCCACCACCACCGCGTCGTACTCACCGAGTGAGTCGCCCTTCGAGGTCAGCCCGAGCCGCTCGTCCCGGCGCACCACCCCGTCGACGAGGGTCTCGAAACGAACGTCGAGGCCTTCTTGCATCCGCTCCACGAGCGCGCTCATGCCGGGCGTCGCCACCAACCGCGCCGTCAGCTTTCCCTCGACGGGCCGGCCCTCGAAGTCGACGCGCGGCTTGCCGCCGCCGAGGGTGAGGAGGCGTGGTTTCCACTCGGTGATGACCCGCTCCTGCCACCACGCGCGCGCGAACCGGGCGAAGCGCTCGTCCCGCACGGTGAAGAACGGCGCGCCCACGTCGAAGGTGAGCTTCGCGTCCTTCACCGTCTCGAGCCGTCCTCCTGGACCCGCCGCGGCGTCGAAGAGCGTCACCGAGTGGCCGGCGTCGACCAACACCCGCGCGCAAGAACTCCCGGTCACGCCCGCGCCGACGACGCCAATCACCAACGGCTGCCCGCGCGAGGGCCGATGCACCCGTCGCTCGTACTCGGCGACGTCGAAGCGTTTGGCTTGCTCCTCGAGGCTCCGTGGGCGCACCACCCCGAAGTGTTTCGTCTCGGGGAACGGCCGGTCGAAGGCGCCGAGACACCAGAGCGGCCCGAGAATCGACGCGGGCGCGTTGCCGTCGAGCGCCGAGCGGTCGTTCAAGTCGAGCATCAACGCCAGCGCTTCCCGGGCGTTCCTCGTCCACGGCACCAGCGCCTTTCCCCACGTCATTCGCGCGGAGTTGGTGAGCTCTCCGTGCACCACGAGCGAGCGCTGGCACGCGTCCCACAAGGTGACGCCGGTCTGCCCTCGGGCGAGCACCTCCCACGACGGCAAGAAGGAGCGCCCATCACGCTCATGCGCCCGCAGGCTGTCCCTCGCCCAGGCCGGGAGCGCGTCGACGGAATCGGGCGTCGGGTGGCGCAGACAGACGTGCCAGGCGAGCTCGCGCCAGGTGAGCAGCTCGTCGAGGAACTTCGCGGCGCCGTCGGTGCGGTGAGCCTGGGCCTCGCGCGCGACCCGAAACGGAGAGAGGTGGCCGTGGTTGAGGTACGCCGAGAGCCGGCTCGTGCCATCGCGAACGGGGTCGTGCCGGTCACGCGCGTAGTGGGCCAGCGCCGAGTCGGCGAAGCGCGTCCATCGCTCGAGCGCGGCGGTCTCTCCGCCGTGGGTGTGGTGCACCGGCCCGACGCCGTGGTCGATTTCACACTCGGCGATGAGCGGCGAGAGCTCGAGCGTCGAGAGGTCGAGGGACTCCACCTCGGGGACGAAGGGCGGCGACGAGGGCTCGACGTCGGTCCACCCGGCGCTCATTCGCTCGGTCCACTTCGGCGTCGCCTCGGCGCGAAAGTCGGCGACACGCTCGAAGCGGGTTGGGAATGCCCAGGCCGGCGCGAGACACGAGGCATCGACCCGCCACAGCGGCGCCTCTTTCGCGACCGCCACCTCCCACTTCTTCGCCTGCGGCATCGGGAGCAGGTCGGTCACCACCACCGCCGCGTCCTTGGCGAGCTCGAGCAACGGCAGCTGACGGCGGCCGGGCCGGTGAACGTGAAGGACGCAGCCGATGGACCGCTCCCGGAGCCGCCGCTGCAGCTCCCGCGCACCCTCGAGCTGGAAGGTGTGGTGCCGGTCGGAGGCGAAGCGAACGTGCTCGCTCAGCTCGTAGTGGACGAAGCAGGGCAGCTTCAGCTCGGCCGCCATCGAGAGCGCGACGTCGAGCGAGGGGTTCTCGGTGGCGCGCACGGCGACACGCGTCCAGTAGATGACGTACTTGCCCGGGCGAGGCGGGGGAGCCGAGGGTTCGACGCGTTCGAGCAGGTGCGGCGGCAGCGACATCAATCCGTTCCCGAGGAGGACAGCCCGCGCGCCTTCCGGACCAACTCGACGCGCGACTCCACTCCCAACTTCTTCGCCAACGACGAGAGGTGCGAGGCCACCGTCGAGGCCGCCAGCCCGAGCTCGTAGGCGATGAGCTTGTTCGAGTGCCCGAGCGCGGCGAAGCCCAGCACCTGCCGCTCACGACGGGTCAGCTCCGGCGTGGCGCGCGCCGACTCGTTCTTCCGCACCACGTAGTAGCGGCGGCCGTCGCGGTCGAAGGTGTCGTAGAGCGTCCACGTCGCGTCGATGAGCGGCTTCCAGGTGTCGAGCGCGTGGCTGGCGTCTCCGCTGTGGAGCGTCTTGGCTCGAGCGCGGTCCACCGCCGACGCCGCCGCCCGCAACACCGCTTGGGCTTCGGGCTTCTTCGCCTCTCCTTCGGCGTGGGCGATGGTGCCGTCGACCTCGAGCACCGCGTCGGCCGCGTCCAGCCCGCGGTCGGTCGCCCGGCTCAGCCCTCGATGGAGCCGGAAACCCGCCGCCACGTGCCCTGCCACGCGAGACCAGGTGTGGACGAAGTCGGGGCTCCCCGCGCGCGTCGTCGAGAGCGGCACCACCAGCGCGCAGCCGTGGAGCGTCGGGTCTTGCGCGTTGACCCCAATGTTGTCGCGCGAGCCCCAACGCTGGAGCGCCTTGGAGAAGATGGGGGTGAGCAACCGCGAGCGGCCCTCGAGCGCGTCGGACATGGTGCCGCAGGTGCGCTCGACGAAGTTCCGTTGCACGAAGGAGTGGGGCAACAACCGAATGGCGGCGGTGATCAACTCGAGGCGTTGCTGTGCGCGCTCGCGAGCGAAGGTCGACGAGAGCACCCCGAAGTCGACGTGGCGCCGACTGGAGGCGTCGTAGGTCACGGCCCACACCCCGTGGCCGTCGTCGAGCAACGGGCTACGCTCGTCACCACGCCGTCGAGCCAGGCCTGAAGCGGGCGGTCGACCGCATAGGCGGCTTCGATGACGTCGAGCTCGGTGGCGCGGGCGACCAGAGGGCGGGCTCTCCTCCACCCGAGAGCCGGGTGGATGGTGTCGAGTGTAGCGAAACCAGCCTCCAATCCATGCAATCGCATGGAAAACCGCCCAGCGGCTGGTTCGGCGCGTCCCAAGCGATTGGCCACTCACCGGAGGCCTGCTCGGCGGCACCAACGACTCCTGGACCCCTCAAGCGCAGCCCGCCAAGCTCCTCGAGGAACCCATCCTGAGCGCCTGGAGTCTACTCGCCCATGCTGCTTCCCCTGCTCCTGGCTGCTGCGCCGGTCGACCTCAACGTCCTCGGGGCCGGCATCCTCGCCCCGTCCTCGAAGACGCCCATCGGCGCGATGGTCGACCTCTCCATCGTGCCCCAGGCGTGGACTTCGCCGACGGTGATGCGCTT
Organism: Myxococcota bacterium; assembly: GCA_052034585.1. Classification (GTDB taxonomy): domain Bacteria; phylum Myxococcota; class Myxococcia; order Myxococcales; family Myxococcaceae; genus Xiheimicrobium. The sequence goes on from JBPOIJ010000007.1 coordinate 98,648, forward strand.
CACCCACGAGAGCGCGCAGGTGAAGCTCGACGGCGTCATCGACCTCTCGCGCGAGGGGACCTACGTCGAAGCCAGCGCGACGCGGAACGTGGTGCTCACCAGCACCGGCCAGTGGCTCGTGGTGCTCAAGCGCGGCGCCAAGGTGCCCCTGGTTGGGCGAGCGCCAGATGGCTTGCGAATCGGCTTCCAAGTCGAGGACAGCGCGGTCGTACCGTTCGCCACCGTGCCCGATGACGACGAAGTCGCTGCGCCGGTCGCCGCGGGGCCCGAGGAGAAGTGTGCGGTGAGCACCGTGCATGCGCGCGCCGACCTGCACGCGCCGAAGTGGAAGCTCCCGTCGTTCGCCACCTCCGTGCATCGCGGGCCTTCGAGCGGAGGCTGGGCGCCGGCGTGGGTCGACGGCCCCTCCACCATCGTGCACGGCTTCGTTCATGACGCCGACGTGCAGTGCGACGTCGGCACTGGCGGCGGGCTGGGCCTGTCCGGAATCGGCGGGAGCTCGGGCGACGGCACCGTCGATGCTCGAGAAGGCCTGGTACCCGCAGGGACCGTCCTCTTCGCCGGCGCAGACGAGCGAGAACAGGTCGCGGTGCTCAAGGCGCCTGCGCGAGGGCTCTTGCTGGAGAGCGGCGCCTGGTACTTCGGTCATCTCAAGAGCGGAAGCGGCGAGCTGCGGCTGTCGAACGTGTTCGTCGGGAAGAAGACGGTGGTCGAGCTCGAGCCGTCACGAAGGCACGGTGTCGGAGGGTCTTCTGTCGCCAAGAAGAACTGGCCGCGGCTCAAACGCTGATCGCATCGGCGGCTGGAACACTCGTCTCCGGCCTCGGAACGAGCCGAGACATCTCAATCATCTCAATGAGTTGCACCGGCAGAGCGGGCGCATCAGCCAGAGCCCACCCTCTCACCGGAGTTCACCATGACTCGCTTCCTGCTGCCCCTCTGTGCCCTTGCCTTTTCGTGCGGACCCAGCGCTCCTTCTTCGACGACGCTGACGCTCCCTTCGGCGTCTTCCACGCCAACGACTTCGCCAAACGCCACCTCGACTCACCTCGGGCCCTGCACCGGTGCACATGGCAGCAGCTGCGCCGGCGGCAAGGGCATGTGCACCAGCGGCCTCAACACCGACGCCAAGGAGTGTCTGTTGGTGGCTGACGCGAGCGGCACCTGTCCCAAGGGAGCCTTCGCGGCCAAAGCCTCCGCGCAAATGTCCGTGTGCCTCGACTTCTGCTCGACGGTGCGCGACTGCGGCGCCGGCTTCTTTTGCAACCCGACGGTCCTCGAAGACAACCGCGGGCGGAGCCAGGACGTGACCGTCTGCGTCCCTGGGAAGTTGAACCGAGCCGGCTGGTCATGCGACAGGCAGCCGGACTGCGAGCTCGGCACGACCGACCTCACCTGTGTCGACGCCACGGACTCGAGCCACGGCATCTGCACCAAGTCGTGCAACACCAGCGCCGACTGCCAGGGCGGAGGGAACACGACGGCGGTGTGCGCGAAGAACTCGGCCGGAAAGGGGCTCTGCTTCCAGGGGTGCACGAGCGATTCGTTCTGCCCGGGCGGCGTCTGCCGAAACAACATCTGCCTTCCGAAGTCGGCGGCCAGCACCTCGTACCCGACGCCGGCGGCTGGCGCGATTGGCGGCGCCTGCACCAGCCACGCTGCCTGCGGGACGGGCCGCTTCTGCACCACCAGCCAGCCCGGTGGGATGTGCTCGGCGAGCTGCACCTCCGATTCGCAGTGCGGCGCCAACGGCGTCTGCGTCGACCTGACCGGCCGCGGTGGAAACGCCTTCTGCCACGCCAAGTGCGGAACGCCGGGCACGCAGAGCAACTGCCGGTCGGGCTACAGCTGCACCGGTTTGTCGGGCCAGAGCTTCGGCTTCTGTCTCTGAGCGGTCGGTCGTTTGGGTTGAACGAACGCTCGGCGCTGGTTGGCCGGGCGTTTCGCGTTCAGGCCCCGAAGTCGGCGTACTGCACCCGAACCGTGTCGATGACGAACTTGAGCGCCTTCTTCACCACTTCGGTGTCGGGGTGCTTCACCACGACGTACCCGTCACCTTCGTAGCTGTCGCTCTTCTGCGCGCCGACGGTCGGGAGCTTGGCCTCGACGATGTACTTCCCCACGGCCTCGTGCACCTCGCGCACGCCGGTCACCTGGGCGACGCGGCCTCGCCCCATGCCGCGCAAGTATGCGCAGCCGACCGCGAACTTCCGCTCCGTCTTCGCCTCGAACTCGCCGTCCACCGTGGCACGGGCCCAGGCTCGATAGAGGTCGAAGTCGTGCGCGACGCCGGTCATCAAGCTGATGTTCGCGCCAGGAGGCCGCTGGGCAATCTCTCCGATGGCGAGGCTGCCGTCGGGGCGTTGGAACCACTCCATGTGCGTGACGCCGTCTTTCAAGCCGAGCGCCTTGATGGCGGCGAAGCCCAGCTTCCGCGCGCCGTCGTACTCGTGGCCCGAGATGTCGCGCGGCAACAGGCAGCACCACTGAATCCACGGGTTCTCGACCACCTCGAGACAGGTGGGCAAGTAGTGCGAGACGGAGTGCAGCTTCACCTCGCCGCCGACGGTGATGGTCTCGAAGGAGAACTCGCGGCCGCGCAAGAACTCCTCGGCGAGCAGCTCCTGGCCGTGGCCGACGCCGAGGCTGTTCGCGGTGCTGACGAGCTGCCCCATGTTGCGAATGCGGAAGGTGGACTTGGCGCCCATGCCTTCGACCGGCTTGAGCACGAGGGGAAACCCGACGCGGTCGGCGAACTGCTTGGCGTCGGCGAGCGAGCGGAGAATCGCGTTGCGCGCCACTGGGAGCCCCGCGTCACTGAGCGCCTTCTTCATCCGGTGCTTGTCGCGGAAGAGCTCGGCGACCTTGGGCTCGGTGCCTTCCACCTTGAAGTGGGCCCGCGCCTCGGCGAGCTGCACCATCGCCGCCTCGAGGATGCCGACGATGCGGTACGGCTGGCCGTGCCGGCGGATCAGCTCGCCCACGCCCTCGATGATGGCGCTCGCCTCCAAGGGCCGCTCGATGCGAACGAGGTCGTCGTAGACGCGCGCTTCATCGCCGGGTGGCGGCGTGTGGACGACGCCGAGGAGGCGAACGTCGGACAGCTTCGAGACGGCGCGCACGAAGCGCTGGGTGACGTCGGCGGGAAAGGGCGCGTAGAAGATGACGTTGCGTGGCACGGCGACAATCTACGCCTCGTCACGAAATCCACACGGCTTCTCGACTGGCGAGCCGACGGACTCGGCGCAACGGGCTCGGCATCCACTCACTCGAGCCCGCGGGTTGGCTCCAGTTCTCTCACGACGCTCGACGCGTCAGTGGTGCCGGTTCACCGGCAGCGCGAGGCTCAAGTAGCGCCCGTCGAGCTCGAGAAGGAGCTGCTTCTCCAGCAACTGGGCGAGCGTCGAGTCGAGCCAGGGCCGGTCGTCACCGAAGCGCTCCACCACGTCGATGGTGCGCCGCGCGTCGGCGCAGAACTCGTACAGCTCGGCGGTGCGGTCGTCGAGGCGGGTCGCCTTCGTCGGCCCTCGCCGCGAGTCGAAGATGGACAAGCTGCCGGGCGTCTTGAAGTACTCGAGCCTCGGCCGCTCGCTCGACTCCCAGCGCTGCTTCCACTCGTCGGTCAGCTCGAGGCACCGCTCGTACGCCGAGGCGGGCGGAACGTCGCTGCGGGTGTCGACGAAGTAGTACGAGATCTTCTCGCGCTGGAACTCCGGAGGGTAGAGGTGCCGGTAGACGGGCACTGGCGTGAGGGTGCCGATGCGCTGCTCGGTCGGCTGCTCATACATCGGAGAGCCTCGGTCGGCGCGGGCGCGCGCGAAGGTGTACGGCGGCTGGAAGTGGAAGAGCTGCTCGATGACCGAGGCGGTCAGCTCGTAGTCGGCGGCGGTCTCTCCAGGGAAGCCGTAGAGCAGGTTGTAGGCGTTCTCGATGTGGAAGTAGGCGGTCCACTTCAGCAGCTCGACGTTCTTCATCCCGGTGGTGAACTTCTTCATCAGCGTCAGCACGTGGGTCGACAGGCTCTCGACGCCAGGCTGCACCGAGACGAGCCCGCCCAGGTTCATCGCTCGCAGCTGCTCCCTGCCGACGGTGGGCCGAATCTCGTAGTGGAGCAGCAGATCCGACTTCGCCTTGGCCAGCTCGCCGAAGAGCGCGTGGGCGTATTCAGGCGCGAGGATGTTGTCGATGGCGTTGAAGTGCCGGGTGCCGTAGCGCCTCGCCAAGGCGGACAGCATCTCGAGCACCTGCGCCGGCGGCTTCGCGCGAAAGGCCATGCCTTGCCGGTTGAGGCCGCAGAAGGTGCAGTGGTTCTTCATGCCGTACCAGCAGCCACGCGCGGTCTCGATGGGCAGCTGCAGCAAGTTGTCGTCGAGCTCGAGCGCGTCGCGCTTCTCCATGAACTCGTCGAAGTCGGGCAGCGGGGTGAGCTCCATCTGCTCGAGGTTCGGCGCCCGGCCGTTGAAGCGCCGCTCGCCCTTCGCGGTCCGGTACATCACGCCCGGCAGGCCGTCGAGCGGGAGCCGATTCGCCAGCCGCTTGGCGAGCTCGGGGAGCGTCAGGTCGGCGTCTCCACAGTGCACCACGTCGACCCACGAGCAGTGCGTCATCACCTGCTCCGCGATGTCGTCTTCGAAGGTGGCGCCGCCGAAGACGATGGGAACGGTGGGCCACTTCTTCTTGATGGCGCGGGCCAGCGCGAGCGAGGCGAGCAGCTGCTGGAACACCACCGTGAAGCCGACGAAGGCGTAGCGGCCGAAGTCGTGCTCGGCCACCACTCGCTCGATGAAGGCAGGACAGACCTCGTCGCGGAGCCCGACCAGCACCTCGGGGCCGACGCCAGCCGGACGGCAGAGGTCCTCGAGGTCGCCGCGAAACTCCTCGAGGTACTCGGCCGAGCTGCGGAGCTCGCCGAACGCCGCCTTCGACCAAATCCACTCGCCCGCCAACGAGAGGTGCACCTGGGCGAGGGCCTGGTTGAGCGTGGGCCCGACCTGCCGCGAGAAGTCCATGAAGAGGGAGAGCGGCTCGACGACCCACCCGGCGCGCTCGAGCGTCGGCTTGAGGAGCGCCAGCTGAAACGAAGGAATGTCGTGCCGCAGCGTGGGCATCGACACCAGCGCGATGGGCCGCGTCGGCGTGGTCATCGGGCTCTCCCGGGCAGCGCGAGGAGGAAGTTCACCAGGTGAGCGGTGAAGTCGAGCCGCACCTGCCCGGAGACGAACGACTGACGGAGCCCGCCGAGCGCCTTCACTGGGTTCGGGAGCAGGGGCACGTCCTTCTCCTGGTAGACGAGCCGGTCGATGAAGCGGGCGCCGCGCTCGACCGCCCTCGACAGTCGCGCATCCTTCGTCGCCGCTGCCACCGCCGCCAGCCCCTCGAGTGGGCAGATGGAGGTGCAGCCCGGGCAGTCCTCCTGTTGGCCGGTGAGGAAGGCACCGTCGAGCTTCGACTGAAAGGTGAGGACCTCGGCGGCGATGGCCTGCGCCTGCTCGACCCGACCGAAGGCGACGAAGGCCTGCATCAGCCACGGAGCCGCCCCGTGGGAGTGGTTCAGCTGGAAGCGCCGCCAACACCAGTCGAGCGCGACCGGGACGATGGCGTACGCGTCGGCCACGAGCCGGTGCCGCAACGCCGCGGCGAGCGCGAGCAAGGCCTGCCCAGGCACGTAGTCGAAGGCGCTCTCGTGCGCGGAGTCACCCACCTCGAAGCGCCCGTGTGCGTCGATGGCCTCGAGGAGCTTCAGCGCCAGGGCCGTCGAGCGACGCCCAGCATCTCCGAGCGCGAGGCGAGTCAGCAGCTCGAAAGCGCCGGCTTGGAGCGAGGCCTCACCGAGCCGCTTCACGTCGTCCATCGCCTCCGTTCGAAGCCCGAGTCGCGCCTTCTGGTAGGCGACGAAGGCCAGCCGCTCGGGCTCGAGCGTTCCCCAGTGGCGGTCGAGGAAGGGCTGGTAGGTGGCGGGAACCGGGCCTTTGGAGACGTGGTGCGCCTTCAGGTACGAGCGCGCGTGCTTCAGCAACCGGCGGCGAAGCACGCTGAAGGACGACTCGCTTCGACCCTCCGGCAGACCATCGACGAGGAGCGTGGCACGGGTCGAATCGGCGAAGGCGCTCACGCAGTCGAAGCGTTTCCAGAGCTGTTCGCCTTGCTCGATGCCGGCCTTGTGGACGATCTCCTCGGCGTACTCGAGCGGGCTCGAGTCGAAGCGCAGCGGCACCGAAGGCAACAAGGTGGCTCGGCGGTCGCCTTGGTGCACCTCGAGGCACTGCTTGCCGAAGAGGAAGGGCTTGGAGACGAACTCCGGGTCGGCGATGCCGGTGACGAACTCGTTTGAGAGGAGGGAGACGGTGACGGCGATCGCGCCCTTCTTCCGTGCGCCCGAGAAGCGCGCGTCGGCCCAGACGCCTCGGGCCAACTCGCGGAGCGGACCGTCGAGCGCACCGGCCTCGAGGTCGGTTCCGACGCAGCCGCGCAGCTGTCCATCGACGAAGAGCGAGAGGTAGGCCTGCCGTGCCTCGGGAAATCGAGGGAGCGCGCCATCGACCGGTCGCCCGAGCACCAACTGACGAGCCTTCGCAGCGAGCGCGGTGAGCGCCCGCTCGGAGAAAGGAGACCTGTCCTTCGCTGGAACGCCCGCGGGCTGCCACTCGATGCCGGGCTCGACGTCCTTCGAGACCGAGTGACGGTAGAGGAGATACGGCTCTCCTTCGAAGAGGCCGGCGTTGCGGGTGTGCGCGTGCCGGAACTCTTCGAACGCGTTCGCGATGCCGGGCATGTTGGGCAGCGCGCCACCCATCTGCCGCAGCCGAGCCCGACTGCGCACCACGAGGCCATGCCTGGCGTTGTCGATGTCGGCGAGCCGGCTCTCGAGGAGCGGCCCGAAGAAGGTGACTGCGATGGCGAGGTGCTCGAGGGCGGCGACGCCGTACCCCTTCTCGGCCACCCGGGCACCGGTCTGCACGGCCGCGCGAATGATGCCCTCTTGGGCCGACCACTGCGCCTCGCCGGGGAAGTTCCAGTAGCCCTCGCGCGCAAGGCGCTGGTGAATGTCGCGCTTCGAGCGGAGGCTCACCCAGACCCCGCCACGGGCGTCGTGCCGGCCCTGGAGCGTCTGGGGCGGCGTCAGCATCACGCCGTCTGTGAGGTACGTCTCCAAGGCGTGACGTGCGAGCGCCGTCGGAGCCAACCGCTCCGGCGCCGAAGGTCCCCAGCTGGGCCAGCGTTCCCACTTCGAGGGGTTGAGCGGGCCGAGGTCTCGGCCCTCGGGGAGCAGCGGCATCACGTCGTCATCGAGGTCGAACAACGCCTCGACGCGAACACCCGCGCTCTCGACGCGATGGAACCCGCCCGAGCCATACCGAACCAGACAGACCGCGCCCTCGACCTGCACTCCCTCCTCGGCGAGCGCGGCGATGGCGGAGAGCATCGAGGCTCCCGTCGCGAGGGTGTCGTCGACGAGCACCACCGGCTGGCTGCGATCGAGCGGCCCCTCGACGAGCTTGAACGCGCCGTGCGGCTTGCGCTCCTTCCGAATGAGCAGGCCTCTCGCGGGAGACCCGAGCTCCAAGGTGCACGCCTGGAGCAGCGGCAGGGCGGTCGACCCGTAGGTCGCGAGCTGTCGGGACGAGAAGGACTCGAGGAGCGGACGCAGACACCGAGCGGCGAGCCGGGCGTGTTCGGGGACGAGCGTGAGCCGGAGCGTGTCCAGCATCCACGGGGCTGGGCCGCCGCCGTTGGCATAGAGCGGCCGCTCGGTGGTGGACCGAACGAACGCCTGATCGACGATGAGAGAGAGGAGCGTTCGGCGCTCGCGCAACAGGCGTTGGCCGAACGCTCCAGGGGCGAAGCAATTCACTCAGCGCAGCTCGCTCACCGCGGCTTGATGGGTCGGCCGATCTCGGGGATCAGCTCGTGACGCGGCGGCTTGGGCGGACGGCCGATCTCCGGAATCATCTCCGGCGGCGGCTTCGGCGGACGGCCAATCTCGGGGATCAGCTCGTGACGCGGCGGCTTGGGCGGACGGCCGATCTCCGGAATCATCTCCGGGGGCGGCTTCGGCGGACGGCCAATCTCGGGGATCAGCTCGTGAC
>JBPOIJ010000118.1:0-30971 GCA_052034585.1 Myxococcota bacterium
CCGAAGGACGAGAAGAACCAGGACTCGACCGAGCTCACCGGCGACATCAACTACCGGAAGATCGCCGAGTACGGCTCGGACTCCGACCCGCGCGCGTTCAACTTCGACGGCGAGTTCTGCGTGGCGAACCGCGGGCTCATCGAGTTCGTCGAAATGCTGAAGCTCGACGTGGCCTTCCTCTACGACCTGCTCGGCGCGACCCAGGAGCACCGGATCAAGCCGAAGAAGTTCCCCCAGACCGACATCGACGAAGTGATCATCGGGCACACGAACGAGCCCGAGTTCAAGAAGCTCGAGTCGAACGAGTTCATGGAAGCGTTGCGCGACCGAACGATCAAGATCGACATCCCCTACATCACGAAGCTGTCGGAGGAGATCAAGATCTACGAGAAGGAATACAACTCGCGGCGCATTCGCGGGAAGCACATCGCTCCGCACACGCTCGAGATGGCGGCGATGTGGGCGGTGCTGACGCGGCTCGAGGAGCCGAAGAAACACAACCTCTCGGTGCTCCAGAAGCTCAAGTTGTACAACGGGAAGACGCTGCCCAACTTCACCGAAGACAACATCAAGGAGCTTCGGAAGGAGTCGACCCGCGAAGGCCTCGAGGGCATCAGCCCGCGTTTCGTGCAGGACAAGATCTCGAACGCGCTGGTGAGCGATAAGTCGGAGCTGTCGATCAACCCGTTCATGGTGCTCAACGAGCTCGAGGCTGGGCTCAAGAGCCACTCGTTGATCTCGAACGAGGACGTTCGCAAGCGGTACCGCGAGCTGCTCGGGACCGTGAAGCAGGAATACGAAGACATCGTGAAGAACGAGGTGCAGCGCGCGATCTCCGCCGACGAGGAGGCGATCGCCAAGCTGTGCTCGAACTACATCGACAACGTGAAGGCGTACACGCAGAAGGAGAAGATCAAGAACAAGTACACCGGGCTCTACGAGGAGCCGGACGAGCGCCTGATGCGCGCGATCGAGGACAAGATCGACATTCCGGAGAGCCGTAAGGACGACTTCCGGCGTGAGATCATGAACTACATCGGCGCGCTGGCGATCGAGGGGAAGACGTTCAACTGGCGGACGAACGAGCGGCTCCAGAAGGCGTTGGAGCTGAAGCTGTTCGAAGACCAGAAGGACTCGATCAAGCTGAAGACGTTGGTGAGCTCGGTGGTCGATCGCGAGACGCAGGAGAAGATCGACATCGTGAAGTCACGGCTCATCAAGAACTTCGGGTACGACGAGGAGAGCGCGACCGACGTGCTCAATTTCGTGGCCAGCATCTTCGCGCGTGGTGACGCCAAGGAGTGACTCGTGGGTCTTCGCATCGACCAGGACCACACGCGCTTCAAGGCGATCGTCCGCGGGAAGATCAAACAGAACCTGCGCAAGTACGTGCAGCAGGGGGAGATGATCGGAAAGAAGGGAAAGGACTTCATCTCCATTCCCGTGCCGTTCATCGACGTGCCCCGCTTCAAGCACGGCTCGCGGCAGGGCGGCGTGGGTCAGGGCGAAGGCGAGCCTGGCGATCAGATCGGTCAGGGCCAGCCGCAGCCGGGTGACGGATCTGGCAAGGCTGGCGAGGGTGAAGGGCAGCACGTGCTCGAGGTCGACGTCAGCCTCGACGAGCTCGCGGCGATTCTCAGTGAAGAGCTCCAGCTGCCCAACATTCAGAACAAGGGGAACGACAAGATCGTCACCACGCGGATCAAGTACACCGGGATCAACACGGTGGGTCCGCAGTCGCTCCGGCACTTCAAGCGCACGTTCAAGGAAGCGCTGAAGCGGCAGATCGCGACGGGAACGTACGATCCCGCGAATCCGGTGATCGTGCCGCGGCGCCAGGACGTGCGCTACCGGACGTACCGGCTCGAGAACCTGCCGCAGACGAACGCGGTGATCATCTACATGATGGACGTGTCGGGCTCGATGGGCGACGAGCAGAAGGAGATCGTTCGCATCGAGTCCTTCTGGCTCGATACGTGGCTCCGCAATCAATACAAGGGGCTCGAGACGCGGTTCATCATTCACGACGCGGTGGCCCGCGAGGTGGACCGGGACACCTTCTTCCACACGCGAGAGTCCGGCGGGACGATGATCTCGAGCGCGTACAAGCTGTGCCGGGACATCATCAAGGCCGACTACCCAGCGGCGTCGTGGAACATTTATCCGTTCCACTTCTCCGATGGCGACAACTGGTCGGCGGATGATACGCGGTCGTGTATCGATCTGTTGAAGAGTGAGATCCTCACGGACGTAAATCAGTTCGCGTATGGGCAGGTCGAGTCGCCGTACGGGTCGGGGCAGTTCATCAAGGACCTACGCGAGCACCTGGGAGATCACGACAAGGTCGCGCTCAGCGAGGTCGCTGACAAGGACGCGATCTACGGGTCGATCAAGGACTTCCTGGGCAAAGGGCGCTGAGCCGGCTCAGTGGTCGACGAGCGGTGCGGAGTGGGTCGCCGACTCAGCCGACGCTGCACCGAGGCGCTCGAACTCTTCAGCGTAGCCGGGCGCGACCGTTCCGAAGAGCCGATCCCAGATGGTGGTGAAGGCACCGAAGTTGAAGACGAACTTCGAGTGGTGCCGATCGTGAAACATCGGCGTGAGGAACCAGCCCGTCAGCTTGTTCCGATACCACCACCGCGGGAATGGCTCGTAGCCGGAGTGCACGACGACGCTGCTCACGACTCCGAACGTCGCGATCACGATCAGGCTCGGCCCATGGACGCGGAACGCGAAGATGGCGACGAGCATGAAGCCACCGCTCAGCAAGCCCTCGATCGGGTGGAACGAGAACGCAGTGAGCGGTTCAGGGCTCATGCTGCGATGGTGGATCTTGTGAATCCAATAGAGCGGCTTGGTGTGAATCGCTCGATGGAGGAAATAGAAGTAGGCGTCGAAGGTCACGAAGTAGAGCGCGAACTCGAGCAGCACGACCCACGCGCTCGCGGGCTCCTCCAATCGCGTGTACCCGCTCTTGACGCCCCACTGGATGATGAAGCCGAACACGCTCGTGAACGTCAGCGTGAACGCCGACCACCGCACCTCGTACCAGAACTGCTTCCAGTCGAAGGGCTTGGGCTGAATCTTGCGCCGTTTGAGTAGGGGCCGGAGCACGAGAATGAGCCCGAAGCCGATCCCTGCCGCTGCCCACTGTTGAAAGATGCTCTCGGCAATCGCCAACAGAATGTCCGTCATTTCTCACTCCCTCGTTGGTGCTGACCTGCGCGGGGGTGCGACGGGACGACGACTCAGAAGCGCAGCGAGACTTGAATGACCGCGTTCGCCTTGGCCGTGAACACCCGGCTCCTCAGCTGGTGGCCGTGCATCATGCCGCTCGCGGTCGCGGTCGACACCGGCAGGTTGCCCAGGAAGACGGTGCCAGTCGCATCGGTCGACATCGCGGTCGCGCTCGGATTGCCGCCGGCGATGTACCGAACGACACCGGCCTGAGGCATCACCGAGGCCGTCGCTCCGGCGAACGGCTTGGCCACGCAGTCCTCGACGGTAATGAAGAGCTGCGACTTGTTCGTGTCGATCGAGGCGCCGACGCCGATGCCGAGCAAGCCGAGGGCGCCGGCGTCGAACATCGTGAGTTCTCCGGCGTTGATGTCCGCGGCGAGCGGCCCGGGAGGATACCAATCGGTCTCCTTCTTCCCGGACGAGGTGAGCTTCACGAAGCCTTCGATCGGCACCCCATTCGTCGGCACCCGGAGCGTGAAGGTGCCGTTCGAGGCGCTCGTCGTCGACGCGACCGTCGCCCCTGCGCCGTTGATGAAGGCCAGAGTGACGCCGCCGAGGGCTGTCGTCGCGATTCCCGCAGCCATCGTCTTCCCCACGATGGCAACCATCGCAGCCGCGCTCGTCGGGTTCTGCGAATAGCAAGAGGTGTCGTACCCGGGGATCGAGATCGTGGGCGATCCACCCGCGGAGGACGAGCCGCCCGCCGTCGCCGTCCCTCCCGAGGCGCTCGAGCCTCCAGCAGCGCCACCAGCAACAGCCCCACCCGCCGAGGCCCCGCCAGCCGACGCGCCACCTGCCGTCGAACCACCAGCTGAGCCCGCCCCACCGCCGGTCGAAGCCGTTCCGCCGCCGACGACCCCACCACCAGCTGCGCCGCCTCCCGTCATTCCCATCTCAGACGGGCCACAAGCAGAAAGAACGAACATCACCGCGAGGGAGAGGGAACGCATGGCTTGGATCCTCATCGTGCTTCGTCGATCACGCGCTTCGGAGCGGCGGATACCAACGAGCACGAATGTTCTCAAACGAGAAAGACATCAATCTCAATTATTCTCGGTTCTTCTCACTACTCAGGAAGAATCGACCGAGATTCTCTCTCACATTTTAGGAAATTGAGGCAATTCTCAGCCCAACACCACCCCATGACAACGAAAGTGGGCAGGGCTTCCCTCACTTCCGCTTCGAGGCGTTCTCGATCGTTCGCTTCATCCACGTCACGGCGGCGGAGCGCTGTGGCCCCTTCACCAGGAACGCCGGAATGCTCCCGCCCGGGTCGGAGAAGCTGAGGTAGGTGACGCGCACCCCGCCCGCCTCCACGTCGAAGGTCCACGAGCCCCACAGCTTGGTGATTCGCACGAACCCCGCCTTGGCCGGAGCCCGAGCGTCCGTGGTCGCCTGGTACCGCATCACGCACCGAGTCGGCGAGCGCTCGACGGTCTGGTGCAACAGATAGTCGCGCGGGCTCACCACCGCCGGAGCGATCTCCTCCCAGGTGATTCGTACGCCCGCGTCTTCCTCGAGCACCTTGCGCGCCTTCAAGTCCGGCTCGGTCGGGTCGTACCGGCCATCTCCCCACGCCTCGTCACAGAGCTGTGCAAGCGTCGCCTTGTTCGTCACCTGCACCAGCCGCAGCTCGGGAAACGGCGACCCCGCCACCTCCCGGCGCTCGATCGAGATGCCATCGACCTCGGAGTCCTTCGTCCAGCTCGGCTCTCCCGCGAGGACGAGCGCCACCATCGCCGTCACCATGTGGCACCGACCGCGAGGCCTCCGGTGATCGTCGACGACACCAAGGGCGCCACCGTGATCGGCGGCGGCCTCGTGAGCTGCTTCAACGACCCCGGGGTGGTGAAGATCATGATCTCTCCCACCGCCACGCCAACCACCGCGTTGATGATTCCACTTTCCCAGCGCTGCCAGCCAAGCCCGAGCACGAGCCCCGTCGCGACGCTGAACAGCACGTTGCCCAGGTGCATGAGCCACGACACGTTGAACGCTTCGTCGGCAGCGTCAGCGATCAGCAGCTTCTCCGCGTCGGCGAGCCCCTCGGGCGTCGCGGGGAGTTCCTTCATCTTCGGCGCATGCCCAATGACGTCGAGCGGGGCGAGCACGACGAACAGCGTCCCGATGCCGGCGCTGATGGCCCCGACGATGAAGTCGATCCGATCGCCCGGGTCCTTCAAGAAGGGAATCGCGATCGCCTGCCCGATGGTGAGCGCTGCGTACGTTCCACCCCAGCCCCAGCGCCAGATGCTCGCGCGGACCGCCTCCTGACGCTCCGCCTCTTGGAGGAGATGCAGGCGTTCCGTGTCGACGCCGTCGAGGCCGGGCGCCGCGTGGAGCATCGTGGCGATCACGAGTGAGAGCATGCGATCACCCTCGTGCTCGAGGCGTGAAGCGCGCCGGCAGTCCGTTTCCGACGAACAGCGTCGCGCCCATCTTTGGCCGCACCTTCTCGGGCTCGAGCACCTCGAACCGCCCGCGCTGCATCATCATCGAGAGCACCGTCGCCGCCTCGAGCAACGCGAAGTGATTCCCGATGCACACGTGCGGCCCAGCACCGAACGGCAGGTACGCGTACTTCCACACCGCCGCATCGGTCGACGGCTCCTTCTCGAACCGCGTCGGATCGAAGGCCTCGGGGTTCGTCCACAGTGAGGGCAAGCGATGGGTGATGTACGGGAGCACCAGCACCACGTCGCCCTTCCCCACCTGCTGACCGGCCACCTCGTTCGGCTCGAACGCCTGCCGCGCGAACAACCATGCGGGCGGGTAGAGCCGCAGCGTCTCGCGGATCACACAGTTGAGATACCCGAGCTTGGGAATGTCGTCGGGCTCGGGCAGCCGATCGCCGAGTACGTCTCTCACTTCGGCCTCGGCGCGCTCGAGCGCGCGCGGGTTCTGCGAGAGCAGGAACACCGCCCAGGTCATCAGGTTCGCCGTCGTCTCGTGTCCAGCGAAGAAGATGTTCATCACCTCGTCGTGCAGTTGCTGGTCCGTCATCCCCTGCCCGGTCTCGGGATCCTTCGCGCGCACGAGCATGGTGAGGAGATCGTTCGGCGGGCTCTCGGCTTCGCGCCGTTCACGAATGACACGGTTGATGTGCTCGTGGAGAAACGCGAGCGCGCGCTTGAACCGAACGTGCATCGGCGTCGGAACCCAGAGCGGCAGCTTGCCCGGAATCATCGTCGTCGAGACGAAGGCCTCGACCACCGCGAACGCTTCGTCGTACGGCCGAGGATCGGTCCCGAGCGACTGCGAGAACATCGCGCGCACGATCACGTCCCGCGCGACGTTGCCCATGAAGTGCCGCACCGACATCGTCTTGCCGGCCTCGAGCGTCGAGAAGGCGGAGGCAGTGATCTCCCGCATCGAGTGCACCCAGTTCGGCCCGTGGGCGCGGTGAAACGACGGCTGCATCGTTCGGCGCTGAGTCAGCCAGTACGGAGGATCGGAGAGCGGAAGCCCATTGCCGAGCAGCGGACGGATCGCGTCGACCGACGTTCCGCGGCCCCACGACTTGTGTTGCTTCTGAAGCACCTGCTGCAGCGCCTCTGGCTCGGCGACGACGGTGAGCGTGATCGGCCCGACGCCCGCGCGGAAGTTGGGGCCGGCCTTCTTCGCGCTCTCGAGGAGAAAGCCCGGCGCGTCGGACGCCATCGCGCGCGCGTTCGACAGGGTGAGTGATTCCTTCACGAGCGGCAGGGCCATTCGACACCTCCTCACTGCGAGCGGGTCGGCACATACCATCGGACCGCGAGCACTCATCGAGCCGAATCGCACGTTCGTCGCATTCTCGGATTCTTGGAATCAGCGAACGTCGCGCGTGCGTCGGATTCGTTGGCCAGCGATCGCGCAACGGACGTATGCGAGCGGCCGTGAGCGAGCGTGATCAGTCGATCGATGCGTTCCGCGGTCTCGCAGTGATGATGATGGTGCCCGCGAACTACCTGGAGCACGTCGCCGCGGTTCCTGCGTGGCTCAAGCACGCTCCAGACGTCGGGATCACCGTCATCGACTTCGTCGCGCCGTTCTTCATGTTCGCGATCGGGCTCACCATGCCCGGCTCGCTCCGGCGACGCTTCGCGCAGGACGGCCGGCAGAAGGCAATCGAAGCGCTGCTCCGGAGAAACCTCGCGCTCATCGGCATCGGTGCGCTCTTCTCGCTTGGGGAAACGAGCTACGGGTTCAACGCCAAGGGCATTCAGTGGGGAACACTGCAAGCGATCGGCGCCGCGTCTCTGGTGGCGGCCCCCTTTATGCTCTGGCTCGCGCCGATGCCTCGGGCGATCACCGCGCTCGTGATGCTCACCGGCTATCAACTCGCGCTCGATCCTCTGTGGCTCGAGCAGGCCCTCGCCTCGCCTCAGGCCGGACTCCCCGGCGTGCTCTCGTGGACGTCGCTGCTCCTGTTCGCGTCGTCAGTCGGAGAAGTGCTCCAGCGGCGATCGCTCCTCGGGTTGGTGGGCACGGCGAGCGTGCTCCTCGGCGTCGCGCTCGCGTTCGTGGTGCCGCTCAGCAAGCACCGCATGTCGGCGCCTTTCGTCCTCATCACCCTCGGCGCCGCGATCCTCGTCTTCGTCGCGATGAAGGTGATCCAGCTCGCGCCCTCGGCCCTCGTCACCTGGGGCCGGAATCCCCTCGTGCTGTACTGCGCCCACCTCGTCTTGCTCGGCGTCTTCCTCGTGCCCGAGGCGCGCTGGTGGCACTTCGACGCCTCGCTCCCGCAGGCCGCGGTGCAGTTCGTCTTCTATGCGGGAGCGCTCCATTGGCTCGCGCACACACTGGAGCACCGCCGGATCTTCGTCACGCTGTGAGGGCGCGGCCGATTGTGGGCTAGGCTTGGGGCGTTCATGCCCAAGTCACTGACGCCTCGCTTGATGGACCTGAAGCACGAGATCGAAGGCTACGCCCGCACCTTCGGCCTCGACTTCTTCGAGACGGTCTTCGAGATCCTCTCGACCGAAGAGCTCAACATGGTCGCCTCGTACGGCGGCTTCCCGACGCGCTACCCGCACTGGCGCTGGGGCATGGAGTACGAGCAGCTCTCCAAGTCGTCCGAGTACGGGCTCTCGAAGATCTACGAGCTCGTCATCAACAACGACCCTTGCTTCGCCTACCTGCTCGAGGCCAACGCCGAGGTCGATCAGAAGCTGGTGATGGCCCACGTCTACGGCCACAACGACTTCTTCAAGAACAACTTCACCTTCAAATACACCAACCGGAAAATGGTCGACGAGATGGCGAACCACGCCACTCGCGTTCGCCGGTGGATCGACAAGCTGGGCGTCGAGAAGGTCGAGGAGTTCATCGACGTCGCGCTCTCACTCGAAAACCTGATCGATCAACACGCGCCGCACATCAAACGGAACCCCGACCCGAAGACCGCCGAGGCGCAGCAGAACGTGCGCGCCGAGGGCTTCAAGGTCGAAAAAGATTACATGCGGCCGTACGTGAACCCGAAGGACTTCCTCGAGAAGGAACGCAAGAAGCTCGAAGACGAGAAGAAGCAGTCGAAGAAGTTCCCCGAGCGGCCGCAGCGCGACGTGCTGGCGTTCCTCCTCGACGAAGCGCCGATGGAAGACTGGGAACGAGAGATCCTCTCCATCGTGCGCGAAGAGGCCTACTACTTCGCTCCGCAGGCGCAGACGAAGATCATGAACGAGGGCTGGGCGAGCTACTGGCACTCCACGATCATGACGACGCGCGCACTGCGCGATCACGAGATCCTCGACTACGCCGACCACCACGCCGGCACCATGGCGATGCAGCAAGGCAAGCTCAACCCCTACAAGGTCGGCATCGAGCTCTTTCGAGACATCGAAGATCGATGGAACAAGGGCCGCTTTGGCAAAGATTGGGATGAGTGTGACGATCTGCGCGCCCGCCGGAATTGGGACAAGAAGCTCGGCGCCGGCCGGGAGAAGATCTTCGAGGTGCGCAAGCACTACAACGACGTCACCTTCATCGACGAGTTCCTCACGCCCGAGTTCGCGATCGAACAGAAGCTCTTCGTCTTCAACTTCAACGACAAGAAGAACACCTGGGAGATCGCGACCCGCGAGTTCAAGAAGGTGAAGCACAAGCTGCTCCAGTCGCTCACCAACTTCGGGCAGCCGGTCATCGACATCATCGACGCCAACTACGAGAACAAGGGCGAGCTCGTGCTGGCCCACAAGCACGACGGCGTCGATCTCGATCCTGGGTACGCGAAGGAGACGCTCAAGAATCTCCAGTCGATCTGGCGGCGGCCGGTCGGCATCGTCACCAAGGCCGAGGGGAAGAGCATTCTCATGCGGCACGACGGGACGACCTTCGCCGAGAAGAAGGTCGATCTCTGAGCTGACGGCGACGACGTCCACCGTCGTCGATCCAATGGCACGGACGGCCGCGCGAGCTTCTCGCGAGTTCAGGAACTTGCGCCCGGAACGACGGTCGCAGAACGGCTTGGCTCCACTTCCCGAGGAGCCGTCGTGTCCAGTCCCCGCGTCAAGTCGTCACCTTCGCCGTCGCGCGCACAGCGATCGGAGCCCGCGCCACGCAGTCCCGTGGCCGCACCGACGCCTGAGCCGAGAGTGCTCGCCATCAGGAACGCGCCACCGTGCGACGCGTTCGAGCTGCCGGTCAAGCCGCTCGATCTCAGCACCCTGCCGGTGCTCTCGCCCTCGTCGCAGGAGCGGAACTCGACGCGTGCTCTGACGAACACCACGGTGGCACTCGGTCAGGCCGCCGCGCGGTCGCCTTCCCACGAGACCCTGGTTGCCTTCGCGGAGTCGATGAGGTCTCTGCCGCCCTCGGAGTTTCGCGAGGTCGTCGAGCGGCTGCGCGAGTCCCGTCACTTCGGCCCGCTCTGCGAGGCCATCAAGCACGACGCCAGCGCCCGCTCGGCGTTCCTCGAGGCGGGGGTGAAGAGCGGTTTCCTCTCCGTGACTCCGCCTCGCATCGCCGAGCAGCGAGGCGCCCTCGCACCGCCGGCGCAGCCGTCGCTCGTGCGGAACGAGCGCGCGCTTCCGTTCGAGCTTCGCAGTGTCATCCACGAAGAGAATCTCGCGAGGGCCTCGCGCTACACCGCCGCCTTCGACACCTACCTCGACGCCTGGTGCGCACGAGCGAGGAACGCGGAGACTCCGCACGACCTTCGCGCGCTCGGACCACCGTCAGCTCCGCCGGCCCTGAACGAGCCGGGCATCGAGCACAGTGACAAGAAGGACTTCGGCTGGAACTTCGGACTCACCGAGGAAGCTCGCGGCTCTCAGCGCGCCCTGAAGACCCTCAGCGACAAGGTGAGCGACCTTCGCGGCGAGCCCAGAGCCGGCTCGTACGGCCCGAGCATCGACGTCGGCATCAAGACGACCCCGCACAAGGTCAGCGGGCTCAAGGTGACCACCGAGGCGGCCGTCGAGATCCGCTCCAGCGCAACGGGGCTCGAAACGAAGGCGAAGAGCAAGGCCTCGCTTCAAATCGGACCCGAGCTGCTCTCGCTCAAGCGAAGCCTCGACAGCAAGGGCACCGAGGCCGTCAGTCTCTCTACCAAGAGCGACGCGTTCAGCGGCGCCATCGAGGTCTCAGTCGACAAGAAGGGAAAGGCGAAGACGACGCTCGAGCTCGACCTCGGCACGGGCATCACCTCGACCACCTCGGTCGACAACCACGGCAACTTCGGCTTCGGCGCCAAGGTCAAGAAGGAGCTGGCGGGCATCGAGTTCTCCGCGAAGGTCGCCCTCAACGGCTACGCGATTCCTCCGGAGTACTACCAGGACATCGGCGGTGCTCAGCCGGGGATCTTCGGGCCCATGCCTGAACTCGAGGCGAAGGTGCCGTGGACCTCGCTCACGAAGGACCGGCGCGATTGGTACGCGCGCCAAGGATTCAACGCAGCCAACTGGGGGACACCATGAACGACGACCTGAACGACGTGGAGAACAAGACCGTGAAGCCGATTCACTTCCTCGCTGCGGTGCTGGGTGGAGCCTTCTCCATTCCGCTCACGATCCGGACACCGACGAGCGTGACTGTGCACGGCATCTACCTCGGGCTCCCGGTGATTCTCTTCTGGGTTGCCAAAGCGTTCGACCTCAACCCGATGCGCTCACTCCTACGCGGCCGGTGGCTGCTGCTTGCCGCCGTGCTCGCGTGCGCCGCGCGGGAGCTGACCCGAGGCACGTCCGGTGACGCGTTCGATCACCTCCACTTCATTCGGCCCTTCCTGCCCTGAGTTGGGTCGGCGCCAAGAGCCTGAAACAACTGAGGTCACGTCAAATTCGCTGACGTTTTCCACGAAATGCCACGCGCTCGGGACGGCCGAAGAGTGGATCATCAGGAAAACCAGCGAGGAGACTCATGCGACTCGGATCAGGCAAGCCATCCATCGACTTCAACGGCACGAAGTACACCTCCATCGAAGGCTCGGCGGCGAACTCCGAGATCAGCATCGGCAAGCGGTTCGACCCGCTGAAGACGCCGGGCATCGCGCTCACCACCCAGCAGGCGAAGGAGCTGGGCGTGAAGGTCGGCGACAAGGTGCTGGTCCGCGACACCAAGACGGGGCGCTCCGTCGAGGCGACCTTCTATGACTCGGCCGGCGGCAAGCGGAAGGACAAGCTCGATCACTTCGAGGTGAGCCCTGCGCTCGCCGACGCGCTGGGGATCAACTACCGCAACAAGAAGGGCCAGGTCGTCGACGCGGTCACCAACAAGGAGAACCTCGAGGGCCGGTTCTCGATCGAGAAGCTGAACGGGACGAGCGGAGCCAGCCCGACCGAGCCCACGTCGAATCCGACGCGCCGCACCGAGTTCGATCCCACCCAGCGCGCCAGCGCCACCCGCCTCGGAGCGTTCGACAACCGCTACCACGCAGAGCCCTCTGCCGACGCGCTCGCGAAGGGCGCCAAGCTGGCCATCGGAGACAAGGGCGACGCGGTGAAGGAGCTGCAGCGAAAGCTCGGGGTGAAGGCTGACGGCTACTTCGGCCCCATCACTCAGCGCGCGCTCGCGCAGGCGCAGAAGAAGCTCGGCATCGAGAACGGCTCTCCAGACTTCGGCGTCGCGGGCCGCGAGATGATCGATCGGCTCCCCACCCGCCGGCGCAAAGTGCAGGCCGATTCGCCGACCTCGGAGCAAGGCGGCACTACGGAAGCTCCGCGCACTGGAGAGACGACGCCTGGCTCACCTCGAAGCGCGTCGCGGCTCGTCGACAACATTCGGCAGATCGAGCGTGAGATGGGCGGCACGGGCCGTTGCGCCGCGGCGGTGAACGAGGCGATTCGCCGCACCTACCGCGTGCCGATGTCGGGGAACGGGAATCAGGTCGACAACAACCTCCCGCGCAGCCACTTCCGAGAGCTGAACATCTCGCTCGAAGAAGCGCTCAAGCGGCCGGGCCTCGTGCTCACCTGGGAGCGCACCAACACCCGCCTCGGCAGCCGCTACGGCCACACCGCGATCACCACGGGCGACGGCCACACCTCGGTCAGCGACTACACCGAAGGCAACACGATCGCCGGCTCGCAGCGCATGGGGCGGCAGGGCCTGCGGGTCTTCGAGCCGATTCAGTAAGCCCATCGTGCTGGGCGCGCGTAGAGTCCGCCCATGGTCGCGTACAAGAACCCGATCCCCACGGTGGACTGCATCGTCGAGCTACCGGGTGAGCGCATCGTGCTCATCAAGCGGAAGAACGAGCCCATCGGGTGGGCGTTGCCGGGTGGGTTCGTCGACGAAGGGGAGCCGCTCCACGCCGCGTGCGTGCGAGAGGTGCGGGAAGAGACCGGGCTCGAGGTCGACCTCTCCGAGCAGTTCTTCACCTATTCGGATCCCTCGCGCGATCCGCGCAAGCACACCATCTCGACCGTCTACATCGGCTGGGCGGAGGGCGAACCGGTGGGCACCGACGACGCCGCCGAGGCGAAGGCGTTCACCCACGACGCGCTGCCGATCAAAGAGCTCGTCTTCGATCACGCCACCATCGTCGCCGACTACCTCGCGTACAAACGCAGCGGGAAGCGGCGCAGAATCTGAATATCTCGACAGTTCGTTCGTCGAGGCCGCCGCGATGCGCACGTTGATCGGGGTCGTCTTGTTGAGCACCGGGTGCGCGTACTTGCGCCCCGTCACCCTCGACACCTCGTACCTCGTCACCAGTCGGGAGTGCGCGCAGGGCCCGCTCCGCATCGAGACGACGGCGCTCGGGAGTCGCTGGGGCGAGTGGTACTCGCTCGAGATCGTCAGTCCCCGCGCGACGAAGGGCTCGCTCCGCTGGGCGGTGGGCAGCGACGCCGATCCGCTCCGTTCGTGGATCACCCACGTCGAGCTCCAAGAGCGTGACGGCACCAAGTCGATCGTCGACACCCGGTTCGATCATCAGCGCTGTGCCGAGCGGCCGGCGTACCTCGTCGAGCTCCCGCCGCCAGTCGCGCAGCCACCAGCCGTCATGGTGACGCCAGCGCAGCCCTCCGCACCGCTCCCCGCGCCTGACAGCTCCCAAATACAGCTCGTCGCTTCGAGCTCGGTGGGTACCGGGACCCATCGCGCGCACCTCTTCCACTGGGAACGCCGCAACGACTCGAAGGACGCGCCGCCTCCGCTGAGCGCGGGCACGCCAGTGGTGATCGAGATCTGGTCCGAGACGCCGAACGACTACCACGGCGCGACCTTCGTCTTCACCCGCGGGCCGATCGAACCGAACGTCACCGAGCAGGAATGGCTCGCCGAGTTGGACAAGCGCGAGGCCAACCAGAAGAAGTCGCTCGACGAGGAAGCCGCGCGGGAAGCCGAACGACGACGGGTCGCTGAGATCGAAGCCCGTCGCGTCGCCGCCATTCACACCGCCGAGGCGCGAAAGGAGCAGGCGCTCCGAAAGCAACACGCCGAGGAGCTCGCGCGACGGCCTGCACCGGTGAAGACCGAGGAGCAACGCCGCTACGAGGAAGCGCGTCGGGCAGCCCATGCGAGCGGGCTCACTGCGCCGTCGAGCGCCGATCCCGCGTACGTCGAGGAGCGCCGCCGCGAGTTCGAGCAACGGCAAGCGCGAGCCGCCGCCGAGGCCGAGGAGCTCCGACGGTACGAAGCAGACCGTCGCCGTCGCTGGGCCGAGTACGAAGCGAGTCGTCCGAAGCCGCGACCTGCGCCGACGTCACCTCCGCCTCCGCCGCCGCCACAGAACGTGGGCAGCCCGCCGGCGCCGTACCTGGTGTGGATCGATGGGTATTACGAGTGGACGGGCACCGCGTGGGTTTGGCTCGAGGGCTGGTGGAAGGTGATCGAACGTGAACGCGCGCGCTTCGAAGCGATGGCGATGAGTCCGCCGCCGCCGCCGCGAGTCGAGCAGCGGCCCAGCTGTCCGGTGCCTGAGGGCGAGTGGCGCGCCGGTGGTTGGGTCTGGAACCTCGAGGCGTGGATCTGGCTGCCTGGGGTCTGGATCAGCGCCCAGCCGCCGGTGCACCCCGCGGGCCCCGCCAAACCCTGATCCCATCACGCGAGGTTCGTGCTTCATTCCCGCTCCATGACTCGATGGCTGCTGGGTTGTGTCCTCGTCGCCGTGCCTGCCCTCGCTGACGACGGCTTCCTCAAACAGAGCCGCGGCGTCGGCGATCCGGCCGACATCGACGTGTGGCGCACGAAGGACGTGTTGCCCCCGTACCTGAAGCCCTACCCCGAGGCGCCTCCGGGAACGCCGAACCCTGCCGAGCCGCTCTACAAGTTCGGCGGCCGGAGCAAGACCTCGTACGGCAGCCCGGCGATGGGCGAGCCATTCGCGAAGTGGAAGCAGCGCATGGAGGCGCAGAAGGCCTCGGTCGACGCCGCGCAGCGCAAGGTGCTCGAGAGCCGGTTCGATCTGAGCTGCAAGACGCTCAAGGGCGTGACGATGTCTCGGGCGAAGCCGCAGCCGATCGGCCCCGCGGCGAAGCTGCCCAAGGGCTACGCGAGCTGGGACGCCTATGCCCAGGCCGGCGCCGCGGCGATCCGCACCAAGGACGATTTCCCCTGGAGGCCGTTCGATCACCCGCTCCACTCGACCGCGCACATGGTGTTCCCGAAGCAGTGGACGAACGTGCACCCCGAGCACGAGCGCTTCGACGTGAGCTTCGATCTGCCCGACTGTTTTCTTCCCGAGTATCCGCCGCCGCTCTACCTGACGACGCACCCCGAGCTCGGTGACGTCACCCGTGGGGTCGAGATCACCTACGGCAACTACTTCAACCTCTTCGACGGGTTGATCACCGCGGAGCAAATGGACGGCTTGCGGCTGTTGGTGACGCCCTTCCAGACGACCTGGTTCAATACGACTCATCACCGAGTCACGGCGGAGCCCTCGCAGGGCGTCGCGTGCCTGTCGTGTCACGTCAATGGCCATTCGAACGGCGCCATCGCGCTCGCGCCCGACAACCGGCCCAACTACGCGCGGCTCCGGGTGGACACGCCGACGATGCGCGGCAACTTCGCGCAGATCATCTTGAGCTCGAAGCGATCGATTCGAACGATGGATCACTTCGCCGAGGTGGAGGAGTACTTCGACGGCGACACCGCGATGCTGGCGGCGATCGGTGGGCGCACCTTGCAGAAGTCGCAGACGAACCACATGGGTGATTTCAACTCGATCATCGACTTCCCGCCCGCGCCGAAGTTGACCCCGCTGGGCACCTTGAACGCGAGCGCCACCGAGCAGGAGAAGCGCGGCGAGGCGTTGTTCAATGGGAAGGGCCGGTGCGCGAGCTGTCATCCCGCGGCGACGAACTTCACCGACAACACGATGCACGATCTGCAGGTGGAGCGGTTCTACCCAGGGCGCGCCGAGGGGCCGATCAAGACCTTCCCGCTCCGCGGCATCAAGGACTCGCCGCCCTACTTCCACGACGGCCGGCTGCTGACGCTGGAGGACGCGGTGCTCTTCTTCGATCTCGTGCTGGAGACGAAGCTGAGCGCGGAGGAGCGGGCCGATCTCGTCGCGTACCTCCGCGCACTCTGAGAGGACCACACACGGTTTTGATGGCGTTGCGGCGGGCGCGGAATAGAAGTCTCTGGTGGCTCCTGGAGTCGATTCCCGTGCGCAGCGTCTGAAGGCCCTCGCCGATCGATCATTCGATCTCCTCGTCGTGGGTGGAGGGATCACCGGCGCCGGCATCGCGCGAGATGCGGTGCTGCGTGGGCTCTCGGTCGCGCTGGTCGAGAAGCTCGACTTCGGCTCCGGCACCTCGTCGAAGTCGTCGAAGCTGGTGCACGGTGGGCTGCGGTACTTGGAGCAAGGCGAGCTGAAGCTCGTGTTCGAGTCGGTGAACGAGCGCAATCGGCTGATGCGGCTCGCGCGTCATCTGGTGCGTCCGCTCCCGTTCCTGGTGCCGCACTTCAAGGGCGACAAGCGGTGGTTGGTGACGCTCGACTTCGGGCTGTACCTCTACGAGGCGCTCTGTCTCTTCGGCGGCTATCGCAACCATCGGACCTACCGCACCGCGAAGACGCTCGAGCTGGAGCCGGGGCTCCGCAAGCAGGGGCTCACCGGCGGCATCGTCTACTACGACGCGCTCACCGACGACGCGCGGCTGACGCTCGAGAACGTGCTCGACGCGCAGGCGAACGGAGCGGTGATCGCGAATCATGCGCGGGCGGGAGCGCTCTTGCGCGAGGGCGATCGGGTCTCCGGCGTGCGGGTGACCGACGAGCTGAGTGGTGAAGCGTTCGACGTGCGGGCGAAGGTGGTGGTGAACGCGACCGGGCCGTGGAGCGACGAGGTGCGGGCGCTCGCTGGGGAGCCGCCGCTGCTCAAGCCGACGAAGGGCATTCATCTGGTGGTCGACGCGAAGCGACTGCCCGCGCAGCACGCGCTCTTCATGACGCACCCCGGGGACAAACGAGTGATGTTCGCGATCCCCTGGGGGCTCGGGCGCACCGTCATTGGCACCACCGATACGTTCTTCGACGGCAAGCCGGACACGGTGGAGCCGACGCGCACCGACGTGGAGTACTGCCTGGGCGCCGCGAATCACTTCTTCCCGGACTCGAAGCTGACGCCTGATGACGTGATCAGCACCTGGTCGGGGTTGCGGCCGCTCCTCAAGCCGCCGGACGCGAGCGCGGGTGCCTCGCAGGTGTCGCGTGAGCACCTGCTCGTCGAAGCGCCGGGGTTCCTCACCATCGCGGGCGGGAAGCTGACGACCTATCGAACGATGGCGGGCGAGGTGGTCGATCACGCGCTCGAGCAGCTGGGGAAGAAGGTGAAGCGGGCGACGGATGAGCGGCCGCTCCCGGGTGCGACGGGCCTCGAGGAATCGGATGAGCTGCTCGAGCAGTTGGTGCGCTCGCTCCAGACGCCGCAGCGGAACGTGGAGGCGGTGCGGGCGTTCGTGAACCTGTACGGCGTGCGCGCGAAGCCGGTGCTGGAGCGGTGCGATGGCGCGAACGAGCGGCTCGATGGAGAGCTGCCGTGGATGATGGGCCAGGTCGATGACGCGCTCGACGTGGAGCTCGCCGAGACGCTCGATGACGTGCTGTCGCGGCGGCTGACGTTGGTGTTGCGTGCGAGAGATCAGGGCCTGGCGATCGCTCCGGCGGTGGCGAAACGAATGGCCGAGCGGCGCGGGTGGACGGCCGAGCGAACCGAGCGGGAGTTGGCGGCCTATCGATCGGTGGTGGCGTCGTCGCGGGCCTGGCAGGCGCTGGAGCCGCAGAGCCGGCTCGCGGGTTAGCGGCGACGCAGGACGGCCGCGAAGAAGCCATCGGTGCCGTGGAGATGCGGCGCGAGGCGCAGACAGCCACGATCGTCGAGGAGCTCGCGCTGGAGCCGGACGGGCTCGAGCTGGAACTCCGGGTGCGCACTGAGGAAGTCGTCGACGAGCTGTTCGTTCTCCTCGGGGCGGAGCGTGCAGGTCGCGTAGGTGATGGCGCCGTGCGGCTCGAGGTGACGGGCGGCGGTCTCGAGGAGCGCGCGCTGGATCGGTGGCCAGCGCTGGAAGGACGAGGGATCCATCCGCCAGCGGAGGTCGGGGCCGCGACGGAGCGCGCCCAGCTCGGAGCACGGGGCGTCGACGAGCACGTGCGGCACGCGGAGGTCGGACGGGAGCTCGAAGTGGAGGTGGATGGAGGCCCTGGCGCGGCTGGCGCGGGTGCGGAGGCGCTCGAGGCGGGCGCGATCGACGTCGGTCGCGTGGACGAGGGCGCGCGGGGCGAGCGCGAGCGACTTGCCTCCGGCGCCGGCGCAGAGCTCGAGCACCGCCTGGCCGTCGGTGAGCGGCACCGCGAGCGCGAGGAGCTGGCTGCCTTCGTCTTGGAGCTCGAAGAGGCCGTCTTGCCAGGCGCGGGTGGCGGTGAGGTTCGCGGGCCGGAGGAGGACGTGGAGCGCGTCGGGGGCGAAGCGGGTGGGCGCGGTGGGACGGCCTTCGTCGGCGAGGCGTCGGGCGAGCTCGTCGCGGGGGAGCCGGTTGGCGCGGATGGTGATCGGCCCGGGCTCGTTGAGCGCGTCGGCGAGGGCGCGGCCGTCGGGGCGAGCGTCGAGGAGTTCGGCGAGCCAGTCGGGGAGCGAGGCGGCGTCGCGGAAGGCAGTGGGCTCCGGGAAGGCGTCGGGCGTGGCGAGGCCGGCGAGGAGCTCGAGCGGAGTGGCCTGTGGCTGTTGGGCGCGGAGCCGGCGGCGCCAGAGGCCGAGCCCGAAGACGGCTTCGGCGCAGAGGCGGCGGTGATCGGCGGTGAAGTGGCGGTTGGCGCGGAGGAGGCGATCGAGCACGTCCTCCGCGGGGGCGTTGGAGAGGACGGCGTCGAGGGCCGGCCCGAGCACGGCGCCGAGCTCGGAGACGAGGTGCCAGGGAACGGTGGCCAGGCGCTGGCGGGTGGCGGGCGTCACGAGAGGGCGCGGCGGAGGTTGTCGCGCGCGGCGGCGTCGAGGCGTTCGTGGAAGTGGGCGGAGTGGAAGATGCGCTCGGCGTCGAGGAGCTTCTGGAGGAACCGCCGGCGGCCGAAGCGGTAGAGGAGCGCGTTGGTGACCGGGCGGTACTCCTCGGCGATGGCCGCGTCGTAGGCGTCGAAGGTGGCCGGCGCGCTCCCGAGAATCGCCATGTCCGCGTCGAGGAAGTGGGCCGCGTCGGCGGAGAGCTCGGTGGGCGAGAGGCTGCCGTGGCGCGCAGTGAGGAGGATGAGGCGCTCAACGAGGGCGACGTCGAGGGGCTCGCGCGGGAGGAAGGTGGCGATGGCCGTGCGGGCGAGCTCGGCGCTCTTGGCCTCGTTGTCCTTGCGCCCGGGGACGTAGACCGCGTCGTGGAAGAGCGCCGCGAGGAAGACTTCCGAGGGGTGGGTCCAGGAGGGGACCGTGGCGAGGTGGGTGAGGACCTCCTGGACGTGGCCGAAGTGGTGGTACGCCCGCGGGGGTTCCCGGTAGGCCGCTTGGAGTGAGCGCACGAGGCCTTCGGGGATGGGGAGCGGGGAGAAGGTGGGCATCGTCAGGGTTGACTTGGTGGGGCGTCGTGCGTAGAGACGCGCGCGTCGTATTCCTCGATAGCTCAGTCGGTAGAGCGGCGGACTGTTAATCCGTAGGTCCCTGGCTCGAGCCCAGGTCGAGGAGCTGAAGGTCGCCGTTCACCAACGGAACCCTCCTGAAAGTTAACGACGGCCCCGGAGAGAAATCTTCGGGGCCGTTTCGGTTTCTGCCCACGTTCTCGCCGAGTTCGACGCTGCTTCGCGCATCTCGAGCTGCTGGACGGACCTCGTGCAGAGAGCGAACCGTGTGCGCGTCGGCGTCGTTTTCTCGAGGGAAGGACGGAGAATCGGCGCCGAGTTCCGGCCAGCCACGAGAGAGAGACAGAGAGCGTTTAACGCCTCGCCCCGTTTTGCTGGACGGCTCGGCGAGCGTTTAACCGGCCACCGTTTTCAAGGTCGTTCTCGCGCTCTCTGCAGGCACTCGTTCGTGCTCCTGCTCGGCGCCATCCGCCATCTATCCGCCGCCGACTTGGCGGACAAGCCGCGGCAAACAGAGAGAAACAGAGATTCGATGGCGGGAAGACATCCTTCTTCAGGGCACTTACGTCGCTCTCTGAATCTCTGTCGCCGCAGAGAGCGGGCTTACCGCCATTTTCCGGAACACGGCCTTCCTGGGCGCTGACATCATGAACTGATGACGGTGGAACCAGAGAACGTGACGTCGCCCGAGCCGGTGGCCTGGCGATTCCGCATGACGCCGCGGTTGATGTCGCAGCTCTTGCTGACGGCGCGACTGGCGGGCGAGCTCTCGTGCGCTCCGCTCACTTTCTACCGGCGGCAGGAACTGACGGCGAAGGTGCGGCGCGACCGCATTCTGTGGGTCAGCACCGCCGCGGCCACCAACGTCACCATGCGCGAAGTCGATGACGTGTTGCGCGGAGGGCCGCTCGATGCGCGCCGCGAGCGTGTCGCTGAAGCGATTCGTCGCGCCGCCATCGCCGAGGAAGCGCTCCAGACATACACACGCTCGCACCACGGCAAACCGCTCTCAGCTGAACTCGCGATGGCGTACCAAACAGTGGAACGTGCGTGCCCGACGCGCGACTTACGAAGGTGGTTCTCCTTCGCGGAGCGAGAGCGCGCGCGACTCCTGGACCTCCACCTCGAGAACACGACGGTGCCGGCCGAGGTGCGACGACTGTTCGACTGGGCCGACGCGGAGCCGATGGTGAGCCAGTCGAGGGTGCTTCGCGCCGCAGTGGGCTTCTGGGGCATGGCCAACGCTTTCAACCGATGGCCCTCCGTCAGCACGCTGTTGATGCACGAGTTCCGCGTCGGCGAAGTCGACCCTCATGGGCTGTTGTCTCTGTCCTGCGCGACTGATGCCCAGCGGGACTTGCAGGCCAGCGCCTTCGAGGGGCCGGACGACACGGGGGACTTCACCGAGATGTTCGAGCGCTTCGTGTCAGCGCTGTTCTTCGTCATGCACGAGCGCGTCGCCCAGCTTGGCCGCATCACCGACAACACTGCGTACTTGCCCTGGCAGGTAGTGGCTCCGCCCGATGCGCTCGAGGCGAGAATGTTCGAAGTCGTCGAGCGGCTTGGCACCGCACGCAGCGCTGCCATCGTTGAGAGCCTCGGCGCAAACGCACCGCCGATGCGCACCGTGCAGCGGCGACTGCAGAAGATGGTTCGCGAGCGCACCATCGTGAAGCATGGCGCCCGCAAGACGGCGACGTACTCGGTGCCAGGACGCGACGTCGGATGACTCCTCCGATTGTCGGCGTCGACTTCGGTGCGCCACAGCCTCACGTAGCGCTCTCGATGCCGTTCAATGGCTGCCGAGGTCAATCGACAGGATCTTCACCACCGCGTGCGCATCACCCTTCGCACCTTCGGTGGTGGCGTCGGCGTACTGGTAGTCGATGCGGCCCGCCCCGGTAATCTCATAGTGAATCGTCTTCGAGTAGCCCGGCCACTTCGGCCCGTTGTGCTTGCCCTTCATCACGGTGCTCGTCCCGACGCGCGGCGGTTGGCCAGGAGTGTGCGCGACGTGGTCCCAGAACTGCTGCGCGTTGGGCAGCCCGACTCGAGCGGAGAGCGACTTCCAATCCTCGAGGTACTCGCGGTGAACCAGCACGCGGTAGCGCGGCCGCTCTGCGGGGCCCTCCCCGGGTCGACGTGCGGACACGTACGGCCGGTACGCGCCCGGTGCCGGGTCCGTATCACTCAGGGCGGGCGACCTCCTCGAACGCAGCGTCGTCGTCGCCAGGGCCCGTCAGAATGCGGCGGCTCTTCTCGTTCGACAGCGCCCGGGCTGTGGTTCGCCATTCGCTGATGCAGCGCTCGGCGGGCTCGACGGTGTCCTGCGCGAGCGACTGCACGAGCGCCTCGAGGAGCTCGCGTCGGAAGGTGAGTTGGTCGTCTTCGTCGAAGGCGGTGAGCCACGCGAACTCGCCGAAGTCGGTGGCCCGGCGCTCTGTCGCTTGCCGCTCGAACGTCCCCTCGAGTGCGATGAACCTGGCGAACTGCTCTCGCACGGCGCGCAGAAACTCGAAGCGCCCCTGCGGCAGCATGACGAGGCCGGTGCCGTCGGTGTCGCGGATCTGCGCGAAGCCGAGTCGCGCGGCGTCCATCAACTCCCTGCGCTTCGAAGCGAGGTCGCTCGCCTGGTAGATGTGGTTCATGAAACCTCCGCTGACAGGATAATGGTGACGATTCTGACAACGCAACGAACTCTCAGTCGGGTGGGCAGGTTGGCAAGCGGCGACGAATGCTCTTTGCGTCGCCTATCCGCCTGGAATGACGCAAAGGCACGTAGAAAGGCCTTCCGACAAGCGGTGAGACTTACTCGTGATTTCGGTCGCTTATGCTTGCTGGACGGTCAAACGTTCGAATTCCCGTCCAAGAGCTACTGAGGGCCGGTTGCTAACCCAACCGGCCCTTTTGATTTACAGGTCGCCGGCTCGTTTCCCCCGAGGAGACGCTCTCTGCGGGCTTCGAACAGAGAACTCTGCGGTGCGTGATGGTGGCGCGCGGGACAGCAGAAGCTCTCCGTTCTCGTCCTTCCGGGAGAGAGTTTCGCAGAGCGTTTAACAGCTTCTGCTAAACGCTAAACGTTGGGTCCGGCGAACCTCGCGATTTTTCGTGGTGCTCGTCAGCGGCGACCAACGACCCTGAAAGTCGCTGCTCACCAACTTCGACGCACCGCTGGAGGTCGCGGTGCCGAAGCACACCCTCACGCTCGGTCGGGTTCCGGCGAAGGCGCTGGTTGAGGCGGTGTCTGCGCTCGTTGAGGGGGCTCGCCTGGCGTCGCGGCTCGTTGGGGCTCCGGATTCCGAGATTGAAGTCGTCAGCCTGGCCGGCGGCGTGGTCGAGCTCGACGCGCCCGCGGTGCTCGACGGCGAAACCGCCATTGACGTGTTCGCGGCCGCGCTCTCTGAAGCGCTCTCAGAGAAGAGAGAGTCCGTGTTTGCCGACGGGCCGTTGCTCGAAGTCTTCGCTCGATTCTCGAGATCGAGCACCACTGGGCTCGAGTTGGCCCGCTCGAACGGCAAAGTTCTGAGCCTCCGGCCTGCCGACGTTGCGGTACTCGAGCACCTGCTTCACGTCACGCCCGGGAACCGCGCGGTGCGCGTCGTGGGAGACCTGAAGCCTGGGTCCACGCCGGGAATGGCGACGCTCGTCGTTCCGAACGGCGACTCGGTGCGCGTGCGATTCACGCGGCTGGTCCCCCTGAGCGCTCGCACCGTCGTTTCGGGCATCGGCCACTTCGGCCCCTCGGGTGCGTGCTTCCTCGTCGATGCCGAGTACATCGGCCGCGCCGTCCCCGGAGACGAGCTCTTCGAGGAAGTGCCCGTCACGGACCCGGCGGACTTCATTCCCCCCTCCATTCCGCAGGACGCGCTCACCGGTGTGAACGCTTTCTTTGGAACCTGGCCTGGCGATGAGACAGACGAGGAGCTCCTCGCTGCGCTCAAGGCCATTCGACGATGACCGAGCGGTACTTGCTCGACACCTCAGTGATGATGTTGCTGGTCCGGGGCGAAGAACCAGGTCGCGCCGTTGACCAGCGGTTCGAACTCAAAGCGGCGTCCGAGCGCCCACTGGTGAGCATCGTGACCCACGCCGAACTGCGAGTGCTTGCGCAGCGCAATCAGTGGGGACCCGCGAGGAGGCGAGCGCTCGTGCTCGCGTTGGCGAACGTCACGACCATCAACATTCGCGGCGGCGCGCTCCTTGAGGCGTTCCTTTCGGTCGAGCTCGCATCACGGCAGCACCGACCGAGCGCGCGCACGATGAGCCATCACGACCTCTGGATCGCCGCGACCGCGAAGGTCGCTCGTGCGACGCTGCTGACGACGGACAAGGACTTCACGCACCTCTCACCGAACCATTGCCGCGTGGTGCTCATCGACCCGCACACAGGAACACCTCAGGAGATTTCGAATGGCCAGGAAGAAGAGGACCGGAGTCGAGTGGGTCGGCGGCATCGTGGTGATGCCGGGCTACGTCACGGGCGAGGGTGAGCCGTATCGACCCGAGGCCCTGCTCTGGCTCGACGACAACCAGCTCGTCCTTGGCGTCACGACGGAGAAGCCTGGCCAGTTGCTGGCGCGCGCCTCGGCCAGCCTCACGGAGACGATGGCGAAGCCGATGGTGGGCAAGGCCGGTGCGCCGACGAGCATCCGCGTCGCGTCGAAGGAGCTCGCGGACGTTCTCCGCGTGGGGCACCCGACATTGGAGACTGTCATCGCGCCCACACCCGAGCTCGACGCGGTGATGGCCGTCATGCGCGAGCACATGGGCGACGCTGCCGAGGACGAGCAGACGTACCTCGGCCCCGACCTCACCCCGGAAACGATGGCGTCGTTCTTCCGATCGGCGGCGACGCTGTACCGCGCGCGCCCCTGGGCCCGCATCCCAGCCAACCGGAGCCTCTTCTCACTGACCATCGAGCAATTCGACTTGCGCGAAGCCGCGCTCGTCGTCATCGGACAGATGGGTGAGAGCCTCGGCTTCATCCTCTTCTCGAGCCTCGACGACTACGGGTTCTTTCAGGAGGCCGCGCGTGCCCTCGAGCATGACGTCGACGCGAAGCTCCCGCGTCACTTCGCGCTCAACTTCGAGCGCGGCGCCGACCTCTCGCGTGCGCTTCGCAAGGAGGTCTCGAAACACGGTTGGGAGGTCGCTGGCCCCGAGGCCTGGCCTTGGCCCGTCGCGGTCGACCCCGACCTCGTCGCGCGTCCCCCGACCGCGAAGGAGCTCACCATCACGGAGGCCGTGTGCCTGTCGTTGCCGCAGCTCCTGACGCAGAAGAAGGCGCTCGAGGCCGCGTGGAATGCAGAGGGGCCGCCGGTCACCGCCACCGTCAAGGTGCGCACGCACGCCGGCGACGTCGAGGTCATCCTGAGGGCACCGCACGAGCAGGTCATCGAGCGCCCGCCTTTCGACCTGATGGCAGACCTCTTCGAAGTTGGAATGCAAGAAGAGGTCGACGCCGAGTCTCGCGCCGACCTCGAGGAAGAGCTCCTCGCCCGCTTCGAGGATTCGCCCGAGGCCCAGTCGCTTGCGGAGGTCGGCTTCGCCCCGCTGTTCATGGACTACGCAGCCGACTACTTCAACGCGACCATCGCGACGCTCGATGCGCACGAGCTGCGAGAAATCGTCTTCGGCATCGTCCCCCGGAAGGTCAGTATCGACGCGGCGGCGGCCAGCGGCGTCATCGCCGAGCTGCGCGCGTTCTATTCGTTCCTCAAGCGTGAGTTCGGGCTCAAGCAGGCCGACGCGTGCCTGCGCGAACTGGGCAGCGACGCGGTGAAGAAGCTGGCTGCCGCGTTGTCGGACAAGCGCAACTTCGGCATGGCCAAGTCGCTCTTTGCGGCCGGCGCCGAAGCGGGGTTCGACATGAAATCGAAGGAGGGTATCGACGCCTGGATGCGACAGGCGTCCTCGATGCCGCTGCCCGATTCGTTCCCCTTGCCCTTCGGCATTCCCGCGCGCCCTGCTTCCCACACAGACGCGAGCGCCAAGAAGAAGCAGCGCAAGGCGGCGAAGAAGGCACGGCGGAGGAACCGATGAGCGAGTACCAGTGCTACGAGTTCCTGGCGATCGACGCGCCGCTCTCACCGAAGCAACAGGGCGAGTTGCGGGCAATCTCAACGCGGGCAGAAATCACGTCGACGCGCTTCTGGAACGAGTACCAGTGGGGTGGCCTCAAGGCCGACCCGAAGGCGCTGCTCCTCAAATACTTCGACGCCCACGCCTACGCTGCGAACTGGGGCTCACGCATCTTGATGTTGCGGGTGCCTGCGAGCGGCATCGACCGCACCGCGCTGAAGCCGTACTTCTCTGGTTTCGGCGCACGCATGGAGAACGCGGGCAAGCACGTCGTCTTCGAGTTCTGGGCCGATGACGAGGAGCCCGACTTCGATGACTTTGCGCTCGGCTCCGGCCTCGCCGAGTTCACCCCACTCCGCCAGCAACTGCTCCAGGGTGACCTTCGCGCCGCGTACCTCGGGTGGCTGGCCGGTGTGGACCGCGGCGCTGACGATGCAGCACGAGAGCCCAGCGTGCCGCCTGGCCTCGACAGTCTCGACGGCCCCCTTCGCGCGCTGGCCGACCTCCTCGGCATCGACGATTCGCTCATCGCGGCAGCCGCCGAGGCGAGTCCTCGTCACACATTCAACATGAAGGCCGCCCGTCATTGGCTCAGCGAGCAGTCCGCAGCGACGAAGGACCGGCTGCTCCTCCGCGCCATGCAGAACCCCTCACACTCAGTCGGCGCCGAACTGCTCTCCGACTTCCTCAAAGCGGAGGGACCACCGCCGCGACGCCCTCGCACCGTCGCGCAGCTCCGCGACCGGGCTGCAGCGCTTGCCTGAGCCCCGCTCGCTGGTACACCCACACCATGACCACCGAAGAGCCCTTCGAACTCGAGCTGATCCGCCACGCGATCGCGACAGACGTGAAGGTGACCAAGACCGAGAAGAAGCCCACCTCGGCTGACGACACCTGGCTTCGAATCGAAGGTCGGCTCGGCGACGAGGATGAAGACGATGTCGAGTGGGCTGCGACGGGGTTCATCTTCGCGGTGAGCGCGTTCTCGTTCGCCGATGCCCGCCCTCGCGGGGTCTCTGACATGCACTTCAACGACGATGACGAGTGGACCGCGGTCGATGCGCTGCGCCGAGTTCGCTTCGTTCGGGGCGAGCTGCACTTCTCCGCTGACTATGTCCGCAGGCGTTGCATGAAGACCGACCTCGAAGTTCGTCGAGACGGGACCTTCACCCTCACCACGACCAATCGAGGAGAGGCTGCCTCTCGCTGGCTTGGTCGGCTTCAGGGGAAGCAGCCACTCACCGTCGTGGGCTCTCAGCCGGCGTAGCCCGCTTCGCCTCGAGGAGGACCCAGCATGCCTCGACGTCGGAAGACCGGCTTCGACAAGTACCTCGACGCCCAACTGGCGGACGACCGGTTCAAGCGCACCTACGACCGCGAGCGCCGCAAGCTCAACGAGCCTACTCGTCGGCCGTCACGCGCAAGCGCTCGAGCCACTCAATCAACGCCTGCACCCGGGGCTCGAGTGGCTGCGCTTCGCCCGGCGGGGGTCTTGGCCTCCGCGGAGCACGAGGACGCGGTGTTCGCGGCACCACGGGCGCCCGCGTCAACTCCGACAGGACGTGGCGCATCGAGAGCGCGACACCCAGCTTGGACGACCAGTCGAAGTCGGAAGGCTCGACGATGAAGGCGCTGGCCGCGACGTCCCACGCGAGGAAGGCGAACAGCAACTCGGCGCTGCGGCGTCGGTTGAGCGGCGTGAGGTAGGCCCAGAGCGAGGAGCGAATGAGCCCCTCTTCACGCTGCGCCTCGGTGAAGGTGGCTGGCAACTGCGCCAGGAGGACGCTGAAGCGCTGCTCCACCTCGGCGGCACTGAGCGGCTCGCCCTCGCAGCCGAGCGTGCGGCAACGGTAGTAGCGCGGCGTTGCCGCCTTGAGGGCGCGCATCGGCACGTTCGCCGCTGGAATCATCGCCTTCCGGCAACGCGCGCACTTCAGCGTCTTGCGAAGGATGAACGGGTCCTCCTCCTTCGAGAGACGCCGCATCTGCGCGCGCGCCGTTCGTCGCCCGGCGATGGCCGCTCCCGCGCGCTCGAAAAGCTCCGACGACACGAGTGGCTCATGGTCGCTCCGAGCGCCGTCTGGATGCCGACCCATGTACACGGGGTTCCGGAGCATCCGCGTTACCGCGCGGGCCGACCATCGGGCGAGCGCTCCGCCCCGCCGCTTCCCTTCGGCTGCAAGCTCGGCGGGAAGTGTTCCAGCCGCCGCGCGTGTGAAGCACGACCGCACGAAGGCGGCTTGCTCCGGGTGGGGCACCAGCTGCTTCGTCTCGGCTGACGAGGTGTAGCCGAAGGGCAACCGGCCCGCCGAGCGGAGGCCCTGAGCTCGCCGTGCCGCGTGCGCGTCTCGCAGTCGCTCGGAAATCATCGAGTGCTCGAACTCGGCGAAGGTGGAGAGCATGCTGAGTTGGAGCCTGTCGAGAGCGCCACCGCCAGAGGCGAGGGCCCCGTCGACGAAGGAGATGCCGACGTCGAGCTGCGTGAAGAAGTCGAGGAGGTGGACGAAGCCGCTGAGGTTTCGCGACAGCCGGTCGACCCGATGCACCACCACCTGGTCGACGGCGCCGTCCTCGGCGGCGAGCATGAGGTCGATGAGGCCGTCGCGCCCGAGCGTCGCGCCGCTCTCACCCTCGTCGTCGAAGCGCTGCACGACGTGCCACCCGGCCGCGCTCCGCTGCTCGATGAAGCCCAGGCACCGCTCGGCCTGCAGCTCGCACGAGGTGACCGCGGCGTTGACGCCAGGCCGCACCACGGACTGCCGCGTGTAGATGGCGCAGCGAACGATGCTGGGCGTGGAGGTTCGGGAGGCCAGGCAACTGCGAAGGGTATCTGAGGCATGTCGTCTCCAAAGCCGGAACTTCGCGGCTGCTGGGGACCACACCTCTGGTGGCCAACGTCATCCAGTCATTCTCGAGACTCAGCTTCCGGCGCACTTCGCGTTGTGTGTCAGACGGCCTCAACCGCGCGGCCGGCGAGCCCACCAGAGCGCACCGATGGCGCTCAACAGCCCGAGTCCCATTCCAGCCTCCGCGAGGGCCGTCCGACGGTAGTTCGCCTCGCACGCTGCGCTCTGGTGGTGGTCAGCACACGAGAGCATACCGACCGCAAGGCCGTCGTAGAGCTGGATGGCGCTGACGCCCAGGACAAGCCCGCCAAGAATCCCGAGCGCAGTCGCCCTCACAGGCTGTACCCCGCCCCTGTCTTGCTCGGGTCACCGAAGTCGGGGCCAGCAGGGGCCTTCGGCTTCGTCGAGCACTTGTCCAGGACCTCCTGAGTCTTCGTGTGGCAATCGTTCACGAGCGGCACCCAGTCTCCGGTGTCTTTGCCGAACTCGGTTTCGCGCTCGACGCACGCTGCGTCCACATCAGGGACGACGACGCACTCCTTCTCTTTCTCCTTCGAATGATCGATCCACTGCGTCGAGCGCCCAACGGGTGGCGCCTCTCCGTGCCCAGGAATCTGACCGGGAGTCTGCCCCATACCGACCTCCTTGTTGGGCGTTCGAAGCCAGTGGTGCTTCGCCCCGAGTGGGCCAATGAGCGGCAGGTCCGCTGCGCGCTTGCAGAGTTCCACCTGCGCCTGAAGCTCGCTCGCCTTGAGCGCTGGGCCTTCACACACGGGCCCCGCCGGCAACGCGCCCCCGTAGCCAGGTTGCGCCCGGTACGTCGTGACGGAGTTCTGCGTCTGCAACGGAGTGGACTGATTCGGCGTCGATTTCGAGGACGAAGGCTCGCGACACTCAAGCACTTCATTCTCGGCCTGCGCTGCGACACCACCGGTGACTTTGATGCCCATGGGGTTGCTCCTGAAAGGGGGGACCGCCGGCAGCGGTGCGAGAGCCGAGCCAACCGCGAACCGGCTCGTTTCGGGCACTTGAAGTCACCCGCGTCGTCTCAACGGTCGGACGCCGGAGCCGTCGCGTGGAGGACCTTGAAGTCCTGAACGACTTGCCATGCGGTCGCGAACGAGCATGCGGCACGGCGCGCGACTTCGGCGACGCTGAGTTCGGGTGTGCGCTCGAGCACGGTCCAGACGTCGGCGCGCCAGGTCGGCCCGATGAGGAGCCTGTTCCGGTAGCCAGCGTGGCGACGAGCAAGCGCCTCCGGCTTCAGGACGTCGCCCTCGCGGTCGCGGAGCGTTCCAGCGGGGGCCTTCAGTTTCGAGCCGACGAAGCGCGGGTCTTCCCCACGACGCTTCAGCTGAAAGTCCGTGCCCACCGGGAGCAGGTCGACTCGAGGCCCGGTGTACGAAGCAACGAGCCGAGCAAAGCGGCGGTCCTTGGCGAGCCACGAGGCGATGGCCGCCCAGTAGGCACGCACCCGCTCGGAGGTCTCCGCGCTGGCGAGGCGCACCAGTCGGTCCGCGTTGATGTGCGCTGAGTGGACACCGAGCCAGGTCGTCAGGACCGAGAGGACGCGGAGATCGCCATCGTCCATGCCGAGCTGCGAGGCATGCACGATTGTCGACTCGAGGTCGGCGTCGCGCTCGGGCTCAGCCGCGAAGTTCATGCCGATGCCCACCATGCGGGCGGTGAGCACTTCGCCCGCCGGCCGAGGTTCGGGAGGTGTTCGGCTAAACGCCATGACCGAGCCTCCTGCCGAGGTCGGCGAGCGTGGCTGCGACGTGCGCAGGCCAGTCTGGGTTGGCGTCCTGGAGCGCGACCCACGGCAATGCTTCGACGAGCTCCGCGACGGTGGGGGCGAGGTCGATGCAATCTGGGAGGTCCGTGCCGCGGTCGCAGAGCGCGAAGAGCTTGGTCTTCAGCAGGTCGGCGCGACCGAGCGACTGGAGGACCAGCGCCTTGCCCTCAAAGGCGGGCACGACGCGGAGCCGCCAGCCTTCGGGGAGCACGTCGCCCAACTGCATGGGCCCGTTGTTCAGCCAGTCGTCGAGGAGTTCGACCCCGAGCCGGCGCTGCTCTCGCGCGAAGGCCTTCGCCGCCTCGAGAATCGCAGGAGGGAGCTCAGGAGCGATGATGTCGAAGTCGCGGGTCTGGCGGCTGACGACACCGAGCAAGGCGAGCGCCGAGCCGCCAACGACGATGGCCTCCAGGCGCAAGTCGAGGCCGACGAGGTGCGCGTCGAACGCTTCGATGGTGGGGCGCGGCAGCATGATGGGTATCAGCTTAACAGATACGCCCGGATGATGCTGCCTGAAATTTCCGGCTGTCCCCGCCCCGAAAGTTCGTCGACTTTGTCTGGGGATATAGGTGGTTGGA
>JBPOIJ010000170.1:0-4700 GCA_052034585.1 Myxococcota bacterium
GCATTGCCTCGGACGCTCACGGGCGCGTTTCAACCTGAACTTATTGTGCCCCGCGATCGCTCCGACACTTGGGCCACGCCAGCGCCGGTTGAAGCGGTCGCGCCGCCGATGCTGCAAGAGATCAGCGTATCGCAGGAAAATGGCGAGCGCATCGTGCGTGGCCGCTTGGCGATGAACGGCGCCTATCGCGCCATTCTCCGAATGCCGGCGGCCGCAACGCCATTGCGCGCACGCGTCAATGGCGTGCTGACGGATTTTTCCGACACCGGCGGCGAAGACGGCGACTACATGAATCTGGCTTGCCAAGGCCGCGCCTGCGATGGTGCGACGATCGAGATTACCCTCGGCGCCGACGCCTCAAACGAGTGGTTCATAATCGGCCAATTTCCGGGCCACACCACGCCTGCGTCCGAGGCGCTGCGTACGCGTCGCGGCCCGACGGCAACACCGATCCAAGCTGGCGATGGTACAACCACGCTAACGCGCTTCGTTCCAGGCTGAGCCTACGGCGCTTGCTTGACCTCGCCCGGCTGCAGTTTGAACGCATCCACTTCCCAGGACGCGACCGGACGCAGAACCGAGACGGCCCACTCGCGCTCAGAAGCGAAGGTTGTGCGCATCAGCCGAAGCGCCTCGGCCTCCTCGCCGCAAAGAACATAGTAGCGAAGCGTCGCCGAGTGCCCGCCAACGCTTGCGACCTGAACGACGAACCCGTGCATGGCCTGAGTTTGAGCACGGCGATGGTTTACAATAAACGTGTAGCGATGATTTTTGCACGCGCTGAGCGGATGCTCGCGTTGAACTGTGATCGCTCATGCCTGGGTGCTGCTTCGCGAATGCGGCTTGCTTGTGCGCGCACGCGCGCCGTCAGCGCGAGTTGGTCTATGCCGAAAGGACTATGCCGTGGGACTAGAGCGTTTCGGCGCCCTCGCATAACAAGTTCATAATCGCTGTAACGCTTGTTCCACTCGAAATGAGCACCGAAGCTGTCGTCCAACTTGATGGTGGGTTCGACATCGTGGGCAGTCAGATTAGCGGGGCGCTTGAGGCGTTGCCGATTAGGCAACTTGAGCAGGTACTAGACCAACTCAGCAACGTTCCCTTCTGTTTGAAGGATTGTGAGCTGCGCCATGTCGGGGCTAATGCCGCCATGGCGGAACTCTGCGGCGTGGCAAGCCGGGCCGA
Organism: Myxococcota bacterium; assembly: GCA_052034585.1. GTDB lineage: Bacteria > Myxococcota > Myxococcia > Myxococcales > Myxococcaceae > Xiheimicrobium. The sequence goes on from JBPOIJ010000170.1 coordinate 1,186, forward strand.
CGTTCTTGGCGCCGGGGCTGGTGCTTTCTTCGACGAAGCGACGAGCGAATCGTGGGAGGCGCATGATCGCGCCGTCCTTCGAACGCGGCGTCCGTCCCGCCAAGTCATGGCGAAAGTGGTTTTGGCGCAGGGGCGCCATTACTGGTTGTTGATCGGCCGTTGGCCCATTTTGGGCGATTGCGGCGAGCTTGCCGGGATTGCGGCGATCGCGCAGCGCTTGGAATTATCCGGGCGCAAAGACCAAACCTATCGGCGCGTCGCCGAGGCGTCGCAGCTTATCCGCGGGAGGCTGGACGGATTGATCGACGTTGGCGATTTGGCTGCGCGTCTTTCGGTATCCGTGTCTCAACTCGAGCGGGACTTCGTGTCCGTCTTCGGCGTAGGACCGCGGCGCCTGTTTACAAAATGGCGCTTGGAGCTTGCCGTCGATCTGCTCGGCGAAGAGCGTTCAATCGCCGATGTGGCGCATGCGTGCGGCTACAAGGACCAGAGTGCGTTCTCTCGGCAGTTCGGGGCGACGTTCGGCATGTCGCCCTCGAAATTTCGAAGCAGCAAGCGCGCGTACGCTTAGCCGCTTCGCCGATCGCAAAGCGCGCATCAATCTGTACAACACGTAGCGCGCGTTACATGCGCGCAGCGTGCGCGCGGCGATTGATGCGCGACGCCAAAGATCGCGATTGCAAAAATGTGACATGCGAAACGGCTTCAAACAATTAGGCCTGGTTCAGCATGTTTGGAGCTTTTTCGGGGCAAGACCGATTTTCGCGAACGCCGTAAGTGTGTGTGAGAGGGCGCGGGATCCGGCACAGCAAAGCGAAACTCTCCACGGCTTCGAACCCCCTGGAGCGAGTGTCTCGCGCTCTCATAAATTTCCTTGGGTTCGAAGGGGGAAGAAGATGAGCAAGACGAAAAGTCAGGGGAAGCGCAAGTCCCTGCTGACGGGCGCCTCGGTGCTTGCGGCCGCGGCTGCGGCGATCGCGGCAACGCCGGCGATGGCGCAAGATCGGGATGATGATGACGAAGCGATCGTCGTCACGGGCACGCGCTTGGTGCGTCAGGATTTCGACGCCATCAGCCCGATCACGACGGTCGGCGCCGAACAGCTCGAACTGACGGCGACGCTGACCACGGACTCGCTGCTGAACGAACTTCCGCAGATTATTCCGGGCAACACCCGCACATCGAACAATTCCGGCGGCGAACGCTTCGCCACGGTCGATTTGCGCGGCCTCGGCCCGAGCCGCACCGTGGTGCTGGTCAACGGCGTACGCGTCCCGGCGTCTTCGACCTCCGGAACGGTCGACATCAACACCATCCCGGCCTCACTGATTTCGCGCATCGAAGTCGTGACCGGCGGCGCATCTGCCGTGTACGGCTCTGACGCTCTCGCGGGCGTCGTGAACTTCGTCTTGAAGGACGATTATGAAGGCGGCGAAGTCTCGATGACTTACGGCGCCGAATTGGAAACCGGCAACAGCGCCGAATTCGAAATCAACGGCCTCGTCGGCGGCAACTTCGCCAACGGTCGCGGCAACCTCACGACCTACGCGTCCTACTATAATCGCGAAGGCGTCTTGCAGAGCGAGTACGACTATTCGCGCATCTCCGGCGGCGTTTGCTCCAACGCGACGATCGGACCATTTGTTTGCGACACCGCCGCGGAGGCGACTGTCGCCGGCACGACAATTCTCGCCGCGGGCGGCTCTGCGACGCCGCCATGGGGCTGGATCACGAACGACGCTCAAGGCGCTGGCCCGGACAAGGTTCTCGGCACCGCCGACGATACCGGCAACCCGTTCGGGGGCATGAATGGTGCGAACTCCCTGGCGGTTTCGCTGCCCGGCCAGTTCGCGAATGTGAACCACGATTGCAACACCGCGACGGCGACGCAGAACATCGCTGGCGGCGCCTTGTCGTTCAACGATGCTGGCCAGCTGATCCCGCGCCTCACGGCCGGCGGCTGCCAAATCCCAGATCGCGCGGCGGGTTCATCTCGCTACAACTTCGCCCCGGACAACTTCCTGATCATCCCGGGTGAACGCATCGCACTCTCGACGATCGGTCACTACGACATCTCCGACACGCTGCGTCTCAACGTTCTGTTCAACTACACCAACTCGCAGAACGAAGTTCAGCTGGCGCCGACTCCGGCGACCGGCCTGACGGTGACGCTGACGCCGGCGATGCAAACGCTGATCTCGACTAACCACCCGGACCTCTGGACCGCTCTCCAAAGCCGTCCGAACAAGCTGGCGCCGTTCGTCATGGACCGCCGGACCAACGAAGTTGGCACCCGTAACGGCCTCACCGAGAACAACGCCTTCTTCTTCCTGACGAGCCTCGAAGGTGCGCTGGGCGACAACTGGGATTGGGCTTTGTCGGCATCGTATGGCCAAAGCTCGTTCACCACGCGCGGCCTCAACAGCGTGAACGCGACGGCGCTCCGTCAAGGTCTCGCTGGTTGCCAAAATCCAGATGGCTCGCCGATGGGCGGCTCGGCTTTGCCGGGCTGCGTAGCGCTCGACATCTTCGGCCCCGGCACGCTCAACCGCGATCCGGACGGCGCTGGTCCGTTGCAAGCTGGCGCGATGACCTCGTTCATCCGCGTCAACACCTTCAGCAACGTGAAGGTCGAAGAGAATCGCATCTCGGGCTATATCCGTGGCGATCTGTTCGAGCTGCCGGCTGGTCCGATCGCCTCGGTGTTCGGCTTCGAATATCGGGACACGTTCGCGGCTCAGTACAACGACAACGAGCAACGCACGGGCAACATCTACGGCTTCAACGCGATCCAAGACACCGAAGGCCAAGTCGATGTGTACGAATTGTACACGGAAATCTCGGTCCCGCTGATCAGCGAGCAACAATTCGCTCACTATCTGGGTCTCGAAGCCGGCTTCCGCCGTTCGAACTACTCATCGGTTGGCAACGTCGACACCTACAAGATCGGTGGCGAATGGGCTCCGACCGAGTGGCTGCGCTTCCGCTACGTGTTCAACGAAGCGACGCGTGCGCCGAGCGTGTTCGAACTGTTCCAAGCGGGCGACCAGGGCTTCCCGTCCTATACCGACCCGTGCCGTGACGCGAACGGCAACAGCGTTCCGGACGTTGGTGGCGTGACGCAAGCGTTCTGCGTTGGCCAAGGCGTTCCGGTCGGTCAGTATCCGGGCTTCGTCGCCAACAACTCGCAGGTGCAAGCCTTCGCGTTCGGCAACCCGAACCTGGCCCCGGAAACGGCGGAATCCACGACCTACGGCGTGGTGTTCCAGCCTGACTGGTTCCCGATCGGCGACTTCCGCGCGACGGTTGACTGGTATGAAATCGAGATCACGGACGTTATCTCGGCTTTCGGCGCCCAGTTCTACATCAACGACTGCTACGTGAACGGCAATCTCTCGAGCTGCTCGCGTATTGTCCGCAATACGACGACGGGTCAGATCTTCAGCGTCAACACGAGCCGCGGCAACCAAGGCACGTTCGCGACGGAAGGTATCGACATCCAACTCGAATGGTCG
>JBPOIJ010000078.1:0-40480 GCA_052034585.1 Myxococcota bacterium
CCTGCGGCCGCCCCACCCGCGGCCGAACCACCTGCGGTCGACCCACCTGCGGTCGAACCACCTGCGGTCGAACCACCTGCCGTCGAACCACCTGCCGTCGAACCACCGGCCGTCGAGCCACCGGCCGTCGAGCCACCAGCCGTCGAGCCACCTGCGGTCGATCCACCAGCCGTCGAACCACCGGCCGTCGAACCGCCGGCCGTCGAACCGCCAGCCGTCGAACCACCCGCCACCGAGCCGCCCGCGTCACCGCCACCCACCGAACCACCGGCCGTCGAGCCACCCGCCACGGAGCCGCCCGCGTCACCACCGCCCGCGGAGCCACCGGCCGTCGAACCACCGGCCGTCGAACCACCGGCCGTCGAACCACCAGCCGTCGAGCCGCCAGCCGTCGAGCCGCCAGCCGTCGAACCACCAGCCGTCGAACCACCAGCCGTCGCGAAGCCACCGCCGGTGCCGAAGCCTCCTGCAGTTCCGCCCGCCTTGCCGGCGTCAGGCTTGTTGGTCGCGGGACCGCAGCCCATCGCAAAAACCGCCAATGCGGCGGCGAAGATACGAATCGTCGATCTCATTTGGTGAAGCTCCCAGGGGAATCGAGACACTGCTCGACAGAGGAAGCCCGTCTAGGTCGCTCCTGACCCCCGTTTCAATCAGGATCACCCAAAATCGTGTCGCCGTTCCGACACACCTTGTCGAAACTGCCGGCCGTCAGCTATCGGCTCCAGAGGTGGCCCCGCTCAACCTCAAGAACGTCGCCTTCGACGAGCTCTTCGCCGTCCTCGCGCCGCTCGGAGCGACCAAGACCGCCGCCCTCAAGCTCTTCGCCTCCGTCTTCGCTCATCGCGGCCAATCGATGGACGACGTGCGCCGCGCTCCCCAAGTGCCGGCCCGGGTGCGCGACTGGGTCCAGGCGAACGCCACCCTCCCCTCCCTCGAGATCGTCGAGCGACGCCGCGCCGACGACGGCTTCGTGAAGTACCTCTTCGCCTCTCCGCTCGGAGGCCGCTTCGAAGCCGTTCGCATTCCCCTCTTCGACACCCACCACGTGGTCTGCATCTCCTCCCAGGTGGGCTGCGCGCTGGCCTGCGACTTCTGCCAGACCGGCCGCATGGGCTTCTCCCGCAACCTCGAGACCTGGGAGATCGTCGATCAAGTCCTCCACGTGATGCGCGACGCGACCCGTCCCGTGCGCGGCGTCGTCTTCATGGGCATGGGCGAACCGCTCCTCAACTACGCGAACGCCACCCGCGCCGCCGGCATCATGTGCCACCCCGCCGGCCTCGCCATCTCGGGCCGCTCCATCACCTTCTCCACCGCCGGCTGGGTCCCCGGGATCAAGAAGTACCTCGCCGACGACCTCCCTTACCGCCTCGCCTTCTCCCTCACCTCCGCGATCCCCGAGAAGCGCGCCCTCGTGCTCCCGGTCGAGCACACCCACCCGCTGCCCAGCCTCGTCGAGCAGATCCGCCGCTACGCCGAGCTCCGCGAGGAGCGCGCGATGATCGCCTACGTCGTCATCAAGGGCTTCAACACCGGCCGCGAAGACGCGCTCGCCTTGAAGGAAGCGTTCGCCGGCATTCCCATCAAGGTCGATCTCATCGACGTCACCGACCCCACCGGCAAGTACGAGCCGCCCGACGACGCCGAGCTCAAGCAGTTCCGCGATCACCTCCAGATCCTCGAGGCGCCCATCGCGCGGCGGTACTCGGGTGGGAAGGACATCGGCGCGGCCTGCGGCACCCTGGCGGCGACCCAGGCTGGAGGCGTGCTCGCCGACCACGCGGTGCTCAACAGCCCCTCGCCCCTCGTGTGAGCTCACGCGAAAAGAGATGAAGCGCGGCGACCTTGTCGCTACTCAGCGCGCATGCTTCACGCTCACTCCGCGCTCCGCTTCCTCGTCCTCGGCCTCGGGTCGATCGGCCTCGTCGTCTTCGGCCTCGGCCAGCTCCAGAACAAGCCCTTCTCCAAGGGCGCTCGCGTCATCGGCAGTGTCTTCGCTGGCCTCACCCACCTCCAGGCGGTGCTCGGCCTCGGCGTCGTCATCAGCGGCGTCTGGTACCCGCGGCTGATCGGCCACCTCGTGATGATGCTCGCCGCGGCGGTCGTGCTGCAGGTCTTCCTCACCCTCAACCGCCGCAAGCCGACGCCAGGGCATCTCTTCCCGCTCCTCGGCACCGCGCTCGCGCTCCTGCTCATGGTGGGCGGCACCTTCGCGATCGGCCGGCACCCCTTCGAGGCGACGGTCTTCGGCAGCACTCCGGCAGCGCCCTCCACGCCCTGAACACCCAGACCCGGCTCTGGGCTATGAACGAGGCATGCTGAGCGTGCTCGCCGCCCTCGTCGTCGCCGGAGGTCCCGTGCTCGAGTTGATCACCCACAACGACGTCGAGGCCCGGCTCAAGGCAGGTGGCGAGCGGGCCGTGCTCAAGGGAACGCTCGAGCGCGTCTCGATGGGCAAGGGTGGCAAGACGTGGCTCGGTACCGCGGTGGTGCTGGACGACGGCACGCCGGTGTGGGTCACCTATGGGGAGCCGCCCGAAGGCTGGCAACCCTTCCTCGGACAGTACCTCTCGGTCGAAGGCAGCTACGCCCGCCAGTCCTCGCTCACCCAGCAGTCGATGTTCGCGCCTCACCTCGTCAACCCCACCACGCCCACCGCCATCGTGCGCCCGCTCTCGACCCTGCTCGATCGCAAGGTGCGGCTCGTCGGCACGGCTGACAACGCAAAGGGCGGCGCCGTGCTCATCGTGCAGGACACGCCCGTCTACGTCTCGAAGAAGACCTCGTGGCCGAGAGAGCTCGAGGGCAAGCGGATCAGCGTCGGCGGCCGCGTCATCCAGACGAAGTACCTCCCCGAGGCCACCCGGCTCCCCACCGGAGAGATCACCCAAGGCGTCGCGCCTGGGAGCCGAGAGTACGTCCTCCTCGACGCCACCGAGCCCACTGCCTTCTGATCATGCTCACTGCCCTCGCTCTGATCACCCTGAACGCCGAGCCGCTGATGGTGCGGATCCTCGAGCACGAAAAGCCCTCGACGGTCGCGCTCACGGGTGACCGGCTGCTCTGTGATGCCGCGCCGCTCGCCTCGCCCGCCGAGCTGACGGTCGGCCAGGACGGCGTCTCGGTGAAGGGGTGGTCAAAGGGCCCCTGCGCGGTGGTGCGAGGAGAAGGCATCACCTCGGTCACCATCGGTGAGCTGACCCGCCGCTACCCTGGCGTCGTCTCGGTGAGCCTCGAGGGAGGCCTGCTCCGGTTGATCAACACCGTCGACGTCGAGGCGTACTTGCCGTCGGTGGTGCAGGCCGAGGCGTCGGGCAGCCCCGCGACGGCGCTGCAAGCCCAGGCCATCGTCTCTCGAACGTTCGCGCTCACCGGCCGGCACCGTCACGAGCGCGCCGGCTACCACCTCTGCGACCTGACGCACTGCCAGTGGTACCGCGGGCTCGATCACGGCCTCGCTGCCCAAGACGCGGTGACGAAGACGAAGGGCCAGGTGCTGATGGTCGGCGGTATCGCGCTCAAGCCGGCCTTCTTCCACGCGTCGTGCGGCGGCCATACGAGCACTTCGAGCGACGTCTTCCACGAGGCAGGCGCCGGGCCGGGAATCAACGACACCCTGAAGGACGGGGCCGCCTGCAAGGACGCTCCGGACTTCGCCTGGAGTTGGTCGGCGGACCGCATCGAGCTCGCCAAGGCCCTCGGGGTGAAGGCCGAAGGTGACGCCTTCGTTCCGCTCGCCCGTGACAGGGGCGGCCGGGTGCTCGAGGTGACGACGTTCGGCAAGCGCATGGACGGCGGCGAGTTCTCCTCGCGCCTCGGCCGCGCGTTCGGGTGGCAGGCGCTCAAGAGCCTCAAGGTGAGCGCCACCGAGGTCGAGAGCACCGTCACCTTCTCCGGCACCGGCGTCGGCCACGGCGTCGGCCTCTGTCAGCACGGCGCGCGCTCCCTCGCCGCCAAGGGCTGGGACACCAAGAAGCTGCTGCTGCGCTACTTCCCGGACTCCCAGATTCGGCAGGTCGAAGAGTAACGCGCCCACCTGAACGCACAGTGTCGTCCTTGCGCGGTCGCGCCGCCGGGCGATGATGGGCGAAGCCCTTCGGGGCGACGAAAGGAGGTGGTGCCTTGCAGAGACACAAACAAGGAACCATCTCCGCGGCCCACCTCTGAAGCCTGTGCGCTTCAGTGACGCTGCGGAGTGGTGAACGACAAGAGTTTTGGGGCCGCCTGCTCGACTTGGAGGCGGCCCCGTATTCTTGGTCGCTCCGCTGCGAGCCCCGCTTCGGCTTACGCCTACGGGGCCGCTCCGCTCGGGTTTTGGTCGCTCCGCTGCGAAGCCCCGCTTCGGCTTACGCCTACGGGGCCGCTCCGCTCGGGTTCTGGTCGCTCCGCTGCGAAGCCCCGCTTCGGCTCAGGCAACCGGACCTCGCGCACAGGACGCCCTGAGACGTCTCGGCGTTCAACTGCTGCCGCCCGTCAGGAGCGCTCCGGCATCATGGCTGCACTGCGATCTCCCGAGGAAAACCGATGAACCGCTCCGCTCTGATCCTCGTGCTCCTGCTCGGGTGCACGCCACCGCCACCCACTGGCTGCGAGACCACCGAGCCCGCACCCAACGCGCGCCTCCAGGAGATCCTCGATCAGCTCACCTCGAGCGGTGCACCTGGTGCAGTCCTCCGAGTGCAGCGCCGAGGGTCCCCGGCCTGGCTCGGCGCGAGCGGCTTTTCCCAGCTCGAGACGCGCACCCCGATGCAGCCCTGCACTCCGTTTCCCATCGCCAGCGTCACGAAGATGATGGTCGCGGTCGCGGTGCTCTCGCTCGTCGAAGAGGGCCGCCTGTCACTCGACGCCGAGCTCGATCAGCTGCTCGCGCACACCTCGGGGCTCCCTGACTATTCGGAGACCCCCGAGCAGGGCCTGCGATCGCTCAACGACCCCACCCGAAGCTGGACGACCGAAGAAGCGCTCGCGTTCGTGCGCGGACAGCCGAGACGATTCGAACCAGGGACTCGGTTCGAGTACTCGAACACCAACTACGTGCTCCTTGGTTCGCGCCTCGAAGACGTCACTGGCGCTCCCTTCGTGAAGACGCTCGAAGCGCGTGTCTTTGAGAAGGCGGGAATGACCCACACCCAGCTCGGCATCGACGCCGCACCGAGCGCGCTCACGAACGGCTACCGCGACGTGCGCGGTGACGGCGTGCTCACGAACACGACGCTCTTTCGCCACCCGTCCAGAACCGCCGACGGTGGGCTCGTCTCGACCGCCGAAGACCTCGGGCGCTTCCTCGATGCCTGGGCGCACGATCGCTTGCTGCAACGCACGAGCAGGGAGCGCATGAGCACCTGGACCGACGGGAGCGACTCGGGACGAGGGCTCTTCCGCACCGACGAGGGCCATTCGGTCGGCCACACGGGCGCGAGCATGCGGGTCTTCACCGTGGCGCGGTACTTTCCCGAGACGGACACGAGCCTCGTCCTGCTCACCAACGCGAGCACGCCTCCGACCGGGCCGCTCGCCGACGCTCAACGTCGCGCCCTCGCCGACCTCGCGACCGAGGTGCTGCGATGACCGCGTGCATTCTCTCACTCCTCCTCGCGGTCGAGCCCGGCCGGTGGAGCGCCGAGGTCGCGCTGCTCCAAGAGGCCGTTGGAATGCCCGGACTCGCGGGGGCCGACCTCTTCACCACCGGCCCCCACCCTGGCCTCGTCGCCGGCCTCACCGTTCGGCACCTCGACCGCGGGTGGTTCTCGCTCCACCAGACCGCGCGGCTCGGAGGCTTCCTGCATGGGCCTCCGCGGCTCGACGCCTTCTTCCTCTCGAGTGAGCTCGTGCCGCGCGCCACCTTCGGGTTCGGACTCGCGCTCGAGGGCGGGTTGGGCCTCGGGGTTCATCAGCCCATCGATCGTCCCGGGTTGCTCGTGAGTCTCCGGCTCGGGTTGGCCTTCCGCCCACCGAGCTGGCCCCTCGGAGTGTTCACGAGCTACCAGGTGATGGCCGTCGGGCCGACCAACGTCGCGCCGATTCTTCCGCGGTCGCTGCTGCAGCTCGGCGTCACCGTACCGCTCGCGCTGCGCTGACGAACCGATGCGCCGTCGGCGCTCATGCTATTGGTCGCTGACCCCCGATGCCGCTGCTGCCCGACGACTTCGCTCCCGCCTTCGGTCTGTCGAACGGCCACGCGCAGACGTTCTTCGCCGCCTTCGCTCGTCGCCCTGCGCGGCCACCACTCACCCGGCGACGCTTGGACACCCCAGACGGTGACTTCGTCGACGTCGACGTCCTCGAAGGAGACCCGACCGCACCGACCGTGCTCCTCCTCCATGGGCTCGAGGGGTCGTCGTCGTCCTCCTACATCTCCGAGCTGTTGCGCCTGCTCGCCGCGCGCCGCTGGAACGCCTGGGCGCTCAACTTCCGCGGCTGCTCGGGTGAGCCGAACCGCACCAAGGCCTCGTACTGCTCGGGAGACACCCGCGACCTCGCCTTCCTGGTGCCGCTCCTCCCTCGCCCGCGCTTCGCCATCGGCTTTTCGCTCGGCGCGAGCGTGCTCCTCAACGGGTTGGCTCGGCTCCAGGTGCCGCTCGACGCCGCGGTCGCGGTGAGCCCACCGTTTCAGCTCGCGGTGAGCGCGAAGGCCATCGACGCGCGCGGCGACTTCGGCCCCGTGTACTCGAACCACTTCCTCCCTTCGCTGAAACGCAAAGGGCTCGACTCGGCCAGACGTTTTCCGGAGACCTTCGACGCGCAGGTGATTCGTTCGCTGCGCACCTTGCGCGACTTCGACCACCACGTCACCGCGCGCGCGTTCGGCTTCGAGTCGGCGGAGGACTACTACGCGAGGTGCTCGAGCGGGCCGGTGCTGCGGTCGATCCAGACGCACACTCTCCTCATCACCGCCGAGGACGACGCCATCGCGCCGGCGGGCACCTTGCCGGACGGCATCGAGACGCACGCGGCACTCGACGTGTTACGGACGAGGCACGGCGGACACGTCGGCTACGCCGAAGGCTCGTTCCTTCGACCGAGGTGGTGGGCCGAACAGCGCGCGCTCGATTGGCTCGCCGCCCGCCTGGGTTGACGCGCGAGGCCGGTTAGCAGCCGCCGTCGGTGGAGGCGCCACATTGGGGCGCGCACTGCTGCCTCACCGTCCACACGTACGAGTAGAAGCTGGTGCTGCAGCCCAGCGCCGGCTGGATTGTCTGAGTGCAACCAAAGAGCGAGGTGCCTCGACACTCGGTCGGCAGGGAGGTCGCGGAGGAGCAGCAACAACCAACCGCAGCCCCGCCGTCGGCCGGACAGCCGCACCGTCCCCTCGAGCAGCCCGCCTCACACTCGATGAGCGCGGTCCAGACTCCGCCGGCGTTCTCGGCGACCGTGTTTCCAATGCAGAGAGTGCCGGCATCCGAAAAAGCTGGGCACCCGAGCACCGCGCCTCCGTCTCCGGGGCAGAACGCAGGAGCGCAGCCCGACGGCCCGCAGCCTCTCGGGCAGACCTCAGCGGAGTAGACGCCGCCGTCGCAACGCCAGGTGACGTTCGATCGGCAGAAGCCTTCACCGAAGCACGCGCAGCCGACGTTCAAGCCTCCGTCGAGCGTGCACACCGCCGCGCCACCCGCCGTCCCTCCAGCAGCGGCACCGCCCGCAGTCGCACCGCCCGCGGTCGCACCGCCCGCAGTCGCACCGCCCGCAGTCGCACCACCACCGGTCGCACCGCCACCAGCCCCGCCCGCGCTCGAGCCGCCGCCCGTCGCTCCACCAGCCGACTGACCGCCCGAAGCGCCACCAGCCGAGGCTCCGCCTGCACTCCCGCTGCTTCCTCCGGCCGACCCGCCGCCCTCCATGCCCGAGCAGCCAGCGTTGGTTCCATACACGGCTGGCACGAGCACGAGGAGCAGCACCCCCACCACGCGCGAACCGTTCATCGCGGCCTCCTTTGGTGCAGGGTAGCCACTGTCGGCACGGTCGTCGAGCGGTCAGTGCGCGCCTCCCTCACCCGACGGAGCGACGCCTTCGTAGAGCCTCCATGGCGCAGCCTCGAGCACGACCCTCGTCGCGCTCAGCCCCGCGAGTGGATCGGCCAGGCACCCCTGCTGCGAGCACACCCGCACGAGGAAGTGCGTCGAGCCGACGAGGTGGGCGGGCGTGAAGTACGCCGAATCGCCAGCGAACGGAGTCGGGAGTTCCCGCCTGGCGTTCACCCAGCCCTGGGGAATGGGAGGAAAGGGTGCCGTCTGCCCGCCGCCGTGCACCACTGCGTACGCGCCCGCGTAGAAGTGCGGGTAGTGGCTGTAGTGCATCGGAGCGCGATAGTCGGTGATCACCGTCTGCACTCGCGCTCCCGGAGGGACGGCGTCGATCACCTCGGCGAGGCCGCGCTCGGCGACGTTGAACTGGTGGAAGTCCACCGCGATGCCGATGAACCAGGCGGTGGAGGCGAGCCACGTCGGCACGAGCGCCCATCGCCCCAGCGTGCTCAGCGGCGCCTCCGCCACCGCCACCACCAGCCAGAGAAACGCGAACGGAATCATCCGCACGTTCATCGCCCACCAATCGAAGGGGCGATGCAGCTGAAAGGGGAGCACGAGGTACGCCGCCGCGAAGGTGAGCGCGATGAGCAACGGCATCGAACCGCTTCGCGAGGCTCGAGGAACGACGGTGGTGAAGAGCCTGGGAACGAGGAGCAGGGCTGCCAACGAACCCACCATGAGCACCGCGAGCCACTCGTCGATGGACGAGACATAGCCGTCGAGGAACCAGTGCTGCAGCATGCCCACGTACTCACCGAGCGCGGGGCGGGTGAAGAGCGGCCCGGTGGAGGTTGCGCCCGCGGCGTTCGAGTCGGTGAGGCGCGCCACCACCCACGGCACCATCACCAACGGCCCGCAGAGCAGCGGCGTTCCCTTCAGCACGAGCGTCGCCCCTCGTCGCCACGCCACGACTCCGGTGACCAACGCGCCCACGCCCACGGTCGCCGCCATCGCGAAGAAGTGCGCGAAGGGGAACACCGCCATCACCACGCACAGCCCGACCTGCCGCTTGCGACTGGGCTCCTCGGTGAGGACCCGCCAGAGCAGCGCGAGCGCCACCAGCCCCAGCGGCAGCGCCGCACAGAACCCCACGAAGCCGTACCAGAGGTGCCGGCCGTAGCAGAGGGGGAGGACCAACGCGGCCAACCGCCAGTCCCGACCGAACGTCGCGAGCGCATACCTCGCGGACCACGGCAACGCGGCGAGCGCGAGCGAGAGGAAGAGCTTGGAGGCGACCTCGAGCGGCAGGACCGAACCCAGCAACCAGGTGAAGGCATAGTGGAGCGAGTTCGGGTTGAGACCGGGGGCCGTGACGTACAGGTCCTGCACGTGGGTCGACGGCGAGTTCCAGTGGTGGAGCACCGCGGGGATGACGAGGTGCGCCGGGTAGTCGTAGAGCGGGAGAAACCGGCCCACCCAGAGCGGAACGACTGCGAGCACGGTGAGGGCGACGAGCGCGATGAACTCAGGTGAGCGCCGCTCGTTCGTCACGCCCGTCTCATATTCCCGAGTGTTCGGCGGGCGAACGCCAAACTGCCTTGCCGAGAACGTGGGCGCTCTCGATGATGGGCGAGTGCCGAGGGTGAGCGTCATCGTGCCGTGTCTCAACGAGGGAGCGAACGTGCCGATGCTCGTCGAGCGAATGCGGCCGCTGCTCGACGCGCTCGACGCCGAGGTGGTGGCGGTAGACGACGGCTCCACTGACGACACGAGGCAGGTGCTCGAACGACATGCGCTCGACGATGGGCGCGTCGTGATTCGTCGGCATGCACACAACGAGGGAATTCCTCAGGCGTGGAGCACCGGGCTCTCGGCCGCGCGTGGGCAGTGGATCGCGAGCCTCGACGCCGATCTTCAGTACGCCCCGGAAGAGCTCGGAGCGCTCCTCGACCTCGCCCAGACGAAGCAGCTCGACTTCGTTCAAGGCGCGAGGCGCAGGGTCGAGAGTGAAGGCCCGCTGCGCCACCTGCTCTCGCGCGGCCTCAACACCGCGCTCAACGTCACCTTCCGCACCAACGCGCTCGATCACAAGTCGGCCTTCTTCGTCTGCCGGCGCGAGGCCTTCGCGAAGCTGCTCGCGCACCGACACCACTTTCGGCACTGGCAGTGTTTCATCGGCGTCTCCGCGCGCGCGCTCGGGCTTCGCTGTGGTGAGCGGCCGGTGTCCTTTCGTCCGCGCGAGCGAGGGAGTTCTGCCTTCGGGGCGATTCCGTGGCGCTCGACCCTCGAGGTGATGGCCGACTTCGTGCCCGCGCTGCGGCTCTACGGTCGGAGGCTCGGGTGAGAGCGTTTCACGACACCGACGAGCACCGCGCGCTGGTGCAGCGGACCCTCGGCGTGAGCGCCGCGCAGTGGGACTCGGTCGTCGGCACGTTTCGGGCGTCGACCTCCGAGGAGACGACCGTCGAGGCACGCCTCGCCGCGCTCACCCAGGCGTTCGCCAGCGTGGTGCCTCCGGCGAAGCTGCGCACGGCGAGCGAGCGCTGTCCCGTGTGTGGAGCGACCGTTCATCCGTGCGCTGACGACGGCCAGCTGCTCTTCGGCGCGTGCGAAGCGTGCGGTCACGGCGTGCTGCTCCTCGGGGCCGCGGCGCCAACCGTCTACGACGACCGGTACTACCGGGAGCGACGCAGCGGTGCGGGCTACGAGCGCTACCGTGAAGAGCAGACCTATCGGGAGACGAAGGGCCGACGCATCGTCGAGCGGCTGATGGCCCGGCACGGCGCGGCTCCGCGAACGTTGCTCGAGGTGGGCTCGGGCTTCGGCTTCACCCGGGCCGCCGCGGAGTCGTTGGGCCTCTCCACCGCAGGGGTCGATCTCAACCCCGAGGCCGCGCGCGTCGCTCACGAGCTGTACGGAATGAAGACGACCACCGGAACCTCGAGCCACCTCGAGGGCGCCTTCGACCTGGTCCTCCATCAGTTCGTGCTCGAGCACGTCCCATCGGTACAGGCTGAAGTGTCGAACGCGCATCGGCTCACCGCGGCGGGAGGCCTCGCGTGCTTCATCATTCCCTCGATGGAGGCCGTCGAGCGCACCGCCTTCCACTCGCGCTACCGATCCTTCCGCGCCGATCACCTTCACCTCTTCAGTCGTCGCTCCATCACGAGCGTGCTCGAAGGCGCTGGCTTCACCGAGGTGCAGGTGGACAGTGAGTGCAACCTTCACCTGCTCGCTGGCTTTCTCACGCGCGCCGAGTGTGCGGCGCTCTACGGCCGCGGAGCCGGACCCGACCTCGTCGCGACCGCGCGGAGACCCTGATGCGATTCCCCTTCACCCTCATCCCCGACCTCGACGACGAGCAGCTCGACCGCTACCGCCAGCACGTCGACAGCGACGCGAGCGGCTGGCACCGGCGCTTCACCGAGTCCATCTGGCGGAGGCACCAGCACCCGAGCAACGCGCGCTTGTCGGGCTGGAAGAGCGCGGAGGACATGAAGCGGCGGCTGCTCCACTTCTATGACGAGTACGGCGTCGAGGGCCGGGCCTTCGTCTTGCGCAACGCGTACCTGGTGATGAACGTCACGCTCCCCAAGGAGCACGTCGACGAATACGAGGCGGTGATTCGCGAAGGGCTCCGGCAAGGGCAGTGGAAGGCCTCGGGCGATCGGTTTCTGCGCGGCGAGCTCGAGGTGACGCTGACCCGCCGAGCACGGCACCCGATGGACGTCGAGCGGCAGCACCCGGTGCCTGCTTCGTACGAGAACCTCGACGTGCGGGTGAAGACGGTGTCGTACCAACCGCCGTCGGGCTGGGAAGCGCGGCCCTGGCGAGTGTTCTTCGACGTGGGCCTGCGCAAGACGCTCACCCGAGGGACGCCGACGCTCATCGAACCCGAACGGCTGGCCGAGTTCTTTCCTGCGCAGCTCGAGCTCGGCTGTGGTCCGTCGATCGAAGCCGGCATTCCTCACCTCTCGACGCTCCACCGCATCTATGGGGTCTCGCAGGCCGACTACGGCTTCATCTTCCGCGCGCAGCAGGACGGCTTGCTCGGCCTCTTTCGAGACCCCGAGGCGAAATACCGGGAGATGACGGACATCTACCGGGCCTGTCTCGTCGCGGGCACGACGGACTTCTACGGGGCGTTGGTGAACCTCCACCGCGACGGCGCGTTGGTCGGGCCGGTCATCACCAACAACTTCGACTCGCAGTGCGCGGTGCTGGGGCTGCCGGAGATTTCCCTGCGCCGCTACGACTGGGGGCCGTACTACCCGACCATCGACTACGACCGGCGGGCGAAGAGCCTGCTCGTGGTGGGCGTACACGCCGATCGGCGGCTGGTGCAGATGCGCGCGCGGGAGCGAGGGCTGACGGTCGTCTACGTCGACCCCGAGGCGTACATCGCGCCCGATGGCAGCTCGATTCCGTACCCTGTCGAGGCTCCGCAAGACGCGGACTTCTTCGTGCGAGCGACCGCGTCGGAGGCGTTTCGCAGGCTCGCGACGAGACCGTGAAATGTCTCAGGTGGAGGCGGTGCGGTGTCGAAGGGGAATGAAAGCGCTCTCGATGATGGTGGCCGTCCTCTGCGCGTGTTCGCCGGCGATGTCGTCGAGCGGCGATGGTGGAGGTCGAGCAACTGGCGGAGGCAGCGGCGGAGGCTCGGTCGCAGGTGGTGGCTCCGCGGTCGCCGGCGGGGCTGGGGGCACGAGCGCTGGCGGCGGCGCGGCGAGTTGCCCCGTCTTCAACCTCGTCACCTTCGAGGTCAGCCGGAACGGCAGGGCGCTGTCGCCCTTCGTTCCGGATGCGGGCTTCGCCATCGACGAAGACGTCACCCTCACCGGCGTCACGACTCCGACGCCAGGCGTCCAAGCGTTGGACTTCGAGCACGCCGATGCGGGGTGGCGAATCGTGCTCGGCGCACCGGGAACGCCGATCTCCGTGCAGCCGGGCGAGACGCTCGGCCTTCACCTCTCGCAGGCCACGGTCTGGACCTTCGTGCCCGCGTACGAGCGCCGCCTCGTGCTGCGCCGCGGGAGCACCGTCATCGCCTTCGCGGCGGCCGCTGAACAGAAGTCCGACCTGCCCGCCGTTCCCAACTTCTCGGCCATTGGCCTCTCGATGCAAACCGGCGCGGTGTGGTGCGAGGAGCCGACGAGGGCCGGCGTGCCGTGCGGGAGGCGGCTGACGAGCCTGCAGATCGACGCGGGAGGAACGACCGCGACGCTGAAGCCCGGCGAGACGGCGGCGCTCGGCCCGTACGACGTCACCGTCGACTCGCTCGAAGCGTCCGTCGACACCGGATTCTGTGACAGCGGCGGTTTCACCCAGCTCGTCGGGCTCCGCGCTCGCTGAGCCGGCCGTCGCGGCACATCGCTTGCTGAACCCGTCGACCGTCATGAGTCGCCGCGTCCATTGGAGGGTGCGTCGCCGCTGGCCGTGGCTGGTGGTGCTCGCCTGCGTGGTCCTCTCGCCGCTGTGGACGTGGCCGCTGCGACACGTCGACCTGCTGCGCAACGCGTGGGCCTATCGCCGTTCACCCAAGGAGATGTCGGTGCCGGTCGAAGGCATGGCGGTCTCGAGCCTCGCGAGCACCTGGCACGCGCCCCGCTCGGGCGGGCGACGACACGAAGGCGCCGATCTCTTCGCCAAGCGAGGCACGCCGGTGGTCTCGGCCGTCGAGGGAGACGTCTGGCGCATCGGGACCGATCGACTCGGTGGCCAGGTCGTCTGGGTGCTCGGCGAAGGCCACACGCTCTACTACTACGCGCACCTCGACGCCTACGCCGCGGGGCTCTCGGTGGGCGACCACGTCGAGCGCGGCCAGCCGCTCGGGTTCGTCGGCAACACCGGCAACGCGCGCACCACGCCACCGCACCTGCACTTCGGCATGTACCGCATCGGCTGGAGTGGCCTGCACGCGGAAGATCCGATTCCCCGGCTCAAGCGCCGCGCCCGCATGCGCCCGTCGCACCAGCCGACGCATCAGCCTGAACCCCTGCGTCCTCTCCTGCTCCGCGACCAGCGCGGCGAGACGATGATCGCCAGTCGGTGACCGGCCAACGAGCGCACGAGTTTCCTTGTCTCGGCCGCCTCTTCGCGGGACCGTAGGCGCGTCGTGCGTGCTCCTCTGACTGACGCCGAGCTGGACGCCCGTCTGGCCGCCCTCTCGCTCACTCGCGACACGACCTTCTCCTCGCCTCCGCCGTCGAAGAACCGCACCGTCGTCTGCAAGAGCGGGAAGAAGCGCGTGCTGGTGAAGATCGCCGATGGCGGCGGAAACGTGGGCGTGCTGCGCGAAGGGTCGATCCTCGAACGGGTGGCGCCGCTGTCGAAGGAGCGCTCGCCGCTCCACCTGCCCACCGTGTACGCGTTCGACCCGGCGCACGGGCTGCTCGGCCTGGAGTGGATCAACAACGGCGAGACGCTCCACCACTACCACCGCCGCTCGCAAGAGTACCCGACCTCGCTCGCCGCCGAGGTGGGCAACGCGCTCGGCTATCTCCACCGGCAGAGCCGAGAGGCCCGCAGCAAGTACGCGCTCGCCGACGCCTTTCGCGACGAGTCCGACCTGCTCGAGTGCTTCTTGCGCATGCGCCCCGACTTCTACGCGCGGCTCTCGCAGGTGGGCATCGACTTCTTCGCCTCGGTGCAGGCCGACGGGCCCGCGATGCAAGGGCTCCAGGCGCTCAGCGAGCAGCAGCTGAAGGAAGGCGACGCGGCGCTGCTCCACGGCGACCTGCGGCAAGCGAACCTGTTGCGCGTGACACCCCAGCAGCGCCGGCCCTTCGTCGTCTACCTCGACTGGGAGCTCTCGTTCTGGGGCGATCCCGCGCGGGACCTGGGCAGCCTGCTCTCCGACTACGTGCTGGGGTGGCTCGCGCCGGAGCACCGCAGCGAAGTGTTGGCGCGCCCCACGCTGGCGACGTTCACCCGGGCGATGCTCGACGCCTACGCGGCCGCGCGGGGTCCTGGCTTCGGCCTCGACGAGAACTTCGAGCAGCGCGTCGTGCGGTGGATCGGGGCAGCGCTGCTCATCGCGGTCTACGGCATCTCACACTACGAGCAGGTGCTCGACGCCCGCGCGCTCGGGGTCGCGCGCCACGCGCTCGACATGTTGGGCCGGCCGGGGGATTGGCCGCGCGTGCTCTGGGGAGATGGGTGATGGCGACTCCCGGCCCTGACGAGCGCGTGAAGAGCTTTCGCGATCGCATGTTCTGCCTGCGATCGGTGGCGGCGCCCAACCTCCAGCGGGCCTCGGGGGACTCGGGCTTCGTCACCCACCTCTCGATGTCGACGCACGGCGCGACCGGGTGGGACTGGAGCTTCCGGCTGCTCCGCCAGGGCGCGGGCTGGTCCTTCGTCTCCGATGGCAAGCTGACGCTGTTCCTCGACGAGCCGGGGCAGTTCGTGCCGACCGACGCGACTCCAGGGAGCCAGGTCGCCGTTCGACTCCCGCGCGCGAGAGAGAACCTCTTCCCCCACCGCTTCACGCTCCATGGAGGCCAGGGCGGCCCGGTGCTGCCGCACGGCTACGCCAAGCTCTTCCTCCCGGTGACGTACGAAGCGGCGGCGTCGCTCGTCGAAGCCTTCTCGAGCCGTTGGGCTGATCAGCTGCGCTTCGGGCTCCACGTGGCGAACGCCTCACCGGACTTCGACCGCGCCGACAGCGCCATCGTCGACGTCGGCCCTCAAGACGAGGCGGGCGTCATCAAGCTGCTCGACGCGTATCTGCGTCAGCACCCGAAGGCCTTCGCGCCGAAGGGGCGGCCCTATGGCACCGTCGACGGGCCGCTCGGGTTTCCGCGTGCGGTGGGGCAAGGGCGCACCGATCTCGCCGATGGCTTCGGGTGGCGAAAGTGCACCGAGGCCGTGCAGAGCGGCGGGCGCTGATCAGCGCAGGTCGAAGAACCAGCCGAACTGGAGCCGGGTCGTGCCGACACGCGCGCCTCGTCCTCACGCCCAGGGACCGAGGTGCGCCTTCAGTGCCTTCGAGAGCCCGTCGTTGTCGTCGACGCCGAGCACGAGGGGCCGGCCGCGGTGCCGTCGCAGCAAGAGCGTGGGCGTGCCGAGCTGCGTCGCCCACAGTCGCACCACCCCGACGTCGCGAACCCAGAAGAAGCCGGTGAAGCCCATGAGCCCACCGTTGCCCGCCACGCGAAGCACCCCATTGCCGAGCAGGCCGAGGCTCGGGCCCGGGCTGACGTGGGCGATCTCCGAATACGGCACCCGGAGCTCGAACCAGGCCAGGCGCTCGATCACCAACGCGTCGGCGTCGAGCCGCACCGCCCTGGGCGCCCAGAGAAAGGTGAGCGCGAGCGTGAGCAGCACGAGCACGGGGACGACGGCGCCCACCAGCAACGGGAGCCGCGCCGCGCCGTGGAGAATGAAGGGAACCGCGAAGAGATAGAGCAGCAAGAGCGCGACGAAGCTCGTCACCACCTTCGCGGCTCGACCGAGGGTCATTGGGAATCGCATGGACAGCCTCCGCTGCCGGCCGAATGCATCGACAGCGCCATCGCAACCGAGCGCAACGAGCTGCACCGACCAGGGCGCACCACGATTCAAATCGTAGCCAGCGCGACTCGAATCACGACCAGCACACCCAACCGGTGGCGCCTCTTCAGAAACATACTTGTTTCTCAACTGATCTTCGGCTATCGACCCCGCGTCCTGGGCCGGGAAACGAAGGAGCGGTGCGATGCGAAGGCTCGGAGCGTTGGTCGTCTCGATGGTCGCTGGCTGTCTCGGCCCCATCGCACCGGTGGTCGACGCGGGCTCAGCCCCCCAGCAGGTCGACGCCGTGGACTCGGGGAGCTCGTTCGATGCCGGTGAAGCGGACGCGGGCACCGACGCTGGCGTCGGAGCGGTGGATGCGGGGAACGCCGCGGCGCTCGTCGCAGCCCGGCCGTACACCCTCGTCGTGCCTCGAGCGGCGAGCGCTGACGCGAGGCCCCTCGTGCTGCTCCTCCACGGCTATGGCGCGTCAGGGCAGCTCCAGAGCAGCTACTTCGGGCTCGCGGCCGAGGCGGAGCGCTCCTCCTTCCTCCTCGCGCTGCCCGACGGAACGATGGACGCGAGCGGCCGGCGGTTCTGGAACGCCTCCGATGCCTGCTGCAACTTCCTCTCGGTGGCGGTCGACGACGTCGCCTACCTGAACGCGATCATCGACGACGTGCAGGCCAAGCAGCGGGTCGACCCCAACCGCATCTTCGTCGTCGGCCACTCCAACGGAGGCTTCATGGCGCACCGGCTCGCCTGCGAGTCGTCGGAGCGCATCGCGGCGATCGTGAGCTTCGCGGGCGTCGGCTCGAAGGACGCGAGCCGGTGTCGGCCGCGCTCAGCCGTGGCGGTGGCCCAGCTGCACGGCACCAACGACGAGACCATCGGCTTCATGGGCGGCGACCTGCAGGGCGTCGCGTTTCCCAGCGCCGAGGAGACGCAGCGCGCCTGGGCGTCGAGGAACGGGTGTGGCGCGATGCTGCAACCAGGAACCAGGCTCGACCTCGTCACCACCCTCGCCGGCGACGAGACGAAGGTGGAGCGCTTCGCCGGCTGTCAGCGCGGCGACGTCGAGCTCTGGACCATCGAGGGTGGCACGCACATTCCCTCGTTCTCGACGACGGCCTTCAGCGGGGCCGTCTGGCGGTTCTTGTCGGCGCACCCCAAGCCGTAGTCGGCTACTTCACCGCGTAGACGAAGGTCCCCTTGGGCGCGCGCAGCCACCGCTCGGTGATGAGCTCACGCCGCTTGGCCCACTCGTCCTTCGCGTCGACGAACTCGGCCACCATCGCCTCGGCGTCCTGCTTGTCGCCCTTGGCCTTCGCCATCAGCACCCGCTTGGCGAGGGTGTCGACGGCCGGCTTCCACTTGGCGAAGTCCACGTCGAAGCAGCCCAGGTCGGTGCCATTGGCGGCTTTCTCGTCTGCCTTGAAGGTCACCGCCCCGGCCTTCACCAGGGTGGCGAGCTGAATCGAAGCGAGCTGGCTGTAGTTCCGCGGCTTGTCGTCTGCCGTGTACATGCCACGGCTGATGTGCCCGAAGGCCCACGAGAGGTAGTGCACCGTCGCGGCGTCGGCCTCGGCGCGGCTCACCAGGTTCTTCTCGGCCAGCCACTCGGTGAAATAGAGCGCGGCCGTCTCGGCCTTCAGCTCCTCCATCGTCGACGCGAGCGGACCGCCGAAGAGCTGATCGTCCTCCTTCCCCTTCACCTTGTACTCGTGCGACGGGCCCAGGTTGTGCGCCGCCTCGTGCAGCACGACGTTGAGCACCGAGGCCTTGATGCTGTCTCCAGCCTTCGCCAAGGCGGGCGCGCAGACGAGCGACGAGAGCTGCGCGTCCTTCGCCTTGCGGCTGTCGACGTCGGTGTTGATGTTGGTCATCGCCACCGTGCGGCCGCCCTTCTCGGCGACCTTGCCCCAGTTCGGCAGTGACTGACCGATGGTGGCGCCGTGCGGGTCACGCGCATCGCCAGCGTTCAAGACGATGTCGATGAAGTCGGGCAGCTTGAACTTCACGTCGCGCGCCTTGTACGGAGGCCCGGCGAGCGTGGCGAGCGTCTTCTCCATCTCGCTCTTCACCGGCTCGAGCTTCTGCTGCCAGGCCAGCGAGTCGAGGTTGATGCGGGCGAAGCTGACCGCGAAGCCGGCCTTCCACGCACAGGGCTCGTAGTAGACCTCGTCGGGCGCGATGCGGAGGTACCACTTCGAGTTCGTCGGCCCCATCGCGACCCACGCCTCGTTCGCTGGTTCCCAGTCGTTGGTGCGGAACGCCTTCGCCGCCGCGCGCAGGTACTTCTGGAAGGCCGCTTCGCCCTCGCTCTTGATGGCGTCGGCCGCGGCCTCGAGCGAGGTGGCCACCTGCTCCATCTCGGCCTTGTACGCCTCGGAGTACGGCACCGCCTTGAAGCCCTTCCCATCGGCGACGACGACCGAGAAGTGGCCGGTGAGGTCCTTCGCGTTCTTCGCCTTGGCGAGCGCGTCGCAGAACTTCGGGTCGGCCTGCACCTCCGCCGGGTAGAGGCCTGACAGGCGGGCGGGCTTCGGCGCGATGGCGGTGCACGCCTCGTCCTTCTCGGTCTTCGGGGCGGTGCAGAACGGGCTCTGGTTGCGGTGCAGCACGGACTGCGACGACGGGTCCTTCGCCTCGAGGCCGAAGGCGCCGAGCTGCCTCGCGTGGATCTTCTCGAGCACCACCGCCGCCGCGAAGACGTGCTTCACGATGGCGCGATCTTCTTCCGAGCCCTTCGAGAGATCGGTCTCGATGAGCGTCGGGCGCCCCTGGGAGAGCTCGAGGCGAATGGCGGCGCGGCGCTTCTGCTCGTCGGCCGGCAGCGCCTTGTCGTCCCAGCCCTTCACCATCGCCTCGTACGCGTCGAGGAACGCCTTGGTGAACGCGCCCTTCTCGTCGACGTAGGTGGCGCGGCTGGCGCCCTGCGGCCCCCAAAGCACCGCGAGCTCTGCAGGCTCGAGGCTGCCGTTCTTGTCGGCGTCGTCGCGCCAGAAGAGGGGAACGAAGTGCTCCTGGGCCTTCTGGTTGAAGTCGGGCCGGCTGAGGCGGTTGAAGGCGGGCTTCGCGGGCGCGGGAGGCGGCGCGGCGAAGGCCTGCGAGGCGACGGCGAGACCGACGAGGAAGCGGCGCATGCGGAGGGCTCCTTGAGCGACGAGGCGCGCACGCTGTAGCACACGGTCGGTCGCTCCCAGACATTCACTTCATGCGCAGGTCGAGCCGGTCGTCAGCGCAGAGTTCGCGGCCTCGAGTGAGGCGGGAACGAGGCGGGAGAGGGCCAAGAGGTGGGAGCGCATGCGTACGGAACCCACGCTCGAGGCGAGCGCGCCTCAGAAGCGCTGGTTGGCGAAGCTGAAGAGGAGCCACTGCGGCGAGGAGCCGGTGGGCTGGAAGACGAGCGCCCCATCGGCGCCGTTCCCATTGCGGTGGATGAGGTGGGCGCTCGCGGCGAAGGTGCCGCCCGAGCTGGTGGCGTAGACGGAGACGTTCGCGCCGACCTCGACCAGGTCCTCGACGCGCTGCGAAGCGGTGGGGAGGTCGAGCGACTCCCAGCCCGCGTCCTCGGAGTGCACGCCGAACGCGGTCGGGTAATCGAGCCTCAGCCCCGGGTGCCAGCCTTCTTGGAACGCGGGCGGGGGCAGCGGCGCAGTGAGGCGCAGCACCTTGATGCGCGGGTCGCCGAACGACGACTGCACGTTCACCACCATGCGGTGGACCCCGGCGTCGGCGAAGGCGACCTGAAGCACCACGTGGTCGGAGTTCGGCAACGCACACGTCATCAACCCCGCGGGCACCACCGCCGTCACCACGCCGTCGACGCGCCCGAAGGCGTTGGTGAGCGCCGAGCCGAACGTCGACGCGCAGCCCGCAGCCTTGCCCGCGTCGGCGACGCCCGCATCGACTCCCGCATCGGTGCTGCCCGCATCGGCGCCTGCGTCGATCCCAGCATCGTCCACCATGCCTGCGTCGGCTCCGGCGTCGAGCGTGAGCCCGGCGTCGTCGAGGCCTGCGTCGACGTCACTCCCCGCGTCGACCTCGGCAGGCGGTGGAGGGCACCCCACCGAGAACGTCACGAGCACCGCCACCGACCAACTCCGCAGCCGCATGCCCCCCTCTCACACGGGCCCTCGGGCTCCGCAACGGCCACCCGACGAAAGGAGCGGGTCAGGTGCCGGTTTCGGTCGAGGTCGCGCCAGCCGACAGCGCGCTCGTCCGCACACCTGCGACAATCACTCCGACAACTGCGAACTGTTTCCCCGAACCGTTCGCGCGGGCACTTTCGCTGAGCCTCAACACGGCTGACAGCGACGCCTCGACAAGCGGGGCTCGCTGGCCTACCTCTTGGGTCCGTGAGAGTCCTCCTCAGCGCTGCGGTGCTGCTCACCGCCTGCACCAACGCCCAGTTCGCCCCGGAGACGTTGGTGAAGGACCTGCGAGTGCTCTCCATCTCGGCCGAGCCTCCCGAGGTCGGACCCGGAGAGTTCGCGCGCCTCTCGGTGCTCAAGAGCGACCCGGCCGTCGCTGGCGCCGCCACCACCGTCATCTGGGTCGGCTGCGAACCCGACCCGCAGGACCTGGGCCGCAGCGCGTGCAACGACGCCTCGATTCTCCTCCGGCCGACGCAGATTACGGACTACCCCGAAGGCCTGCAGCTGCTCGGCTTCGGCGTCTCGGCGCAGTACCACTCGACGGCGCAGGTCTTCGACGTGCTGCCGGCCGACAGCCTCATTCGCCGCTCGGGCTCGGTCGGCCAGGTGCTCGCCCTCGTCATCGGCGAGGAGGTCGACCCGCTCGCGACCGGTGACAAGCTCCGCGAGTACTTCGCCCGCATCGAGCGAAAAGAGACGCCGGTGGTGGTCGCCCTCACCCGCGTGCTGGTGAGCGAGAAGCCGGCGGCGCAGCGCAACCGCAACCCGGGCATCGTCGACCTGTTCGTCAAGGGCGAGAAGCACCCGAAGAACGGCCGCCTTCCAGTGAAGGCCGGCTCGCGCACCGAGCTGACGGTGGTGGTGCCCGACGACGTGCGGCAGACCTACGTCGAGGCCCAGCCGACGGGCGACGTGATGAAGACGGAGACGGTGGTGGGCGCCTGGTACTCGAGCGCGGGCCGCTTCAGCCGGGAGCGCTTCGACGTCACCACCACCGACCCCACTGTCTTCATCGCGCCCGGCTCCGCCGACTTTCCAGAAGACCCCATTCCCGACAAGCGCACGGGCATCGTCTGGCTGGTGGTGCGAGACAACCGCGGCGGCCAGTCGTTCGACCGCTACCCGTTCTTCGTCTGCGACGAGGCGCTCCCAAACCCGGTCGTCACCTCGGTGACTGCGCCCGCGACGCCCGATGGGCAGGTGGTGGTGACTGGAGAGAACCTGAGCGCGGTGCTCGACGTGGTGGTGGGCGGCGTGGCCCTCAATCGCGGCGCCTACAACTCGGCCCAGGGCACCTACCAGGGCGAGAACCCAGGGCTTCCCTCGGGCAGCTACCCCGTCACCGTGCGCGGGCGGAACTGCGTCGAGGCGCAGTCGAGCCTTCGCTACGTGGTGCCCTGAGCGCGGGCGACGTCACGGACACGCGCAGATCAGCGGAGGCGCGTTCGAGCCGCGAATCGTGCTCGGGCTGACGTTTCTCCAGTCGCCGGCTTGGTCGCGGTCGACACAGGCGCTCGGCTCCAATCGCTGGTAGCCGTCGAGGTTGAAGGTGTTCGAGAGCGCAGGCAACCCCAAGGGCGAACAGCTGTTCGGCCCCGAGCCCCAGCTCAGGCTGTCTTGGCCGGCTCCGCACTGAACGCCAAAGGGGTCGACGAGCACGATCTCGCTGAAGGCGTCGTTGAGATCGAGGTTGCCGATGTTGACGTCGACGGGCACCTGGTTCCCGTAGCTCCGGAACGCGCCTGGCCCGAGCAGGCCATTGAGCGGCACGGTGAAGCTCGTGGTGTTCGTGCGAATGCGCATCTGCCAGCCGTTGAGATTGAGCGCCGTCGCGGTGCGGTTGTGGAGCTCGATGGCCGAGCCCAAGGTCACGAAGCCGCCCGCGTAGGCACCTGCGATGAGCAAGGGGCCCTGCGACGGCGTACGGCACCCTCCAGCCGCGAACCGGGTGGGCATGATGGTGGCGGGGCTGCCGCGGGTGTCGCGCGGTGCGTTCGTTCCGCTCGGTCTGACTTCGTAGGTCCAGTTGGGATTTCCGGAGAAGTTGAAGCGCAGGGTCTGGGGAGTGACGCGACCAGCCATGTTGGCGCCGACCTGATTGCCGCCGAGCTCGTAGATCTGCACGCTCCCGGTTACGGCCGAGTCCATGAAGCGGTCGAAGCCGAGGTCGACGATGGTGCTCGTCGGGCTCACCACGCTCACCAGGTTCGGCGGAGGGCAGCTGGTGCCCATGAGCGAAGAAGGGAACCAGACCGAGACCTGGCCGTGGTTGGTGGGAGACGAGATCCACATCGGCCCGTTGGCGATGACGGTGCAACCAGCGCGCAGGTCCTCGGTGTCGTTGAGCGCCCAGGGCAACCGAACGTCGCGCCCAGCCCCGAAGAGCGCCTCGCCGTAGCCGCCGTTGGGGTTGAAGCCGCCGTCGAAGCTCGTCTGAATGACCACCTGAGGCAGGGTCGAGGTCGTGCGCACCAGCACGCTCTCGAAGGTGGAGAGCGCGCCCGGCAGCGCGAAGTTGATGGTCCCGAGATCGACGGTGGGGGGAAAGGGGTTGGTGGTCGGGAGCCGCTGGTAGCTGCCGATCGACTTCACCCGCCGCACGCCGAGCTCCTTGCTCACCCGGCTGACGGTGAAGCTGACCGAATCACCGACGTTCGGCTGGGGGTTGAGCGACGTCGGGTCCACCTCGATGAAGAGCCCAGCGTCGACGTACTGAACGAAGAACCCTGGACCGTCGCCGGCCCCGGAACCGGAAATGGGGGGCTTGCGCGCGGTGACGGTGACGCCGTCGACCGGCAGCGACACCGAGAGCACCCCACCGTCCGAGGCACCGGCGGCGGCTTGCACTGCGCGAAGCTGCCCGTCGGTGTCGGCGCGAGCACAGAGGTAGGTGGGCGAGCAGACGTTCGGGGTGAGACACACGCCGCACGAGAGATTCCCGCTGCAGCCATCGAACGGATTTCCACAGCGGGCGCCGAGGCTCGTGCACGTCGCCGCGACACAGCCGCCGGCAGTCCCACCACCGCTGACCCCTCCGCCGCCGGTCACGCCTCCGCCGCCCGTCGCCCCGCCTCCGGTCGCTCCACCGCCGGTCGCTCCACCGCCGGTCGCGCCGCCGCCGACCGCGCCACCGCCGACCGCACCACCAGCGTTGCCTCCCGCGTCACCACCGCCCGCTCCGCCCGCGTCACCACCGCCAACGACGCCGCCAGCATCGCCACCGCCGCTCCCACCCATCGACCCACCAGCCGTCGAACCGCCAGCCGAGCTTCCGCCTCCGCTCGCCCCACCTGCTCGACCGCCTCCTGTCGAACAGCTTCCGGGCGACATCGTCGGGTCTTCACAGAAGCCGCACTGACAGACGAGCGAGCCTGGGCAGTGCTCGTTCGTGGTGCAGGGAATCTTGTGCGCGAGATCGGGAACGCACGAGAGCGACAGCAGCAGGAGCGGAGTCAGACGGCGCATGGCGTCCTCAGAATGGGGCCGGCTTGAGATCGAGCTCGGGCGGTGGCGGCTTGAGCCCGGGCCCCTTGGGCGTCTTCGGTTCGGTCTTCTTGGTCCCCTCGCCCTTCGCGTCGACTTGGGGCTCGAGCGGCTTCTTGAGTGCCTCGAGGTTCACCTTCACGCTCGGAACGTCGGCCGAGACGAGCACCTTGCGGGTGGCCGGCTGGAAACCTGCGAGGGAGAAGGACAAGGAGACGACCTCGCCAGGCTTGCGTTTGAGGGTGAAGGGCGTGTTGCCGAGCACGACGCCACTCTCCGAGACCTCGGCGCCCGCGGGGGTCGTCTCGAGCACGGTGGCCGCCTCGGTGACCGGGTCGGGAGCCTTCTTCTCCGGCTCTGGCTTCTTCTCGGGCTCGGGCGGCTTCTGTGGGTCGACCGGCGTCTGTGGATCCGTCGGCACCACCTTCACCACCTGCACCGGCTGGCTCGAGCCTCCGAAGAGGAGCACCCCGCCACCGGCGAGGAGGAGCACCAAGAGCGCGCCGGCGACGACGAAGGGCAGCTTCGAGCTCTTCTGCAAGCCCGCGAGCTCGAGCTCTTCGCTCGCCGTTCCCACCACCGGCTCCGGCTCGACGACGAGGGGCTTGGCCACCACGTCACGCGGCAGGTTGCGAACGGTCTCGTCGCCCACCACTGGCCGCGAGGCGCCGGGCCGACCCGAGGTGCGCGCAGGGGTTGGGTTGCGCACCGGCGTACCCGTCTTCGCGCCGGAGCGACGGCCGCTCTTCGAGGGCGGCGGCGTCGGCTGCTGCACCATCGTCTCGTTGCCGACGGGCTTGGTGGGGAAGTCGCTGGTGCGAATCGACGACCGAATGGTGTCGAGGCGCGTCACCACTTCCCGCATCGTCTGTGGTCGATCGTCCGGAGCCTTCTCCAGCATGTCGAAGACGAGCGCCTGCAGGTCTTCGGGCACCCAATCGGGCAGCGCCGGCGGAGCTTCGGTCACCTGCTTCACCATCACGATGGGCGGTGTCTCGCCGGTGAAGGTGGGCTTCCCGTTGAGCAGCTCGTGGAGGATGAGGCCCAAGGAGTAGATGTCGCTGCGGGCGTCGACTGGCACCGCCTTGGCCTGCTCGGGCGACATGTACTGAGGGGTGCCGACGACGATGCCGGCCGCCGTCTTCCCGATGCTCTCGTCGTCGACCTTCACCCGCGCGACGCCGAAGTCGAGCACCTTCACCAGATCGGGGTTGCCCGGGCGCTGGAGCACCATCACGTTGTCGGGCTTGAGGTCGCGATGGACGATCTGCAGCTCATGGGCGGCGGCGAGCGCGCGCGCGACCTGGACGACGAGGGCCACCGCGCGTGGCGGAGACTGCTGCCCTTGGCGATGGACGAGGCTCGACAGGGTCATCCCGTCGAGGAACTCCATGACGAAGAAGAAGCGGCCATCGCTCGTTCGCCCGAAGTCCGAGATGTCGACGATGTTCTGGTGCCCGATGCGGCTCGCGGCGACCGCTTCGATCTTGAACCGGTTGACGAACTCCTGGTCGGCGTTGAGCGACGGCAACATCACCTTCATCGCCAGCGCCTTGCCGAGCTCGACGTGTTCGACCTTGTACACCTCGCCCATGCCACCGGCGGCGATGCGCGCGGTGATGCGGTAGCGGCCCTGAATGAGGTCTCCCGCGGCGAAGCGGCCAGACGCGGAGGGATCGGAGTCGGCCACCCGAGTCGGCTTGGGCGCCGGGTCTCCCACCATCGAGTTGCCGAGTGGGGTGGCCTTGTGGAGCGCGTGGAGCGCGCTGGGTGACGAGTGCGCAGGGGCAGGAGCCGGAGCTGGCGCGGGCGCGGCGACCGACGCGGCGGCCTCGGCGATGAGCTGCGATGGGTCTGCGGCGGCGGTGTCGTCGAGCGAGATGAACATCAGCTCGAGGCGGCCCAGCCGAATCAAGGTGCCGGAGAAGAGCTGGGTGGTGGCGACCACCTTCCCGTCCGCCCAGGTGAGCGTCGAGCCGCTCTTGTCGTTGAGCTGGAAGTCACCGTTCTCGTCGCGAAAAATCTCGGCGTGCACCTCCCGCACCATGTGCGCGGGGAAGCGGAGGTCGCAGGTCGCGCTCGAGCCGATGGTGAAGCGCGTCGACGGCAGGGGAATGCGCCGGCCCTTCTCGGGCCCATCGTGCACCACCAGCTCGAAGGGCAAGTCGCTCACGCGCCCTCGACGAAGAAGAGGACGATGGCCGCGACCGCCGACACGCCCGCGGTGATGAACGAGATGGTCGCCGCCGTGCCCATCGAATAGGCGCCCGAGTAGAGCTGGTTCGCCTGCTCTCGCGTGCGCATCGGGTCGAAGGTGGTGAGCGTGCGCTCGTTGTTCTTCATCAACACGGTGAAGAGCGCGCCGGCGCCGGCGGCGACTCCAGCGGTGCCCAGCGCGACCCAGGTGAAGAGGCGCTTCCTGGGCCCGGGCGTCGCGTCGTCACGAATCGAGACGTCGTCGTCCTTCTTCGTGGGCTTGAGGGTGGTCTTCTTGGGGGTGTCGGAGGCGACCTTCGTCTCCTTCGGCTTCACGTCGGGCTTGGCGACTGGCGGGGTGACCGAGGCGCTGAGCGAGATGGTGAGCTCCTGCGAGCGGCTGGCGCTCATCGCGAAGCTGCGCT
Source organism: Myxococcota bacterium (assembly GCA_052034585.1). Classification (GTDB taxonomy): domain Bacteria; phylum Myxococcota; class Myxococcia; order Myxococcales; family Myxococcaceae; genus Xiheimicrobium. Next base: position 26,722 of record JBPOIJ010000078.1, read on the forward strand.
CGTAGGGGTCGAAGTTGGGCGCGGCGATGGAGACGGTGTGCGAGCCCGGCGGAATCGTCGCGGAGGCGGGCGAGGTGCCGATCTCCTTTCCGTCGACGGAGACGACGGCGGTGGCGGGCTCGACATAGACGACGAGGTGCTGCAGGCCCTTGCTCTGGAGCCGCTGCTCGATGCTCGCGATGGCCTTCACCACTTCGTCGGCGTCGTCGGCCTGAGGCGACTGGCGGAGGTACTCCTTGTACGAGGTCATCGCGTGGAGGAGATCGCCGAGCTGATCTTCGCAGCGCGCGATGTTGTACATCGTGGCCGGGTGGGGCTTGGCCGCGTAGGAGGTCTGGAACTCGCCGAGCGCGTCCTTGAACTTCTTCTTCAGGTAGAGGGCCTGGCCCTTGAGGAACGCGTCGCGCGCCTTGGTGGTGTCCTGGGCCTGTGCAGCCGGCTGGGCCAGCACGGTGGCGGCCGAGAGCGCGAGAATGCAGCTGAGTTGGAGCCAACGAGCCACGAGGGCCTCCCCGACGAGAAAACGGACCGACTGTAGCGCATTTCCTCTCCGAAGGACCCTTCGTCGCCGTACGGAAAAGTTCCCCCGACTGACCGTTTTTCGTAGAGGCGCGGCATGTCCGCTCCCGCCAACGCGCCCGCGCCGCTCTTCGGAGAACCCACCCCGCTCGGGCTCCTCGGCCTGAGCATCGGCTGCGCAGCGCTGGTGCCGATCGCCTTCGGGTGGCTCCCGAGCGAGCCGGCGAAGATCGCGACGATGATGAAGACCGCGTCGTGGTTCTGTCTGCTCTTCGGCGCGGGCGGCCAGTTCCTCGCCGGGCTGATGTCGCTGGCGAACAAGAACACCCTCGGCGGCACCCTGCTGACGACCTTCTCGTTCAACTGGGTCTTCAACTGGTACGTGCTGGACGAGGCGAGCCAGGGCCGCGGCGTCGACTCGAGCGTGCTGCTCTCGGTCGACTTCACCTTCCTGATCATCTTCCTCGTGCTGACCTACGCCTTCGGCTTCTTCTCGAAGCTGCTCTTCTTCTTCCTCGTCGACATCGACGTGCTCTATGTGGCGCGGCTCGCGAAGCACTTCCTCCCTGGGGCGAGCGGGCCGTTGGGCTTGCTGATCGGCTTCGCCACCATCGGGCTGATGGTCATCGCGCTCTACATCTCGTTCGCGTTGTTGGTGAACCCGGCAGCCGGGCGAGCGGTGTTTCCGACGTCGGGTCCGATGTTCAAGCCGACGCCACCGCCGCAGAGCTGATCAGAGCTCCCCATGCGCTCCGTCCTCCTCGTCGTCGCGCTTGCCACCACCGCCTGGGCCGAGAACATCGTTCGAGTCGTCTCGGTCGAAGGCCCGACCTGCACCCTCGAGGTGCTCTCGGGGAGCTTGGTCAACGGGGACGAAGTCGACGTCTTCGACGGGGCGAAGAAGGCGGGCGCGAAGGTGAAGTTCCCCAGCTCGATCGACCTCATGATGAAGGGCGACAAGGTCGCTGGAGTGAGCTTCGACGGGGCCCGGCCGGTCGCTGGAGCGCTCGCGGCGACCAAGGGCGCCTTCCCATCGGCCGAGGCCGTGCGTCGGGCCCTCCCCTCGGCGCCGCCAACTGCACCTGCGCCAGCGCCCAGCCCGGCGCTCAAGGACTCACCGGCCGCCTGCGTCTTCACCGCGGAGGAGTTGAGCCGGGCGCTCGGCTTCAAGGTCGAGGCGGGCAAGGGAACGGAGAACGCGTTCTCGGGCGGCGTCTCGACGTCGTGCCGGTGGAACGAAGTGAAGGGCCTCAAGTCGGTGGTGCTCAACCGGCAGGTGATGAGCGGAGGCGATCCAACCGCGAACCGTGCGGGCCTCCGGAAGATGCTCGCCGGGCGGCTCGAGGACATCGCCGGCGATGCTGATCAGGCGGCCTGGCAGGTCGATCAAGGCGACCTCACCGACGTCACCCTCCACTATTTCCGCAACGACACGGGCGTCGAGGTGCGGGTCTCGGGCGTCGACAAGCGTGATCGCCGGGCCGTCGAGGCGATGCGCCGAAAGGTCCTCTCGCTCCGTCGGCTCTGATCAGCCTGGCGAGGCGCTCACTGCGCCCCGAGTGCACGCCAGAAGGCTGGCCACTTCTCCTCCAGCGCCGGCAGCTTCTCGAGATCCTTCGCGACCTGCTCCCTGGGCTCTCCGCGCTCGAGCACCCGGTACAGGTACATCATGCCGGTCACCTTCACGTTCCCCGCGCAGTGCACGAAGACCGGCCCACCCTTCGCGAGCAGGCCGTTGAGCGCGTCGCGAAAGCCCTCGTACTTCTCCTTCGTCAGCACCGCGCAGTCGATGGGGTGATGGACGTAGGCGAGCCCCTGCGCGGTGAGCTGATCAGCCTCGTCAGGCAGGTAGTTCCGGGCGGTGTGGGTGTTGGTGTTGAGCACCGCCTTGAAGCCGGCGGTCGCCAGCCAGGGCAGCTCCTCGCGGGTCGGCTGAGCCCCGGTGGAGATGGCGTCATCGAGACGGAAGAAGGCCTTGATGGGTGACATGCGAAGGTGAGAGCCAGCGACGGCGCGCCAGGTTTCACTCAGTGCCCGAAGAGGATCGCGTAGGGCCGTTCGATGGCCTCGGCGACCGCGTCCATCGAGAAGGCGCGCACGAAGCGAGCCGTCTCCTTGCCGGCGAACCAGACGATGACGGTCGGGAAGGCCACCACGCCGAGGTCGGCGAGCCGCCGGGGGAGATCGGTGCGATGAACGACGGTGAAGCGCACCGCGGGGAACTGGGACTCGAGCAGCTGAGCCAGCTTCGGCTCCACCGCGTCGCCGACCCGGCAGCTGGCTTCGGTGAAGAGAATGGCCGCCGCTGGGTTGCCGTGGATGAAGTCGTCGATCAGCAGGTCGAGCGTGTCGATGGAGAGGTCGCTCATGGCCCTTGGAGCCACCGCGCGCGGCGAGTGGTTTTCCTGAATCGTCGCCGAGACTTCGCGCTCTCACCCAGGCCGCACTCGCGCGGCCTCGGAGGTTCGTCCCATGAAGCGTGAAGTCACCGTCAAACAGTTCGTCGCCGATCTCCTCAAGCGCATCGAGACCGCGAAGACGATCGACTGCTGCAAGACCGAGCTCAAGCTGTTCGCCGAGCTCGCCGCCAAGAAGATGCCCGACGAGAAGCTCACCGTGGAGTGGAAGGAGGAGTGATCAACAGCAGCCTGGCGTGGTGCAGATCGGCCGCGCCTCGCTCGTCTCCGCGTAGCCTTCGCCCTTGGTCTCGCGGGGCGAGCGCACCAGCAGGTCGGCGCCGCACGGGAACGGCCTCACCTCGTCCGGCGCCGGAGGCACCCTCGGCTCGACGAGCTCGACGTGGGCCCGGTACGGCTCGCGGGAATAGAGGCCGAAGGTCTTCTCGCACACCGCGACGGGCACACCGCGCACGAGCCGGTGTCCGTCGTCGTCGCGCACCTCGCTGAAGGGCCCTCGGTAGATGACCGCCTGCTTGTGGTCGAGGCAGGGGCCTTCCTTTCCCTTGTAGGCGACGACGGTCACGCTCCTGAACTCGATGCCCTCGACGGTGCGCCAGGGCTTCGCGTCGCGCGCGACGAGCTGCATGCCGTAGAGCCCGGCGTCGGCGAAGGCCTTCAAGAAGAGGTCCTCTCGCATCGCGCCCGAGACACAGCCGCTCCAGAGCGTGGGGTCGGCCTGGAGGTGCGCCGGCACGTCTTCGTCGCACACGATGTCGGAGATGACGGCGCGGCCACCGCGCTTGAGCACCCGGTGGATCTCCTTGAAGAGCGCGGCCTTGTCTTCGGAGCGAACGAGGTTGAGCACGCAGTCGCTCACCACCACGTCGACGCTGCCGTCCTTCACCATCGGCGCCATCGTCCGGAGTCGCGCCTGCTCCTCCTCGAGGCTCGCGAGCGCGGCCGAACTGTCGACCGGGTGCTTCGCGAGCCAGGCGTCGAGCTTCTCGAGGTCGAGCCGCAGGTCCTGGATCCGGCCCTTCGAGAACTTCACGTTGAAGTAGCCCACCTGGCGGGCGAAGGCCGGCGCGTTGCGTCTGGCGAGCGCGAGCATCTCGTCGTTCATGTCGACGCCGATGACCTTGCCCTTCGGTCCGACGACCTGCGCCGCGAGGAAGACGCCCTTGCCGCCGCCGCTGCCCAAGTCGAGCACGGTTTCGCCTTCACGCAGGTGAGGGGTTGGGTCGCCGCAGCCGTAGTCGCGATCGAGCACCTCTTTCGGAATCGCCGCGAGCAGCGCCGGGTCGTACTGCACCGGGCAGCAGAGGCCGGTGTTGGCGCTCGCTCCCGCCGAGTAGGCCGCCAGCACGTTCAGCTCGGGGTTCAGCTTCGGAAGGTCGGTCATTCGCTGGCCTCGTGGCCGTGGGACTCGAGGGATGAGAGCGCCAACCCAAGCGGTTGGATTCAGCTGAATCGAAAACCGGGGTCTGGGGCTCGTAGGGCCGTGAGCAGCGTGATCAGCCAGGCCCTCTCCCAGCGGTACGACGCGCTGGCGCCCGAGGCGAAGACCAACCTCTCGTGCGGGCGTGCGGCGGATCAGGTCGAGGCGCGTGAGGGCGAGGTCGTTCTCGACGTGGGCTGCGGCCGCGGACGCGACGTGGTGGCGCTCGCGAGCAAAGTCGGTCCCTCGGGTCACGTCTTCGGCCTCGACGGCTCGGAGAAGATGGTGGCGGCGGCTCGGCAGGTGGTGGCCGAGGCAGGGGCTCGCAACGTCACCATCGTCCACTCCGCCCTCGAAGCGCTCGCGCTGCCCGACGCATCGGTCGACTGGGTCACCTCGAACTGCGCGCTCAACCACGCCACCGACAAGGCGCAGGTGTGGCGCGAAGTGGCGCGGGTGCTCAAGCCAGGCGGGCGCTTCGTCATCAGCGACATCTTCGCGGTCGAGCCCATCGCCGAACGGTTCAAGAACGATCCGGTCGCGGTCGCCGAGTGTTGGGCCGGCGCCGAGACGCGGGACGAGACACTCGCCCACCTCACCGCGGCTGGCCTCGTCGAGGTCACCGCGTCGAACGAACGGGCGCCCTACCGGAAGAAGGAAGCGCTGCTGTCGAGCTTCACCCTGACTGGTCGCAAACCGCCCGCGGCAGCTCGCGGAGCCTCGTGAAGGAGGTGATGGAATGAAGTCGCTGATCAAGAAGACGCCGACGCAGTGCTGCGCGCCCGCGCAGGAGAAGGTCGCTCAGTGCTGCGCGAAGGTGTCGAAGAACGTGGCCGGCTGCCACGACTGACTGATGCAGGACCGCGCGCTCCGGTTCTTCCGAGGGGCCGGACGCGCGCACTTCTTTCCTCGCGGAGCGTTCCCCGATGATGCCCTCGAAGCACAACATCCTCACCCAGGTGGCCGGCAGCACCGACTGGCTGCTCGTGAACCTGCTCTCGGGCCAGGCCGATCTCCTCGACGCCGACACCGCCAGCCGGTTCCAGAAGGGTGACTACGCCGATCGCGAGGCGCTATTCGCCAAGGGCTACCTCGTCGATCCGATCGAAGAGGCCAAGCGCTACGACCAGGCCAAGGCGACGTTCCTCGAGGGCCAGAAGGACGACGAGGTGCAGCTCTTCTTCGTCGCCTCGTATGCGTGCAACTTCGGTTGCTCCTATTGTTTCCAAGACGAGTACGCGCCGCAGAAGACCCACGATCCGAAGCAGGTGATCGACGCCTTCTTCTCGTACGTCGACGACACCTTCGCCGGCCGGCGCAAGTACGTCACCCTCTTCGGCGGAGAGCCGCTCCTCGATACTCCCAAGGCGCGCGCGGTGGTCGAGCAGCTCATCGACGGAACGAAGGCGCGCGGGCTCGACCTCGCCATCATCACCAACGGGTTCTTCCTCGAGAAGTACGTGCCGCTCCTGAAGACCGGCCGCATTCGCGAGGTGCAGGTGACGCTCGATGGTGCGCGAGAGATGCACGACAAGCGGCGCGCGCTGAAGGGCGGCGGGAAGACCTTCGACCCAGTCGTCGCGGGAATCGACGCGGCGCTCGCGGCCGGGCTCACCGTGAACCTGCGCGCGGTGCTCGACAAGGAGAACCTCTCGGACTTCGGCCACCTCGCCCACTTCGCCATCGACCGCGGGTGGACGGAGCTGCCGAACTTCAAGACCCAGGTTGGCCGCAACTACGAGCTGCACCACTGCCAGACGAACAACACCCGGCTCTACACCCGCCTCTCGCTCTGGGAAGACATGTACCGGCTCATCGAGAAGGACCCGGAGATCCTCCGCTTCTATCGGCCGGCCTTCTCGGTCTCGCGCTTCCTCTTCGACGAAGGCCAGCTGCCCGAGCCGCTCTTCGATTCGTGTCCGGCGACGAAGACCGAGTGGGCCTTCGATGCGACCGGCTCCATCTACCCGTGCACCGCGAACGTCGGAAAATCGGGAGAAGAGCTCGGCACCTTCTTCCCCACGCGCACGCTCGATCAGCAGACCGTCGCGGACTGGAACGGCCGGGACGTCACCACGATTCGCGGCTGCGGTGCCTGCCCGAACCAGCTCGCGTGTGGAGGCGGCTGCGGTGCGGTCTCGAAGAGCTGGAAGGGTGAGATCCGCGCGTCCGACTGCCGGCCGGTGAAGGAATTGTTGAGCCTGGGCTGTTCCCTTTACGGGCAGCGCGAGCTCTCACGCACGAACCAGGAAGGGACCGCCCATGTCTGAAGTCGTCAGAGAGATCAGCGCCGCCGAGCTGCCCGCCGTGCTCGCCTCGAAGAAGCCGGTCGTCATCGACTTCTACTCGACCGAGTGCCCGCCCTGCGAAGCGCTCGCGCCGAAGTACGAGTCCGTCGCCGGGCTGTTCCACGACGACGTCGAGTTCGTGAAGATCTTCCGGCAGGGCAACCGCGAGCTGGCGACCGAGCTCGGGGTGAAGGGCTCTCCGACGGTGCTCTTCTTCAAGGACGGCCACGAGGTCGGCAAGCGGCTCACCAGCGCCATCAAGCGCTCCGAGCTGCTCGAGGGCATCAAGGCGATCGAGCCGGCCGAGAAGTTCGAGGCGGTCGTCAGCCATCTCCCGACGAGCGAGACCGACGCCGACGTGCTCATCCTCGGGGCGGGACCGGCCGGCACCACCGCGGCCATCTACTGCGCGCAGGCGAAGCTGAAGACGGTGATGGTCGACGTGGGCCTGGGCGGCGGCAACGTGGCGGTGACGCATCAGGTGTCGAACTTCCCCGGCTTTCCCAAGCCGATGCCCGGGTACCTCCTGGCGGATCACATGGTCGAGCAGGCGAAGGCCGCGGGCGTGATTCCGAGGCTCGCTGCCGAGGTGACCAAGGTCGACCTCGAGAAGAAGGAGGTCGTGCTCGACGGCATCGAGACGATTCGCGCCAAGCGGCTCGTCATCGCCACCGGATCTTCGCCGCGCGTCATCGGGGTGAAGGGCGAGCGCGAGTACAAGGGCAAGGGCGTCTCGTACTGCGCGACCTGCGACGCGAAGTACTACGAGGGCAAACACGTCGTCGTCATCGGCGGCGGCAACTCGGCCATCGAGGAGTCGCTCTTCATCGCTCGCTTCGCCTCGCGCATCACCATCGTGAACCAGTTCCCCACGCTCCAGGCGAACAAGCACGCGCAGGATCAGGCGAAGGCCGAACCGAAGATCAGCTTCCGGCTCGCGACCCAGCCGCGGGAGTTCCTGGTGCGCAACGGGAAGACCGTCGACGGCGTCTTGGTGGAAGACCTGGAGACCAAGCAGCAGGAGATCATCGACTGCGACGGCGTGTTCGTCTTCGCCGGCATGGTGCCCAACCTCGACCTCTTCGCGGGTCGCTTCAAGCTCGATCAATGGGGCTACGTGGCCATCGACGACGAGATGCGCACCAGCGTGCCGGGCGTGTTCGCCATCGGTGACGTCGCCAGCAAGAAGTTCCGGCAGATCACCACCGCGGTGTCCGACGGCACCGTCGCCTCGATGGCCCTCGCCAAAGAACTCGCGACGTGACCGAGCGGCAGCTCACCGTCCGCGCGGCGGTGACGGGCATGGCGCTGGGCGGCGTGCTCTGTCTGTCGAACCTGTACGTCGTGCTCAAGACGGGCTGGAGCCTGGGCGTCACCATCACCGCGACCATCGTGGCCTTCGGCGCCTTTCGCGCGCTCGGTGGGCTCGGGCTGGGCAAGGCGCTCTCTCCTCTCGAGAACGTGATGGTCGCGTCGATCGCGTCCTCGGGGGCGTGGATGACGGGCGGCGGAAACATGGCGGCGCTCCCGGCGCTCCTGCTGCTCACCGGGCAACGGCCGAGCGGGCTCGCGATGGTGGCCTGGTTCGCGCTCATCGCCTCGCTCGGGGTGGTGGTCGCGATTCCCCTGAGGGAGCGGCTGCTCGTTCGCGAGAAGTTGCCGTTTCCGATGTCGGTCGCCACCGCCGAAGCGATTCGCGCGATGCACGGCACGGGAGACGTGAGCCCCGCGCGGAGACTCGCCACCGCAGGGTTGGTCGCTGCGCTCTTCACCCTCTGGCGTGACGCGAAGCTCGCGCTCTCGATTCCGGGCCGGCTCACCGTCTCGGCGCTCGCGCCGTGGGGCCTCGGGCTCGACGCGTCTCTGGTGCTGCTCGGCGGCGGTTCGCTGATGAAGCCCCGCACCGCGTGGTCGATGCTGCTCGGGGCGATCGTCACCTGGGGCATCGCCGCGCCCTTCGCCGTCTCGCGCGGTTTGGTGACGCTCGACTTCAAGGCGATGGTGCAGCTCACTGCCTGGCCAGCCGCTGGCATGTTGACCGCCTCCGCGCTCACCCACTTCGTGATCCTCGGCCTGCGTACGTTCCGGCGATCGACGGGCTCGGTGACGCTCCCGTCGGCGCGAGTCGCCGTGCTCTTCCTCGTGCTCGCCCTGCCCCTCGTCGGGCTGATGCAGTGGCTCTTCTCGATTCCATGGTGGATGGGCGTCGCAGCGCTGCCGCTCGCGGTGCTGGTGGGCGTCATCGGCGCGCGGGCGACGGGCGAGACCGACATCACGCCCACCAAGGCGATGGGCCCGCTCACCCAGCTCGTCTTCGGCGTCGCGCTCCCGGGGAACCTCACCGCCAACGTGATGGGAGCGAACGTCACCGCCGGTGTCGGGCTGCACGCGGCCGATCTGCTGAGTGACTTGAAGACCGGCGAGGTGCTGGGCGCCAGCGTGCGGCAGCAGACCATCGCTCAGTTCCTCGGCATCGCCGTCGGCGCGGTCGCAGTGGTGCCGGCCTTCGTCGCGCTCGTCCCCGACGCGAGCGTGCTCGGCAGCGAGGCCTTCCCGGCACCAGCGGTGATGGTGTGGGCCGGCGTCTCGAAGGTGCTCGCCGGAGGTGTGTCGAGCCTGCCGGCGGGCGCGGTGAGCGCGATGGTGGTGGCGGCGGTGCTCGGCGCGGTGCTGGTGGTGCTGGAGGAGCGGCTCGCGGAACGGGCCAGCTGGGTGCCCTCTCCATCGGCGCTCGGCATCGCGATGGTGCTCCCCGCGGCGACCGCCCTCACGATGGTCGCTGGCGCCGGGCTCGGAGCACTCGCACGTCGGCGGTGGAACGCGGAGCAGCTGATCCCCGTCGCGTCAGGTCTGATCGCCGGAGAGAGCGTCACCGGCGCGGTCGCAGCGTTGATCCGCGTTGGGCTCGGTTGACGCTCGAAGTCAGCCGGCGCTCAGCGGCGCGCGAGCTCGAGCACCCGGTCGAAGTGCGCCTTGGTGACTGGCATCACCGAGAGCCGCTGGCCCTTCTGCAGCACGCCCATGCCCTCGAGCTTCGGGTCGGCTTTGAGCACCGCCAAGGGAACGACCTCGGCGAACTTCTCGACGAAGCCGACGGTCACCATCAGCCAGGTGGGCGAGGCCTTGTCGCTGTCGGGGTCGTGGTACTCGGACTTCTTGTCGAACTGCGAGGGATCGGGAATCGCTGGTCCGACGATCGACCCCACGCCCGCGACGCCCGAGGGCTCGGCGTTCGAGTGGTAGAACAGCACGAGATCGCCTTCCTTCATGTCGTCGCGCATGAAGTTGCGGGCCTGGTAGTTGCGCACGCCGTCCCAGCCGGTCTTCTTCTTCCGCCGCAGATCGTCGATCGAGAAGACGTCGGGCTCGCTCTTCATCAGCCACCAGCGCATGCGCGGCTCATAGCACCCTCACCAACCCGCGGGTCACTTCCCGCGGTGTTCCAGCCGCCGCTTGAGCTGCGTGAGGGTTTGGAGCGGGAGTTCGTGGACGTTCTGGTTGGCCAGCCAGAGAGGAATGCCGCCGCCGAGCTCGGTGTGCATCGAGTAGACGACCTCGACCGCGCTTCCGACGGCGCGAACTTCGATGTGCCCGTTGGCGCTCCTCATTCGTTGCACACCGTCGACTCTCGGCCGGGCCGAAGGCAAGCCCTCGAGCGAGAGGCGCACGAGGTCGCTGCTCGTCGTCTGCGTCAGCCGATACACCATGTCCTCATTCGAGAACGGCCAAGGGAAAGCCGTCTCGAGGTAGATGAGCTTCTCGTTCGGCGAGGCCTCGAGGACGATCGCGCGCTTCGTGAAGGCGAACCACTCGACGTATCGCTCGACGTCGTTCAGCACCTCGAGCACCTCTGACAGCGAGGCCTCGATGCGCGTCACCGCCCGGAACATCTTGTACGGCCGCCCTGGCTTCGGCGCGGTGAAGACCTCGACACCGTCCTTCGAAGCGGCGAGCTGCCAGTCGGGCGCCTCGGTCTGCGTCACCACCAACAAGAGCGCTCCCAGAACCCACATCAGGCAGCTCCCTGCAGGCCCAGCTCACCGAAGACGGTCTGCTGGGTGCGCCGGAGTGCGATGAAATAGACGACGAAGGAGAGCACGAAGAGAAAGTCGCCGACGATGACGATGAGCGCGACGGGTCCAGCCAACCCTGCCGCAAAGAGCTGAACGAGCTTCACCGCGTAGCCGAGCTTCCCGATGCCGCCGACGATGACGACTCCGGTGTGCCGGAGCGGGTTGTGAGCGACGACGAGGTACCCAAAGAAGTACACGAAGGTCGTGCCCCAGGCGCCTTGATAGATGTGAAAGACGAGCGGATCGGTCAGCTCACGACCAAAGATGCCCTGGAACGTCGTTGCTGTATTGAAATAGCCAAAGACGACACCGACGAGATTCCACAGAGCGGCGATGACGAACAGCACTCTCAAACGGTTGACGGCTTGTGTATTCATGTTGGTTTGCACCATGGCGAGGGGAAGTGAGTCACGAACTGAGTTGCCAGTGCTTATCGGCTTGACTCACCCTGAGCAGTGGCAGATCCCGTCAATGTGCTGACCGACCCCGACATCGACGCGAGCAACGTGCGCCCGGCCTTCGAGGCGTCGCTGCGATTCGGGGCAACCGAGGACGAGCTGAAGCAGCTCGGGTGGGACCGTGCGTCACTCGAAGCCATCGGCGCACGAGTGAGCGGTGAGTCGACCTACCGGCACATGGAGCTGATGGCGGCGAAGCCCGACTACCCGCGCTTCGTGTTGGCCGCCGTCGGACTGCACACGGCGTCGAGCATGGGCGCGGTGGGGCTCGCCTGCCGGAGTTGCTCCACCCTCGCCGAGGCCTTCGCGTGTCACCGTCGGTTTCAGCACCTCACCAACCGAACGGCCGAGTACGTCGTGTCCGTCGACGACGAGGCGCTCACCATCACCGAACATCGCGTCGGGGCGGCGCGCCCGGGAAACCTGCTCGTCTCCGACTACACGATGTTGGTCGCCGTGCAGTTGCTCCGCGCGGTGGCCGCGGTGCCGCTCGAGATTCGTGAGCTGCGCAGCCGGCGCGTGGCGATGCCCGATGCGGAACGGCTCGCCTACGAAGCGTTCCTCGGCGCGCCGGTGACGGGAGGAGCCGAGCACGCGCAGCTTCTGCTCGATCCAGCCTCGGCTCGGGCTCCGATCGTGACGGCGGACAAGGAGCTCGCCACCTACTTCGAACGAGTGCTTCGACGCGCCGCCGGCACGACGGAAGGTGAAGCGCAGGTGATCTCCGACACCCGCAAGTGGATCCGAATGCGGCTCTTCCGAGGCGCGCCAACGGCAGCCGACGTGGCGAAGGCGCTTGGCCTCGGAGCACGCACCTACCAACGCCGCCTCGCTGCGCTTGGCCACAGCTTCGCCGCCATTCTCGAAGACACCCGGCGGTCCATGGCGGAAGACCTGCTCGCCGACTCGAGCGTGACGCTCGCCGAGGTGGCCTATCTGCTCGGGTACAACGACACGACCTCGTTTCACCGGGCGTTCAAGCGCTGGCATCAGATGACACCAGACGCGTTCAGGCGTTCGCGCGGCCCCCGTTGAACCGTCGAAGGGCGCTATGGTGTCGGGGTGTTCGCAGCGCTCGTGTCCGTCGTCCTCGCGGTCCCCTATTCGCCGGTGCTGGGTGAGCCGGTCGACGGCGGGTGGTCGAAGGGAACGGGCGCTTGGTTCAGCGTCGACGTCTACGAGGACGACGCGGGCGTGCCAGGCGCCGGCGTGCGAGTGCAGATTCGCCCCGCCGACGGTGGCTACGGCGCGCTCGGAGACACGTCGAGCAACCTCTACAGCATCATCACGACGGCGCCGATGCCGGTGGAAGGGGCGGGCTGGTGCTGGAGAGCGTTTCATCGCAACGCCCTCGGGCAAGAAGGGCCTCCCAGCCCCGAGTCGTGTTTCCGAACCGACTGGACGGCGCCGATCTCTCCGGTGATGGGCGTCACCACGATCAACTCGTCGGGGCTGATCAGCGTCCCCTACATTCCGGGGAGCGATGCGCTCAGCGGTGTCGCTGGCCACTTCTTGCGAGTCGCGCCGGTCGGAGTCGACCACTGGTCGTATTACGAGCGCCCGATGTCCGTCGCCTCACCGCACCTCACCTGGTTGGGTGAAGGCACCTGGCGTGGCTGGCTCGAGACGGTCGACCGCGCCAACGTCTTCCCCGACATTTCGGGTGCTGGCACGCCCGTCTCCATCACGGTCATGGCGAACTCTGCGCTCCCGGTTCCGCAGCCGCCAGTCTTCGAGAACACGGTGACGAACCAATACGGCGACACGCTCAGCTGGAGCGCGACCATTCCCGGCGCACAGCAGTGGGTCGCCTCGTTCTGCTACCTCGACGCGGGCTGCGTGTGGCACGACGGCTTTCAGGGCAGGAGCGCGGCGCTCACCAGCAGGTGGTGGGTGCAGATGGAGGGCGAAGGTGCCGTCGTCGCCCGAGTCGCGGTGGTCCTCGGTGGCAGCGTGAGCCGCTGGTCGGCACCGTCGCAGCCCATTCTCGTCGATCGAACGGCACCGGGCATTCCGACTGGCCTCACGGTGCTACCTCCCGCCACGGCCTCGAGCGGGTTCAGCGTGGTGTGGCCCCTCGTCCCACCGGACTTCGTGGGGCCGGTGAACGTGCTCCTCGAGGAGACCCAACCCGACTCGGGCACGACGGTGACGGTGCTCGACGGCGGCGCGACCCGGGTGGCGCTGACGCGCGACGAAGGCCGATGGAGCTACCGGGTGGCCGCGCGCGACATCGCTGGGAATCAGTCGGACTGGTCGGGCCCCGCGAGCGGAGTGGTCGATCGGACGGGGCCGATTTCACCGAGGCCGGTCATTCAATCGGCCACCGGCAGCGACGGAGGCGCGGTGATCGTGCTGACGTGGACTACGCCGATCGACGCGTTGAGCGCGGTCGCTTCGATCGAGCTGCGAGAGTTCCAGCTCGACGGAGGCACGGCGGCGATCATCCTCACCGGCAACTCGACGTCCACGCAGCGGTCGGTCGGCCCTGGCTCCTGGTGGTGGACGATGCGAGCGACCGACATGCTGGGCAACGTCGGCGCGTTCGGAATTGAGTCGGCGACCATCGCAGTCGGCGGTGCCC
>JBPOIJ010000083.1:0-42041 GCA_052034585.1 Myxococcota bacterium
CACCGACCAACTCCCATCTCGTGGGAGCCCCTCGAGTGGCGTGGTGCTCCAGACCGGCAGGCCTTCGGTCGCGCCCAGCCCCGCGCCGCGCAGCCAGGCATCGACGACCGCCCGCGCGCGCGCCTCAGCCGAGCCGCCCACGAACGGAAACGCTTCGCGCTCGAAGACGGCGAGCTCGACGCGGCCTCCACCGATCAGCTCCAGCCGAAAACACCCGACGTGCGGAAGCTCGTCGTCCTCGAGGCTGGTGAGCGGCCACCACCCGATCTCGAACAGGTTCAGGCGCGCGCCGGGCCACCACCCGAGCAACGCCTCCATCATGGAGTCGTCGGCGCGGGTCACCACGGCTCGCCAGCGAGGCGGCAGCTCGATCGTCATCTCAGGTGAGCCGCAGGAGCTCGCGCGCCTGCTGCGGAGTCGCCAACGTTCTCCCGGCCGCCTTCGCGCGCCTCACGGCCTCGGCGACGAGCTCGAAGTTGCCCTTCGCGAGCACGCCCTTCGAGACGTAGATGTTGTCCTCCAGGCCCACGCGCGCGTTGCCGCCCTTCGCCGCCGCGAGCTCGACGAACGGGAGCTGGTGCCGCCCCATGGCCGCGCACGTCCACGTCGAGCCCTCGGGCAGGTAGGAACGCATGAAGTCGAGCGCTCGCTCGTCGGCGCCGAGCGCCCCTCCGACGCCGAGCACGAAGTCGAAGTGCGCCGGGAGGGAGATGACGCCTTCCTTCGCCAGCGCGCGGGCCTCGTCGATCATGCCCACGTCGAAGCACTCGATCTCGGGCTTGAGGCCGAGCGCCTTGATCCGCGCGGCGATGTCGCGCACCAGCGGCCGCGGGTTCCAGAAGACGTCGGGGCCGAAGTTCACCGTGCCGGTGGTGAGCGTCGCCATGTCGGGTCGGTCGGCGCCCTCGAGCTTGAGCCCGCCACAGCGCTCGTCGACGCTCATGCCGACCGCGCCGCCGGTCGAGACCTGCACCAAGATGTCGCACCTCTTCCGGATCGCGCGAATGGCCGCGCGGAAGAGCTCGGTGTCCTGGCTGGGTTTGCCGTCGGGCGTGCGGACGTGGAGGTGCACCATCGCGGCGCCCGCCTCGCGACACTTGGCGGCGTCTTCGGCGATCTCCTCCGCGCTGATGGGAAGGTAGGGCGTCTGCTCGCGCGTCGTCTCCGCACCCACCATCGCTGCGGTCACCACCATCGGCTGAGTCATCTCGCGCTCACTTTCTGGCTCTAGCTCAGCGCGTGAGTGACGGCCTCGACCGAGTTCCCATCCGGATCGAGGAGGAACGCGCCGTAATACGACTCGCTGTAGTGCGGTCGCGGCCCGGGCGCGCCGTCGCTGGTGCCTCCCGCCTTGAGCCCCGCATCGTGAAACGCGTGCACCTGCGCGCGGGTCTTCGCCTCGAAGCCAGTGTGGTGCTTGCTGGGCTTCTCCTTCTTCTCGATCAGCCACAGCTGCGGCCGCCCACCCGGTCCGAACGCCGCGATGCGCCCGGTGGGAAACGTCGGATCCCACGAGGTCACCATCTCGGTGACCAGCCCATGTCCGAGCGCCTTCATGATCTCGGAATAGAACGCCTTCGCCGCCTCGAACTTCGTCGTGTACGTCGAGATGTGATCGATCATTTCTTCTCCAAGCGCTGCTTGTCCTTCGGGGTGACGCAGGTGCCAGTGGCCCTGCAGACGACGACGGGAGGGTCGAGGACGATCGCCGCCGAGTCGTTGATCTCCGGCGCCGCACGGATCACCTTGCGCGCCTCGAACTTCATCTTCCGGCTCGTGTTCCCCACCTGGGTGATCTCGCCGATCGCCTCGATGTAGTCACCAGCGTGCACCGGCGCGAGGAACTCCACCGAGTCGTAGGCGCGGAAGAGGCCCTCGTCTCCGTCGTGGCGAATGAGCAGCTCGGTGGCGACGTCGCCGAAGAGGCCCAACATGCGGGCGCCGTCGACGAGGTTGCCGCCGTAGTGCGCGTCGTGGCTCGACATGCGCAGGCGAATGGTGACGGTCTGGTTGCTCACGTTGGCTCTCCTTCGAAGTGGGTGCCTCGCTGCTCCTTGCCCATGCGCTGGAGCAGCTGGTGCACCACGAAGTTCGCGACGTCCGACGGCTTGGTGCCCGGCCCGAAGCCAGCGTCGAAGCCGAGCTCGAGCGCCAGCTTGTGATCGACCCGCGGGCCTCCGAGGAGCAGCGTCATCTTCCCGTGCACGCCCTGCTTCTTCGCCTCGTCGATGAAGGCGCGGCTGTTCTCCTTGTGCACGTCGCGCTGGGTCACCACCTGCGAGACCAAGATCGCGTCGGCGTTCTTCTCTTTCGCCCGGCGAATCAGCTCGGCGTTCGGCACCTGGCTGCCCAGGTTGTAGGCCTCGAACCAGGGGTAGCGCTCGAGCCCGTAGTCGCCCGAGAAGCCCTTCATGTTGAGGATCGCGTCGATGCCGACGGTGTGCGTGTCGGTGCCGGTGCAGGCGCCGAAGACGACGACCCTCCGGGCGATCTCCTCTTCGATGAAGGCGTTCAGCTCGTCGAAGCTCTTCTTCTTGATGAGGATCTCGGGGGTGTCGATCTCGTTGTAGTCGAGCACCACGCCGGTGCGGCCGTAGACGACGAAGAAGGTGTAGTGCTCGGCGGCGCGCTCGACCGCGGCGACCTTCACGTCGGTGAGGCCCAGCTTCTGGCAGTACAGCTTCGCCGCTTCCTTGGCCTTCTCCGACGCCGTCACCGGCAGGGTGAAGGAGAGCTGGATGATGCCGTCGTCGCGCCGATCGCCGTAGGCGCGAATGAGGTGCTTCTCTCGTCCGGAATGGGTCGTCATGCGATCACTTGGTGTAGGTGATGGAGTCGAGCACCCGCTTGAGGAGCGCCCCGCCCTTCGCGCCCTCGGCAGTGCGGTTGGCGAAGGTGAGCAGCCACTTCGTCTTGCCGTTGCAGCCGACGATGGTGGTGGTCGTGACCTTGTTCTCCTCGGTCTTGTCCTCTTCCTTCTCCGCCACGTAGTCGGTGCTGATCTTCTTCGCCGCCGGCTGCCCGCCGATGGTGACGTTGCTGAAGCCCTCGCCCTTGATCGCCTCGACCAACTGCTTCACGCAGGCCTTCGCCGGGCGAAGCGGCTCGACCGGGTAGGCGTTGAACGCCATCTGCGCGCGCTCGTCGGCGCTCGCCCACTCCTTGCCCGTCTCGTCCTCCGCCGACACCGGCCAGGCCTTGGGCGCCTTGAGCGAGATGCCGGTGAAGTCGTACTTGGTGAGCGCTTCGCCCTGACCGAGCGTGAGCGCGAGCACGAGGCTGAGCATTCAGCGACCCTCCATCAACTCGAGGAAGGGGTTGAAATAGTCGGGCGCCTTTTCCACCACCCCGTCGAGCCCCTTGCCGCCCAGCTCTTCCCGCTTCACGTCACCGAAGTGGCCGCGGCCGATCGCCGCCACCATGCCGTCCTTCTGGCATTCCTCGAGCAACTCGATGGCCTTGCCGAAGACGAAGCGCGCGCGGTTGGCGATCTTCCCGTCGTCGCGCACGGTGAACTCCTCGTCGATGCCGCGGGCCGCGCGGTGCACGTAGCTGGCCGACTTGAGCGCGACGTAGCGATCGGCGAGCAGCGGCGTGTGCATGGCCTCGGTCATCATCCCCAGGAGCTGAATGCCCTGCCGCGTCCACACCGCGACGAGATCGGCCATCACGTCGTAGGCGTGGCTGAAGAAGATGTCGGTCTCCTTGTGCTTCGTCGGCGGCATGTACTTCAGCGGCGCGTTCGGGAAGCAGCGGCGCACCAGCATCGCCTGTGACAGCTCGAGCAGGAGCGTCTCGGGCCGGTGCGGATCGATCTCGTAGGAGTGCCCGATGCCCAGCTGCCAGTCCTGCACGCCGGCGCGCTGCGCGAAGCACTCGTTGATGAACTGGCTGGCGATCACCGTGTGGGCCGCGTCGTAGGCATCGGCCGTGGTGATGTAGTTGTCCTCTCCGGTGTTGATGATGATGCCCGCCTGGGCGCAGATGCGGCGGCTGAAGTACTGATCGATGAAGGTGCGCCGCATGTTGATGTCGCGAAAGAGGATTCCGTACATCGCGTCGTTGAGCAGCATGTCGAGCCGCTCCCAAGCCGCGCAGAACGCGATCTCGGACATGCAGAGCCCCGACGAGTAGTTCGTCAGCTCGACGTAACGCCCCAGCCGCTTCGACTCGTCGTCGAGGGCCTCGCGCATGATCCGGAAGTTCTCCTGCGTCGCGTAGGTGCCCCCGTAGCCTTCGGTCGTCGCGCCGTGCGGCACGTAGTCGAGCAGCGACTGGGCGGTCGAGCGAATGACCGCGATGACGTCGGCGCCCGCCTGCGCCGCCGCGCGCGCCTGATCGACGTCGTCGAAGATGTTGCCGGTCGCGACGATCACGTACTTGTGCGGCGCCTGCGCCATCGGGAACTCGTCCTTGAGCGCGTTGCGTCGGGCGACCCGATCGGTGAGTTCCTGCACCATCGCCTTCGCTTCCGCGCGCACCTCGGCCCGCAGCTTCGCTTCCTCGTCCGCTGGGAGCGCCGCCAAGGTCTCGAGAGGAGCACTGGTGAGGCGCTCGACCGCGTCCATCGGGCTCGAGGCCCCCATGCGCAAGGCCCGCCCGTACCAGTACGCCGCGCCCTTGTTCAGCACGCCCGCTGTGCGCAGGCGCTCGACCATCAGGTTCACCAGCGGAGCGCCCATCGTCCCCACGCCATCGACCCCGAACCAGCGCAGCACGGTGCGCTCGACCGAGACGGTGGTGTGCTTCGCGATCATCTCGAAGATGGGAGTGGTGATGTCACGGGCGAGCGCGCGCGCGTGGGCGATCTGCTCGTCGGAGATGAAGAGGCCAGCCATGGGCCCTCCATATACCGATCACCGGGTTCCGTGGCTTGTCTCGATGGCCTGCGTGCCGGTACGCTCGCCGCTCCCCGCCATGCGCTCATTCTTCGCCGTCCTCGCCACCGTCCTGGTGTTCGCTGCCTGTCAACCCGAAGAGACGCCCGTCCTGCCTCGTGGAGGTGGCGGCTCCTCTCAGTCGACGACGACGAGCGGCCGAAGCCCCCTCGTCCTCGGAGGCACGGTCACTCCCGCGGCCGGCGGCGACCTCGCCATCGTCAGCGACCCCGAGCGCGATCTGGTGCACGTCATCGACGTTCGAAACGTGTCGCGCCGCGCCACCCTGCGGCTCCCGGCGGGCAGCCAGCCGACCCGCAGCGTCGAGGATCGGTTCGGAGCGGTGCACGTCGTGCTCCGGGGCACGGGGCAGCTCGCCACCATCGCCATCGGGAGCGGCACCCTCGTTCGCACCACCTCGGTCTGCCCCGAGCCGCGCGGCGTCACCTTCGATCGCACCACCGACTCGATCCTCGTCGCCTGCGCGAGCGGAGAGCTCGTCACCCTGCCCTCCAACGGCTCGACCTCGGTGCGCCGCCTCGGCGTCGAGCTGCGAGACGTGCTGACACAGAACGGGCGGGTGAAGGTCACCACCTTCCGCACGGCCACCCTGCTCGAGCTGGAGAAGCCCGAGGCGGCCCCCAAGGTGACCCATCTCCCCTCGCTCGCCCTGCCTCCAGTGAGGAACCAACCGGCGTCGTTCGAGCCCACCGTCGCGTGGCGCGCCGTGCCCGGGCCCAACGACAGCGTGGTGATCGCTCACCAGCGCGCGGTCGAAGGAGACATCGACGCGATTCGCAGCGGCCTCCCGCCAGTCGCCGTGCCCTACTACACGAACCCGTGCGCAGGGCCGATCGTGCGCTCGGTCGTCACCGTCGTCGACTCGTTGGGAGTGCCGACCGCGTCGGTGGAGGTGCCAGGCTCGCTTCCGGTCGACGTGGCCGCCTCGACCGAGCAGGTCGCCGTCATCACCGCCGGGAACTCCCAGCTCATCAGGCTCAGGCTGAGCGATCTCAGGGGCGTCACTGGGGGGCTGTGTTCAACGGGGACCCTCCCCGTCCCACCCACCGATCCCGTCTCGGGGCAGCGCCAGGGCGAGCTCGGCCAACCCGTCGGAGTCGCCTTCGTCGGGAACGACAGCCTCCTCGTCCACAGCCGGAGCCCGGCGCGCGTCATCCTCCAGCCGTCGGCGAGCGAGACCCGGTTCACCACCACCCAGGTGATCGATCTCGAGGGCGCGACCGAGCGCGAGAACGCGGGCAGCTCGATCTTCCACACCTCCACGTCGGCGGGCCTCGCCTGCGCGTCCTGTCACCCCGAGGGCGGCGAAGACGGGCACGTGTGGACCTTCTTCGGCAGCAAGCGCCGCACCCAGCCGCTCACCGGCGGCGTCACCAAGACCGCTCCCTTCCACTGGAAGGGCGACCTCCGCGATCTGCCCGCCCTCATGGCCGACACCTTCGTGGCGCGCATGGGGGGCCCCATGCCGCTGGTCGATCAGCTGTCGGAGCTCGGCGCGTACCTCGACAAGCTGCCAGCGCCCAAGGCGCCCACCCTCGATCACCCCGTCGATCTGGTGAAGGGCCAGGCCGCGTTCCAGAAGGCCGGCTGCGATGCGTGCCACGCCGGCCCGATGCTCTCGACGCCCAACAGCGTCGACGTCGGTACGGGCGTCTTCCAGGTGCCGTCGCTGCGCGGGCTCGCCCGCCGCGCGCCTTACATGCACGACGGCTGCGCCCTCACCCTCGAGCAGCGGTTCAACGACGCTGCCTGTGGTGGTTCGCGGCACGGTGACCTGAGCGCGCTCACCTCCGACGAGCAGCAGCTCCTCACCGACTACCTCAAGCAGCTCTGAGCGAACGTCACGGCCCGTTCGGATCGGCGAGGATCACCACACCGCTCGCGAGGACCCTCAGGCTCGACTCGGCGACCTTCGGGGCCGCGCTGGTGCTCACCACCAGCGCGAGGAGCGCGTCGCTCGAGGTGATCGCGCAGGCGGCTCGCAACGTTCCAGTGGCGGCAGGGACCTCGAGCATGGGCGTGCCGCGGGGAAATGGGGCGGGTGCTTCGTCTCCGGCCTTTCGCGCCGAGGCGCCGAGGCTGGCGAGCAGCCCCTCGCAGGTCACCTCCCCAGGAAGGCGATCGAAGACGAGGGCGGCCTGCGCACCCTCGTCGTCTCCCGCGAAGAGCACGGAGCGTCGAGAGGTCCTCTTCGGCGCGGCGAGACCACCCGAGAGGTGCTCGAGCTCTCTCCAGCCCGCCGGGAGCCCCCACCGCAAGCCCACCGCGTCGTCCGAGAGGCTCATCGACTCGGAGGCGCCTCGGGCAGCCATGGGCACCGCGAGTCCCACGAGGGCGACCAGGGCGACTCCGACCGCCGCGGCGGTTCCTCCCTTGAGCCGAAGCGAGGAGGGCTCGGACACGGTGGCGCCGATCAGCACCAGGCCGTAGCCGATCAGTGCACCGTCATGCAGGCCCAGGTGCGCAGGCCACACCGCCGCGATCGCGCTCGAGACGAGCCCCAGCGCTGCCGACACGTGCTTGGCGGGGCCGACCGCGGCCATCACGCTCCCGGCGCCCGCGACGAGCAGGGCCGGCACCGCGAAGACCCACGCTGGATCATGCGACGGGGTGAAGACGTCGACGAGCCGGAACAACCAGACGACCGCCCCAGCGACCAACGCCACCGCCGCCGGGAGTGGGCTGGCGGTCACCGCCCCGGTGATGCCTCCCGCGCGCGTCGCCGTGACGGTGCTGACGTCGGGCGCGTCGTCGACGAAGCGCCGCCGACATCTCGGACAGGCGTCGCTCTCACGCGGAATCGGGCTGAAGCCACAGAAGGGACACCGCGTCTCGGCCATACTCGCTCAGCTCCTCTGCAGCGCCGCGCGGTCTCCCAGCCATCGATCTCTCTTCGACGAGCCTTCGTGCACGGTGGAAACCGAGGCCGACGATATCGCCCTGGGCCAGACGACGCGAAAACGTCGAGCGGTCTCCTCGGCGGGACGGGGCTGCGTGGGGCCGACGAACTTCTCGGCGGTTGCACTGGACTGGGAGCTGCACGGCGCGGGCGTCCACCTTCACCGAGGAGTTCGCCATGCAGCTGCCACAGGTCGTCGTCGTGTCGTCGTTCGTCTTCACCGTGGGTTGTGCCGTCGCCCTCAAGCCGCCGCCGAGTTCGAACGGTGCGCAGCGCGTCGTCGCCGAATACGGAAGCAACGTGATGCGCTTCGAGGAGTTTCAGGTCAGCAGCGTCGCCACCAAGAGCGTCACCTTGAGCGTCGCCATGCTGAAGGGGCGCGCCGCCGTCGAAGCGCGGACGGTTCGCTTCACGGTGAAGAAGCGCGGGCAGCCGTTCAAGGAGATCGTCTGCGGCGCTGCTCCCGATTCGCCACAGCTCACCTTCGGAGGCCTCAAGGTGACCCGCGCGACGTACAACGTGTCCTGCAAGGCGGAGGACTTCACGCTCGAGATGTCGGGCGACGCCGAGCGGCCCATCGCCGGCGTGGTCACCTACCGCGGCGAGCGGTTCCCAGTGAAGACGGTGTTCGAGACCGCCGAGAAGGGACAGAGCGCGCACATCGGCTTCGTCGTGGAAGACGGCGCTGGTTGGCTGGCCTCGTCGGACATTCAGGGCGCGACGTGGGTGTCGCCGACCATTCGCCCCGAGGCTCGCGAGGCGGTGGTGCTCGCCAACTTCGCCTGGGCGTCGCGGCGAAACGTGGTGATGGAAGGCACGTCGGGGATCACCGTTCTGCGTTGAGCCGGCTCGACCGAGGGCTCATCGCCGGGCCCTCGGTCTTCGGTCGAGCAAGCACTCGACTCCGCCTTCCTCTCACGGTTTCCACTTCGCGTGCCGCGTCAGCCACGACTGCCCACCGCGCCCGTCGCGCACCACGAAGAAGAAGGTGACGTCACGCGGCTCCCGTACGCTCGAGTCGGGCTGCCAGCGGCTCCTCTGCCGTTCCGTCATGCCGTTGAAGTCGGTGCCGCCGGTCTCGAAGGACGACATGCTGCCCAGCGTGGTGTACCAGGCGATCTTCCAGCTCTCGACGAGGCTCACTGGCGTCAGCTGGACGCTCGGCACCGTGTAGGGCTCTTCGAGCTCGCTGAAGTCCATCGGCTCGAGCCGAACCTCGCCGTAGCCCGACAGCTCGGCGACCTCGTCCTCGGGCCAGGGCGTGCCGTTGCGCAAGATGCCCGGGAGCACCGGCGTCACGTTCTCCTGCATGGAGGGGAAGAACTGGCACTGCACCACCATCAACTTCTGGGCGTAGATGTGCTCGTCGGTGTCGCTCGCCTTCACCTCGAGCACCACCGGAATACGAATGCCGCCGAGGCCCTTGGCGCTGTCTTGAATGAGGGTCTCGAGCAAGAGCGGCTGGCCGTCGGGCAAGAGCGCGGTGCCGAGCAACGGCTTCGAGGGCGAGCTCCCGTCGAGCGTCACCGTCCACTCTCCGGCAGGCCGCTTGCCGCTGGTGAGCTCGACGAAACGATCGGTGTTGTCACACTCGCGATCGCCCTGCGCCACGCACGCCCGCAGCTTGTACGACAGCTCGCGCCCACCACCTTGCGGGTCGACCACGAGCGCCTTGTAGGTGAGCGGTCGTTGACCGATCGCGAGCAGGCGCTGGAGCAGCGCAGGATCGAGCTGGCTGGCGTCTCCGCTGGAGCCGAGGCTCACCAGCAGGCGCGGATCACACGGAGCGATCAGCACCTCCGGGCTCTCGAACGACGCCGCGATGATGCGCAGATCGACGACGCTCGTCGGGCTGGGCAGCGGCTGCGTGCAGGCGCCGAGGATCGCCAGGCTGAGCCACCACGCGCGCATCAGAGCTGTCCTTTCACGCCGAGAATCGGGAGGAAGGGAATGCCGGGCACGTCGACGCCGTACCGCCCGCGGAACTCGTACTGGGTCGCCTCGACGTTCACCTGGTTGTAGACGTTCTGAATGTCCAAATAGACGTTCAGCGTCCACTTCTCGAAGACGAAGTACTTGTCGATGCGAACGTCGAGCTGGTGGAAGTCCTTCACCCGCGCCGAGCGGAACTCGCCGAAGGTGTTCGAGTAGCGGTTCGCGTCGAGGCGTTGGAAGTCGGCGTCGTGAATGAGTGGGGAGCTGGGCCGCCCGGTGACGTAGCGGAAGCGCGCGCCGAGCTCGAAGCCGTACGGGAAGCGGTAGCTCGCGATCGCGGTCAAGATGTGGGTCTGGTCGAAGCTGCTCACCACGTAGTCTTGAGCGCTCCCTGCGCGGCGCTCCTCGCTGCGAGAGAGCGTGTAGGCGAGCCAGCCGAAGAAGTTCTTCGTCACCTCGTGGCGGAGCAGCACCTCGACCCCATAGGCCCTGCCCAGGCCCGCGTTCGCGGCGCGGTAGGTCGTCACCGAGCCGTCGTCGTTCACGATTCGCGCCCCTGGAGAGACGACGTTCTCGAAGCGCCTGTTGTAGAAGCCGGTGACGTCGACGTTGATGACGTCGGTGATCTTCTGCGCGACTCCGAGCGACATCTGGAACGCCTTCTCGTGGTTGAGGAACGGCGTGCCCAAGGGAGGCGGCTCCATGTCGGTGGCCTGCGGCGGCTGGGTGTAGAGCCCGACCGAGCCCTTCAGCGCCGTGCCGTCGAAGGGCTCGAAGCGCATCCACAGGCGGGGGTCGAAGGCGTTGCGCGTCTGCGTCCCCAGGAAGGCGATCGACGAGCGCAAGCCGGGCGTGAAGGTGAACTTCCCCAGCTTGAGATCGCCCTCGACGTAGACCGCGCCGTCGAAGGTGGGCACGGTTCGGCCGATGCGCTGCACCTCGGTCTTGGGTTCGGCGCCCGGAAACGAGATGAACTGAGTGCCCGAGATCACCGGCAGCTCGGCCGACCCGACCAGGGTCTGCTGGAAGACGTCGGCGCCCGCGCGCAGGGTGACGTACTTGCCGAGATCGACCCCGAGATCCTGGCGCACGCCCAGCGTCCACCGATCGGCGTTCAGCTTCGCGATGCCGAAGTCGACCGAGGCGAGATCGTAGCCACCGTAGGGGGTGAGCTTGAACTGCACGTTGCCGCGCCGGTAGTTCCAGGTGCCGATCACCCGGTGGAAGAGCGTCTTGAAGGCGACCGAGATGTCCGCGTTGCGGTTTCCACCGGTGGCGACGACCTTGAGCTGGTCCTCCGAGCCGAAGGCGAACAACGAGTAGGTCGAGCTGCCCTCGGCGGGGTTCGACGAGCGTTTTCCGCCGTCGATTCGCACCTGATAGTCCCAGTACGTCGGGAGAATGGTGATCGCCCCACCTTGGGGATCACGAGGGAGCACGAGCGGCAGGAGCACGTCGATGTAGCTGCGGCGCGCGGCGGCGGCGATCGACACGTCCTTGGTGAGCGGCGCTTCGACGAAGATGCTCGAGTCGAGGAAGTCCACCTTGGCGACGCCGTGCCAGGTGTCGGACGCGCCCTTGCGACTCGCCACGTCGACGACGCCGCCCACCGCCCGGCCGTAGCGCGCGCCGAAACCGCCCGGGTAGAAGTCGATGCGATCGAGGAACTCGGCGTTCACCACCGACGGGCCGCCGGCGAGGTGGAAGAGCAAGGGGATCTCGACGCCGTCGAAGAAGGTGAGCGTCTGGCCTGGGTTCGCCCCACGGACGATCAGCTGACCCGAGACGAAGGGCGCCCGCGCCACGCCCGGGAAGTTCTGAATCACCCGCACCGGATCGCCGAAGGTGCCGGGCACCTTCTGGAGTTCCTCGCGCGTCACCGTGCGGCGAACGACTTCTTTCTTCTCGCGCTTGTCGCGAACGACCGTCTGGTAGCCGATGACCTTCGGGAACAAATAGAACTTCACTTCTTTCGTCTCGCCGGCCTCGAGCACCTCGGTCGTCTTGAAGATCTCGGTCTCGGGGCCGACCGCGCGCACGGTGCAGGTGCCGGGGGGGATCTCGAGATCGAACTTCCCCTCGTCGTCGCCGAGCGCCTCGCGATCCTCGTATTCCATGCAGCGAACGGTGGCGCCCTTCACCCGGCTGCGGCTGCCGCGCAGGAGCAGCTCGCCCGTCAGGTGTGCCGACGGGCCGGTGTAGCCGCCGTCACCACTCTCGACGACTCCGCCGTCCATGCGCGTCAAGGTGAGGACGAAGGTGTAGACGAACTCGATCTGAACCGGGGCCGGGGCGAAATCGACCTCCGCAGGGGTGAAGGTCGACCGCTGGAGCGCATCGACCGCCGCCTCGTCGAAGCCGTTGCCGACCGGTTCGATCACCTTCGCGTCGGGAACCGTGCCGTCGGCGGCGATCGTCACCAGCAAGCGCACGTTCGCCGAGAGCCCGGCCTGCTCGGCTGCTTCCGGGTACTTCGCGCTCTCGAGCTTCACCAACGTCGGCGCCTTCGTCAGCACGGGCACGTGCACGCCGCCGTCTTGCTCGGTGCGTCGCGCGTTCTCGTAGCCGAAGGCGTTCGGGCCCACGAGCAGCAGTGCGAGCGGAACGAGCCGTCGAAACACCTGGGCTGCTTAGCCGAAGGTGGGTCACAAACAAACCACGGTGGAGCCACGTAACCGGGCAGGTCCTCTCGCGCTCGCGGCTGGCACGCAGCCTGCTCAGTCCCCGCGTCGGGAGGACCCCATGTCCAAGCGCACCAAGTACCAAGCCCGTCGTCCGATGCCGCAGCAACGAACTCGTGCCCGAGCCCGCACCGCGGCGCCACGCACCCTCACCGTGGGCGATCTGATCGCCGCCGCCTACGACGCGATGGGCGACACCAAGTCGGTCGCCCGGGTGCTCGGGTCGCACGCCATGGCCGAGCGCGTCGGCCTCCACATCGTCGTCGACTGAGCTGGTTCCGACTCACGCCGCGCCGGGCCTCGTTTCCGACTCACGCGGCGCCGGGCCTCGTTCTCCACCAGCCGTCGACGTTGGCGCGCTCGAGTCGACCGACTCGTGGTCAGCGCCGCTCGAGCTTCTGTTCGCCTGCCGAGCGCGGAGGCACCAGCGCCGCCGGTCCTCGCCCGATCAGATCGCTCCGGCCCGCGAGGGTGAGCGCTTCTCGGGCGTCGTCCCAGTGCTCGGGGTTCCAGTAGAGGAGCAGCGCCTTCTGCAGCCGCTTCTCCTTGAGCCCGCGTGCGACGAACACCGGCTCCATCTTCAGCGGGTCGATGCCGGTGAAGTACATGCACGCCGCGATCGACATCGGCGTGGGAATGAAGTCTTGCACCTGGCGCGGCCGTCGCCCGTTCTTCTTGAGCCAGAGGGCGAGCTCCACCATGTCTTCCAGCGTCGAGCCGGGGTGGCCCGAGATGAAATAGGGAATGTCGTACTGTTCCTTCCCTGCCTCCTCGCTCGCGCAGGCGAACATCTGCTGGAAGCGCTCGTAGCTCTCGATGCCCGGCTTCTTCATCTTCTCGAGCACCCGCGGGCTGACGTGTTCGGGCGCGACCGAGAGCTGCCCGCCGGTGTGGTGCGCGGCGAGTTCCTTCACGTACTCGGGGGCGCGCTCGGCGAGATCGTAGCGGACGCCCGAGGCGATGAAGACGTGCTTCACGCCCTCTTCCGCCCTCACCTTCTGCATCAACTGCACGAGCGGGCCGTGATCGGTGACGAGGTTCTCGCAGACGCCCGGGTGCACACAGGACAGCTTGCGGCACTTGGACTCGATCGCCTCCGACTTGCACGAGAGCCGGTACATGTTGGCGGTCGGCCCGCCGAGATCGGTGATCGTGCCTCGGAAGTCGCCCTGGCGGCGCACGGCGCGGATCTCGCGCAACACGCTCGCCTCGCTGCGTGACTGGATGACGCGGCCCTCGTGCTCGGTGATCGAGCAGAATGTGCAGCCGCCAAAGCAGCCACGCATCAGCACCACCGAGTGCTTCACCGTCTCGAAGGCCGGCACGCCCTCACCGCCGTAGCTGGGGTGAACGGCCCGGTTGAAGGGCAGATCGTACAGCTCGTCCATCGCGACCCCGCCGCCGCGCCCTTCCCCGTCCTGGAGCGGGAGCGAAGGCGGGTTGAAGAAGATGCCCCGCTGGCCGTGCCGCTGCACGATGGGGCGCGCATTGCCGGGGTTGGTCTCGAGCTGGAAGTCGCGCGACATGCGGGCGAAGGCGGTCTTGTCCTGAACGACGTCTTCGTAGCTCGGGAGCACCACCGGCTTTCGCTCGAAGGCGTGCCTCGCGGGATCGGCCTCGTGCCGCTGCAATTCGGCGTTGGAGATGAGGTAGCCGGTGCCGCGCACGTCACGAATCGAGCCGACCGGCTCTCCGGCTTCGAGGCGACGCGCGATCTCCCAGACCGGGCGCTCACCCATGCCGAAGACGAGCAGATCGGCCTTGGCATCGAGCAGGATCGATCGGCGGACGGTGTCGCTCCAGTAGTCGTAGTGGGCGATTCGGCGAAGCGACGCCTCGATGCCACCGAGCACGATCGGCACGTCGGGGTACGCCTCGCGGCAGCGGTTCGCGTAGACGATGGTGGCGCGATCGGGGCGGGCTCCAGTGCGGCCCCCAGGGCTGTATTGATCTTCGCTCCGGTTCTTCTTCTGCGAAGTGAGCCGGTTCAGCATCGAGTCGAGGTTGCCGGCGGCGACGCCGAAGAAGAGCCGCGGCTTGCCGAGCGCCTTGAACGGCTCTGCCGATTGCCAGGCCGGCTGAGCGATGAGCCCCACCCGAAAGCCACGCCCCTCGAGGAACCGGGCGATCAACACCGGACCGAACGCGGGGTGATCGACGTAGGCATCACCCGAGACGATGACGATGTCGACCGCGTCCCACCCGCGCGCGTCGAGATCGGCCCGGCAGGTGGGAAGGAACGGGTGCGGAAAACGAGTGGCCGAAGGCGGGGAGGCCATGCCCTCCCCTATCTCCACCCCGTGCCTCTCCGCAAATCAGTGGCAGCAGGTGCGGCTGTTCCAGACGGCGCTCGCGCCCGAGTAGATGACGAGGTTCCCGTCGTCCTGCAGCGAGAGCTGTGCGCCCGTCCGCCCGGCAGTGTGACTGTGCCAGAGCGGTCGCCAGTCGGCCGAGTAGAGCACCAGGTTGCCGTCCTCCTGCATCGCGAAGGTCGCGGTGGCCTCTCCGAAGGTGCCGGTCGACCAGAGCGGCGTCGTTCCCAGGTAGAGCACCACGTTGCCGTCACCCTGGTGAACGAGCGTGAAGCGGCCGTCGCACGAGCGGAGGACGTGCTCCGGCGCCAAGGCCTCTCCTGGTCCGAGGAGCCCACAGGCCGTCGGAGTGGGAGTCGGCGTTGGCGTCGGAGTCGGAGTCGGCGTCGGAGTCGGTGTCGGCGTCGGAGTCGGCGTCGGCGTCGGCGCGACGACCGTTCCCGTCTGCCAGAGCGCCGCACCAGCTGGATCGCGGATCACCACGTTCCCATCGTCTTGGACGAAGAGCACCGCGCCATCGTGACCTGCGGTTCGCGTGTTCCACACTGGGCGGAGCGCGGGCGAATAGAGCACGAGGTTCCCGTCACCCTGCATCACCAGCACGCCAGTCGCGCGGCCGTTGGTTCGCGACGACCAGAGCGCGGTGTCTCGATCGTAGAGCACGACGTTTCCGTCCGACTGGTGAACGAAGACGAACCGACCGTTGCAGCTCTGGACGACGCCGTCCGGCGAAAGCGACTGATCGGCGTCGAGGCGTCCGCAGGTCGGCTGCGGTTCGGGAGGAGGAGGCGGCGGCTGCACCGGCTCGGTCGGACAGTGCCCGCGCGCTCCGGGAGTCCGCACCACGGCGAGGTGCGTCGGCACCGGGCGCTCCTGGCCGTCGGAGGGCACGTTGACGATCTGCCCGCCGACCACCATCTCGGTGCTCCCGCCGCCGTCGAGGTTGAGCGCCCACCAGGCCCCGAGGGAGACCATGAAGTCGGCTGCTTCGTCACAGGTCATTCCGAGGCGGCCCGCGGCCGGGGCGCGTCCATCGATCACCACGAGGAAGAGGCGACGCTTGTCGCGGGAGAGCCCGAGGATGGTGCGCGGGTGAGGGTTGACGCAGGTGTACGAGTTGGACGGCAACAGCGCGTGCTGCGCGACGCCGTCGTGAACGAGGGTGAGGAGGCCCGAGAGCACCTCTCGGTGGCTCGCCGCGGCCACGTACTGATCGCTCATCTGAATGAAGTCGGCGACGCCAGGGCCGAACGCCGCCTGGCCGAGATCGCCTTGGTCGGCGGTGCCGAAGAACTGGCCTGCGTGCGCGCTGATCGCCGGCACGCCGCTCCAGGAGTGCCCCCCGTTGAT
Organism: Myxococcota bacterium; assembly: GCA_052034585.1. Lineage (GTDB taxonomy): Bacteria > Myxococcota > Myxococcia > Myxococcales > Myxococcaceae > Xiheimicrobium. The sequence continues at coordinate 16,076 of JBPOIJ010000083.1, forward strand.
GGCCACCAGCGCGTTCACCGAGCGCGCGAACGCCGAGACCGTCTTGGTGCCGTCGGAGGGGCCGGTCGCGCGGAGCTCGAGACCCGGCTCACAGAGATCGACCTCCGAGAGGTAGATGCTGCGGCCCGGCGAGGGCACCTGCCGGTAGCCGAGCGCGTGACTCGTCGTCGCGGAGCGATCGGGGGCCTCGCCCACCGTCCACGCTGCGTCTGGGGAACAACCAAGCAACGTCACCACCGCGATCAGCGAGGTCGTCTTCATGTCCTGACTGCGTAGTCACGACATGGAAACCAACCCACTCGAAGGGAACCGACCGTCACCACGAGGTGACGATCAGCGCGGTGGGCAGTGTGCGAGGAGACGTCAGGGAGCGGTCACCACTTGAGGCGGGCGCCGGCGAAGGCACCGAAGTACCAGGCGGTGATGGTGCCGACCGACGCGCTCACCGGCTGCGTCTGGAGCCCGCCAGCGACGTCGAAGATGAGGAAGTCGTAGCTGATCTCGAGATCGCCGGTCGTGCGGTACAGGTTCTGGAAGCCCGTCTGGGTGAGCGGGAGCCACGAGGCGTTGAGCATCACCCGCGTCTTCGGAGTGTCGAGGAAGGCCAGGCCGATCGTCGGCCCGAAGCCGATGTTGACGGTCGCGGGCTGCATCGCCGGCTGGTTCCAGCGCACCTCCATCGCCGCGCCGACGCCGATTCGCCCGAAGAAATAGCGCGCCGAGGCCACGCCTTCGGCCTGCTGCACGACGGTGCCGAGCGTCGCGAGGTAGCGACCGAGCACCCGCACCTCGAAGCCCGAGGCCATGCCGTCGGCTGGCGCAGTTCCCCAGAAGCCCAAGTGGAGCACCGCCTGGCCGCCGAGCGCAGCGCTGGTGGTGTTCGGCCAGGTCGCCGCGCCACCACCGCCCAGCACGCCGAGCGAGCCACGGGAGCGCTCGTCGTCCTCGTCGATCACGATGTCGGCCGCCTGGGCCCGCAACGTCTTGGAGCGCTCGAGGGCCTGCATGCGCTCGGTGTTGAGCTGCGCGGCCTGCTGCGACTGATCGGCGGTGAAGCTCATGCCCGCGATCTCAGCGGCGCGGCGATCGGCCTCGGTGGCCTGGGCGAGCAGCTTCTCCTTCTGGGTGCGCAGCGCGGTCTTCCGCTCCTCGCGAGCAGTGACGACGCGCAGCTCCTCGGCCTCCTTCGCCTTCCGCTCGGCCTCCGCCTTGGCGCGCTCGGCCTCGTCCTTCGCCTTGCGCTCGGCGGCCTCCTTCTCGTCCTTCGCCTCGCGTGCCGCCTTCTCGGCTTCGTCCTTCGCCTCGCGCTTCTCCTTCTCGGCGCGATCGCGCTCGTCTTCGGCGCGCTTCTCGGCCTTCTCCCGCTCGCGCTGGGCCTCGGCCTTGGCCTCTTCCTTCTCTTCCTTGGCGCGCTTCTCGGCGGCCTCCTTCTCGTCGCGAGCCTTCTTCTCGGCTGCTTCGCGCTCGTCTTGGGCTCGCTCGAGGGCGCTCTTCTTCTCCTTCTCGGCCTGGGCGAGCGCGTCCTTCTGCTTGCGCTCGGCCTCGGCGCGGGCCTCTTCGGCCTTGCGCTTGGCCTCGGCTTCGAGCTTCTGCCGCTGCTCCTCGGTCAACTTGGCTGCTGCTGCGGCGGCGGCGAGCTTCTCGGCTTCAGCGCGTTCCTGCGCGCGCCGGGCTTCATCGGCGTTCGAGCGATCTCGGCAGGCCTTCGCCTGATCGTTCACCCACAACATGTACCGCGGGTACTCGTCGAGGATCGCCTGGCGCCGCGCCGCCTGGAGCGACCGCCGTGACGAGGCGCTCATCAGCTGGTTCGTGTCGCCGTTGCAGGCCGTGTCCATCGCCATCGCGCCTGCCTGGAACTGCCGCGTGGAGGGATAGGAGAGGCCGCCGTAGGGCAGCAACATGTCGCGCAGCCAGGCGCCATCGTCGAGGCCCACCTGCGCCTTCAAGGTGGAAGCGAGCTGGTTGCCGCATTCCAGCCGCGCGGCGTCGCAGGCGTCGCTCTGGGCCATCTGGCAGGCCTGGGAGGCCTTCAGGAACGACTGCGCCATCGTCTTGTCCTGGGCGATGGCGGCGGCGAGCGGAGCGGTGTCGCGAATGCGGGGGATCTCACACGGCGTCTGCGCCTGCGCCGGGATCGAGAGGGCGAGCAGTCCGAGAGCGAGTCGCATCGATGTTGACCTCGTGGTGGTTCCGTTACGGTATCAGCCGGTCACTGCTTGGCGAGCGTCGAGATGCCCGGGTCGCGCGCGATGTTGCGAATCGAGGCCGGGGTGGTCTCTTTGTACGACATCGACGAGCCCTGCACGCAGTAGTCGAAGGTGCGCCCACCGTCGGTGCTGATGGTGTTGGCGGCGGTGGAGTAGCCGTCGGTCGCCTGATCGTTGAAGGCGAAGGTGAGCCGGCAGGTGCAGGTCGAGGGAGAGGGACCGCCGTCGGGCAGCTCGAGCGCGCAGGTGCCGGTGACTCCGGTGACGCCTGCGAGCTGGAAGGCGGAGGGCAGTTGGGTGCACCCACCGAGGCCCATGAAGCCGTTCACGCAGGTGGGGTTGGTGGTGGTGAGGCCGAAGTCGACCGAGCCGATGACCGCGCGCGCCATGGTGGTGCTGTCGAAGTACACCGCGCCACGCGCCGTGCCCGAGCGGTTCAAGATCTCCGTCTGCGCCGCGCCGCCACACGCCCGCTGAACGTTGCCGAAGATGCCGTCTTCGATGCAGACGTCTTGGTAGTGCCAGAGGCCGACGACGTTGCCGCCGCAGGGCGTGGGCGTCGTGCAGGTGGGCGCAAAGCTGATGGTGACCGGCGCCGGGTTGCCAGCGTCGAAGGTGAAGACGGTGCCTCCGCCTGCGTTTCCACCCGCCGAGCTGCCACCGCCAGAGCTCCCACCCGCCCGGCCACCGGCCGAGCCGCCCGCGGTCGACCCTCCGCCGCTGGCCCCTCCTGCGCTCGAACCACCGGCGCTCCCGCCGCCCATGCTCGCGGTGCAGAGCCCCACGCTGCAGACCTGCCCCGCTGCGCAGGTGGTGCACGAGTTGCCTTGGCGCCCGCAGGCCATCGCGGTCGTTCCCTGCTCGCAGGTGCCGTCGCTGGTGCAGCAGCCGGCACAAGACGCCACCGAGCACTTGGGTTGAACGGGCGGGCTGCACGCGAAGCCCACCAGGGTGCCGACGAGCGCAGCAGCCGCGACCCAGAACATCTTGTTCATTCGTTTCCTCCGACGCAGGAAGCTCGACCCTATGCGGCCGCGTGCCCCTCGTCGACCTGCACGGTTGGCGCCCGTCGTGCTCGTCGACGCGTGCCTGTGGGCGAGTCCACTTCCGTGCTCACCCGCGGGGACCGTTGCGCTACGAAGTCGCCATGAGTTCTGCCCTCACGCTCGGAAAATCACTCGACGGCGCCGCCCTCGCGCTCGATCCCAAGGCGCTCACCACCCACGCCTTCGTCCTCGGAATGACGGGCTCGGGAAAGACGGGCCTGTGCGTGGTGATGGTGGAGGAGCTGCTCGCCGCCGGCGTTCCGGTGATCGCGATCGACAGCAAGGGCGACCTCGGCACCCTGCTGCTCCGCTTCGATCCGATGGACACGGCCTCGCTCGGGGCGTGGACGAAGGACGCGGGAGCCGCCGCCCAACAGCTCGCGACTGCGCTCGGTCAGACCGGCCGATCGCTCGACGAAGACGCGGCAGTGCGGGGGAGCTACGAGGCCCGGCTCTACACGCCCGGCGCCTCCATCGGGCTCCCGCTCGATCTGCTCGGCACCCTCTCGCCTCCGGCCGATCAATCACCTGACTCGCTGAGCGCCGCCGCCGACGGCATCGCGCGGAGCATTCTCGGGTTGCTCGGGATCGAGGTCGATCCGCTGACGTCTCGCGAGTACCTCCTGCTCACTCAGATCCTCACGACCGGCTGGAGCCAAGGGCTGACGCCGACCCTCGTCGATCTCGTTCGTCAGGTGAATCAGCCTCCGTTCAACGTCGTGGGCGCGCTCCCGCTGGAAGACTTCTTTCCCTCGCGTGAGCGGCAGGGCCTGATGATTCGGCTCAATGGCCTGATTGCGTCTCCGAAGTTCCAAGCGTGGCGGAGCGGCGACCCGCTCGATCCCGCCGCGCTCTTGCGCGCACCCGACGGCCGGCCGCGGCTCTCCGTCTACTCGGTCGCGCATCTCGCAGAGTCCGAGCGCATCTCGGTCGTCGCGCTCCTCCTCGAGCGGTTGCAAGGGTGGATGCGGAAGCAAGGCGGCTCGAGCACGGTTCGGGCGGTGGTGCTGATCGACGAGATCTTCGGCTACTTCCCGCCGAGCCCCGCGAACCCGCCCACCAAGGCGCCGCTCATCGGGTTGCTCAAGCAGGCGCGCGCGTTCGGGCTGTCGGTGGTGCTGGCGACGCAGAACCCGATCGATCTCGACTACCGCGGCCTGGCCAACATCGGCACCTGGCTGGTGGGCCGACTCCAGACCGAACAGGACAAAGCGCGCATCAAGGACGCGTTGGTCGCCGCGGCGGCTGCGACGGGCGCCACCTCGGCCGATCTCGAGAAGTCGATCTCGGTGCTCGAGCCGCGGCAGTTCCTCCTGCATTCGGTGCATCGACCCGCCCCGACGGTCTTCCGGAGCCGCGACGCGCTCACCCTGCTCCACGGCCCATTCAGTGAAGACGAGATCAAGTCGCTCACGGCGAACATGAAGGTCGGTGGCGCTCCGGCGCGCGGAGGGCCCGTCGCGTCAGGTGCGGCGGTGGCGGGTGCGGCGGTGGCGGGTGCAGCGGTGGCGGGTGCAGCGGTGGCGGGTGCGGCAACGACCGGCGGCACTGGAGGCACCTCGGGGGCGGCGATGCCAGGCCCTGGAGCCTCCAGCCCTCCTCTCCTCGGCCTCGAGCCGGAGCTCGGCCCCATCTACGAAGTCGACCGCGGGGTCGCGCAGCTCTTCCTCCTGCTCAAGTTCGGCGTCCGCTATCGGGTCGGCACTTCGGCGAGCGAAGAGACGATGCACGAGCTCGCCTTCCCGGTGGAGAACGCGCTCACGCCAGGCGAGCTCCTCGAGCAGGCGCCATTCTCGGTGAAGGGCGTGCCCTTTCAGAACACTCCGCCCGCGGGTGTCTCCTTCGCCTCGGTGCCAGGCTGGGTGCAGTCGACGAAGCTCGCCAAGCTGCAGCTCGCGATCAAGGAACGGCTCCCCTCCAAGCTCGACGCCAAGCTCTTCGTCGATCCGATCACCCGACTCATCTCGAGGCCCACCGAGACGATCGAGGCCTTCGCGGCCCGCGTCGTCGAGAAGCAAGGCGTCTCGCGCGACAACCAGCGGTTGATGCAGCAGCTCGAGCGCAAGCGCGCCGACCACGCACAGGTGGAGCGGGAGATCACCTCGCGAAAGGCCCAGAAGTGGCTCGACGTGGGAGCCGGGGTGCTGGGGCTCTTCGGAGGCCGCCGCAGCTCGCTCTCGGCGGCCAGTCGCGCGATGTCCTCCCATCGGATGCAGGGTGGGGCCGAGGCCCAGCTCGAGGATCTGCAGATCGAGATTCAGCAGCTCGAGGCCCAAGTCGCGGGCACGAAGGACATCGACCCTCGACGATTCACCGAGGAGACCTGCGTACCGCGCTCGTCCGACGTTCAGCTCCTGCGAATCTGCTGGGCGTTCATCGTCCCGTGAGGGGAGCCACTCAGCGGGTCAGCAGCCGGTAGCTCACGCACAGCACCTCGGCGGAGCAGGCCGGCGCGCCTTCATTTCCGAGCGGCCCCTGCTGAAAGACGACGACGCCGGAACCAGCAGGACAATCGGCGCGCACGAGCGGCGTGTCGAAGAGGAACTCCCCGAGCTGCACGTTGGGCGCGTCGAGGGTGCGCGTGTCTTGCGCTCCGGCCTTCTCGCAGCCCACGGTGACGCTCGAGTCCTGGGACAGAAAGAACTTCCTCGTCGCGCTGCTCACGGTGAGCTTCACCTCTCGGGTGAGCACGTCGAGCTCGAGCTGAGACGCCTTCACCGTCGCCGAGGGAGCGCCCTCGCGCCCGCGCAGGCCTTCGAAGGCATACACCCCGGACTTGAGCGGCACCGCTTGAGGACCGCAGCCGGCGAGCACCACCAGGAAGATGCCGCCGCGCATCATCGCCTCGCCAGGAACCAGGCGACGGTGTCGGCCAACCCGCGGGCCACGTCGAAGGCAGGCGCCCACCCGAGCACCTCCTTCGCCTTGCGAATGTCGAGCACGCTCCGCCGCTGTTCGCCCAGCTTGCCAGGCGCGTGTTCCGCCGGAGCGCTCACCTTCGCGGCCGCAGCGAGGTGCCGATAGACGGTGTTGACGTCGGTCTCGACGCCGGTCGCGATGTTCACCCCACCGCAGAACGAGGTGTCGAGCGCCCGAACGTTGGCGGCCGTGACGTCGGCGACGTGCACGAAGTCTCTCGTCTGCCCGCCGTCGCCGTAGATGGTGCACGAGCGCTGGTGGACGAGCCGCTCGGTGAAGATCGCCACCACCCCCGCCTCGCCGTGCGGGTTCTGCCGCGGCCCGTAGACGTTCGCGTAGCGCAGGGCGACGTAGTGGAGCCCGTACATGGCGCGCCAGGTCTGGAGATAGAGCTCGCAGGCGTGCTTCGAGACGCCGTACGGGCAGACCGCGCCGCACGGGTGGGTCTCGGGAGTGGGGATGATCTCGGTGTCGCCGTACATCGAGCCGCCCGAGGCCGCGTACACCGCGCGCTTCAACTTCCCTCCGCGCCTCGCTGCCTCGAGCACGTTGAGCAACCCGCCGACATTGACGTCTGCGTCGAAGCGAGGCTCGGTGACGCTCCGACGCACGTCGATCTGCGCCGCGTGGAGGTTGAGCACCTCCGGCGCGAACGCCTCGACCGCCTTCGCCGCTTCGTCGCTCCGCACGTCGGCCTGAACGAGCTCGGCCTTGGGGCTCAGGTTGGCGCGGACCCCCGTCGAGAGATCGTCGATCACCAGCACGTGATGGCCAAGCGCGAGGTACGCGTCGACCACGTTCGAGCCGATGAAGCCGGCTCCACCCGTCACCACGATCTTCATCGTCAGCTCCTTGGTACCACCGTCAGCTCGAGGCCCTCGTCGATGGTGTGGCTCGGCGCATACCCGAGCCGTTCACGCGCCAACGAGATGTCGGCCTGGGAGTCCTTGATGTCACCTGCCCGGAAGGGAAGGAAGGTGGGCTCGAGCCGGGCCACCTCGGGCCGCGTCTTCGCCACCTTCGCGCGAATGAGCGCGTAGAGCTGGGCGAGGCTGGTGCGGGAGCCGACCGCGACGTTGTAGACGGTGTCGCTCACGCCCTTCCCCGGGGCGAGGGCCGCGCGCAGGTTCGCCTGAACGGCGTTGAGCACGAAGCAGAAGTCACGGCTGGTGGTGCCGTCTCCGTTCAGCTCGACCGGGTGCCCGCTGAAGAGCAGCGCCATCCACCTGGGGATCACCGCCGCGTACGGCCCGTTCGGATCTTGCCTGGGACCGAAGACGTTGAAGTAGCGCAGGCCGACCGTCTGGAGCCCGTAGGTGCGCTCGAACACCGAGGCGTAGATCTCGTTCACCTTCTTGGTCGCGGCATAGGGCGAGAGCACCTGGCCCGTGTTGCCCTCAACCTTCGGGAGCGTCGGATCGTCGCCGTAGACCGACGACGAGGACGCGTAGACGAAACGTCTGGCCTTCGCGTCGCGCGCGGCCACCAACATGTTGATGAACCCGTCGACGTTCGCGCGATGCGAGGCGAGCGGATCTTTGATGCTCCGAGGGACGCTCCCCAGCGCCGCCTGGTGCAGCACGTAGTCGACTCCGTCGCAGGCACGGCGGCAGTCTTCCAGCACCGAGACGTCGGCCTCGAGGAAGCTGAAGCGGCTGGAGGCGTTTCCTCCCGCTCGGCGAACCGCGTCTTCGAGGTTCTCCCGCTTGCCGGTGACGAAGTTGTCGAGCCCGACGACGCGCTGACCCGCGATCAGCAACTGCTCCACCAGGTGCGACCCGATGAAGCCCGCGGCGCCAGTGACGAGCCAGCGGTGCGAATGCTGCTTGAGCTGGCCGTCGAGATCGAAGGTCATCACAGGCACCAGTACTCGGCCCGCCCAGGTGGAATCTTCGAGGGGTCGAGCGAGCTCTTCACGTCGATCAGCACGCCACCCGGCTTGAGCCGCGACAGGAGCGCTTCCATCGGCAGCTCGCGGTACTGCTTGTGCGACACCGCGACGATCAGCGCGTCGAGATCGACCAGCTCGTCGAGCTTCGAGAGGGCCAGCCCGTACTCGTGCTTCGTCTCGCCCGGGTCCGCGTAGGGGTCGGCGAGCATGGCGTTGACTCCGAACTCGCGCAGCTCGGCGAGAATGTCGGGCACCTTCGAGTTGCGAATGTCCGACACGTCTTCCTTGAAGGTGAGGCCCATCACACCGACGCGCGCGCCCTTCACCGGCTTCTGCGCGTGGATGAGGAGCTTCACGGTGCGCTGGGCGACGTAGGGCCCGATGGAGTTGTTGATGCGCCGGCCCGCGAGGATCACCTGCGGCTGGTAGCCGAGCTGCTCGGCCTTGGTGGTGAGGTAGTACGGGTCGACGCCGATGCAGTGACCGCCGACGAGGCCGGGGCTGAACTTGAGGAAGTTCCACTTCGTGCCGGCCGCGGCGAGCACGTCACGGGTGCGAATGCCCATGCGATCGAAGATCAGCGCCAGCTCGTTCATCAGGGCGATGTTGAGATCGCGCTGGGTGTTCTCGATCACCTTGGCGGCCTCGGCCACCTTGATGCTCGCCGCGCGGAACACGCCCGCGTCGATGATCGCGCCGTAGGTGCTGGCCACCCGCTCGAGCGTGGGGGCGTCTTCACCCGAGACCACCTTGGTGATCCGCTCCAAGGTGTGCAGCTTGTCACCCGGGTTGATGCGCTCGGGCGAGTAGCCGAGGTGGAAGTCGGAGCGGGAAAGACCCGACACCTTCGCGAGGATCGGGCCGCAGATGTCCTCCGTGACGCCGGGGTACACGGTGGACTCGTAGACCACCACGTCGCCCTTCTTGAGCGCCTTGCCGACGGTCTCGCTCGCCTTCACCACCGGGGTGAGATCGGGGCGGTTGTCGACGTCGACCGGCGTGGGGACCGCGACGACGAAGAAGGTCGCTTGCTTCAGCTTCGCCGGGTCGGCCGTCATCTCGAGGCCCGCGCCGTTCAGGGTGGCTGCGTCGATCTCACCGGTTCGATCGAACCCCGAGGCGAGCTCCTTCACCTTCGCCTCGTTGATGTCGAAGCCGATGGTGCCCTTGAACTTGCGGGCAAACCCCAGGGCGACTGGGAGCCCGACGTACCCCAACCCGATGACGGCAATTTTCTCTGGCATGTGTTCTCCGAATGGCGCGGTTACCTCAGCCGAGGACGAATTTCGATGGTCCTCGTCACGGAGGGTCGCCAGGAGCAGTACCCGCCGCGAACGGTGGCATTCAGGGCGGAGGCTGAGTCCCGGGTGGAGGCGCGAGCCGTGCGCCCGGAGCGGATCCCAACAGCGCGGCCGCCGCCGCCGCGTTCTTCTCGGCGATCGCCCGGCTCACCGTCTCGTGCAGCGCCCGATCCGCCGCCTTGCCGTCGTCCTTGACCCAGTCGTCGACCTCGAGCGACGGCGCGAGCACTGCGTTGAGCACGAAGAAGAGCGCCGCCGGCACGATGGCGATGAGCGGCTTCAGATCGGTGCGCAGGAGGGCATGGAGCGCGAAGACGGGAATGAGCAGGAGCGCGGCGAGCCCGACGGCGCGGAGCAGCCCGGCCCACTCCGAGGCCTGCGCACGCTGGGTGTAGAAGAAGGCGTACTTCTCGAAGAAGGAGCGGGCGTCGGCAGGCAAGGCCTCGGCGAGCGTGGCGAACTCTCCTCGAACGGCGGCCAGGGCCGATCGGTTGCGCTGGGTGACGCCGAAGAGGGTGGCGACCTCGATCGCGGCGAAGGTCGCGCTGCCCCACAGCGGCATGCACGCCCACAGCGTCCAACTGAGGACGAACAGCGCCATCAACACCCGCACGTTCATGAGCCTGCCTTTCGTGGGAGCGCCTCGAGCGCTCGTCCGTCCCTCGCGGCCTGCGCCACCGCCGCCACCGCCTCGAGCCGTCGCGCCGCGCGCCCTCGCCCTTCCGGCAACCCGACCCCCAAGCGCGCCGCACAGGCCTCGACCGACCCAGGGCGACCGGCGTTGAGCTGACAGAGCCGCGCGCGCACGTCGAGGAAGGGAGGGAGCGCGAGCCCTTCATGCGAGAGGAGATCGTGGCAGTAGCGCCCCCAGCCCACGAGCAGATCGCCCTCACGCAGGAAGGCAGCGAACCGCGCGAGCCCCGCCGATCGAAGCTCCCCCGCGAGCAGGCGATCGACCGACACGTCGAGATGGAGCGGCACGTTGGGCGCGAGCGGGCGGGTGGGCTTCATCACCGCCTCGAAGGTCTCTCCCGTCGAGAGGCGGCGTGCGACCAACTGCACGAGCTCGGGCTCTCCGGGCGGCGCGTTGACGGCGTCGAGCGGCCAGGCGTTCGACTCTCCGAAGACGACGACGGGCGACTGGGCCGACTTCAGCTCGGCGAGCGGATCGACGCGCACCGAGTTGCGAGCCTTGGCGCGGGCGTGACGCGTTCGGCGGCCGGTGGACTCGGCGAACTCGAGCTGCCGCTCGACCATCGCGTCGAAGGCGCTGAGGATCGGCCGAAACTTGCCCGGCGCGCGCTCGAGCTTCTCGAGGACGATGGCGGTGGCCTCGATCGTCGAGACGAAGTCGTCGTCGGGTTCGGCACGAATGCGGTAGCGGCTCTTCTGATCGGGCCGAAAGGCCAGCCTGGGGAGCTTCGAGAGCAAGGGGCAGTTGTTCACCACCTTGCGCGCGTTCGACCAGGTGCCGTCGATGACGACGAGCGTTTCGGGTGGCGTCGACACCGTGTCTGCGTCCATCGCGTCATCGGCGGGGAAGAGCACGGCCGTTCCGGGGCGTGCGCAGATCGCCTCGAGCGACGGAGACCCGGCGGCAGTGAGCCCGACGTGGAGCTCGGAGTTGGGCAGCGAGAGGTGCGCCATGCGGCAGGTCGAGACCGGCACCTTGAACTCCCGCGGGTGCTGCAGGAAGACGACCCGCGTCCGGCTCTCGACGAGCGTGACCGCGGAGCACCAGCACACGCGCTTCGGTCTCCGGCAGCGCCAGCACACTTCGCGGTGGGTGTCGGGGGCGGCCTCCACTTGGCCCTTGTGCCGTCTCTTCGAGGGAGGCGCAATCGCTCCGTCTGACGCTCGACCGCTCCTTCGCTTCCTGCGATGTCGGCTGCCGTCGTGAACTTGCTCCTCCTCTCACCCGACGAGCTCGCGCCCGATGGAACGGCGACGCTGCGTGATCGGCGCGCGACGCACGCCCGCGAGGTGCTCCGGGTCAGCGAAGGCGACTCGCTGAGGGTCGGCGTCCGCGGAGGGAAGCTCGGCACCGCGACGGTGTCGTGGGAGGGTGACGCGGTTCGTCTCGTCGTCTCGCTCGACGAAGCCCCGCCACCGAGGCCAGGCATCGATCTGTTGCTGGCGATTCCCCGGCCGAAGGCGCTCAAGCGCGTCATTCCTGCGGTCGCGTCACTCGGCGTCGATCGCGTCGTGCTCCTCAACGCGGCGCGGGTCGAGAAGTCGTACTTCGACGCGAAGGTGCTCACCGCCGAGACGCTCGCGGGCCTCGTCGATCTCGGCCTCGAGCAGGCGAAGGACACGATCCCTCCGATCGTGACGGTGAAGGAGCGGTTCAAGCCCTTCATCGAAGACGAGCTGGAGACCTGGGCGCCGCCGGGAGCGCTCCGCGTCGTCCCTCATCCCACCGCCTCGACGCCTGCAGGCCCGCTCGACCCGACACGCCGACTGGTGATCGCGCTCGGGCCGGACGGCGGGTGGGTTCCCTTCGAGATCGACCTGCTCTCCAAGCACGGCTTTCACCCGATCTCCCTGGGGCCTCGCGTCCTCCGCGGGGAGACGGCGGTGCCGGCGGTCATCGGCGCGCTCCGCCCCACCCTCACGCTCGGCCGGTGATTGGGGCATAACGCGCCCCATGACCTTCCACGACGAGCAGACCAAGCGGCCAGTCGAGAAGCCGAAGGATCCGAACAACCCCGAGGCGCTCGTCCGCTTCATGATGACGGAGTGGAAGCCGCAGTCGAAGCCGCTCCCCAAGCCGATCGCGGCGGCCGACTTCCACGCGCGGCGCCGTCAGACGCTGTCCGAGCGCTTCCCGAACGAGGTGCTGGTGATCCCCACCGGCCACGAGAAGGTGCGCGCGAACGACACCTTCTATCGCTTCCGACCCGGCTCCGACTTCTTCTACCTCACCGGCAACACCGAGGCCGACTGCGTGCTGGTGATGACGCCGCGCCCCGCGGGAGGTCACGACGCGCACCTCTTCGTCGAGCCGAACCCTGGCCGCGCGAGCGAGACCTTCTACACCGATCGAAAGAAGGGAGAGCTCTGGGTCGGCGCCCGCCTCGGCGTGGATCAGAGCCGCGCCCACTACGGCACCGACTTCGCGCACCCCCTCGACGAGCTGAAGGCGTTCCTCGAGAAGCACCCCATCGCGCGCGTGCTGCGTGGCTTCTCGGCGCCGGTCGACTCGGCCGTTCCCAAGCGCGACGAGGGCAAACCCGACGACGAGCTCGCCACCGCCCTCTCCGAGCAGCGCCTCGTGAAGGACGCGCTCGAGGTGAAGGAACTCAAGAAGGTGATCGACGCCACCAAGCGCGGCTTCGAGGACATCATCCGTGCGCTGCCCAAGGCGAAGAGCGAGCGGGAGGTCGAGGGCACCTTCAACCTGCGCGCGCGCGTCGAAGGCCAGGACGTCGGCTACGGGACGATCGCCGCGAGCGGGGCCAACGCCTGCATCCTCCACTGGACGCGGAACCACGGCGCGCTCAAGCGCAAGGACCTGATCCTCGTCGACGCCGGCATCGAAGGGCACGCGCTCTACACGGCCGACATCACCCGCACGCTGCCGATCTCCGGCCGGTTCTCGAAGGAGCAGCGCACCATCTACGAGCTCGTCTGGGCCGCGCAGCAGGCGGCGCTCGCCGAGGTGAAGCCAGGCAACGACTTCATGGCGCCCAACCTCGCGGCCTCGAAGGTGCTCGCTCAGGGCCTCGCCGACTTGGGGATCCTCCCGATGTCCGTCGAGGAGGCGCTCGCGCCCGAGCACCTCTTCTTCAAGCGCTGGTCGCTCCACAACGTCAGCCACATGCTGGGCCTCGACGTGCACGACTGCGCGAAGGCGCGTGAGCAGGTCTACCGGTACGGGAAGCTCCAGCCCGGCATGGTGCTCACCGTCGAGCCGGGCCTCTATTTTCAGCTCGACGATCTCACCGTGCCGGCCAAGTTCCGCGGCATCGGCGTGCGCATCGAAGACGACGTGCTCGTCACTCCGAGCGGCATGAAGAACCTCTCGGCGTCGATTCCGAGCGAGGCCAGCGCCGTCGAGAAGTGGATGAAGTCGGTGTGGAAGTGATCGGGCCCGGCGCCGACTGAGTCAATCGATCTCGGTCGCCACCTCGGGCGGCTCGCCCAGCCTGGCGTGGAAGGTGAGCCGGCCGATCTCCCGCCCGTCCTTCGTCAACACCCGCACCCGGTAGTCGGTGTCGTCGCTGATCGTCGAGTACGCGAACGTGTGGTACCCCTCTTCGCTTCCGCCGCTCAGCGCGCCCTCGTAGCCGCCGCGATCGACCCAGCCCTTGGGCCCGTCCATCTCCCAGGCAAAGCGCACCGTGTCGTGGAACTTGGTCGGCGCGAAGACCCGCACGTAGACCCAGGCGCGCTTCGCCGAGCAGAGCGAGCCCTTCGCCATCGCCTTGCACGGCTCATCGGTGTCGCAGGCCACCTCGGTCTTCGCGTAGCCGTTCGCGCGATCGAGGCAGACGCCCGTCGCCGAGGCCACGAAGTCGTTGGTGTGGCTTCGCCAGAACTGCCAGCCCGGCGCCGGCTGATACTCGAGCACGTAGCGCCGTTCGTTCCCGTTCTTCTCGGCGAGCACGTGCGCGTAGACCCGAATGTGCTTGAGCGAGAGGGGCACCGGCGGCACCGCGCCCACCCAATAGAAGAGCAGCAGCGTCACCTGAACGACGAGGCCCGGCGCGACCGCACGCTGGAAGGTCCAGTTCGGGTCCTTGGTGAAGCGGGTGAAGAGCTTCCACAACCCGACGGTGACGCCGCTGCCGATCAGCACCGCGAGGGAGTACTGCCAGCTCGCGAGGTGCCCGACGATCACCGGCAAGAGGTACGCGAGGAACGAGGTCGTCGCGAACGAGAGCATCGCCACTCGAACGATCGGGCCCTGCTGCCGAAAGCGCGGCAGCTCGTTGGCGACGATCAGCCCCGCGAGCGCGACGAGGAAGACGAACGAGAGCACGCCGCTCGAGGCACGGAAGTAGAACACCATGAAGGCGTTGAGCAGGGTGCCGAGGAAGAAGTGCATCACCCACAGACGGAACGAGGCGAGCTTTCCGAGGAAGCCCTCGGGCTCCTTGCCCGCCACGTGCAACCGGTGGTCGACGAAGATCAGCAGGCCCGAGAGCACCAGGTAGATGCCCTGGTGAATGAGGAGCGGCGTCGAGTCGATGCGGTGGAGCAGCACGACGTCGAAGAGGAAGCCGGCGAAGAAGAACGCCACCTCGAAGGCGATGTGGTTCCGCTCCTTGAACGCCTTGAAGCGGGCCCATGGCCCCGTCGCGGCTTCGGTCGCCGGTGCTGCGGTCGTCGACGTCGACATGCGCCTCCCCTCGAGCGGCTGGCTGTGACGCAAGCAGAACGAGCTTCGTTCCTCAGCCGCCCTTGACCAGCGCCTCGAGCTCACCGCGTTCGGCCAGCTCGGCGACGATGTCGCTGCCGCCGATGAACTTGCCGCGAATGTAGACCTGCGGGAGCGTCGGCCAGTTCGAGTACGCCTTGATGCCCTCGCGCACCTCGGGCTCCTTGAGCACGTCGACGGTGAAGAGCTTCCCGTACGGCTGGAGGAGTTGCACCGCGCGCGCCGAGAAGCCGCACTGGGGGAAGAGCTGGTTGCCCTTCATGTAGATGACGATCGGGTTCTCGGAGACTTCCTTGTCGAACCGGGCCTTCAACGCGTCGTTGATCATCGCTTCACCTTGGTCCACTGCTCGGGGGTGTACGTCTTGAGGGCGAGCGCGTGCAGCTCGCCGGTCTGCAGCCACTGTTGGAGCGGGGCGTACACCTGCTGGTGCTGCTGCACCATGGAGAGCCCCTGGAAGGTCGGGCTGATCACCCGCGCCTCGAAGTGATCGCCGGTGCCGGTGGTGTCGCGGACCTCGACCTCGGCGCCCGGGAGCGCCTGCTCGATGCGCGTCTTGATGAAGCTGGGATCCATCAGTTGATGCCTCCAGTGCTGACCAACATCGCGGGGTCGACGCCCATCGACTTGATGACCTCGCTCCAGATCTCCCTCGGCTCGGTGACGAGCACCGGCTCGGAGCGCGCCTCGGTGAAGAGCCAGCTGCCCTGGGCGATCTCCTTCTCGAGCTGGCCGGGGCCCCACCCCGAGTACCCGAGACAGAAGCGGAGCTTCGTCGAGGCGTCGAGGAGCAACGGCTCGAGCGCATCGGTGGTGACGGAGAGGAAGAGGCCGGGGAGGAGCGGCGCCCGCTCTTCGATCGACTCCCGATCGTGCAGCACGAAGCCGCGGTGCGGCTCGACGGGCCCACCGAGGAAGATCGCGTCGTCTTCGCGGGTCGCCGCGATCTCGAGCTTCTGGGACTTCGCCAGATCGCGAAAGGTGAGCTCGGCGGTGCGGTTGATGATGAGCCCCATCGCGCCTTCGTCGTTGTGCTCGAGCATGAGCACCACCGCCCGCGAGAAGTTCGGGTCGGACATCTGCGGCATGGCGATGAGAAACCCGGGAGCGAGCGCCTTCACCGGGCCAGTATACGAGCGCCGACCGCCGAAGTCCGTCAGATCACGGCGTGGCGAGGCGCTTCGATCGGCTCACCGTTCGAGGGACCCGACGGCGGAGGGAGCTGCTTCGCGCGGCCCAGTCGGGAGGTGACGAGCCAGCCAGCGCCCAACACGGCCGGAATCGCGCCCAGCGCCGCCACCTCGAGGCCGCCCATCACTCCGAGCGCGATGGCGGTTCCCACTCCAAGCGCGATCGCGAGCACGCCTCGGCGGGCGTCTCGCTGGGCCACGTCGATCGGCGGCGCGGAAGGCAGTGGCTGGCCGCGCTCGATCGCCAGCCGCAGCGTCTCGGCCCTCAGCCGCGTCACGTGCCGAATGGTCCACGCAGCCGACACCGACGTGACGATGAGAAAGGCGAAGACGCCGACGGTGCCCGCCAGGCCGATGATCAGATCCTCTTGCATGACGGCCGGTACGCGCGGCGCTGGAGTCGATTGCCGACCGGTTCACGGACAGACCGTGTCGGCGCGCGTCGTGCTCTCGGTCAGCAGTCGGGCATCAGCGGAGTTCGGGTCGGCGCGCCAGGCGGCGTAGACGTCGAGGAGCGCCTTGGCGGTGCTGGTGCCCGCGGGCGTGATCGTCGTCCCGAAGGTCTGCGTCGAGTTGTGGATCGTGTCGTGGAAGCTGCACGCGGGCGCGAAGACGCCGGGAGCGACCGTGCCCTGCTCGTGGTCGGGTTGGGTGAGGGTCGGCAGCGCTCCGAACCGCTTCAGCTCGTCGTGCAGCACCACCCCGAAGAAGCCGACGTCGTCCTTGAAGGTGCGCCCACCCCGATCAGGGTCGCGGATGTCGTCGGTCACGTAGAAGGTCGAGATGCCCGAGTCGAGGAGCGCCATTCGGTAGAAGAAGGGCGTGGTGAGGTGGTGCCGAATCACGTGCGTCTCGTCGAAGCACCAGCCCGTCGAGTTGCGTGGCGCGTGGTAGGCGAGGCAGCTCGAGTCGACGCGGGCGTCCTTGTTCGCGGGCGCCGTCGGCAGAACGGCCATGATCTGATCGTAGGTCCTGAGGTCGCGCGCGGCGTACGACGAGCTCTGGTAGTCGAGCCGGCTCTGCTCGGGTCCGGCGGCCGCGTCGATGATCCCGTGAATCTCGGGCGCGGGGCCTGGCACGTGGCTCGCCCGGAGCCGCTCCGCCACCGCGTCGAGCCGTTCGATCACCCCCGTCGCTCCGCCGGAGTCCCCGGTGATCACCACCTGGGTCGCCTCGTCGAGATCGGGCATCGGCACCGACCCGCCGCCCAGGGTGTACTCGAGCGCGCCGACGTTCTCCTGCTGGAGCGTGGCGATGTCGGCGTCGAGAATGCTCGCGCCGAGAAAGTGCATCACGTACGTGACGGTGTCGCCTCGACGCGGGTGAACGGTGGTGTACTCGACTCCCCGCGCGTTCCCGCGCCAGGCGTCCGAGCTGCAGTAGTGGAACTGCACCTGGTTGAAGTCGTCGAAGGGCGTGGGGTTGCGAGGATCACGACCGTCGACGCCGCCTCCCGACTCTCCCCGTCGCCCACTCCCGGACATGTTGTTGGCGGTGAAGATGCCCTTGGTGTCCGAGTAGGCGCACGGGTGGGCGTCCGAACAGGCGCACCAGCGAGCCGCGCAGGCCGGTCCGGAGCCGCAGCCGCCCCCACCCCGCAAGCTCAACAGCCACTTGTTGCGGTTCGCCGCCCCGCGAAACGGCCGGTAATAGAGAATGGGAGGCGAGCCGTCGTTGCAGAGCGCGTCGGGAAACCGCCTGGTGTCGACGACGTGCAGCTGCAGCTCGTTCGGCTGTGCGGTGCCGTTGACGCCGAGCGGCGGAGTGCAGCCGAGCACCTCCTCGATGTTCGCGTCGCGGCCGCCGTCCGTGCCCGTCCCTCCATCGGCGGAATTGCCCGCGTCGGCGCCTGCGTCGGGGCGTGGGCCAGGCTCGCCTCCTTGACGACACGCCGCGAGACTCACCAGGAGACACAGCACCACGAGACGATTCGAGAGGGCCATCGCGCAAGGATTCTTGGGAGAGGCCGCGCTCGGCAATAGTCCGATTCGGAACTCGAAGTTGATCTGCCGCGAAAGTGTCGCTGTGATTCCCGCGTGGACTGGATCGCGGTCGTCGAGGCCGCCTATCGGCTCGAAGATGACGAGACCTCGTGGCTCACCGGGCTCCTCTCCCGCCTGCTCGACCTCGATCACGGCCTGGGTGTGGTGGCCCAGGTCTTTCGCGCGACCCCCAAAGGGCATCAGCTGGTCCAGGTCGTCAGTCACGGCGGGCCGGCCGATCTCGAGGCGCACGTCGCCGAGCTGACCAACAGCTTTCCGCGGGACGTGGTGACGCACCTCCGCCGCTACGGTGAGACGACCTCGATGCGGGGCGCCTTGGGCGCGCTGGGCCACGAGCCGGCGTTCGCCGAGCGCATTCGTTCGCTGTCGTTGCCCTACGTCGACGTGCACTACCTGCCCATTCACGACGGAGAGACCCACACCCTGGCCATCTCCGGGGCCTGCCCGACCGAGAACGCCCGCCCTCCCCACCCCGGGCGCATGCGGCGGTTGGCGGCCCACATCGGCGCGGGCTTTCGCCTTCGGCATCGGCTCGGTGCCTCGGGCGGCGAAGGAGAGGCGATCTTCTCCACCCGAGGCCGGCTCGAGCACGGCGACGGCGAAGCCCAGCAGCTGCGCGCCACCTTGACCGAGGCGGTGACGCGTCGGGAGCGTGCCCGAGGGCGGGCCCGGAAGACACCCGACGAGGCGCTCGAGCTCTGGCGTGGGCTGGTCGACGGCCGCTGGTCGTTGGTCGATCGCATCGAGCACGACGGCCGCCGGTACGTGGTGGCGCACCGCAACGAGCCTCGGGTCCGCGATCCGCGCGGGCTGACCCAACGAGAGGCGCGAATCGCAGAGTCGCTCGGCCGCGGTTCCACCCTGAAGGAGATCGCCTACGACGACGGGGTCGGCGAGAGCGCAGTCGCCAAGGCCGCCGCGAGGGCGCGCGCCAAGCTGGGCCTCGGCTCGCTCTCGGAGCTGGCCGCCTTCTTCACTCCCCACCTCCGCCTCTCGGCCGCTCCGTTCCGGGTCGGGACCGAGCAGTTCTTCAGCGCGCCGATCGGCCCGCACGGGCAGCTGCTCGAGTCGCTCTCTCCCGCCGAACGCGACGTCGCCGAGCGAGCCGCGCGCGGGGAGTCGAACCGGCGAATCGCGGACGCCCGAGGCACGAGCCCGAACACGGTCGCCAACCAGCTTCGGCGCGTGTTCTCGTTGCTCGAGGTGGACTCCCGCGTCGAGCTCGCGCGGTTGCTGGTCGCAGGCGGCGCCGGGCCGGACTCGACGCATGGGGCGCGCGAAGACGACGCGACCTGACACGTCCTCCTCGGCTCGCTCTCGCGCTGCGCTACAAAGGCCCACCATGCGCGCGCTCGTCAATCGAAAGGCTGGAGGCCCCGAGGTGCTGGTCGTCGAGGAGCGACCCGATCCCACGCCCGCGGCCCACGAGGTGCGCATTCGCGTCAAGCGGGCCGGGCTCAACTTCACCGAAATCGCCGCGCGGGTCGGGCTCTATCCAGGCGCGCCGCCCTTTCCGATGGTGATGGGCTACGAGGTCTCGGGCGTCGTCGATGGGCTGGGCGCCAGCGTCACCGGGTTCGCGAACGGCGATCGAGTGACCGCGATGTGCAAGTTCGGCGGTCAGGCCTCGATGATCTGCGTCTCCCATCACCTCGTCCGCAAGATCCCCGACGCGATGAGCTTCGACGCTGCGGCGGCGCTCCCGGTGAACTACCTGACGGCGTACCAGATGCTCTTCTGGACCGCGCCGCTCCTCCCCGGCATGTCGGTGCTGATCCACATGGCTGCCGGCGGGGTGGGCTTGTCGGCGATTCAGCTCGCGCGCACCGTCCCCAACGTCACCCTGCTCGGCACCTCCTCGGCCTCCAAGCACGAGTTCCTGAAGAAGCAGGGGCTCGATCACCCGATCGATTACCGAACGAAGGACTACGTCGCCGAGGTGAAGCGCCTCACCAATGGACGCGGCGTCGATCGCATCCTCGACGCGCTCGGCGGCAAGGACTGGGAGCGTGGGCTCTCGGTGCTGCGCTCCGGTGGCACGCTCTACGCCTTCGGCTGGGCCAACATGATCGACGGCGAGAAGCGCAGCCTCTTCCACGTCGCCAAGGAGTTCCTCTCGATGCGCAAGTGGAGCCCGATGGAGCTGATGAACCTCAACAAGGGGATCGTCGGGGTGAACATGGGCAACCTCTGGCACGAAGCGGCGCTGATCGGCTCGCACCTCGACGAGCTGATCCGCATGTTCAGCGAGGGCCGCATCGCACCACACGTCGACTCGGTCTTTCCGCTCTCGAAGGCCGCCGACGCGCATGCCCACGTGCAGGGGCGCAAGAACGTCGGCAAGGTGCTCTTCGACTGCGAGGCCTGAGTCGGCTCAGACGAAGGTGACGCCCGCTTCGCGGAGGCCGCGCTCGACCGGGCCATCGGGGAGCTCGAGCGCTTCGCCGTCCTTCGTCACCAACTCCACGAAGGCCTGGTGCGGGCGACAGAAGCGGATCTCGCTCAGCGGGATTCGTCGGCCGTCGACGAAGAGCCCGACCGCCGTCACCGCGAGGCGCGGCATCAGCCACCACTCCACCGCGGTGACAGCCGCGAGCCCGATCGGAAGCGGGTACCAGCCGAGGAGCAGCGACGGAATCGCCAGCCACCCGACGGGGAAGATCGCGCGCGAGAGGGTGAAGCGGGCCCAGCTGGTGCCCGCTCGGCCGGCGCAACGAATCGGCAGGTGGGGAACCAGGCGCACCACTCGATGCGCCGACAGCTCGCTCGGCGCGGGGCGCTCACCCAGCAACCCGAGCACCCGATCGGCGGCGCGGTTGAAACGGCGACGAAGCCTCAGAAACGCCCCTGCCTCGGCCGGATCGACCTTCTCGAGGAGGCGATCGAGGAGCCCCGCCGCGATCGCCAGCTCCTTGGTCTCGTCGTCGAGGTTGCCGCTCGCGAGCGCCTTCGTCGCTTCGTCGAGGACTCGGGTGGCCCCCTGCACCCGCTCGGGCGAGGCCTCGAGCTGAATCGCCCACTCTGGCAGAGCACCGAGCGTCACGACGGCGATCCCACTGCACTCTGGCGGCGCTCCGCAAGCGACCGGCTCGCGGGTCGACCTCGACGGAGCCTCGAATCGCCTCTGCGCAGTCGTTGCCGCTCGGTTGCCGATCAGGCGGCGGGCGGTGACGGCTCCTCGGGCTTCGACGACTCGGCGGCCGGTGGCGGTGGCGCAGCGGGAGGCGGCGCGGCCTTCGCGAGGGCGGCCTGACGGCGGCTCCAGAACCAGTACACGGCCCAGGCCCCTGCGAGGCCGACGACGATCATCGACCCATCGAGGTTCGCTGGAGGGCGCGCTGGCGGCGGCGGAACGGGCGTTCGTTCCATCACGTCGTCGGTCAGCTCCGCGGCCCTGGTGAACACCATCAGCTCGCTGATCGAGTACATGCGATCTCCGCCCTCGGCGGTCAGCCGGAGGTAGCGGGCCTGCGACTTGAGCTCCTTGCTGCTGCGGGTGCGCAGGCCGGCCATCGCGTCTTGGGGTGCGCGCCAGATCGGCTGGAAGAAGTTGCCGTCGGTCGAGCCCCACAGAATGAAGTCATCGTTGTTGTCGGCCTGCAGCAGCGCGCCCTCGATCGGGTACGTCTGCCCGAGATCCCACTCGAGCATGCCGTCGGGCTGGAGAATCGCCGCCATCTGCGAGTCCCACGGAGCACCTTCGTATTCACCCTTGGCGTCGCGAACGACCGTCGAGCGCGTGCAGCCTTGATCCTTGCGGAGCTGAGCCGACGGCAGGAGGCCAGGCGAGGCGCTCAAGACCACCAGAACGAGAGCGAGGTTCATCGCGGCGCGCTCTAGCCCTTCCCCCAGCGCTCGTCGACCGAATCACGACCGATCGGCGGGGCGCGCGACGGCTCAAAACACTTGGGATGACGAGCCCCTTGGGCGATGGTGCGAGCTCTCGATGGCCCAGACGCTCGGCAAGTACACGCTGGTCCGCAAGCTGGCTACCGGTGGCATGGCCGAGGTCTTCCTCGCGCGTGCAGACGGGCCGATGGGCTTCCAGAAGAAGCTCGTGGTGAAGCGCATCCTCCCGCACTTCGGTGAGGACCAGAACTTCATCAACATGTTCCTGTCCGAGGCGCGGCTGGCTGCCGAGCTGAACCACCCCAACGTGGTGCAGATCTTCGACTTCGGCCAGACCGACGGCACCTACTACATCGCGATGGAGTTCATCGACGGACCCAACCTGCGCTCGCTCAACAAGGCGGCGCGGGAGACGGTCGGTCCCATCTCGTTGCCGCTGTGTGCCCGCATCGTCGCGCTGGCGGCCGAGGGCCTCGGCTACGCGCACGATCTCAAGGACCCGACGGGCCAGGTGATGAACCTGGTGCACCGCGACATCTCGCCCGACAACGTGCTCGTCTCGCGCACCGGCTCGGTGAAGGTCGTCGACTTCGGCATCGCCAAGGCCTCGACCCAGCCACACCTCACCAAGTCGGGCGTCATCAAAGGCAAGCTCGCCTACATGCCGCCCGAGCAGCTCGCCCGGGAGCCGCTCGATCGCCGCGCCGACATCTTCGCCCTCGGGGTGGTGCTGTACGAGCTCGCCGTCGGCCAGATGCCCTTCGATGCCACCAGCGAGGTGAGCATCATTCAGGCGATCATGGGCAGCGAGCCGCTGACCCGCGCCAGCCAGAAGCGCACCGATCTCCCGCCGGCGCTCGACGCGATCATCGCCAGGTGCCTCGAGAAGGATCCCTCCAAGCGGTACTCGACCTGCCGCGAGCTGCAGCACGATCTCGAGCGCTTCATCGCCTCGACGGGCGAGGTGGTCTCGGTCGCCGACGTCGGCCGCCTCGTCGAGCACCTCTTCCCCGAAGATCACGAAGCCACCTTGCAGAACGTGATGCCTCCCGGAGGCCTCCCGCTCGACAAGACCTTCCCTTCGCAGCCGTCGTCGGGTGAGAAGCCGGCGCCGCCGGTGCCCACCCACTCGGGAACCGGGGTGTCGGGCACGATCGTGCGCGCCGAGCCGTCGAAGTCGAAGACCCCGCTCCTCGCCGGAATCGGAGTCGTCGCTGCGATCGCCCTCGCGATCGGTGCCTACTTCGCCCTCAAGCCACCACCGCCCGTCGAGCCCCCCACCGTCACGCCGATCGTGCCGATCGCGCTGCCCCCGGTGGCGACCGAAGACGCAGGCAGAGCAGTCGAGGCGGTGATCGTCGACGCCGGCGCGATGGCAGAGGTGGTGGACGCGGGGGCCGAAGCACCGCCCGATGCAGGCCGAACCGCGATCCCAGCGCCTCCCAAGATGGGCCGCATCGACTTCCGCATTCGACCCGTGGGCCGCGTCTACCTCGACGGGCGGTTCCTGGGAGAGACCCCGCTCGGCAAGGAGATCCCCGCGACGGTCGGGAGCCACACCGTGAAGGTGATCGAACCCGGCTCCAACAAGACGATCGAGAAGCCCTTCGTGGTGAAGCCCGGCAGCAACGTCTTCACCCACAACTTCCTCATGGAGTGAGCATGCGCCTGCCTCGAGCCGCCCTCGTCGTCGCCCTCCTGCTGTCGTTCACCGCCCTCGCGCAGCAGTCGGCGGAGGTCACCAAGTACCTCCAGGCCGCGATCGCGCTCTACGAGAACCTCGAGTACGCCAAGTCCCTCGCCCAGGTGCAGAAGGCCAAGTCGAAGGCGAAGACGCCCGACGATGAAGCGCGCTGCTCGGTGCTCGAGGGCGTCGTGCTCGCCGACATGGGGAAGGACGACAAGGCCTCGAAGGCGTTCAGCGAGGCGTTCTCCGTCGATCCCGATCTGAAGTTGCCCATCGCCGTCGCGCCGAAGATCAGCGCCCTCGCCGAGAAGTCGCGGGAACAAGTGAAGAAGCTGCTCGCGCCCACCCTCGCCGCGCAGAAGGCCGAAGAAGAGAAGCGCCTGGCCGAGGAGAAGGCGAAGGCCGACGCGGCGAAGGCGGAAGAAGATCGGAAGATCGCCGAGGCCGCGCGGCTCGAGGAAGAACGGAAGAAGTCCCTGCAGCCCCCTCCCGCGGTGGTGAAGTCGGGCCCCTCGCTACGCTCCTATGCGTGGATCCCCGGAGCCGTCGGGCTCCTCGGAGCTGCCGCCGCGAGCGTCGCGTTCATCAGCGCCTCGGGCAAGTACGCCGATCTCACCAAGAACCCACCGACGATCAGCCCCGCCGAGGCGCTCGCTGCGCGCGAGAGCGGGAAGACGTTCAGCACCCTGGGCTGGGTGTTCTCCGGTGTCGCGGTCGCAGGCCTGGGCGCCGCGGCCGTGATGTTCCTCGTGGGGAAGCCGAGCGAGCCGGCCCCGGTCGCGATCATCGTGACCCCTCAAGGCGGCGGGCTCGTGTTCTCGCGAACCTTCGATCTGACCGAGGTGATTCGATGAAGCGCGCGGTCCTCACCCTCCTCGGGCTCTCGTCGGCGGCCTGCTTCAACTTCGACGCTGCCTACGACACCTATTGCAAGAACGCGCACTGCGACGCGGGCAGCGCGGCGGGAGGCTCGAGCGGCGGCGGAAGCGCTGGCGGTGGCAGCACGGGTGGCGGAACGAGCGCTGGCGGGGCGAGCGGCGGTGGAGCCAGCGGTGGCTCGACGGGCGGTGGAGCGGTCGCCGGGGGCAGCGCGGGCGGCGGGTCGGCCGGCGGCATGACGGACGCGGGGGTGATGTGCGGGCAGCCCTTCTGCCTCCATCGCGCCACGACTCGTGCAGGCAACCTCTATTTCGGTGACGGGGTCGTCGGCAGCTCGCTCAACGAGGCCTTCGGCTTCTTCACCCGCTCGGCGACGCCTGCCGCCGTTCACATCGTCGAGCACGACCCGAACGGAATGGGCACCGGCCTCACCCGCCCTGCCCCGAGCGCGGTGCCCTTCGTCAAGGTGTCCGGGCCGAGCGCGAAGGACTTCTTCATGATCTCGAACTCGAACGTGATCAGCGCGCCGGTGTACCACTTCGTCGACGGCGGGCTGGCGGGCACCGTGTTCCGCAGCGGGTCGACCGGCTGTGCGGGCCAAGACTGGTTCGCGAACAGCCTCTCCTTCGACGCGGTTCAGAATCGGCTGCTGGTCGGCGGCCGGAACGAGGGCATCTGCTCGGTCAACCTCGCCGCCTCGAACGCCACCACGGTGCTGCAGCCGGACACGATGGCGGGCAGTCAGTACGTCGACGCGGTGTTCGCCTCTCCCGGAGGCTCCGTCTTCTACGGCACGGACGACGGCTACGTCGGCAAGGTGGGCGTGGGCCGCATCAGCGCGCAGCTCGACCCCGAGGGGATCCGGGGCATCGACGGAACGAGCGAGTCCAACATCTGGATGGTGAGTCAGCAGTGCCGGGTGTTCGCACCGGCCGCCGACGGCGGCATCGATCTGATCGCCGACCTCAGCGGCCTCACCAGCACCTGCTACTCGATCGCGGTCACGACGAACGCCGTCTACATCGGGGCCTTCGAGGGCATTCTGCATCGAACGCGCTTCACCGACGGGGGCTTCGAGTTCTTCCAGAACCTGCCCACCGGCGCGATCCCGCGGTTCTTCAACATCAGCGCCGGGCCCGAAGCGGTGCACGTCGTCGGCGACGAAGGACCCGCGAGCTCGCCGAGCCAGGCCTTCTTCTACACCCTCATTCCACGAACCCAGTGAGCGCTCGAATGACCAAGACCCCGATGGTGGTGATCGTTGCCTTCCTCGCGGGCTGCGTGACGACGGCGCTCGTGCAGATCCCCCGGGCGAACGCCGACAGCCCGAGCCGCTGGGAGCACTGGTGCGTCGACGTCGACGGCGTGCCGAAGAACGCCGATCTCGAGAAGGCTGGTGCCGAGGGGTTCGAGCTCGTCTCGGTCTCGTTCCGCCCGCCCGTCGTCCAGAACGGGAACTCGGTCGGCGGAGGCGCGACCTACCTGTGCTTCAAGCGCCCGCGCTGATCGCGCTCGTCGGGCGCTGTGGCTGCGCGCAGTCGGATCCTCACCTGGCCCGAGGAGCATGGCTGGAGGCGCTGCGATCTTCCGGGGCGACGGCCCAGCGGC
>JBPOIJ010000117.1:0-65829 GCA_052034585.1 Myxococcota bacterium
TCGACGGCAGGCGGTTCGACGGCAGGCGGTTCGACGGCTGGCGGTTCGACGGCTGGCGGCTCCACGGCTGGCGGCTCGACGGCGGGCGGCTCCACGGCTGGCGGCTCGGCGACCGCGACCCTCAACGGCACCTACACGAGGGTCAACCACCTCACCAACGGCAACACCGCGACGGCGGGCGTCAACCTCTCGACTGCCATCATCGAGGTCTACGTGCCCAACGGGGCGACCTACACGACGCTCACCGGAACCGGGCAGGTGAACGGCACCTTCTCCGTGCCGAACGTGCCGGCCGGCAACGTGCTCGTGCGGGTCAACTCGTCGTTCCTCGAGACCAGTGCGCGAACGGTGACGATCACCGAGCGGGCGATCGGCCGGCCGACCGGCTCGGTGGCAACCGTGAACCCGACGACCACGAACGTCGCCGTTTCCGGAATGGCGCCCTGGGTGAGTGGGCTCGATCAGTTCGTCTGGGTCAGCCCCAACGTCGGCAACGTCATCTACAACTTCCCGCAGAACCCAGCGGTCTCGGGAGGGGCGACGACGGCGGCCCTCAGCGGCAACTTCAACGGGCGCAAGCTCGTCGACCAAGCGCAGGGTGACGACAGCTACCTGATCCAGCTGCGCTTCGCCGCCGACGCTGGGTATCAGTTCGGCACCACCGTCGCGGCGGGTCAGTTCGCCGCGTTCACCCAGCAGAATGGCCAGACGACGTCGCTAACCCTCGGGCTCGCCCAGCCGCCCACGCTCCCGAGCATCACCCAGTCGATCTCGTGGAACCTGAACGCCTTCTCGGCGCTCCAGACCCAGCTGCCCAGCGGCACCTCGCCGAAGGGTTTCCTCGCCTTCTGGGCGTTCCCCTCGACGACCCCGTTGGCGCTGTCGTACTTCGACGGCTGGTTCACCCAGATTCCGGCCGCGCTCCCTCCGCCCACGAGCTTCACCTACACCACGCCCTTCCCCTCCGGCTGGTCGGTGGTGGGTCGCGTCTTCTTCACCGTCGACACTCCACGACAGGTCGCCGGCACGACTGGCAGCCTCGCGGCGACCTCGGGCCTCGGGCACTTCGACACGCTCTCGGCGCTCACCGGAGCCCCCATCGCCCCTCGCCTCGGGCCGGCCGGCAACCTCACCCTCAACGGCACCCCCTTCACGGCCGACCGCGCCTCGACGGGCACCACGATCTCGCTGGGCTGGGCCGCGCCGACCCTCGGCACCGTCACGACCTACTACGTCGAGCTCTACCGGCTCACCGCCACGGCTGGAATGCCGACCACGGCCGCCGAGTCGTTCTCGTTCTCGACCGCCAACACGAGCCTGAGCCTGCCGGGCAACATCCTGATCCCCGGCCAGCCCTACCTCGTGCAGCTGCTCGCGGTGAACGCCGGCTTCAACGCCCGCGAGGAGTTCCTCACCGACGCCGTGCCGCAGTCGCTCTCGTTCATCACTTCGCCGATCTTCCGACCGTGAGCGCGTCGCTACGCAGCGAGCCCGTTCGCAGCTGAAGAGTGCCCTGCCGCGACTGCCAAGACGGCGGTCGCTGGCGAGGGGTTGCACGAGGTTGGAAGTGCTTGCGTCTCGGCCGGCCTTTCGTGCTATGGCCGCGCCGCTCTTCTCAACCGAGGAATCTCTCTCATGAAACTCTCAAGACTCGCGGGTCTTGCCGCTGCGGTTCTGCCGGCCTGGGCCTTCGCCAGTGAAGCCAACCTGGTCCTCCCGGACCTCGCCAGCCAGTCGTTCCTTGGGCTCGACGGCAAGACGCTGTTGATGCTCGGCATCGTCGTCTCTGCGCTCGGCCTCGTCTTCGGCGCCGTGCAGTACATGCAGCTGAAGAACCTGCCGGTGCACAAGTCGATGCTCGAGATCAGCGAGCTGATCTACGAGACCTGCAAGCAGTACATGGTGACGCAGGGCAAGTTCATCTTGGTGCTCGAGCTCTTCATCGGCGCGGTCATCGCGGTGTACTTCTCGATCGCGCACGTCGAGGGCAAGGCGGCCGAGATCCCCACCGCGGTGCGGGTCCTCATCATCCTCGGCTTCTCGCTGATCGGCATCGCGGGCAGCTACGGCGTCGCCTGGTACGGCATTCGGGTGAACACCTTCGCGAACTCGCGCACCGCGTTCGCCTCGCTGATGGGCAAACCCTTCCCCACCTACGACATTCCGCTCAAGGCCGGCATGTCGATCGGCATGATGCTGATCTCGGTCGAGCTGCTGCTCATGCTCCTCATCCTCACGATGGTGCCGGCCGAGCTCGCGGGCTCGTGCTTCATCGGCTTCGCGGTCGGTGAGTCGCTCGGCGCTTCGGCCCTGCGCATCGCCGGCGGCATCTTCACCAAGATCGCCGACATCGGCTCCGACCTGATGAAGATCGTCTTCAAGATCAAGGAAGACGACGCGCGCAACCCGGGCGTCATCGCCGACTGCACTGGTGACAACGCCGGCGACTCGGTTGGTCCTTCGGCCGACGGCTTCGAGACCTACGGCGTGACGGGCGTGGCGCTCATCACCTTCATCCTCCTCGCGGCGCCCTCGGCGGCGGTGCAGGTGCAGCTGCTGGTGTGGATCTTCGCGATGCGCGTGATGATGGTCGTCACCAGCTTCCTCTCGTACATGGTGAACAACTTCATCCAGAAGGGGCGCTACGCGAACGCCGACAAGATGAACTTCGAGCACCCGCTCACCCAGCTGGTGATCCTCACCTCGATCCTCTCGGTCATCGTCACCTTCGCCGCGTCGTACCTCCTCATCCCCAACCTCAATGGCGACCCGACGATGTGGTGGAAGCTGTCGGCCATCATCACCTGCGGCACCGCGGCGGGCGCGCTCATTCCCGAGCTGGTCAAGGCCTTCACCTCGACCGAGTCGCGGCACGTGCGTGAGGTCGTCACCGCCTCGAAGGAAGGCGGCCCCTCGCTGAACGTCATCTCGGGCCTCGTCGCCGGCAACTTCTCCGGCTACTGGATGGGCGTCACCCTCGTCGGCCTCATGGGCGTCGCGTACTGGGTCTCGACCCTTGGCCTCGGGCAGCTCTTCGTGCAGGGCGGCGTCGACCCGTCGCCGGTCTTCGCCTTCGGTCTGGTGGCCTTCGGCTTCCTCGGCATGGGCCCGGTCACCATCGCGGTCGACTCCTACGGCCCGGTCACCGACAACGCCCAGTCGGTCTACGAGCTCTCGTTGATCGAGGCGGTGCCGAACGTGAAGGAAGAGGTCAAGAAGCAGTTCGGGTTCGAGCCGAACTTCGAGCGCGGCAAGGAGTACCTCGAGGAGAACGACGGCGCCGGCAACACCTTCAAGGCGACTGCCAAGCCCGTGCTCATCGGCACCGCCGTCGTGGGCGCGACGACGATGATCTTCGCCATCATCTTCTCGATCACCAACGGCCTGAAGACCGATCTCAACCTGCTGTCGATTCTCCACGCGCCCTTCCTCCTCGGCCTCGTGATGGGCGGAGCGATGATCTACTGGTTCACTGGCGCCTCGATGCAGGCGGTCTCGACCGGCGCCTACCGGGCGGTCGAGTTCATCAAGCAGAACATCAAGCTCGAGGGCGTCGAGAAGGCGTCGGTCGCCGACAGCCGCAAGGTCGTCGAGATCTGCACCCAGTACGCGCAGAAGGGCATGTTCAACATCTTCCTCGCCATCTTCTTCGGCACCCTCGCCTTCGCCTGCGTCGAGACCTACTTCTTCATCGGCTACCTCATCTCGAGCGCGCTCTTCGGGCTCTACCAGGCCGTCTTCATGGCGAACGCCGGCGGCGCCTGGGACAACGCGAAGAAGCTCGTCGAGACCGAGCTCAAGGCGAAGGGCACCGATCTCCACGCCGCCAGCGTCGTCGGCGACACCGTCGGAGACCCGTTCAAGGACACCTCGTCGGTCGCGCTCAACCCGGTGATCAAGTTCACCACCCTCTTCGGGTTGCTCGCGGTCGAGCTCGCCATCGAGCTGAACAAGTCGAACGCCGCGTCGGGCCGCACCATCACCTACGTGCTGTCGGCCATCTTCTTCGCCATCTCGGCCTTCTTCGTGTACCGCTCGTTCTACGGCATGCGGATCGAGTCGGGCGTGAAGAGCGAGTCGGCGACCCAGCAGACCGGCGCCAAGGCAGCGGCCTGACCTACCGCCGCCGCTGAGTCGTCATCACGGGCTCCGTTCCGCGAGGGATGGGGCCCGTGGTGTTTCGAGTGTCCAGCAACGCCAGCGCGACGCTCAGGGCACCTTGACGAGGGGCGTTTCCTTGCTCGGCTTCCGATCGGGCACGGGCTGGAGATTGCCGGAGCTGGTGGAGGTGACCGGGGCGAGGTTGCCCGAGCTGGTCGAGGTGCCGGTGGTGGGCGGCAAGCTGCCCGAGCTGGTCGACGTCTTGGGCCGCCACACCTTGATGCGCTCGAGGCGCGGCCCGTCCTTCGAGTGCACCACGAAGGTGAAGCCGGCGAAGCTGAAGCGATCGCCCGCCTCGGGGATCACGCCGGCCAGGTGCGCCACGAAGCCGCCCAACGTCTCGAACTCGCCTTCGGGGAACTTGAAGTCGAACGTCTTGGTGAACTCCGCGCGCTCGAGCGTCGCGTCGACCAGCACGCTGCCATCGGGCTGCTTCTCGAACGGGCTCGCCTGCACGTCGAACTCGTCGCCGATGTCTCCGACGATCTCCCGCAGAATGTCCTCGAGGGTGACGATGCCCGAGAAGCCGCCGTACTCGTCCACCACGACGGCCATGTGGATCTTCTGCTTCTGCATCTCGCGGAGCAGATCGCCGATCGGCTTCACCCAGGGCACGTAGACGGCCGGCCGGAGCACGTCCTGGAGGAGGATGAGCTCCGGGTTCTGCATGAGGGGCACGATGTCGCGCACGTGGAGGATGCCCACGATGCTGTCGATGCTCTCCCGGTACACGGGAATGCGGGAGTGGCCCTGCTCGGCGACGATGGTGAGGATCTCCTCGACCGACGTCGACAGCTCGATGGCCACCACGTCGGTGCGGGTCACCATCACATCGCGGCAGGTCTTGTCGGAGAGCTGGAAGATGGAGCGGATCAGCTGGGGTGCCCCGCGGTCGACCTCCTCGTTCTGCGCCTGACGAATGAGCTGCTTCTCCAGCTCCTCGAGGGGCGGCGGCGGGGTGGTGAACGTCACCTTCGCGTTGAACAGCCCGAGCACGAGGTTCACCGGCACCACCAAGACCTTCACCATCGGGCCCATCGCGCCCTTCACTCCGAGCGCCAACCACGACAGCCCGAGCCCCCAGCCTTCGGGCCGCTGAATCGCGAACGAGCGGAACGAGACGTCGATGACCGTCGCCAGCATCGCCACCAGGAGCGCCGAGACGAGGGGGGTCATCCACACCAGCCAGCCGGCCGTCTCCAGGGCCGTCGAGAAGACGACGTCGAGCATCTTCGGCGGCACCAGCACGCCGATGGCCGCCGCGGTGAACCCCAGCAGCACCATGCCGGAGCGGAACGCCGCCGCCGTCGCCTCCGGGTCGGTCTTGAGCCTCAGGAGCCGTCCACCGCGCCGAGGGTGCTCCTTGGCGAGCTGCTTGACCCGCATGTCCGAGAGCGACTGCAACGCGGCCTCGAGACCCGCGAGGAGGCCCCGGCCAATCAACAGGGCCGCCAGCAGCACCCACATGCCCCAGGTCGACATCGGACCTCCAAGTTAACCCATCGGACCGACACTCCCCACTCGCTCCCTGGTCGGGCTCCGAACCGGCCGTAATGAGGACTGGTTTCGGGTAGAACCCTGGCTGGTGCGACTGCTCCTCACCCTCAGCTGCCTCGTCTCGTCGGTGGCCTCGGCGTGGCCGGTCGACTGGATCCACGAGGTCGATCTCCGCAAGGAGCGCTTCGTTCGGCTCCCCGCCCTCGACTGGTTCGAGGTCGAAGACCCCACGGTCGCCCAAGTGGAGTGGATGGAGCACTCCAACGAGCTGCTCATCACCGGCCTCAAGCCCGGCCGAACCGTGCTCCTGCTCGGCGCCGAGGGGAAGTTCGCTGCCTGGCGAATCCGCGTGGGGCAGAAGCCGTTGGTCGACGACAAGGTGAGCACCGCTGCCCAGAAGGCCTGTCCGGATCTCAGGTGGACGCCGCTCGAAGACGTGAAGCTCACGGTGACCGCGCACTCCGAGCCGTGCCGCGCCGCGCTCCTCGCGCTCTTTCAGACCGACGCCGTCGAAGCCCGCGCCATGGAGCTCACCTTCTCCGGCGAGGTGCTCCAGGGTCAGCTGAAGGAGCTCCAGAGCGCCTTCGAGAAGGTCGCGCCCGGCAAGGTGAAGGCGCGCTACGTCGGGGCCGGCTTGGTCCTCAGCGGCACGGTCTCGGCAGCCGAACATCGCAAGCTCTTGTGGGAGCTGCTCAAGCGCTCACTCGGCCGCTTCGCGCTCGACGATCAGCTCGAGGTGACTGCCGCGCCGCCCGACGGTGGCGCCCACAAGCGGTGAGCGTCGAGGGCTGGGGCTCGGCCGCGTTCGATTCCTGAATCCTCCGAGGGCCGCCTCGCATCTGTGGGGTCGAACGCGCACGCACTCACGCGGACGCGGCCAAGGAGCGCACCATGTTGACCAAGATCCTCCCCACCAACGAACACTTCATCGAGCGCGTGCTGCGCGTCGTCGCCGGGCTCGGCATCTTGAGCCTCTACTTCGTCGGGCCGCAGTCGCCGTGGGCGCTGCTGGGCATCATTCCCCTCTTCACCGGCCTCGTCGGCAGCTGCCCGCTGTACACGGTGTTCGGGTTCTCGACGAAGAAGTGACGAGGTCGGCGCGGAGCGAGGGGTTGCGAGCCCGCTCCGCATCGAGGAAGGTGAGCGCCTCGAGCTTCCCCGCACCAAGAGAGCAGCGACATGCAGGTCGACGCCGCCATCGTGAAGCGAGCCGCGCTGGGCGATGCCGCCGCGTTCGACCATTTGCTCAAGACCTACCGCGCGCCGATTCACCGGTTCGCGAGCCGCATGCTCAAGGACGAGGCGGGCGCCGATGACGTCGTGCAGGAGACCTTCCTCACCGCGCATCAGAAGCTCGCCACCCTGCGCGATCACGAGCACTTCAAGAGCTGGCTCTTCACCATCGCGCGCAGCCAGGTGCTGATGAGCCAGCGGCGGCGGGTCGGCGAACCGAAGACCTACGAGCCGGTGGAGACGCTGATCGAGCTCGGAGCCCGCGCCGGCTGGGGACAACCGCTCGAGCCCGAGGAGCTCACCCGGCGTCTGGAAGAGCACGATGGGCTGGAGGCGGCGCTCGCTTCGCTCGAGCCGACCGAGCGCGAAGTGCTGATGCTGCGAGACGTGGAAGGGCTGTCGGGAGAAGACACCGCTGCGGCGCTCGGGCTCGGCCTCGCGGCGATGAAGAGTCGGCTCCATCGGGCGCGGCTCAGGTTGGTCGCAGCGGTGAAACGAGGTGCGCGATGAGCGAAGAAAAGATCGTCGGCGGCCTCGGCTGTTTCCAGGTGCTCGAGGTGCTGTCCGACTACCTCGACGGCGAGCTCGAGGCCGAGCTGAAGGCCAAGGTCGAGACCCACCTCGCGGGCTGTGACGCCTGCACCCGGTTCGGCGGGGAGTTCGGTGCGGTGGTGCGCGCGCTGCGCGAGAAGCTCCCCGAGCCGCCGAGCGCCCCGTCGCGTTTCGAGTGACGGAGCCGCCGACCCGACGCGACGAGCGTCGGTGAGAAACGACCAGCCGAAGGTCGGGTGCCCTTCATGACCGAGGTCACTGGCAGGTGACCGACACGTCCTCCGGGTGGCCGCAGTTGTGCGAGGTGATGAAGGAGCAGGCGAGCAGCGACTGCTCGGTCCCGACACAGGCGACGTCGTCCATGTTGATTGGAACACTTGCAGGCGCGGGATCGTTGCCCATGCCCTGCCCAGCGAAGGACACGGCGCTGGTGAAGCCGAGCTCACGGCAGGCGACGTTCGCGTTGATCACGTTGAACCCGTCGTCACAGACGGTGCCCCAGATGCCATTCCGAAACACCTCGAGCCGACCGGAGTTGGCGGTCGTTCCCACCAGCCGCACCAAGATGTTGCGCACGCAAATGCCAGCGCGGCAGAAGTCGGGGCAGGCATTTCCACAGGTGCCACAGTCCGACGCGCTCGAGGCGACGGTGACACAGCGCGATCCACAGAGGGACGTACCGCTCGGGCAGGTGGCGCCGAAGATCGAGGGTGAGACGAGGCTCCAGTCGGCGGCGGTGTTGGTGTCGGGCGTGGTGATCGATCGCTGAAGCACCTCGTCGGCCGTGTCGCTCGGGTTCGGGGTGTTGACGCCCGTCCACGTCGTCGGTGCGGTCGGGTTGGCCGAGCTGTTTCCGGTTCGCACGAAGTCGACGCCCTGCACGGTGGCGTTGCGCAAGGTGACCGCTATCGCCGTGCTCCAGGTGATGGTGCGCCCCATGAAGAGGGTCGTCGCGGTGCTGGTCCCCGACCCTTCGACCAGAGTGAGGTAGCCGCCGGGAGCGATCGTCGTCCCCGAGGGAATGGTGAAGTTGTCGGTGGAGGAGTCCGAGACCCACTCCACGCTCCAGGCGTCGAGCGGCACCGGCACGCCGCTGCCGTTGAAGAGCTCGAAGCGCTCCGGCACGACGTTCGAGAGGCGCGCGAGCACGATCTGGCCCACGCCGACGCAGCGGCCGCTGGAGCACGACTGGGCACCCGGGCAGACGGTCCCGCAGCCGCCGCAGTTCTGGTTGTTGACCGAGGTGTTGACGCAGCGACCGGAGCAGAGCGACATGCCCGGCTGGCAGACGAAGCCAGGCGAAGCGGGGTTGTAGACGATGAAGTCGGCGTTCGAGTCGGAGTCGAGCTGATCGAGCTTCCGGTGCAGTGACTGGTCGGCGAGCGAGACCGGTGGGTAGGTGACGTTCGAACCGAACCACGACACCCCGCTCGGGGGAGCGACCGCAGAGGTGCCGAAGCGGACGAAGTCGATGGGCGTGGTGCCGTCGTAGAGCGTCACGGCGCTCGAGTCGGTGAAGGCGCCCGACGGCGGAGCTCCCGCGTAGAGGCTGACCGCGTCGTCAGTGCCCGCCACGCCGTAGAGGGCCACCGAGCGACCCGGCGCGAGCGAATACGCGGGCGCGGTGAAGAGGAAGGTGCTCGTGCCGACGACCTGCAAGCGCCACCCTGCCAGTGGAACGGCGGTCGGCCCTGGGTTGGTGAGCTCGACCATCGGCACGGGATCGAGGCGGTACTCGCTGACGAGCACCCGACCACCCGCGGCGACGCAGCGCCCCGCGCGGCAGACCTGCCCTGACGAGCACACGTTGCCGCAGCCGCCGCAGTTGCCGAAGGAGCTCTCGATCTCGACGCAGGCCGTCCCGCACAGGCTCGGGCGGCCGCACACGGCGTTGGGAGAACCGATCGCGGTGAGGGTCCAATCGGCCGCTGTGTCGCTGTCGGGTACGAAGAGGTTGCGCACGAGCGACTGGCTGGTCGGGTTGGTGGGCGTCACCGCGTTGGGACCAGTCCAACTCGTGCCGGTCGGAGGCGTCGTCGTCGACTGCCCCAGCCGCACGAAGTCGACACCACTTCCACCGGGGTTGAGGAGCCGGAGCGCGAGGTCGGGGGCATCGGTCGGAATGACGATTCCAAGCCGTCCAGCGTCGGCGTCGGCGCGAGGGCTGAGCACCACGAAGCGCTGCGGCGCGAGCTGATAGGTGGGAAGAGCGGTCGAGCCGCTCCCACCGTCAGCCGTCGTCCACTGCACGAGGTAGTTCTGCAGGTTCACCGTGGCCGTGCCGCCGTTGAACAGCTCGACGAAGCTGCGGCCGCCGTTGACCTCCGAGAAGACGAGCTGCGCCTGGCTCGCGTTGGTGCACGTGCCATTCGAGCAGAGCTGGCCCGACGAGCAGGCCTGCCCACACTGGTTGCAGTTCGCCGCGTCGAGCCGGGTGTCAACGCACCGCCCGCTGCACAACGACAAGCCAAACGCGCAGCCGGCCGCGCCGCCCGCCGAGCCGCCAGCCGTCGAGCCGCCAGCCGTCGAGCCGCCAGCCGTCGAGCCGCCGGCCGATGAGCCGCCAGCCGTCGAGCCGCCAGCCGTCGAGCCGCCAGCCGTCGAGCCGCCAGCCGTCGAGCCGCCAGCCGTCGAGCCACCTGCCGTCGAACCACCCGCCGTAGAACCGCCCGCCGTCGAGCCACCTGCCGTCGAACCGCCCGCCGTCGAACCGCCCGCCGTCGAGCCGCCCGCCGTGGAGCCACCCGCCGTCGAGCCGCCTGCCGTCGAACCACCCGCCGTCGAGCCGCCTGCCGTCGAGCCACCAGCCGTCGAGCCACCCGCCGTCGAACCACCCGCATCACCACCGCCTACCGTCCCGCCGGCGCTGCCGCCCCCGACCCCGATGAAGCCGCCTCCAGTGCCGCCCGTCTCGCACTTCCCGTTCTGGCACGTCTGGCCCAAGCCGCACGCGACGCACGCGTTGCCGCCGATGCCGCACGTCGTGGACGAGGAGACCGAGGTCGTCACGGAGACACAGGTCGTGCCCTGCGTGCAGCCCTGGCATGGCGTCGGCGCGGGGCCACACGAGACGAGCGTTACCGCGACGAGAGAGAAGACGATGAGGTGGGCGCGCATGAGGGTCCTTGGGACTCGAGACACCTCACGAGCGACTCGTGTGAAGTCTCGGTGCACTTTTCGTTTCCAGCTCCAGGCCGGACACCGGCGCTCGAGTTCACGCGCCAGTCAACGCCGGAACGAGTTCCTCTTCGCCCGTCGGGCTTGGCGGCGAAGAGGTGGGCGCTCGAGCTCAGCCGCGCTGGATGCGAACGTAGAGGCGGCGGAGGTCTTCGTTGATCTTCACGAAGTCCGTCTTGCCCTTCTCGTCCTTCAGCTGCTTGTCGAGGTCGGGGAGGATCGCCTGGGCGGCCTTCATCGCCTCGGCGTTGTCGTTCACCAGCCAGTCAGTCGCCTGAATGATCGACAGGCGGGCGTCGAGGTTCTGCTCCTTGAGCCGCTTGAACAGCTCGGGCGCCATCGCGGCGTTGTTGCCTCGCCCCACTTCCGCGGCGGCGCGCTCACGCACGGTGTCGTTCTTGTCGTCGAGATTCTTGGCCCAGCAGGCCGCGTCGGCCTTGCACTCGCCCGACGCCACCAGCCGCTCCCGGTGCTGCTTCACGCGATCGACGTGCCGCTTCACCGCCGCTTCGACGCCGTTCTTGCAGTCGGGGTGCGATTCCTCCTCGCCCTTGCAGCCGTCCTCGGTCTTCTTCGCCTCGGCCGCGGTCGCCTTGTCGAACGCCGCGATGTCCTTGTCGGTGCCCATCATGGTGATGCCGCGCATGATCTCGTCGCGGGCGTCCCAGTACGGGGCCTTGGCGAGGAAGGTGATGAGCGCGGGAACGCCCTCGGGGTTGCCGATGCGCACCAGCGCGAAGATGCACTCCCGCACCACGCCGGCGTCGGTCTTCGCGTCGGTCACCAGCGAGGCGAGCGGCTTCACCGCGGCCTTCGAGCGCATGCGGCCCAAGGCGTCGGCAGCGCGGCCCTGGGTGATGGCGCGAATGTCGTCGTACTCGGTCTTCGGGTTGAGCATCGCGAGCAGCGCCTTCTCGGCGCGCAGATCGTGGAGGTCGCCCAGCACCTGCGCCGACTTCGCCTGCAGCGCGACGTCCTTCACGTTGTTCTTCGCCGCCCACTCGTAGAGCGCCTTGTCCGAGCCGTCGAGCACGGGCACGAGCGCGTCGGCCGCGGGCTTGCCCAGCTGGTACAGCGCGAAGGAGGACTCCAGGTAGAAGCTGACCCCCTTGCGCTCCTTGAACATCGCCTTCACCAGCGTCGGCACCGCGCGCGCATCACCGATGTTGCCGAGCGCGATGATCGCCTTCTTGGTGACGAAGGTCTCCTGGGTGTCGTCGCTCGCGATCTGGTTGAGGGCCTCGAAGCCGTCCTTCGCCTTGAGCTCACCGAGCGCGTCGATCGACGCGAGCACCGTGTAGTTGTCCTTCACCGAGAGCAGCTTCACGAGCGTCGCGGCGGCCTTCTCGCTGCCGATGTTGCCGAGCGCGTTGGCGATTTCCTTGTCGAGGTTCTTCTCGTCGGTGTCTGCGGGGCTCCAGAGGATGGCGTTGGTGAGCGGCTCGATGGAGGTGTCGCTCTTCCCCTCACCGAGCAGCCGCGCGATGTCGGCCTTCACCTCGGCCGACTTCTCCGCGTTGAGCCGCTCGTGGAGCACCGGCAACATCGTCGGCCCCATGTGGTGCTCGCGGAGATCTTCGATCGCCTTCTTCTTCTCCTTCTTTCCCTTCGCTCCCTCGATGCGCTTGGCCCAGTACTCCGGCGTGGTCGGGTCTCCCTTGCAGCCAGCCAACAGGAGCACTCCAGCCAGGCCCACGACTGCCAGCGTCGAACGCATCGAAAACCCCCTACGGTTGGCCGAACTTTTCGAGAAAGCTCGGCGTGGGAAACGTCGGCGACCTCGTAGACGTGGAAGATGTCGGGGTCAACGCCGACCTGATCCACCGTCACTGTTTTCAGACCTCTGCCGACGAATGAAAACGAACCCCTGCGGCCTCGGCCACTCGCGCGCCGCGCAACTTCGGCCTACATCGTCCGACCTTCAGAGCAGCCTCATTCTGGAGCCAGCATGACCATCAAGATCGAGCGTGGGCGGCAGTTCTTGTCGGGCGACGTCAGCGCGCAGCTGTTCGACGGGAAGGGCCGCGCAGGCACGTATCTCCAGCAGGCGGCCGACAAGTTGGTCGCGCAGCAGCTCACGCTCCAGCTCGAAGGGCCGCAGGGCGCGCTCACCTTGGCCACCGCCGACGAGTGGAAGACCTTCCTCGCCGACAACGCCTCGACGGCCGAGTAGACGAAGGGCTTCGCCGATCGCTTCGGGATCAGCTTCAGCGACTTCCTCAACCTCGTCGACGACGCGGCCGCTTCGGACGCCAAGGGCCTCACCCTCGATCTCCGGCCGACGAGCGAGCTCGCGAAGACGCTCAGCCTCGACGCCGTCGAGTTCGACTACGCGACGAAGGCGGCGGCCGGCACCAAGGTGAACCTCACCGGCGACGGAGGCGCCACCGACGTGGCCGAGGCGGCCGGCACCGTCTCCATCGGCCCCGAGATCCTCGCCACGCCCATCGGCAACGACTGGGAGCGCGATCGCACCGAGCAGGAGGCCTGGGCGGACTTCAAGGTGGTCGACGGCTCCAACCGCATCTTCCGCTCCACCAACGGGAGCGAGGTCTTCACCACGATGTTCAAGCCGAAGTGGGACGACCCCCAGGCCATGGCGATGGTCGAGGCCTTCACCATGCCGATGCACCTCGAGGTCTCCTCGACGAACCCTGACGGCACGCCCGTCTTCCAGGACAAGGACGAGATGTTCCGGGAGACGTACTTCGACGACAAGCACGGCTCGCTCGGCAAGGCGGGCGCCTCGGTGCGGGCGCGGGTGCGCTTCGACGACAAGGAGCCGTTCCCGGTGCGCCGCGTCCTCATCCAAGCCAAGGAGGGCCGTGAGCTGACGGGCGGCTCTTCGGCGGTGCACAAGTTCGAGAAGCGCTTCGAAGGCAACTGGACCGACGAGCTGAAGGCGCAAGACCTGCTCAAGCGCGGGAAGGACCCGAACGGCACCGAGCCGCTCAAGGTGACCCAGATGCTCTACAAGCTCGCGAAGGACCGCGGCACCCTGCCGGCTGACGAGCAGCTGCGGCTGGAGCCCAAGCACATCGTGCTCCAGAAGCGTCGGCGCACGCACATGGTGTTCGAGAACGTGACCGAGGTGAAGCAGCGGCGCGCCGAGCTGCAGAAGGAGATCGACACCCGCACCGCCGCGAACCAGCCAGTGCCCGAAGCGCTCACCAAGTACGTCGCGAAGCTCGATCAGCAGACTGCGTTCCTCGAGGAAGCCAGCGCGCTGCTCCGCAAGCACGGCAGCTCCCTGCCCTCGAACACCGACGGCTTCATCATCTCGGCCGATCGCTACTCGGTGTACGACCCGTCGGCGCGAAAGGCCCAGCCCAACGACATCGACGACGAGGCCGGGCGCGTGGGCAGAGGGCTCCACCTCGAGGCCGAGTGGGACACCGCGTCGTCCGATCCCTTCGAGAAGGCGCTCGAGAAGCTCGCCGAGCAGCTCGCCGCGACGCCACCACCCGCCAACAAGGCCGAGCTCGAGGCCGATCAGCAGCGGCTCACCGAGATGTGCGACGCCATTCGCAAGGACGTCGCCACCGCGGTCGAGCAGATGAAGGGCAAGCTGGTGGGCGCGGGGCTCCAGCTCGACGACAAGAAGGCCTCGAAAGAAGAGCGCGCCAGCGAGTTCATGGCGAGCCCGAAGAAGCCGGTGTTCTGGCTCTGAGCTTGCTCAACCGAGCTGTCGCTTCGACGCCGGCACGGCACTGAAGAAGGCCTCGAGCTCGGCGCGCTGGTGAGGCTCGAGGGTGAGGCCCGAGACGTGCACCTCGGTGAGCCTCCCCATCCACCGGCGGAGCCCCTGCGCGAGGCGCTCGTACGGCGCGACGATGCGGGCGGGGTACTTGTGGAACCGCGCTTCCATTCGGGAGAGCTGGCCGCGCTCGTCGCGGGTGAAGCGCACGACCCAGCCCAGCTTCGTCGACCAGAACCCGCTCCCTTCGTCCTCACGGAGCTCGAAGGCGCGCAGCGTCGTCCGTTCGAGCGCGGGCACCCAGTCGGCGAAGGCGAGCTCTCCGTCCACCAGCCGATCGTTCTGGCGCAGGTTCGCGACGCTGAGCGACTCGAGGGCGGGGAGCTGGTCGAGGAAGGGGAGGAGGCTGGCGAGCAGCAGCCGCCCACCGAGTCGCAGCGATCGGAGCGCCGGCAGATTCGTCGACGAGACGTACATGCGAACGTCGGGGTGGAGTTCGAGCTGATACTTCGCGGTGCCGACGACGCCCAGCCGTTCGAGGCGCGAGCCGTGCGACCGCAGCAGCCTGCCCAACGAGTCGACCGCGACGCCACCCACTCCAGTGAGCCAGGGCAGGAGCCCGAGGACGTCGGGGACGGCTCCCGGCGCGAGCGCTTCGACGTCGACCCACCGAAGCAACTTGCCCAACGGCTCGGCGAGGGCAGCGCGGAGCTCGGCGGGCTTCGCGTCGATGAACCGAACCCCCGTCACCACCCCACGCCGCACCTCGAGACCGCGCGGCTCGACGACCTCGGCGAGCGCTCCACACAAGGCGAGCCCATGCTTCTTGAGCAGCTTCGCCTCGTGCCTCTGCTCTCGTTGGTCGAGCGGGCCTTTGCACTGAAGCGCCATGAGCTCGCCGCGCGGGTCACCGAGGCCGGTGAGCTCGTCGGCGATGACGGCGCGGAGCGTGTCGTCGCCGGGCGCGGCGAGCAATCGCTCGAGGAGGAGAGGAGTCACCGCACCGGAGTCAACCGCGTCACCGAGTCCGATTCCAGCGAGAGCGGCGGGGCGAGGTGCGCGGGAGGCAAGCTGACCCGAAACGCGGTGCCCTTTCCCAGCTCGCTCTGGAAGGTGAGCGTGCCGCCGAGCGCCTGAACGAAGCTCTGGCACAGGGGCAAGCCCAGCCCGGTGCCGATGCCCGGCGGCTTGGTGGTGAAGAACGGGTCGAACATGCGCTTCTGGACCTCGAGGGTGATGCCCGAGCCGTTGTCGGCGACCTCGACCACGGCCCACCCTCGCTCGTCGGTGCCCACCCGCACCCGCACCCGGTTCTCGAGCGAGTCGGTGGCGAACGACTGGAGCGCGTTCGTCAACAGGTTGAGGACGATCTGCCCGAGGCGAGCGTCGCTCGCGGCCACCATCGGCGTCGGGTCGTAGGTCTTCTCGACCTGCGCGCTCTTCACCTCTCCCGAGATGAGGTTGAGCGCGCTCTCCACCACTCGGCGCGGGTCGGA
This sequence comes from Myxococcota bacterium, assembly GCA_052034585.1. Taxonomy (GTDB): domain Bacteria; phylum Myxococcota; class Myxococcia; order Myxococcales; family Myxococcaceae; genus Xiheimicrobium. The sequence continues at coordinate 15,814 of JBPOIJ010000117.1, forward strand.
CTCCCCCACGTCTCCGGCCCCGTCGCGCGCGAGGCGCTTCATGTCCGAGACGATCGCGTGCATTCGCATCGCTCCGGCTTCGCTCTCTTCGAGCGCCTTCACCACCTCGGCGCGCTCGAGCTCGAAGTGCCCCTCGAGGATCGAGCTCCTCGCGAAGCGCACGTTGGCGAGGATGAAGGCCAGCGGGTTGTTCACCTCGTGAGCGATGCCGGCCGCCAGCGTGCCCAGTGACACGAGCCGCTCGGCCGTCGACAGCCGAGCCCGGGCCTCGGCGATCGCGCGCTGCTGCTCGGCGCTGGCGCCTCGATCTTGCAGCTCGCGGAGGCGCGCCACGATGACGCCGACGCCGATCACCGTCGCCCCACCGGTGACGACCGAGGAGAGCGACCAGCTGGTGCCGAAGGAGAAGTACGTCACCGCGTTGATCGCGGCGCACGCGAGCACCCCCGCGATGATCGTGCACCGCGTCCGCAGCAACATCGCCGCCGCGAGAATCGGAAGCAGGGTGACCGCGCCCGCCGTCGAACCGAGCGAAGGCAAGAGGAAGCGGAAGAGAATCGTGCTCACCACGATCCCGGCACCGACGACGGCCCAGCGCGCGTAGAACGAGGCGCTCCCGTCTTCGAGGTTCGGCCGGTTGAGCAGGCTGATCGCCAAGGCAATCGGAACGGTAACGAGCGGCCGCGTGCGTTCGAAAGGGCTCGTTGTGGGCGCGTCTCTCAGTTGAGTACCAATCGACCCTGCGAGAGCGTGCGGAACTGAAGGAGGTCCACTTACAATTCAGGCGGATTAATTCACTCGCGACAGAATCGGTGCCCTTCACCCCAAATCGTGGTGAACGCGGCGCATGGCGCGAATCGTCTTCATGGGCACGCCAGCCTTCGCGGTGAAGTCACTCGAGGCGTGCCTCGAGCTCGGTGAGGTGGTGGCGGTCGTCACTCAGCCGGACAAGCCGCGTGGCCGAGGGCAGGCGCTCAGCTTCTCACCGGTGAAGGAGGTCGCGGTCGCGCGCGGGCTCACCGTGCTCCAGCCGGTGAAGCTGCGTGGCACCGGGTTCGCGCAGGAGCTCGCGGCGCTCCGGCCCGATGTCGCGGTCGTCACTGCGTACGGGAAGATCTTGCCGAAAGACGTGCTCGAGGTGCCGCCGCACGGCTGCGTGAACGTGCACGCCTCGCTCCTGCCACGCTTTCGCGGCGCCGCGCCGATCCAGTGGGCGATCGCCTCTGGTGATGCGGTGACTGGGGTGTGTCTGATGAAGATGGACGAAGGCATGGACACTGGGCCGATCATCGATCGCGCCGAGCTGCCCATCGCGCCGACCGACACCTCGGCCACGCTCCATGACTCGCTCGCGGCACTGGGCGGTGACGTGCTGCGCCGCGCGCTCCCGGCCTACCTCGCCGGAACGGTGAAGCCCGTGCCCCAGCCCACCGAGGGCGTGGTGATGGCGCCGATGATCAAGAAGGAAGATGGCGCGCTCGACTGGGCACGTCCGGCCGTCGAGCTCGAGCGGCGGCTGCGCGCCTTCACCCCCTGGCCGGGAGCGTTCACCACCCTCGACGGCGCGCTCTTCAAGGTGCACGGAGCGAAGGTGGCGCCGGGCACGGGGGCTCCCGGAACGGTGCTGGAGGTCGGCGCGGCGGGCATCGAGGTCGCCTGCGGTGAGGGGTCGCTCGTGCTCACCTCGGTCCAGCTCGAGGGGAAACGGGTGATGAGCGCGCAGGAGTTCCTCGCTGGCAAGAAGCTCCTGGCAGGGACGACGCCCTTCGCGACGCGGCCCAGCTGAGGCGCTCTCAAACGTCGACGCCGCCCACTCCCTCGTCGTAGAGGGCGCGCATGGCTCGGCGCATTCTGGTGCTCCACGGACCGACGATGAACCTCGAGGCGGTGCTCGGGCGAACCTGGACTGCGCTCGAGGAGGCCCTGAACGACCGCGCCGGCGAGCTGGGCCTCGAGCTCGAGAACGTGCAGGCCAATGGTGAAGCAGGGCTCCTCGACGCGCTCGTCGAGCACCACGACGGTCTCGCAGGCGTCGTCATCGCGCCCGGGTCACTCGCGCCCATCGCCTACGGACTCGCTGACGCGCTCGAGGCCCTCGCCCTGCCCTGCATCGAGGTGCAGCTGCGCCACGAGAGCAAGGCGCGTGGAAAGAGCGCGCTGCGGCGGGTCGTCGACAAGCAATTCCACGGGCACGGCGTCGATGGCTACTTCAAGGCGCTCACCGCGCTGGCGAAGGTCGAAGCGACGCGACCGGCCGAAGCCGGGGCCGAGCCGACCGACGCCACGTCCGACGAGGCCGAGGAGGCCGACGAGGCGGTCAGCGCGCCGAGGCCCAACGGAAAGTCGATCGGCCGCAGCAAGCCGGTGGCGAACGCCTCGAGTTCCCCCGCGCCGTCCTCGCCTCGCAAGTCGATCGGCCGGGCGAAGGAGGCCCCGAGCCCCAGCGACACCCCAGGCGGCAAGTCGATCGGTCGCAAGCAGGCCGGACCGAACACTGCGGGCGCCGTGGGCGCGGCGGGCTCGATCAGCCGGGCGCTCGTGCGGGAGAAGCTCACCGCGCGCCTGGGCGGGAAGCTGAGCGGCGATGAGCTCGCCCACTGGGCACGCGGGCAGTGGGTCGCGCTGCAGAACGGCGCCTCGGCCGAGCTGGGCCAGCAGGAGAAGCTCGAAGAGGTGCTCCTCGTCCTCTCGACCTCGGCGAAGGCGTCGGACCACGTCATTCTCTCCTACGCGGCGAAGCTGGAGCGATGAGCCCGGCGGCTGCCAGGAAGCCCTTCGGAGCACGCGCGCTCGCGATTCAGGTGCTGGCCCGCGTCCGCGCGACCGACGCGTACCTCAACGTGGTGCTCGACTCGGTGCTCGACGAGTTCCGCCCGAAGGATCCTCGCGACGCCGGCCTGGTGACCGAGCTCTGCTACGGCGCCACTCGTCGGCAGCTCACCCTCGACTTCGCCATCTCGAGCGTCGCCGATCGCAAGCTCGACTCCATCGAGGACAAGGTGCTCTCGGCGCTGCGGCTGGGGGCCTATCAGCTCTTCTTCACCCGTGTGCCCAAGCACGCCGCGGTCGGTGACACCGTCGACGCGCTCAAGGCCGTCGGGCTCGAGCGCGCGACCGGCTTCGTGAACGCGATTCTCCGCAAGCTCTCGGCGCTCGCAGAGCCACCACTTCCCGCCGGCGACGAGCTCCAGCGCCTCGCGGTGAAGGAAAGCCACCCGAGCTGGCTGGTGCAGCGCTGGCAGCGGCAGTTCGGTGACGAGCGCGCCCGCGCGATGCTGGCCGCTGACAACGAGCCACCGAACGTGGTGCTTCGAACGAACACCGCGAAGACGACGCGCGATGCGCTGCTCGAGGAGCTGAAGGCGGCAGGCGTGGGGGCGAGCGCGACGACCTTCTCTCCCGTCGGCATTCGACTGGAGAGCGCCGGCAAGGTGGAGGATCTCCTCGGCTACGACGAGGGCCTCTGGCAGGTGCAGGACGAAGCGGCCCAGCTCGTCGGCGTCTACGCGCAGCTGCCGAAGGGCGCTCGAGTGCTCGACGCGTGCGCGGCGCCCGGCGGGAAGGCCTGTCACCTCGCCGAAGTGAACGAAGTGCTCGCCATCGACGTGCACGCGAACAAGCTGCCGAAGATCGAGTCGGAGGCGAGGCGGCTCGGGCTGTCGAGGCTCACCACTCGCGCGCTCGACGCGACCGCCCTGCCCGAGAACCTCGGCGAGTTCGACGCGGTGATGGTCGACGCTCCGTGTTCGGGGCTGGGAACGCTGCGGCGCCACCCCGAACTCCGCTACCGCCGACTGGAAGCCGATCTCGCCTCCCTCGCCGGGCTGCAGCGGCAGATCCTCGAGTCGTGTCAGCGGCACGTCGCTCCGGGAGGACTCCTCGTCTACGCGGTGTGCACAACCGACCCGACGGAGGGCGCCGATCAGATCGAGCGCTTCCTCCGCACCCACCCCGACTTCACCGCCGAGCCGCCACGGGCACCGCCGATTCCGCTGACCCAGGCCTACCTCCGCACCTTGCCCGGACCGGAGGGCTTCGACGGCTTCTTCGCCGCGCGGCTGCGGAGGACGAACTGAGTGACGAGCGACGAAGCCAACGTCGTGCTCGATCTGCTGGTGACCGCCTCGCCGCGCTCGGAGAAGAGCTGGGGCGAACGGGTGCTCGAGTACGGGCGCCTCGCGCGGGCCGGTGGTCCGCCGGCTGACCTGGCCCGTGCGCTCAGCGCGCTCTACGCCGAACCGGAGCCGGGCCCGCCGCAGCAGCTCATGATCGATCGGCTCGAGCGGGTGCTCTTTCCGACGATGGCCACCGCGCTCGCGATGCCCGAGGGGCGGGTGCGGGAACGAGTTCATCGAGAGCATCGAATGTTCGTTGGTGAAGCGCCGTTCCGCGAGGAGACCGAACGCCCACTCCCGCTCGCCCCGACGCCGAACGGCTGGGAGTTCTTCGGCGCCTTCCGAGTCCTGAGCGGTCAGCTCGTCCTCGCCGAGGATCCAGCGAACCTGGAGGCCCTGACGCTGCCCGCGCGAAACGGCGTGTGGTTCGTCTGGCGACGCGAACGGCCGCCCTCGCTGCTCGAACGGCTGCTCTCGCACGAGCCCTCGACCCAGTACGTCGTCTGCCACCAAGACGTCGCCTCGGAGGTGGAGCAACGCGCGCTGCGCACGCCGCATCAATGGCGTCACGCGGTGGCGGGTGGCCGGGCGGGCGTGGTGGACGCCGAAGTGTGCACCGATCGAAGGGCGCTCGCAGACTTCGAGATTGGAGAACCGGTGCAGCCGAGAGGCGCGATGCTGGGGCTCGGGGGCGACGGGACCGCGCGCTGGAGAGGCGCCAAGCAGGCCGACGAGGTGATCCTCCTCACCCTCGCCGTCGACGAGGAGTGAGATTCAGGCCTCGGGGTCGATCAACTCCTGAAGCGCCGCCATCAGCGCCGGCTCGACCCGCGCGCGCTCGACCAAGCCATCGAGCAGCTCGCGCATCGACAGCTCCATCAGCTTGTCCTTCAGCTCGCTCATCGCGGCCTCGGCCTTGCGGCGCTCGGTCTCCAGGTGGGCCAGCGTCACCGCGACCGTGTGCTTGCAGATGCTCGGGCGAACGCCCATCGGACAGGTGCAGTCGAAGGTGAGGCCCTCGTCTCGGACCCAGATGCGCACCTCGTACGGTGGCCGACCGGTCTCCTGCGGCTTCACCAGCCCCGCGAGCTCGCCCTTGGTGGATTGGGTGCCGAGCACGCGTCCGTCGACGAAGCACTCCTGGCCGCGCGCGAAGGTGCGGCTGCCGACGATCATCTCGAGGGTGTCGCGATGCAGCACGTTGGTGAGCGGGACGGTTTGCATGGCGGCGCATCTGAGCACTTCTTCGATCGCCTGACTCGGCTGCGATGGCCGCGCTGTCGTTGGGTGGCGCGAGAGCAGTCCCTCGAGGGCGGTGACGGCGGCGAGCTCGTCAACCATGCGCGGCGATCAGGTTGACAAGGCCAACTCGAGCCCCTATCCCCGCGGCATGTCGACCTTTTCTGGACACGGACACGTTGGCCACTCGAAGCCCGCGCGCGCTGCCGAGCTGCCGCTCCGACACGATTGGACGCTCGCCGAAGTGAAGGCGCTCTACGAGCTGCCGTTGCTCGAGCTCGTGCATCGCGCGCAGACGGCGCACCGCGCGGTGTGGAAGGACAACTCGGTGCAGCTGTGCAGTCTGCTCTCGGTGAAGACGGGCGGCTGCCCCGAAGACTGTGCCTATTGCCCGCAGTCGGCGCGCCACGACACCGGAGTGAAGGCCGAGAAGCTGATGCAGGTCGGTGACGTGCTCGACTCGGCGAAGAAGGCGCGCGAGGCCGGAGCGACGCGCTTCTGCATGGGCGCCGCCTGGCGCGAGGTGAAGGACGGCCCGCAGTTCGACTCGGTGCTCGAGATGGTGAAGGGCGTGAAGGCGCTCGGCCTGGAGGCCTGCTGCACGTTGGGAATGTTGAGTGACTCCCAGGCGAAGCGGCTCAAGGCGGCGGGGCTCGACGCGTACAACCACAACCTCGACTCGGGTCAGAGCTTCTACGGCGACATCATCTCGACCCGCACCTACCAGGACCGGCTGCGCACGCTCTCGTTCGTGCGCGACGCGGGCATCGAGGTCTGCTCCGGCGGCATCATCGGCATGGGCGAGTCGGTCGAGCAGCGCTGCGAGCTGCTGCTGACGCTCGCGAATCAACCGAAGCACCCCGAGTCGGTGCCGGTGAACGCGCTCGTCGCGGTGGAAGGAACGCCGCTCGAGAAGCAGCGCCGGGTCGAGGTGACCGAGATGGTGCGAATGATCGCCACCGCGCGGTTGCTGATGCCGTCCTCGATGGTGCGACTCTCGGCGGGCCGCGCCCAGATGAGCGAAGAGGCGCAGCTGCTCTGCATGATGGCCGGCGCCAACAGCATCTTCTTCGGCGATCGGCTGCTCACCACCGAGAACCCGGAGTTCGAGACCGACATGGCGTTGCTCGAGAAGGCGGGCGTGAAGCCGCTCGAGCCCTCGGTCGACGGGCCCGTCAGCCAGTGAACGAGAGCCATGGGCGTCGTCGACGACTGGAGCGCGCACGATCTCGAGACGCTCTCGCGGCGTGGGCTCCGGCGTGAGCTCGAGCCGCTGGAGTCGCCGCAAGGCCCGGTGATTCGGGTCGGCCAGCACGAGCTGATCAACTTCTCCTCGAACGACTACCTCGGGCTCGCGAACCACCCCCGGCTGATCGAGGCGGCGAGCGCGGCGCTGACGCGGTTCGGCGCGGGCACCGGCTCTTCACGGTTGGTGGTCGGCGACACCCAAGAGCACCAGGCGCTCGAACGCGAGCTCGCGGCCTTCGAAGGCACCGAGGCCGCGCTGCTCTTCAACACCGGCTACGCGGCGAACACGGCGGTGATCCCCGCGCTCTTGGGCGAGCACGATCTCATCTTCTCCGACGAGCTCAACCACGCCTCGCTGATCGACGGCTGTCGGCTCTCGCGGGCGAGGGTGATCGTCTACCCACATCGCGACGTCGCGGAGCTTCGGCGACTGCTCTCGGTGCACCGGGGCCGGCGGCGGTTGATCGTCACCGACAGCGTCTTCTCGATGGACGGCGATCGCGCCCCGCTCGCGGCCCTGGCTCAGCTGGCGCAGGAGACCCAGACCGGGCTCTACGTCGACGAAGCACACGCCACGGGTGTCCTCGGCGATCGCGGCGCGGGGCTGTGCGAGCTCGAAGGCGTTCGACCCGACGTGCTGATGGGCACGCTCTCGAAGGCGCTCGGCGCGCACGGAGCGTACGTCGCCACGTCCCTGGCGCTGCGCACGCTCCTCGTCTCCACTGCGCGCTCACTCATCTTCTCGACGGCGCTCCCAGCAATGACGGTGGCGGCCGCGCATGCCTCGCTGAACCAGGTCCGCGACGGGAAGGAGCTGCGCCGATCGCTCTGGCGAAACGTCGATCACTTCGTCGCGGGCGCGAACCGGCTCGGGTTCGATCTGAGGCCCGACTCGGCCATCTTCTCGATCGTGATCGGCAGCCCAGACGCCGCGCTCGCCGCGAGCGCCGAGCTCAGGAAACGCGGGCTCCTGGTGAAGGCGATTCGGCCTCCGACGGTGCCCAGCGGAACCAGCCGGCTCCGCGTCTCGCTCTCGGCGGCACATCGACCCGAGCACGTCGATCGACTGCTCGAGGCGCTCTCGACGATCACGCCGACTCAAGCGGCGCCGGGCCTGATCAACCCGACTCAAGCGGCGCCGGGCCTGATCACCCGCCCGACTCCGCAACCCGCGAGCCGCACCTCGGAGCTGCTCCGCGACGATCACGCCCACGTCTGGCACCCGTTCACCCAGATGCAGATCTGGCCGGAAGACGCCCCGGTGGTCATCGACCGCGCCGAGGGCAACTGGCTCGTCGACACCGAGGGCAAGCGCTACCTCGACGCGATCTCCTCGCTCTGGGTCACCGTGCACGGCCACCGGCGAATCGAGCTCGACGTCGCGGTGAAGCGGCAGCTCGACCGGGTGGCGCACTCCACGCTCCTGGGGCTCGCCTCGGTCCCGAGCATCGAGTTGGCGAAGAAGCTCGTCTCGCTCGCGCCGCCAGGCCTCAGCCGCGTCTTCTATTCGGACTCCGGGAGCACCTCGGTCGAGATCGCGGTGAAGATGGCGTACCAGTACTGGCAGCTGGTGGGCCGGCCGAAGAAGCAGCGCTTCGCGGCCCTCTCCGAGGCGTACCACGGCGACACCATCGGCTCGGTCTCGGTCGGAGGCATGGACCTCTTCCACGAGCGCTTTCGGGGCCTCCTCTTCCCCGTCGAGCGCCTTCCGACGCCGCACGCCTATCGCTGGAACGGCCGCGACGTGCTGCGCGAATCACTCGAGCAGGCGAGGCAGGTGATCGCCTCGAAAGCCGACGAGCTGGCCGGCCTGGTCGTCGAGCCCTTGGTGCAAGGCGCCGCGGGCATGTTGATGCAGCCGCCCGGCTACCTGAAGGGCCTCGCCGAGCTCTGCCGCGAACACGACGTGCTCCTCATCTGCGACGAAGTGGCGACTGGCTTCGGCCGCACCGGGACGCTCTTCGCCGTCGAGCAGGAAGGCGTGACGCCCGACCTCCTCTGCCTCGCCAAGGGCCTCACCGGCGGCTATCTGCCGCTCGCCGCGACCCTCGCCACCGAGCGGATCTACCGGGCGTTCCTCGGCAGCTTCGGAGAGGCGAAGACCTTCTTCCACGGCCACACGTACACCGGGAATCCGCTCGCCTGCGCCGCCGCCCTCGCGTCGCTCGAGCTGTTCGAGACCGATCGCACGCTCGAGGCGATGAAGCCGGTGATGACCGAGCTGCAGCGCGGGCTCGATCGACTCGCCCAGCACCCGAACGTCGGTGAGATCCGCCGGCGCGGAATGATGGTGGGCATCGAGCTCGTTCGCGACCGCGCCACCAAGGAGCCCTTCGCCTTCGAAGAGCGCATGGGCTTTCGCGTCTGCACCGCCGCGCGCACCCACGGCGTCTGGGTTCGACCGCTCGGAAACGTGGTGGTGCTGATGCCGCCGCTGTCGCTCACCGCGGCCGAGGCGACGATGCTCGTCTCCGCGATCGAAAAGGCGCTCGGCGAGACCTTCGGCTAATCGCGCTCAGCCCGATTTGCCGCCTCCGGCGCGTTTTTCTCGATCACTCGGAACCCGCAACTGATCGCAACGAGTCGGGTTCTCGTCGACCGCCGATCTGCGCTCCAAACGGGTCTTGCGCGGGCTGAACAAGAGGATCACTGTTGCGTTCACGCCTGAAGGAGGCACCACGCACATGGCACAGAACGGATCATACGAAGACGGCCGCGCCCAGATGTTCACCGAGCTGATGGAGCGCTTCTCGGCCATTCAAGGCAAGTACAAGGGCGTTCGCGGTGAGTTGCTCGCGAAGGTCCGCGAAGAGCTCGAACAGCTCGAGCCCACCAAGCAGGTGGCGCCGCCTGCGCGCATCGAGCCGCTGCGAGCGCCGAAGCCGGGCCTCGAGAAGTCGGTCCTCCAGAAGATGCTGCCGTCGTGCCGCGTCTGCGGTCGCGGAATGAAGTCGAACGGCGACGGCACCCTCGTCTGCGAGAAGGGCCACCTCCGCAACCTCGCCGGGTGATTGGCCGCTGAATCGGGTCCGAGCCGAGTGTCGGAGCGATCTGCACGTGCAAAACCGTGCGAAGCCCGGCCGAAACACCAATCTGCACCTGCAGAACCGTGCGCAGGCCGGCTGAAACACCGATCTGCACATGCAGAACCGTGCGCGGGCCGGCCGAAACACCGATCTGCACATGCAGAACCGCGCGCAGCCCGGCCGAAACACCACTCTGCAGGTGCAAAATCCGTTGCTCGTCGAAACGCGAAGCCGCGCTGCCAAAGCGCTCGAGCTCCGTCGTGGAGCCCAGTGCCCGAGACCGCACCGCACTGGCCAATGGAGGGCGCCTTGGTGGATGCTCCTCGCATGGTTGCTCTGCTCGTGTCGGCCCTGCTCTCCCAGGCGAAGATCGCCGCTCCGCCCAAGGAGCCGCAGGTCAAGGTGATCCGCTCCAACAAGTCGAAGGTGATCGCCGCGAAGACCCAGGCCGAGCTCGACGCCGAAGCGCGCCTGGAAGATCAGCGACTGCGCTGCGAGGAAGATCCCGCGAACTGCAACGCCGCGAGGCCCGACGCCAAGCAGCTCGCCGACCGCGAAGCCGCCCTCAAGAAGAAGGAAGCCGAGCTCGCCGAGCGCGAAGAGGCGCTCAAGAAGAAGCAGGAAGAAGAGAAGGACGAGAAGGAGAAGCAGGCCAAGGTGCAGGCCGAGCAGAAGAAGCACCTCGAGGGCCAGTCGAAGCAAGTGCAGCAGCTCATGCAGGGCCTCGGTGGAGCGCTCGCCGGCGAGGAGTGAAGCGCCCGCAGCCCGCTGAGTAGTCTGCGACCCAACGCATGCCGTCGACCTGCACCCCGTACCGGGAAGAGGCGCGGTTGCGCGTGGATCTCACGTTGCAGTTCTCCCCGACGAGAAGGCGGCCCCTCCCCCGCCTCGAGGAGAGCTGATGGCTGGCGAGATCGAACAGGTGATCAACGCGTTGTCCCCTCGCCGGCTCGAGCCGGTGCTGACGCGCCTCGCGAAGCACGCCGAGCTCGATCCCGAGCAGCGCCGCGCCTTCCAGGCTTGGACTGGCGCGATGATCGATCGCCTCACCGCTCCGACGAGCGTCGGCCTCGCCGGGCTCCGTGAAGGCCTGGAGTCGGTGCGCGCCGAGTTTCGAGCGCTCCATGCCGGAGTCGCGGCTGGGTGGCTCGCTCGCGGCCACATCGACCTCGAGCTCGTCTCGCGCCGCGCGTTCCTCGCCCACGTCATCGACGTCGTCGAGCCTCTCGTGGGCCACGAGCCGAACCGCGCGAGGATGGTGAAGGCGGCCGCATGAGCGCGCTCGACCGCTTCAACGCGTCTTGGCCGCGCGGGGTGGCGCCGTCGATCGTCGAACACTTCGCGGGCGCGGCCGATCACGTCGCCGCCGCGATGACGCTGTGGAGTGGCGCGGAGCGAGTCGCAGGCTCGTTCGCCTCCCGCGGACTCGAAGCAGGCCAAACGGTGAGCTGCGCGCTCCCGGCCGGTATTCGCTGGGTGCAGGCCCTCATCGCGTGCGAGATGCGCAAGCAGCTCTTCCTTCCCCTCCCTCCGGGCTCACCAGCGCCAAAGTCGCGCGGCCACCTGAACCTCGCTGGCGCGCTCGAGGTCGGCGCCTCCCTCGAGGCCGCGCGTGATGCCACCCACCTCGTCGAGTTCCCCAGCGGGCTCGGCTGGTCGACCGACGCCCTCGATGCGCTCGTCGAGAACGCCTTCGAAGACGGCGCCCTGCCCCGAGCGGGCAGCCGAATGGTGACGACCCTGCCCTGGTGGGAGCCGGCCGGCTTCGTGGGCGTCTGGCTGGGCCTGGTGATGGGCGCCGAGCTGCACATCGGGGTCGCGGAGGAAGAGCTGCACCTCCTCGGGCCCGACGTCGTCGTCTGCGCGCCCGGCGGCCTCGAGCCCCTCCTGTCCTGGGTGCCGCGAACCATCACTGGTACGGCCGTCGTCGTGGGGTCTCCGACCGACGAGGACATGCGGGTCGTCGGCGCTCGAGGCTGGCGCGCGGTGCCCGTTCGGTTGTCGCTGCCCTGAGCTGCTCGGCCGATTCACCCTGGCGCTCGCCCCCGACGGCGGCGCCGCCCCACCGAGCCTCTACCACCTCACAGAAGGCCCGCTTTCAGGGCCCCCACTTTTTCCTCACACGAGGCGATTCCCCATGGTACGGCGCGCGCGTTTCCCTCGCCTCAAGGACGAACACGACCATGCAGATCCGCGCCGACGAAATCAGCCGCATCCTCAAGGAGCAGATTCAGGACTACGGCAAGCAGATGACGGTCGCCGAGACGGGCACCATCCTCGCCGTCGGTGACGGCATCGCGCGTGTCCACGGCCTCGACTCCTCGCAGTCGGGTGAGCTCGTCGAGTTCTCGAACGGCACCCGCGGCCTGGTGATGAACCTCGAGGAAGACAACGTCGGCGTCGCCATCATGGGCGACTTCAAGGCCATTCGCGAAGGCGACGTCGTCAAGCGCACCGGGCAGATTGCCCAGGTGCCGGTCGGCAAGGCGCTCCTTGGCCGCGTCGTCGACGCGCTCGGCAACCCCATCGACGGCAAGGGCCCGGTGCAGACGACCGACTTCCGCCGCATCGAGCTGAAGGCCCCCGGCATCGTCAAGCGCAAGGGCGTGCACGAGCCGATGCAGACCGGCATCAAGGCCCTCGACGCGCTCGTGCCCGTCGGCCGTGGCCAGCGCGAGCTGATCATCGGCGACCGCCAGACCGGCAAGACCGCGGTGGCGATCGACGCGATCATCAACCAGCGCGGCCAGAACATGTTCTGCATCTACGTGGCGATCGGCCAGAAGCAGTCGACCGTCGCGCAGGTGGTCGACAAGCTCGCTCGCTACGGCGCCATGGACTACACGGTCGTCGTCGCGGCGAGCGCGGCCGACCCGGCGCCGATGCAGTTCTTCGCGCCCTACACCGGCTGCGCCATCGGCGAGTACTTCCGCGACAACAAGATGCACGCGCTGATCATCTACGACGATCTCTCCAAGCAGGCCGTCGCCTACCGTCAGCTCTCGCTCTTGCTGCGCCGGCCGCCGGGACGCGAGGCCTACCCGGGCGACGTCTTCTTCATCCACAGCCGCTTGCTCGAGCGCGCCGCCAAGCTCTCCGACATCGAGGGCGCCGGTTCGCTCACCGCCCTGCCCGTCATCGAGACCCAAGCCGGCGACGTGTCGGCCTACATTCCCACCAACGTCATCAGCATCACCGACGGCCAGATCTTCCTCGAGACCGACCTCTTCTTCGCCGGCGTTCGCCCGGCCATCAACGTCGGCCTCTCGGTCTCGCGCGTCGGTGGCGCCGCGCAGATCAAGGCGATGAAGCAGGTCGCCGGCTCGCTCAAGCTCGAGCTCGCCCAGTACCGTGAGCTGGCCGCCTTCGCCCAGTTCGGCTCCGACCTCGACAAGGCCACCCAGGAAGTGCTCGCCCGTGGCGCGCGCCTCACCGAGCTGCTCAAGCAGCCGCAGTACGAGCCGCTGTCCGTCGGCAAGCAGGTCATGCAGCTGTACGCCGGCACCAACAAGGACGATCCGGGCAAGCGCGGCTGGCTGCGCGAGATCCCCGTCGCCGACGTCACCCGCTGGGCGCGCGAGTTCATCGAGTTCTGCACCGCGAAGTACCCGCAGCTCGAGAAGAACATCGAGGCCGAGAAGCAGCTGACCGACGGCATCAAGACCGAGCTGAACAAGGCGATGACCGAGTTCAACGGCGGCTTCCAGAAGACGCCCGGCGCGAAGATCTAACGCTCGCCTGACCCTTCGGGTCGCCGAAAACCCTGCCTCCGTCGTGACCCAGCCTGGCTGGGCGTCGCCGCGCAGCGCGTGCAGCCTTCGGAACTTCTTCGGCTTGTCGCTGCGCACGCGGCGGCGTGAGCCTGACCCGAAGGAGGCCCACTCTTTGCTCATGTCACTCGCAGACGCGGGGGGGACCGCGCCTGAACTCTGCTGCCGGAGGCTGCGATGGACGTCGAAGAAGTGTTGATGGAAGCGGTGCGGTGCGACGCGGTGCGAGTCCCACCCTACCCCTCCACCGCGATGAAGCTGCAGAAGCTGCTCGCCACTCCCAACTACAGCACCGGTCAGCTCGTCGAGGCGATGCGCACCGACGCGGTCTTCGCGGGCAACATTCTGCGACTGGCGAACTCGCCCTTCTATCGCCGGGGCAACCCGGTCACCTCGCTGAGCGCGGCGGTGGGCCGCATCGGAGCCAAGGAGCTCACCCGCCTCGCGCTCGCCGCCACGGTGAGCAACGCCGCGACCCAGGGCGGGGTGCTGAGCAGCGAGCGACGGCGGCTGTGGCGAGAGGCGTTCGCCAGCGCGCTCGTCTGCGAGGCCCTGGCTCGCCTCGAGGGCGCCGACCCGGAAGAGGCCTTCGTCGCCGGGCTCCTCCACGACTCCGGCTCGATGCTGATCGTCGGCTGCCTCGAGGACGAAGCGACGAAGGTGCGGGAAGACGCGCCACCGCTCACCGAGGTCCGCGACGCCATCGAGCGGCACCACGGCAGCTTCGGAGCCGTCCTCGCCTCGCGGTGGCAGCTGCCCCAGAGCCTCGCGAACGTCATCGTCGGTCACCATGAGCCTGCGCCTGGCGATGCGCTGAGTCGGCGGGTGGCGCGCGCCGACCGCATCGTGATGGCCCTCGAGAGCCACGCCAGCCTCGACGCCTTGGCCCTGGCGGAGATCACGGGCGCCTCTCCACTCGCCTGCCGAGAGCTGGTCGAGCTCATCCCGAAGATCCCCGGGTCGATCGCCGCGTTCGACGCCGACGCGATTCCGGTGCGCAAGCCGACCGGCAAACCGCGCCAGGCGCCCAACTCCGTCTCCTTCACCCTCGAGCTGCACGGGAAGGGCGGGAGCCTCGTGCTCGACGTGTGCAAGGCCACCGCGACCGGCTTCGTGGCGATCGCCGAAGGGCCGCTCCCGCTCAACCGCCTGGTGGAGGTGCAGGTGATGGGCACCAAGACGGCGCTGTGGGCCGTCGTCCAGAACGTGCGCACCCTGGGTACCGCGCAGGAGCTCGAGTGCAGCCTCTTCGCGCTCGCGCCCGAGGTCGCGAGGGAATGGTCGAAGCTGCTCGAGCACGGCAGCGTCAAGGCGGCCTGACCCTGTCGCCTCATTGATTCATGGCTTCTGCTGACGAGGCGTGCGCGGTCGTGCCAAAGGGAGGCCATGACTGCTTCCCTGCGGCTGCCCGCGCTGGTGCTCGCGACCGTCCTCGTGGGTTGTTCTCCCGAAGTCTCGGGGCTCCTCGCCGCGAACGGTGAGGGTCCGGTCGTCACCTTCGACGCCTTCCACCGGCCGCTGCCCGAGATCCCGCTGCCGAACGACTTCGCGACGCGCTTCGACGCCTTCAGCCCCACCAACCGCCGCCTCAACGCCTCGATGCTCGCGCCGACCGAGTGGGAGCGTCGCACCCGCGCGAGCCTCGACGAGCTCGACGGCTGGGGCACCCTGGCGCCGATCTCGGTGAGCTTCTCGGCGCCCCTCGACGTCGAGAACGTCATTCGCCGGCACCACCGCGACCGCTACGACGTGAAGGACGACGTCATGCTCCTCGTCGACGTCACTCCCGGCTCGCCGGACTTCTGCCGCGCGATGCCGCTCGATCTCGGTGAAGGCCTCTACCCGGCGCGCCTCGACCGCCCGGAGTACTACCCGCTCGATCCGCGCGGGCACCACCAGACGCTCCTCTTCGAGGAGACCGAGGAAGATCTCGATCACGACGGCGTGCTGGACGAGGGCGAAGACACCGACATGGACGGGGTGCTCGATCACCCGAACACCCGCAGCGCGACCGACCCGACGCTGATCACCTTCTTCGAGCGCGAGACCAACACCCTCATCGCCCGGCCGGTGATGCCGCTGCGCGAGGCGACGACCTACGCGGTGGTGCTCACCACCAACCTCGTCGGCGTCGACGGCAAGCCCGTGCGCTCGCCGTTTCGCTACGTCAACCACACCAGCCAGACCGCCACCCTCGAGCGTCTGCGCTCGGACTGCCTCGCGAAGGTCGGCGGCCCAACGGTCGAGCAGATTGCCTTCGCGTGGACCTTCACCACCCAGGCGTGGACCAAGCCGCTGGTCGCGGTGCGTGACGGCCTCTACGGCCTGGGGCCCTTCGCCCGGCTCTCGACCCAGTTCCCCGCGGAGCTCAAGCTGCGCGACGTTCGTGATCGCGGGCCGACGCCCCGCAACACCCGCATCGTCGCCGGCAGCGACTTCGTCGATCTCGCCAAGCAGCTGTACACCCAGTTCGGCTCGGGCAACACCGGCGCCCAAGAGAAGCTCTTCTTCGACAACTTCAGCTTCGTCGACTTCCACGCCGCCGGCACCGTCGACTCACCGCAGCTCTTCCCGCGCTTCGACGAGACGGGCGCCCAGCTGCCCCTCACCCAGCAGATCTGGAGCCTCGACCTCTCCAGCGGCGCGCTCCCGCACCTGCGCAGCGAGGGGATCAACTTCTGGCTGATGGTGCCCAAGCAGCGAAAGGGCCCGGCGCCGGTCGTGATCTTCGTGCACGGCCACGGCTCGACGAAGTTCGACGCGATCAACGTGGGCGGCTTCTTCGCGCGCATGGGCATCGCCACCCTCGGCATCGACGCGGTGAGCCACGGCGTCGATCTCGACCCGATTCAAGTCGAGCTGGTGAAGGGCCAGTTCGCCACCAAGGGGCTCAGCGGCTTCGCGGGCGCGATCATCGACGGGCGCGCGCTCGATCAGAACGCCGACGGCCGCGTCGACAGCGGCGTCGACTACTGGACCTCGTACCTCTTCCACACCCGCGACGTCGTTCGGCAGACCGCGGTCGATCTCTTCCAGCTGATCCGCACCCTCAAGTCGTTCGACGGCAAGGCCACCTGGAAGTACGACGCCAACCGCGACGGCACCCCCGATCTCGCCGGAGACTTCGACGGCGACGGCACGGTCGACGTGGGCGGCCCCTCGGGCGTTCACCTCGTCGGCGGCTCGCTCGGCGGCATCATCTCGAGCTACGTCGCCGGCCTCGAGCCGAAGGTGGAGACCGCGATCCCCATCATCGGCGGCGGCGTCTTGGGCGACATCGGCACCCGCAGCTCGCTCTCCGGCGTGCGCGACGCGATGGTGCTGCGCATGATGGCCCCGCTCTTCCTGGTGAAGGACGGAGCGGTCTTCCAGGCCGTGCCCGAGCTGACCGAATACCGCGAGCGCAAGGTGAAGACGCTCGCCGCGCCGCTCGCTCCAGGCAGCCTCGCGGTGCTGACGAACCTCGACTCGAAGGAGTGGCGCTGCGGCCGGGTGCAGGCGAACGGAGGCCTGCGCGTGGCCGTCCCCTCCGACAAGGGCAACCGGCTCGAGCTGGCGTTCTACGCCGGGCCGCTCGAGTCGATGCCTCGCGAGGGCTGCGTGCCGTCGGGTGAGCCGCTGCTGCGCATCGATCGCTTCGAGGAAGCGGTGAGCTTCATGGGTGAGCGCTACCCTGCGGGCGCGCCCCTGGTGGCGCTGAGCGACGGCTTCGGGCTTCGGCGAGGCAACCCGGAGCTGCGGCGCATGATGGGCCTCGCCCAGGTCGCGCTCGAAGGCGCCGACCCTGCCAACACCGCGCCCTTCATTCACGGCGAGCGCACCCTCACCTATGGCACCGGCGAGCGCGTCTCGAGCCGGGTCTTCTACGTCAACACCATGGGAGACTCCGGGGTGCCGACCGCGGCGGGCGTGTCGCTGGCGCGCGCGGCGGGGCTCATCGACTTCACCACCGTCGACCCGCGCTACCAGAAGACGGTGCAGCAGGTGCTGCTCGACACCGGCACCGTGGAGAGCGTGGAAGAGAGCCGGCGCTTCCTCGACGCGATGGGCCGGCCGGTGCTGATGGACGTCGACGACCTCCAGAACCTCTCGCAGGCCGGGGGTGACGGGTTCGACGTGCCGCGGCTGGCGCCGGCGCTGCGGCTGGTGCGCTCGAACTCGGCGGCCCAGGGCGGCGGCACGAGCGCGATCCTCTTCCCGATGATGAACCCGCAGGGCGTGCACGGCTTTCCTCAGCCGACGCCCGAGAAGCCGTTCGATCTGGGCTCGCTGCTGATCAACCAGATGACGCGCTACGTGGCGACCAACGGCGAGCGGCTCGACTTCGACCCCTGCCAGCTCGACTGGAGCTGCGCGTGGCTCCCGCCGGCCCAGTGAGGCGCGCGGCTATTCCTCGCCCAGCTCGGTCATGAACTCTTCTCGGGTGATGAGGCCCTTCTTCTGAAGGAGGCGCAGGAGCGCCCAGAAGCGCCGCTCCATCGTCTCGACGTCGTCCTCCGCCTTGCCCCCGAAGAGGAAGTCGAGGTCCTTCGAGATCGCGCTCGGCTTCGCCTTGTGGAGCACCGGAGGACTCCGGCTCCCCGAGTCCGACGCCTTCTTCACGCCGGAGTCGCTCGACGTGCGCGGCGCTGGCTCGCCGAGCGGCTCGTCGTCGGGCAGCGGGTTGACGACCGAGATGATCTCCTCACCCATCACCACCGGCTGCTCGTCTTCGATGGGAGACGGAATGAGGCGAACGGTGGCGCCTCCCGGAGAGCCGCCGGGCGCGGGCGTCGGCGAGCTCGCCAGCACCTTGTGGTAGTAGCGCAAGATCGCTTCCCGCACCTGCGAGTGCGTCGCGACGCAGGCCGAGATCTTGAGGCCGGTGGTGAACTCGATCTCGTCGAGCGCGGCCTGGTTGAGCGGGTCGCTCATCGCCACCATCAGGTGCTTCGTCGACGTCGACTTGTCGATGCCGAACGGAAACACCTCGTGGGTCTCGCAGAAGCGCGCGCGGAGCATGTGCACCGCGCTCCAGTCGACTTGAATGCGCGTGAGATCGACGGCCGGCAACCCAAGCGAAGCAGCCAACGCGCTCGCGAGCTGCGTCTCCGAGAGCACGCCCTGCTGCACGAGGGTGATGCCCAGCCGCTGCCGCGTTCGTTGCTGCGCGTGCAGCCCGGACTCCAGCTGCACCGGGGTGATCAGCTTGCGCTCGAGGAGCAGCTCTCCCAACCGCTTGCGCGCCATGCCTCCTCCTCTCAAAAACCCCGCGCCTGATCCAGTTCGCCTCCGCCGAGCCCTCGTGCAACAGGGCGGTTCAACCCCCGACGGCGGCCGATTTGCGGCCTCGAAAACGTGGTCTCGCTCTCTTGAAAATCGGGAAAAACCTCGCCTTGACACGCTTTTCCGTGCGCGCGTATGGTTCGCGCGCTTTTCGGACAGCTCCTGATCCGAAGACAGTCACTCCAGGCGCTCTGGACTCAAGTTGGAGGCATTCCCGCAATGACGCTCGCATCGCTCGCTTCGATGGTTCTCGCTTCTGAAGGTGGTGGAGAAGGTGAAGCCAGCCTCTTCGCCCGCATCGCTGACGCCTGGGTGGAAGGCGGCTGGGGTATGTACCCCATCGCGCTCTTCTTCGTGATCGGCCTCGCCATCACCGTCGAGCGGCTCATCGTTCTCTTCTTCAGCGCCGCCATCAACAAGGACGGCTTCCTCCGCGGCCTCAAGAAGCACATCTACGCGGGCGATCTCGACAAGGCGATCAACTACGTCGCCGGCCAGAAGCCCACCCCGCTCACCAACGTCGTGAAGTCGGGCCTGATGAACGTTCCCAAGGGTGAGGAAGAAGTGCAGGCGGCCCTCGACGAGGCGGCGCTCCGTGAGAACCCGACGCTCGAGGCGCGCTCGGGCTACCTCGCGATGCTCGGCAACGCGGCCATGCTCGCCGGTCTCCTCGGCACGGTCGACGGTCTGATCGGCTCCTTCAAGGCCGTCGCGCACGCCGCGCCTGCCGACCGCGCCACCATCCTCGCCGGCTCGATCGGTGAAGCGATGAACTGCACCCGCTTCGGCCTCATCGCCGCCATCCCGCTCCTGATCTTCTTCTCCGTTCTCAACGGCCGCACCCAGCACCTCATCAACGACATCAACGAGACGTCGGTCGCGGTGCTGAACCTGATCGTTCAGAACAAGGACAAGTTCAAGAACCTCACCGTCCCGGCCCAGGCCGAGGAGTGAGTCGCGACGCCCGGGCGGCCTGACCGTTCGGGACACGGCCTCGAAGGAACTCTTTGAGGTCGTGACTGTCTGGGAAGTGGTCAGCCGCTCGAGAAGCTCGGGCGGCACTGGAAACAAGAAGCCAAGTCGCCAGATCTCTTGGTGACACGAAGGAGTAGCTCATGGCCGGCGGTATGGATCTCGGTGGTGGTGGAAAAGGTGGCAAGAAGCCCCTCGACACCAACATCAACCTCGTGCCCTTCATCGACCTGATGGCCGTCACCATCGTGTTTCTCATCATGACGGCCGTGTGGACCCAGCTCGGGCGCCTGCAGGTGTCCCAGTCAGGTCAGTCGGCGCAAGAGGAGCAGCCTCAAGAGAACAAGCCGCCGCCGCCGTCTCTGCTCATCACCGAGAAGGAGCTCAAGCTCGCGGTGGGCGGTCTCCAGTACGACCCCATTCCCATCACCCGCAACGACAAGGGCGTCATCGACCTGAAGAAGTTGGTCGAGAACCTGGGCAAGGTGAAGGCCGAGCAGCCCGACCAAGCCACCATCACGCTGCAGACCGAAGACAACGTGCTCTACGACGATCTGGTGCGCATCATCGACACCTGCATCGGAGCCCAGTTCCCCTCGGTCTCGGTCTCGCCGGCCTCCAGCTAAGAAAGAGATTCCTCCATGGCCATCGAAGCCCCTGGAAAACGATTCGGTAAGCGGCTCTCGCACTCGAAGGTGTTCGGGCACGGGTTGGCGGGGCACAAGAACGTCAACGCCGACCTCAACGTCACGCCCCTCGTCGACATGTTCGTCATCTTGGTGCTCTTCCTCATCGCCAACTTCTCGGCGACGGGTGAGATCCTCTCGATGTCGAAGGACATCGAGCTGCCCGAGGCCTCCAACACCGACGAGCTGCAGCTCGCGCCCTCGGTGCAGATCTCGAAGGAGCAGGTCATCGTGTCCGGCGTGTCGGTTGGCCGCGTCGACGACCTCACCCGCGAGGACTACCTCAACATTCCCGCGCTCGAGGAGCGGCTGCGCGACATGAAGAAGCAGTTCGAAGATCTCCACAACGCGGCCAACGACGCGGGCGCCTTCAAGGGCGACGTGAACATCCAGGCCGACAAGAAGGTGCAGTTCCGCATCATCAAGCGCGTGATGTTCTCCTGCGCGGCTGCGGGCTACGGCAACATCGCCTTCGCGACGATGGCCGCCAGCCAGGCAGGCAAGGAAGAGAAGACCGCTTCTCGCGACTGAAGCCACCACGCCTTCTCGTTGGACGGACCCCGGCCGGACTCGCTCCCGCCGGGGTTTTTCGTGTCCACAGGACGGGCGTCGCTCGCCTGAGTTCTTCGGCGTTGCGATGCCGGCTGGCGACCCTTCGGGGAAGTCGGAGTAACCTGCGCGCTCGTCCTGGGGGCACTGATGAGAGCAGTCGTACTGTTGGCGTGTGGGTGGGGCTTCGGTGCGTTCGCCCAGGTGACGTGCGACATGCCCGGGCCGTGCGACGACTTCAGCGTCTGCACGGTGAACGACTCCTGCGTGAACGGGATCTGTCGGGGAACGAAGATCAGCTGCAGTGACGGCGACCCGTGCACCTCGGATCTCTGCGATGCCCAAGCGGGCTGCTACCACGCGCCCTCCGTCGGGCCGTGCGACGACGGCAACGCCTGCACCTCGGGAGACGTCTGCGCCAACGGCACCTGCCAGGGCGCGCCGATTCTCTGCCCCGACGACAACAACGTCTGCACCACCGAGAGTTGCACGCCCGCGCTGGGCTGCGTCCACACGCCCAACAGCAACCCCTGCAACGACGGCAACGCGTGCACGCTGGCCGACACCTGCGCCGGAGGCCTCTGCCAAGGCACTCCGAAGAGCTGTGACGACGGAAACGCCTGCACGGCCGACGCGTGCAACCCCGACTCGAACGGCACGTGCGAGTTCTCGGCGCTCGACGCCGGCGCGTGCACCGACGGCAACGCGTGCACCCTGGCCGATCACTGCTTCGCCGGCAGCTGCGTGGGTGGCGGCGCGGTCACCTGTGACGATGGCAACGTCTGCACGACCGAGAGCTGTGCGCCGGCCGCTGGCTGCACGAGCGCCTTCAACACCGCGCCCTGCGACGACGGCAACGCCTGCACGGTGAGCGATCGCTGCACGATGGGCCTCTGCGCCGCCGGTACGCCGCGCAGCTGTGACGACGGCAACGGCTGCACCCTCGACGAATGCAGCGTCGACGCCGGCGCCTGCTTGCACCTGGGCGGGTGGTTCGAGAGCTCGCCTTGCGACGACGGGAATGCCTGCACCCTCTCCGACGCCTGCCACTCCGGGCTCTGCACGCCCGGGGCGCCCAAGAGCTGCAACGATGGCAACGCGTGCACCGACGACAGCTGCGTCGCGGCGACGGGTGACTGTGTGGCGGTGAACGACGACACGAACACCTGTTCCGACGCGAACTCCTGCACGACGGGCGATCACTGCACGAGCGGCAGCTGCCTCGGAGGAGGCGCCACGACCTGCCCCGACGACTCGAACCCGTGCACCTCGCCCTTCTGCGCGCCCGATGCTGGCTGCGGCTTCGTCTTCAACACCGCCAGCTGCGACGATGGCGACGGCTGCACGGTGAACGACCGCTGCGCCGCGGGCACCTGCACGCCGGGCGCGCCACGCAACTGCGACGACGGCCAGGTGTGCAGCAGAGACTTCTGCGTTCGCGATGGCGATGCGGGCATCTGTGCCCACGCCGGCCCTGACCCGTTCTCCGGCGAGACCTGGCCCTGCGACGACGGCAACGCCTGCACCATCGACGACTTCTGCGACTTCACCTCCGCGTGCAGGCCAGGAACGCCGCGCGTGTGCAACGACGGCAACGCCTGCACTGACGACAGCTGTGTCCCCTCGACGGGTGGCTGCGTCACGGTGAACGACGACACCAACGTCTGCTCCGACGGGAACCCCTGCACGCTCGATCGCTGTACCTCGGGCGCCTGCGGACCCAACGGAACGGTGAGCTGCCCCGACGACTCGAACCCGTGCACCTCGCCCTTCTGCGCGCCCGACGCCGGCTGCGGCTTCGTCTTCAACACCGCCAGCTGCGACGATGGCGACGGCTGCACGGTGAACGACCGCTGCGCCGCGGGCACCTGCATGCCGGGCGCGCCACGCAACTGCGACGACGGCCAGGTGTGCACCCGAGACTTCTGCGCCCAAGACGCGGGCTATTGCGTCCACATCTCTCCCGATCCGTTCTCCGGCGAGATCTGGCCCTGCGACGACGGCAACCCCTGCACGACGGGCGACTCCTGCCACTACTCCGGCGGCTGCACCGTCAGCACGCCGCGGGTCTGCGACGACGGAAATGCGTGCACCGTCGACGCGTGCAACCCAGCCACCGGAGCCTGTGTCTCGAGCCCATCGCCCATCTGTGAGGACGGAGGCGCGAGCACCGACGGAGGCGCAGACGCTGGCGAAGATGCCGACGGAGGCGCAGACGCCGGCACTGGCGACGGAGGTGCTGACGCTGGCGAGGATGCCGACGGAGGCGCAGGGCCTGACGCCTCGGTTGACGCGGGTGCGCCGCGAGATGCGGGCAGCTCGATGGACGCGGGCGCGCGCGATGCCGGCTCGGGACCTGGCGACATGGGCGGCTGCAGCTGCAACACGGTGGACCCGCTGGCGCTGCTCGCCTTCTTCGTCGCGGCCATCGCCTCACGGCGGCGTGCTCGTGTCTGAGATCTCACCACGCTCCTAAGGAGGCAGACGTGGCGCGAACGAGGATGACAAAGGCGAAGACGAAGCGAGCCACCCGGCCAGCGCCGAAGACCGTCGCGAGGATCGACCCCTTTCGCGAGGTCGAAGAACAGCTCGTCGCGCTGGTGAAGTTGTCAGCAGCCGAGATCCGCGAGGCGCCGGCGCGTCAGCTCGAGGAACTCAGCGCCACCCTCTGGGACACCGGCGTCTCGATGGTGGCGAGCGAGCTGTCGAACGACGAGGTGTCGTCCGAAGACCTTCGCCAGCATCACGAAAAGCTGTTCCGACGCGAAGCCAAACGGTTGCGACGCAGCACCTGATCCGGCGAGGGCTCGACCGGGCTCGACTTCCATGGTGGGAGGTTTCTTCCCGAACGAGGTCCGTGCTAGGGCCACCGTCTCCATGGACTTCTTCGTCGACCTCTTCCACACCCTCATCGGCTGGCTGCGGGACCCCGGCCAGGCGATCGAATGGGCGGGCTACCCCGGCCTCTTCCTCATCATCTTCCTCGAGACCGGCGCGCTGGTGGCGTTCCTCCCCGGTGACTCGCTGCTCGTGGTGGCGGGCACCTACGCGGCGGCTGGAAAGCTCAACATCGCGTACTTGAACCTGCTGCTGATTCCGGCGGCCATCATCGGAGACGCCGTCAGCTACACGATCGGGTCGAGGCTCGGCGGTGCGCTCTACAACCGCCCCGACTCGCGCTTCTTCAAGAAGGCCCACCTCGAAGCGGCGCGCGCCTTCTACGAGAAGCATGGTGGCAAGGCGATCATCATCGCCCGCTTCATGCCCATCGTGCGCACCTTCGTCCCCGTCGTCGCCGGCGCCGCCAAGATGCCCTACCGCCGCTTCGCGACCTTCAACATCGTGGGGGGCCTGTCGTGGGTCGCGTCGATGACGCTCATCGGCTACTTCATCGGCCAGGTGGTACCGAACATCGGCAAGCACATCGAGAAGGTGATCATCGTCGTCGTCTTCCTCTCGATTCTGCCGGGCATCATCCAGTACCTCCGCCATCGGAAGAACCCGCCCGCCGCGCCCACGCCGACCGACGCGCCGCCGAGCGCCAAGGCCGAAGCCTGAGTGACGCGCTCGAGCGAGTGAAGGCGGCGGCGCAGCGCCTCAAGGTCTTTCCGCTGCCGTCCGTCGTGCTGCTCCCTGGCGGGTTGATGCCGCTCCACATCTTCGAGCCGCGCTACCAGGCGATGCTCAAGGACGCGCTGGCGAGCGACGGGGTGTTCGCGATGGCGCAGGTGACCCCGGGGCAGGAGCAGCAGCTGGCCGGCCGACCCGGGCTCGATCCCATGCTCTGCGCGGGCGTGGTGTCGGTGCACGAGCACCTGGAAGACGGGCGCTCGAACTTGGTGCTCACTGGCATCTGCCGAATGCGGCTCGAGTCGGAGTGGCCGCAGACCAAGCCCTACCGCGAGGTGCGCGCCGAGCCCCTGCCCGACGAGCCGTATGAGGGCCCGGAGGAGGCCGAGCTGCGCGCGACGGTCTTCGACCTGATGGCGCGCGTGCCGCAGGAGTCGGGGCAGCGCTTGGCGCAGGTGATCACCGGGAAACGCGGCGGAGCGCTCGCCGATGCGATCATCTCGAGCCTCGTGTCCGATCCCGAGCGGCGCTTCGAGGTGCTGAACCAACTCGACGTGCGATCGCGGCTCGGCGACGTGAAGCGCGACCTGCTCGAGCTCATCGCGCAGCTCAAGCCGCTCAAGCGCCCCGAAGGTCCACTCAACTGACCGCTCCGGCCCTCGTTCGAGCGCAAAAAGCCGGTCTTCCGACGTACGTCTTGCGCTGGTCGCCGAGTCTTCCCGTTCGAACCCGGCGAACGAATCACACGCCCCTGGCCCTCAGGTCTCGGCGACGGCGGGCGTTGGGAGCGCAGGCAGGGCGTTCGGCGTCTTCGGAGGGTGCGCGACCAACTCCATCGTGAAGCAGGCGCCTTCTTCGGCCGAGGCGTAGTGGAGATCGCCGCCCAGCGTGCGCAGCGTCTCCCGTGACATCGCCAGCCCGAGCCCCGTGCCCTTGCCTGGCGGCTTGGTGGTGAAGAATGGCTCGAAGAGGTGCGACTGCGCGTCCGGAGGCACCCCGCCCCCGTTGTCCCGCACGTCGATCGCCACGCCCTTCGGCGTCCGCCGAACGTTCAGCCGAACCGACGGGTCCCGCACCTTCGCCTGCTCGAGCGCGTCGGCGGCGTTGACCAGCAGGTTGAGCACCACCTGCACCAGCTTGCGGTGGTTCGCCTTGACGACGGGCGCGCCTGCGAGCCCAGTGCACTCGACGAAGACACCGGGCGGCATGCTGACCGAGGCGAGCCGCAGCGCCTCCTGCACGACGTCAGCGAGGTTCACCGGCCGGTTCCCGTCGGTGTCTTCGCGGGCGAACGCCTTCAGATCGGCGACGATCTGTCGAATGCGCACCAGCCCTTCTTGCGCCTCGGCCAAGACGTCCTGCGGGCGCTCGTCGACCAGCTGGTGTCCTCCCTCGAGGTGCTCCCGCACCAACGACACGTTCGACGAGACGAAGGCGAGCGGGTTGTTGATCTCGTGAGCCACGCCCGCGGCGAGCTGCCCCACCAAGGCCATTCGCTCGACCTGCGCCTGGCGCCGCTCGGCGACCTGCAGCTGCTCGGCGCTGTGGAGCTCGCGCGCCCGCTCCGAGTCGCGCTGCCGGGCGAGGGAGAAGGAGCAGAAGACCGCGACCCCGTGCACGAGCAGTCCAGACGCGAGGAAGGTGAAGTAGTCGGCCCAGCTCATGAAGAGCCGCTCGCGGGTGAGGAGCACCGCGAGGGCACCGGCGATGCTCGCGGCCAGCACGACCGGCGGTTCGTCGACGTACAGGAGGGTGATCGTCAGCGGAATGGTGAGGAGGGTGACGAGGAGGCTGGTCGGGTGCTCCCGCTCGTCGAAGGCGAAGGGCACCAAGAGACAAAAGGCGACGGTGATGGCGACGGTGATCGCGCGCCCAAAGGCGTTGCGGCCGAACCACTCCAGCACCCCGAGGCAGACGAGGAGGGCGGCGGCGAGCGCTCGGGGCGCAGCCTCGGCCTGGGCGGAGAAGCCGCTGAAGCGCTCGATGGCCACCCCCAGACAGGCTCCGACGGAGGAGGCAGCGACGAGCACGCGCCGCATGGTCGACATGCTGAACTGCTGCTCGATTCGGAGGTTCATGCGGGGAGGAGGCCTCGAGTTGGCAGGGACGCATCGGCCCCAGACGGAACTCCGTGCTCGCCGGTGTTGGGAATGACGGGGATGACGATGACGAAGCGCGCTCCGCCGTGGGGGCCGTTCTCGCCGCCGAGGGTGGCGTCGAAGGTGGCGAGGTATTCGCGCGCCAGCACCAGGCCCAACCCGGTGCCCTCGGGCTTGGTCGAGAAGAAGGGCTCGAAGAGGTGGCTCGCGACCTCCGCCGAGAACCCCGGCCCGTTGTCCTCGATCGACAGGCGCACCGCACTGGTGGTCGCCTCGGCCTGGATCCGCACGGCTGGCCGCTTGACCCGACCGCGCTCGAGCGCATCGCCAGCGTTCATCAAGAGGTTGAGGACGGCCTGAGCGAGGTGCCGGCGGTTGGCGCTCACGGTGAGCCCCTTGGGGATCTCCGCCGTCACCGACAGGCCGCGCGGGTGGAGGACGGCCGCCATGCGAACGGTGGCATCGACGACCTCCTTGAGCTCGAGGGTCTCGACGCCAGCGCCACCCTCACGGGCGAAGGAGCGGAGATCGGCGACGATCTGCCGAATGCGATCGACGCCCTCATGGGTCTCCTCGAGCACCTCTCGGAGCTCTCCCGTGCCGCCGTCCAGCTCCTGGCTCACCGACCCGAGGTTGGCCTTCACGAAGGCGAGCGGGTTGTTGATCTCGTGGGCGACCCCAGCCGCCAGCCGCCCCACCAGGGTGAGCTGCTCGGCATGCGCGCGGCGGGTCTCAGCGATTCGGAGGGCCTGGTTCCGGGAGCGCTCCTCGCGGAGGAGCGAGCCCACCCAGAGGCAGGTGATCAACAAGATGCTGCTGGCGACCGCGAGGGTCACCGCGTTGGCCACGAGCAGGGCCGAGTCCCCACCAGGCGGTGGTCGCCAGAAACCCCGAGACGACGGAGGCCACCACGATCTCGAGGCGCTCGAAGAAGAGCAGCCCGACGATGATGGGCACGAGCGCGACGGGGACATCGACGCTCGAGCCTGAGTCGGGGTGAGTCGCACTGAAGGGCCCGACCGCCACCACCATCGCGACGAGCGCGGGGCAGAGCCAGGGCCACCGCGAGGTCCCTCTTCGAAGCACGATGGCGACGACGAGGAAGGTGAGGCACCCGCCGAGTTGCCACGCAGCCCTCTGGAGCTCGACGTGGCCCAACAGGAGGTCGCGCACCGTGCCCCAGGTGACCATTGCGGTGATTCCAGCGAGCAACACCACACGCCGGTCCCGCATCTTCGTCAGCGAACTGACGGTCTCTGAGACCCCCACGCTCATGACGACCCGGGTTTTTGCAACCCCTGGTCCCGCTCCAGACCCGCGCCGACAGTTCCGCTGACGTGAGTCGCACGAGACGAAGGAGTCAGCTTCGACCCAGGCGGCAGGGCTGATCAGGCGAGACGCTGGAACAGGTCGGCGAGGCGCGCTTCTCCGCGCAAGGTGGCGGGGAGATCGACTCGAGCCGTCACCGTCGCTCCGCGTCGCTCGAATCGAAGCCACTGATCCGCTTGCACGTTGGGGAGTGCGGCACGCGGAAGGTCGATCGCGCGGCCTCCAACCTCGATCGTCACCCCGTGCGCCGACACGCCTTCGACCCGCCGAAAAGCGACGCGCTGCCAGCCAAACAAGCTCGAAAGATCCACCCCCGCCCGCGCCAAGTGCCCTTCCAACCCGTTTGAATCAGTCACCTTTCCACGGGTGGAATCGGTCGAGCGAACTGGAGGGTGCGAAGTGACCGCGCGCATCGCCGACATTGTCGTACCTCGTCTCCATGAAGTTGCGCGGTGCGGCAACAACCGTGGTAGGCGCGGCGGTCGGAGTGGAGCGCTCGAGCGCGTCCCCCATCACGATCATGAGCGAACCGAACGCGAACGCAGGCGGGAAGAAGCACGACAACCTCAAGCTGCCGACGAGGGCCGAGAACTTCAGCGAGTGGTACAACGAGCTCGTTCACCGGGCGAAGTTGGCGGATCACTCCGACGTGCGCGGCTCGATGGTGATCAGGCCCAACGGCTACGCGATCTGGGAAAACATGCAGCGCGTGCTGGACGGCATGTTCAAGGACACCGGCCACCAGAACGCCTACTTCCCGGTGCTCATCCCGGAGTCGTACCTCGCGAAGGAGAAGAAGCACGTCGCCGACTTCGCGCCGCAGGTCGCGGTGGTCACCCACGCGGGCGGCAAGCCGTTGCCGGAAGGCGAGCGCTTCGTCATTCGCCCGACGTCGGAGACGATCATCAACCGCAGCTTCACCAACTGGGTGCAGAGCTATCGGGATCTGCCGATCCTCATCAACCAGTGGGCGAACGTGATGCGCTGGGAGATGCGCCCGCGCCTCTTCCTCCGGACGACCGAGTTCCTCTGGCAGGAAGGCCACACCTGTCACGCGACCGAAGCCGACGCGACCGAGGAGACGCTCAAGATGCTCGACGTCTACGAGCGCTTCGCGACCGAGTACATGGCGGTGCCGGTGCTCAAGGGCCAGAAGACCGAGAGCGAGAAGTTCCCGGGCGCGGTGAACACCTACTCCATCGAAGCGATGATGCAGGACAAGCGGGCGCTCCAGGCCGGCACCTCGCACATGCTCGGGCAGAACTTCGCGAAGATGTTCGACACGATGTACCAGTCGAAGGAAGGCAAGAAGGAGTACGTCTGGCAGACCTCGTGGGGCGTCTCGACGCGGCTCATCGGCGCGTTGATCATGAGCCACTCCGACGACTCGGGCCTCATCGTGCCGCCGAAGCTCGCGCCGCATCACTCGGTGATCATCATCATCGGCAAGTCGCCGGAGGAGCGCGCCAAGGTGAAGGAGAAGGCCTTCGCGCTCGCCGCCGACATGCGCAAGGCCGGGCACCGCGTCTTCGTCGACGATGACGAGACCAAGGGCCCGGGCTTCAAGTACGCCGAGTACGAGCTGCGTGGTGTGTGCACCCGCGTCGAGTTGGGACCGAAGGATCTCGAGAAGAACCAGTGCGTGCTCGTGCGCCGCGACACTCGCGAGAAGTGTCCGGTCGCGCTCGACGCCGCGGTGCAGAAGCTCGGCGAGACCCTGGAGCTCATGCAGAAAGAGCTCTTTGCCAAGTCGAAGGCGCTGCGCGACAACAACACCTTCGAGGTGAACAGCTGGGAGGAGCTGAAGGCGAAGGCCGACGACGGCTTCCTCCTCGCGCATTGGGACGGCACTCCGGAGACCGAGAAGCGAATCAAGGACGAGCTCGGCCTCACCACCCGCAACCGGCCGTTCGATCTGAAGCAGGAGCCGGGGAAGTGCGTGAAGACCGGCAACCCGTCGACGGGCCGCATCGTCTTCGCCAAGGCGTACTGAGTCGTCGTGAGCGAGCGCGTTCTCTTCCTGGAGCCGGTCGGCGGCATCGCGGGGGACATGTTCCTCGCGGCGGCGATCGATCTCGGGGTCAGCGTGGAGTCGCTCGAAGCGCCGCTCCATTCGCTCTCGGTGCCCGGCTGGAAGCTCTCGACCTCGAAGCAGGAGCGGCATGCCATCACCGGCACCCACCTCGACGTCGTGCTCTCTTCACCCGAGGAGCACCCGCACCGCAGCTACCGCGACATCGAGGCGATCGTCGCGAAGAGCGGACTCCCGGCCCGGGTGAAAGAGACCGCGCTCGCGATCTTCCGCAACATCGGTGAAGTCGAGGCGAAGGTACACGGCACCACGCTCGACGCGATTCACTTTCACGAGGTCGGCGCGGTCGATTCCATCGTCGACATCTGCGGCGCGGCGATGGCGCTCGAGCTGCTCGGTTGGCCGAAGGTCTTCACCACCCCTCCTCCGCTCGGGTCGGGGACGATTCGCATCGCGCATGGAACGGTGCCGATCCCCGTGCCGGCGACGCTCGAGCTGCTGAAGGATCGTCCCGTGCGCTTCGAGGGCCGAGGTGAGCTGACGACCCCGACCGGTGCGGCCATTCTCAAGACGATCGCCACCTTCGAATCGCCGGCCGAGCTCATCGTCGAGCGCATCGGCTACGGCGTCGGAACGAAGGACTGGCCCGATCGCGCGAACGTGCTGCGCGCGTCGGTGGGGCGGTCGACTGGCTCCTCAGCCAGCACGCTCACCGTGCTCGAGTGCAACCTCGACGACGCTTCGCCGCAGCTGGTGAGCTCGGTGCTCGAACGACTGATGACCGCGGGTGCACTCGACGTCTGGGTGACGCCGGTGGTGATGAAGAAGGGCCGCCCGGGTCATCTGCTCGGCGTGCTCTGCACTCCCGAAAAGAAGCAGGCGTTGGTCGAGCTGCTGCTCGTCGAGTCGACGTCGCTCGGGGTGCGGGCGAGCCAGGTGGAACGGTTCGCGCTCGACCGCCGCTTCGACTCGGTGACGACGCCGTGGGGCGCGGTTCAGGTGAAGGTGGGCCTGCGCGCTGGACGAGTGGTGAACGTCGCGCCCGAGTTCGAGGACTGCCGCGCGCTCGCCGAGACCGCGAAGGTGCCGCTCAAGGAAGTGCAGCAGCGTGCGATCGCCGCCTGGTACGCGACCCACGGACGCTGAGCCGACGCGACGTTCTCGAACAGCCGAAGGTTCATGCCCATGCGAGCTGCCTGATTGCGTCGCAGCGATCATTGCCAGCTACGACTCGGGCCGTCCGCGCCTGCTACCGTCGCCCGCGATGACGAGGCCGATCGACGGAAGCCCGACGTGGGAGCGCGGCGCTCGCTCCGGGAGGGAAGCGTGAGCATCGACGCCGTCGCCGTTCTGCGCATTCGCCGGCTCCCCACGCCGACCACCCAGTTCGGGACGCGCTTTCTCGTTCAGCATCGCGGTGACTGTTCCCTCCTCCACACGCTGCAGCGCTTCGAAGGGACTCCGCTCGACGAGCACGTGCTCAGCGTGCGGCGAATCCTCGGTGATCAGCTCGACGCCCACGACGATCCGCGTGGGCTCTTCATCTTCCCCGACGTCTGCGAACCGGAGGGCCGCTCGTACGCGCGAATCCTCTCCGAGCTCGAAGGGGCCGGAGGCTTCGGGCCGCTGGTGAAGGCCGATCACGTCCCCCTTCGGATCACCAACGCCGCGCCTGGCAGCTACGACGAGCTCGTTCGACAGGCGCGGGCGACGCTGGGTGACGACGCCGAGCTCGCGATGACGATGACGGAGGTCTCGTTCTTGATCGCGAAGAGCACTCCAACGCGGGCCAGCGAATACGTGACGGCACGCGAACAGCTCCGCGCGTCGATGGGCGAGGCCTTCATCTCGGCCCTCGAGCCGCACCTCGAGGAGCGCGCCCAGCAGACCATCGCGAGTCAGCAGCGCTTCATGCAGCAAGTGGAGCGGCTGACCCAGGAACGGTTCGAGGCTCCGGTGGTGGGTGCCGCCGAGCTCGACCAGTTCTTCTCCAGTGGACAAGCGAACGCCGTCATCGACTCGCTCGGACCGGGCTTCAAGAAGCACCTCGAAGGGGCGCTCTCGTCCCTTGGGGTCGCCCTCGATGAGCTTCCCGAAGACGACCTCGCGCGTCGGCTCGCCAAGGCCGCCGGAGTCGAACCCAGGCGAACCACGCAGCGCCGAACCCGCAAGAAGCGTTGACGTTTCCGCGTCCTCCGCCAGAGGACAGGTGGCTGCGACTGGGTGCGCCACTTCGCCCCCAAGCCCCGTCGATTTCCGAGCAAATCTGGATAGTTCCACGCCGGCAGAGCGCTTGCTCTGGATCAGCCTCATGCGAATTCACCGTGTGTTGCTGGCAGGTCTGGTGGCGGGCTGCTCGGGAGGGATGGTGGGCGGCGGAACCGGAGGCGGGGAAGCCGGCGGTGGAACCAGCGGAACGGGTGGCGGAGCGGCGACGGCCGGAGGCGAGGCTGGCGGAGCGACTGCAGGTGGCGCGACGGCGGGAGGCGCTGCGGGCGGAGTCAGCGGCACGGGCGGCGGCGTCAGCGGCACTGGCGGTGGCGCGAGTGGAAACGAGTTCCCTTGCGAGGTGCAGCAGGTCCTGACCGCCTGCCAGAGCTGCCACGGCGTCACCTTGAGCGGCGGCGCGCCCATCGCGTTGGTGACGCGCGACGATCTCCTCCGCCCGTCCGAGATCGACTCCAGCATGAGCGTCGGCGAGCGGAGCGTCTTCCGCATGCGGATCAACGGGAGTGGTCGAATGCCTCCCACCACGATGCCGGCGATTCCCACCGCGCTCGTCGATGCCTTCGACGCCTGGGTGATCGCGGGCATGCCCGCGTCGAGCTGTGGCGGTTCGGGGGGCGGGTCGAGCGGAACGGGTGGCGGCTCGGCGGGCGGCTCCACGGCCGGCGGGACGAGCGGGACGGGTGGAGGCTCGGCCGGTGGGAGCGTCGTGGGCGGCGGCTCGAGCGCAGGAGGCAGCGCGACGGGCGGTGGCACGGGCTTCGTGGCTGACGCTCCGTACACCTACGGCGCGAAGGTGAAGAACCTGCTCGTCGGGCTTCCGTTGACCGACACCGAGCTCACCACGCTCAACTCACGCCCGGCGCAGCTGCCGACCCTCGTCGATCAGTGGATGACGCAGCCGCCGTACCAGGCGCTCTACCAGGGGAAGATGAAGCGCTTCTTCCAGCTCGCCTTCCAGCAGTCGCAGGTCTCCGGCACCGACTTCACCGACATGCTGGGCCGCGCGCGGCTGCCGATCAGCTCGAGCCCGCTGCTGCTCCAGAACATTCAGGAGAGCTTCGCCCGCACGATGGTGAACGTCACCGCCGCGAACCAGCCCTTCACCCGCTCGATGACGACCAACACCCACATGATGACGACCGCGCTCCAGGCCTTCTACGCGGTGCGCGACGTCTTCGAGATCGACAACGGCGGCG
Source organism: Myxococcota bacterium (assembly GCA_052034585.1). Lineage (GTDB taxonomy): Bacteria > Myxococcota > Myxococcia > Myxococcales > Myxococcaceae > Xiheimicrobium. The sequence continues at coordinate 49,139 of JBPOIJ010000117.1, forward strand.
GCGTTCACGACGCGTTCCGCGCCGCCAACCCCACCCTCACCATCACCATTCGTTCGACGGGCGGCCCGATTCCCATCGCCGACAGCCTCAACCCGTCGAGCCCGAACTACATGAAGTGGTACGACCCGAACGTGATGGCGGCGTGCGGCGCGGATCCGTACGTCGCGCCCGCGACGGCCAACGAGATCTTCCTCATGCTCATCGGCGGAGGGCGCGCGAACGGCTGCACCTCGCAGCTCCAGGGCCAACTGACCAACGCCGACTTCAACGACTGGAAGATGGTGACGATTCGCGCTCCGCGCACGGGCGAGACGGTGACGCGGTTCTTCGACCTGCCCACCCTGCGCAACCCGGCTCAGACGGAGCTCTTGCTCAACCGGCCCGCCGTCGGCTTCTTCACCACCCCCGCCTTCTTCGCGAACTGGCAGACGAACTCCAGCAACCAGATGCGGGTGACGATCAACCAGACCTTCATCGTCGCCACCGGCACGCAGGTGGACGGGAGCGACCCCTTCGTGCCGTCGCGGACGCCTGGGCTCGACACGGTGCACGCGAGCCAGGCTGCCTGCTCGTACTGCCATCGCACGCTCGATCCGTCCCGCTCGATCCTCGCGGCGACCTACTCGTGGATGTACGGCGTGCAGCGCGACACCACCTACTCCGCGCAGAAGGGCCTGTTCGCGTACCGCGGCGTCGAGGCGCCCATCACCCGCATCGAAGACCTGGGCGCGGCGCTCGCGTCGCACCCGCTGTTCCAGACCGCCTGGCCGCAGAAGCTCTGTTACTGGTTCAACAGCCAGGCCTGTGACGAGACCGACCCGGAGTTCATCCGCATCTCGAACCGGTTCCGCAGCTCGACCTGGTCGTGGAACACGCTGGTGAAGGAGCTCGTCACCTCCCCGCTCACCACCCACACGACGAACACCCAGACGGCGCAGACGATGGGGAGCGCCATCGCGGTCGAGCGGCGCGATCATCTCTGCGCGGCCTGGAACGCGCGGCTGGGCTTCCAGGATCTGTGCGATCTCGACGCCAGCCTCGTCTCGCCGTTGTCGGGGACGGGAAAGCGGATCATTCCAGGGCTGCCGAGCGACGGCTACAGCCGCGGAGGGACCGCGCCGGTGTTGCCGAACGACCCGACGCTCTTCTACCGCGCGGGCATCGAGAACCTCTGCGCCGCCATCGCACCGCTGGTGGTCGACGCCACCACCCCGACGCCGGGCGCCAAGCAGTGGACGGCAGCGCAGCCCAGCGCGGCGATCGCCGAGTTCGTCAGCTTGGTCGCCGGTCTCCCGAGCGCCGACCCTCGCGCCGCGGGCCTGACGACCCAGCTCACCACCCACTTCAACGCCGCGAAGGCGATGTCCGGCATCACCGCTGCCAACGCGCTCCGCTCCACCTTCATCGTCGCGTGCATGTCACCGACCGCCACCTCCATCGGACTCTAAGAGGACCACGCCCATGACGACCCCCTTCACTCGCCGCCAAGCGCTCGTTCGAACCCTCTTCGGAGCCGGCGCCGTCGGTCTGCGCGCGCTCGCCACCGGCCTGCCCGCCTCGTTCCTCATCAACCCGGAGAAGGCGCTCGCGGCCGGCACCTGCCTCGCTCCGACGAAGGCGCAGTACGTCATCATGAGCACCTCGGCGAACGGCGACCCGATGAACTCGCACGTGCCGGGCACCTACGGCGTCACGGGCGTGGTGCACAGCCCCGATGCGCGAATGGCGGCGACCTCGATCAGCCTCAACGGCCGCAGCTACCAGGCGGGTGGACCGTGGGGCACGCTGCCGCAGAGCGTGCTCGATCGCACCGTGTTCTGGCACCTGATGACGAACACCCCGATTCACCCGAAGGAGCCGGAGGTGCTCAAGCTGATGGGCGCCTCGACCGGCCGCGAGATGCTGCCCTCGCTGCTCGCGAAGACGCTATCGCCCTGCCTGCAGACGATTCAGGACCAGCCGGTGAGCGTGGGCGGCATCAACCCAGCCGAGGCCTTGTCGTATTCGGGCGCGGCGCTGCCGACGATTCCGCCACTCTCGCTGCGAGACACGCTCACCAGCCCGGCGGGGCCGATCGCCAACCTCCAGGCGTTGCGTGATCAGACGATGACCTCGATCTTCGGCCTGTACAAGACGACCGCGACCGCGGCGCAGCGCCGCTTCATCGACGACTATGCGCTCTCGCAGACCGGGGTGCGCAACATCAACCAGTCGTTGCTCGCGGCGCTGGGCACCATCACGGACAATGGAGTGGCCTCGCAGCTCACCGCCGCCATCACCCTGATCCAGATGAACGTGACGCCGGTGGTGTCGATCCACATTCCCTTCGGCGGCGACAACCACGCCGATCCGGGGCTCCAGAACGAGAGCGACGAGACGGTGGAGGGCGTCGCGAGCATCGCCTCGCTGATGGCCCAATTGCAGACGGCGGGCCTGGCCGACAAGGTCACCTTCATGAGCCTCAACGTCTTCGGTCGAACGCTCGGCAGCAACGGCGGGCAGGCGGCGACCACCGGGCGAACGCACAACGGCAACCATCAGGTCTCGGTGAGCATCGGCAAGGGCTTCAAGGGCGGCGTGGTGGGCGGCATCGCGCCGGTCGCGAACGACTTCGGCGCCACCAGCATCAACTCGATGACGGGTGCTGGGGGCACGGGCGGCGACGTGGCTGCGGTCGACTCGCTCGCGGCGTACGCGAAGACGATGGTCGCGTCGGTCGGAGGCGACACCACGGTGGTGACCCGCGGGAAGGTGATTCAGTCGGCGCTGCGCTGAGGAGTCGATGAGCGCCGCGGGCGCCGAAGCTGCGGCCCACGCCGAGGTCCGGTGACCGGAGGTCGAGGTCGAATGAGTCGGCGCTCCGGCGCCCCGTTCGAGGCGGAGTGAACGTGCTCGCGTCGCGAGATCGACGCGCTCGAGCGCCCGCGGGCGGTTCCGCCCTGGTCGCGACCCGGAGCGGCGCTCGACTCAGGCCCCTTGCCCGAACCGAACGGACTGATCGCAGGTGGCCGCGTCGCCTTGTTTGGGATCGAGAAACCGAACCCGCACGGTGTTCGCTGCCGGATCGAAGGTGAGGAGCGTGGCCTGGAACGCGCCCGAGGCGTAGAGGAACTGGGCGTCGGGAAAGAAGTCGGGCTTGTTCTTCTCGTTGCCCGGCTCGAGCACGATCGCGAGCGGGTTGATGTTGCCCGCCGGCCCGGCGCAGACCTCGAAGTACTTCCGTCTCGGCCCGGTGGCCTCGATGCGCATCAACGTGCCGAGGTGAATGTCTCCCGAGACGAACCAGACGTTGTCGACGCCGCTCGAGTCGAGGAACGAGAGCAGCTGCTCACGCTGCACTTGATACCCCTGCCAGCGATCGTTCCTCGCCGGCCAGCTCGCCTCGGGGAAGTTGGTGATCGGCACCGAGGTCATCACCACCTTGAAGTGCGCGGGGCTCGAGACGATGCCGCTCTTGAGCCACTCGAGCTGGGCGGGTGAGACGAACTCTTCCTGCGGCGTGCCCCGAGTCGACGCCTTCCGCTCGGTGCGCAAGTCCAACACGAAGAACTCGGCAGTGCGTCCCCAACGGTAGGAGCGCCAGAGCTTCCCGTCTTCGAGCGGCAGGCTCTCCTTGAAGCTGGTCATCGCCGCGACGACGAGCGGGTCGTCGATGCCCTCACGCTCGACGTCGATGTTGTTGGTGAACTCGTGATCGTCCCAGGTGAAGTAGGCGCCGGCGGCGGGCATGAGCGCGCGGTAACCAGGGTCGGCGAGCTGGTCGCGCCACTTCGCGCGGTACTCGGCGAGGTTCATCGCGCCGTCGTTGTAGGCGACGTCTCCGAGATGGAGCCACAGGTCCATCGGCTGGTGGCCCAACGTCTCGAGCGCGCGGAAGGGCTTGTAGCGATAGGAGGCACAGCTCGTCGCGCCGACCGTCAGCGGCTCGGCCCAGTCGTCGGGGAAGGCGGTGCGCACCTTGCCGATCGGCGAGCGCTTGGAGAGATCGTTCGAGAAGAACGCGTAGGCGTACCAGGTGGCTGGGGCGAGGCCGCTCACCCGCACCTTCACGTTTCCGTGCTCGGCCGGCACGGAGGCCTTCTGTTCCGTGACGAGCGCGATCTCCGTGTCGCTGCCGACCTCCCGCCAGACGCGAAGGGTGACTTCGGTGAGCCCCTCGGCGCGGGCCCACACCGTCACCGAGTCGGTCGTCATCGCGCCGGAGGAGACCGTCTGCGGAAAGCTCGCCACGTCCTCCGAGACCGAAGCGGGCGAGAACGTCACCCGCATGGCCTGATCGTACGGCTGCGGGTCGAGGGTGCGCGGACCCGCGTCGGGTTTGCTCGGGCTGGGGCAGCCGAACGCCGCCACCGTCGCGCCCGCGATCAGAAACTCGCGCCGTCTCGGTCTCCAGCTCGACTCCGCCTCTCGTTCGGCTGATCGCTGAGCGTCCTCCTTCTCCACTTCACCTCTTCGCTCAGCCGCTCCGCCTCTCTCTCGGCTTCGGCTCACTGGTCAGATCACGTGCGAGAAGAGATTCCAGAACTTGCCGGTGAGGATCTGCATCTGCGAGATGTCTTCGACCTTCATCTGCTTCGACTTCGCGATGTCGGGCGTGAAGAGCCGGTCGATGGTGTCCTGCGCGAACTTCTTGTCCTCGACGTTCAGGTTCATCTCGTAGACGTGGTACAGCGCGACGTCGTCGAGGTTCGAGCTGCCGGTGGTGACGAACTTGCCGTCGGTCACCATCACCTTGTCGTGGTTGAAGCCCGGGTACTCGTAGATGTGCACGCCGGCCTTCATCATCTCCGGGTACTTCTGCCGCGCCGCCATGTGGCTGAAGCCGTGGTCCGACTCGCCGGGCAGCACCACGTGCACGTCGACGCCCCGCTTGCCGGCCGCGATGAGCGCGTTCTGGATCTCGGGGTTCGTGCAGTACGGGTTCTCGATGTGAATGCTCTTCGTGGCGCTGTTGATCTTGTCCAGGTACGTCTGGAGGATCGCGCGGTTCTCACCAGGAATGTGCTGCACGGTGGTGATGGTCTGGTTGCCCGGCGCCTCGCCCGGCTTGTACTCGGGGAAGTAGCGGCTCTTCACCGACGCGTCGTCTCCCGGCACCTTCCCGCCGAGGTGCATCCACGCGTTCATCCACTCGCTCTGCATCTGCTTCACCACGTCGCCTTCGGCCTTCACCATCACGTCGTGGTACTGGTTCAGGTAGTGCTCGCCGACGTTCATGCCGCCGGTGAAGCCCGTCTTCCCGTCGACGACGACGATCTTCCGGTGATCAGGGTGGTTCAGCTTCTGATCATCGCGCGTCACGTCGACGACGTGGTTCGAGCGCGTCTCGATGCCCGCGTCCTGCAGCTTCTTGAGGAGCTTGTTCGAGCCCGACATCGGGTTCATCAGCTGTGAGCCGACGCCGTCCATCATCACCCGCACGTCGACGCCGCGGTTCTTCGCCGCGATGAGCTTGTCGACCATCTCGTTGCCGAGCTTGTCGTCGTTGAAGATGTAGTAGCTCATGTGGATGTGATCCTTGGCCTTGTCGATGGCCTCGAACACCTTGGGGAAGGCGTTCTCACCCTGGATCAGCATCTCGATCTTGTTGTTGGTGGTCGGCTTGTAGGTGTTGACGAGCTCCGACTCCGAGATCGTTCCCTGGTTGCGGAGCACGTTGATCTTCTCGGCGATGCCGCTCGTCGGGCCACCGTTCGGGTTGACCAGCGACGCGTCGAGCGTGGCCAGGGCCTTGCGCAGATCGCCGCCCGACAACTCCGAGTTGAGGGCCTTGCGGAGCGTCTGCCCGGTCGCCGCTTCGAACGCCTTGGCGATCGACGCCACCATCGCCGGGGACTGGCCCTCGAGCGCCTTGTGGATTGCTCCTTCGTCGGTGCCCACGCCGTCCATCGCCTTGCGCAACGTCGCGACCGCGTCATTCACCGGGTTCGAGGTCTGCGCGGTGGCGGTGCCGACCGTCTTCTGCTTGGCCGCGCCGGTCGCACCCCACGACTGCACCGTGTTGCCGTCGGCGGCGGGCTTGGCCGGAGTCGCCGGCTTGTTGGCGGCGTTGGTCTGCGCGATCTGGTTCGTCTGGTTTCGAGTGACTTTCATGGTCGGTGATCTCTCGTGGGTCAGGCGGTGAAGCCGCTGGCGAAACGCCGGGCGGCGGTCTCATCGTCGAAGGTGCCGTAGATCTTCTCGGCGCCCGCTTCCTTGGAGGCTTCCTTCGCGGCGCTCACCAGCTCCTTCTGCTTCACCAGGTGCGCCACCACTTCGAGGCCCTTGCCCGCCGCGCCCATCTCGATCTTCTGCATCGCGCCCGCGCCGCCGTCGTCGCACGAGGTGACTGCGCGGAGATCGAAGAGCAAGCCGAAGGGGCGACCCTCCAGATCATCCACCCGCTTCGCGACGTCGGCCCCGAGCGGTGCGGACGCAGCGGCGGTGAGATCGCCCTCGAGGCGAATGTTGAGAAAGGCGAGACCCGACTCGACCTGATCGAGCTTCACGGTGTGCTTGAGCGCTTGCGGCATGGCGACCTCCGAAAGGAACGATGTCAGCCCCCGCATTGAGCGCAGAAAGCACCCGCTTGTCGAGTCGCCAGCGCGAAGATCGAACCGACCGTTCTCGGATCGTGAGAAGCCTGTCAGCAAGGTTTCCAACCTGAGGGACGGCGAGTGGTACGGTGCGACTGGAATGAAGTGCGGCGCCTGCCAGAAGGAAGTCCCCACCGGGAAGTTCTGCGTGCAGTGCGGCGCGGCGCTGTCCGCCACGCAGCGCTTCGGTGACTACGAGGTGGAGAGCGTCATCGGCGAAGGCGGCATGGGTCGGGTCTTCAAGGCGGTGCAGCCGCGGTTGAAGCGCGCGGTGTGCGTGAAGACGTTGCTCCCGCAGTACTCGCGCGAAGCGCCGGTGGTGGAGCGCTTCGAGCGGGAGGCCACCACGACCGCCGCGCTGAAGCACCCGAACATCGTCTCGATCATCGACGTGGGCCGGGGCGACGACTCGGTGCCCTACATCGTGATGGAGTACGTCGACGGGCGGCCCCTGCGGCAGATCATTCGAGAGGAAGCGCCGCTGCCTCCGCCACGCGCGATCGCGTTGGTCGATCAGATCCTCGCCGCGCTCGCCGAAGCGCACGCCCACGGCATCGTCCACCGCGATCTGAAGCCCAGCAACGTGCTGGTGGTCGGGCTCAAGGACGGCACCGAGCTCTGCAAGGTGCTCGACTTCGGCATCGCGCGGAACATCAGCGGCGAGCAGACCGACCCACAGCTCACCCGCACCGGCATGATGATGGGCACGCCCGGCTACATGGCGCCCGAGCAGATCAGCGCGACCGAGTTCGATCACCGCGTCGATCTCTACGCGGCCGGCGTCATTCTCTACGAGCTGCTCGTCGGCCAGCGCATGTTCCGAGCGCCGAACGAGACCGAGCTGCTCAAGATGACGCTCCTCGACGACCCACCCGAGCCGTCGAGCCGCTCGTCGTCGAACATTCCCGCCCTCCTCGACGAGGTGACGCTCAAGGCCGTCTCGCGCGATCTCAAGACCCGCTATGGCTCGGCGACCGACTTTCGAGAGGCGCTCGGCCGCAGCCTCGGCTCGAGCACCTCGGTCTTCACTGCGCCGAGCCAGCGGCTGGCGATCGACACCACCCCGCTCGCCTCGGCGGTCTCCGACACCAACTCGACGGCGGCCAACCCGCGCGCCCTCTTGTCGGCGGTGCTCTCGACCGAAGAGCCCTGGGCGCTCTCGCGCATGCTCGACGCGTTCGATCGTTCGCTGCACGAGCTGATCGCCGCCGAGGAGACGCCGATCATCGCGATCCTCCTTCGCATGCTGCAGGACGAAGCGAAGGCCCGCGGCGCGTCGGAGCCCTTCAAGGCCACCGTCTCGACCCTGCGCGCCACCTTCCTCACCCACCTCTCGAAGATCCTCGGGTGGACGGTCGAGCCCGGCCACTCGCAGGTCGCGCGGTGGATGGTGAAGGTGATGGGCCGTGACGCGATCAACGCGCTGCTCGAGCTGCTCCGCACTGGCACCGAAGACGAGCAGATCGCCGCGATGGACGCGCTGCGGTTGGTCGAACCCAAGGTGAGCGAGCTGGTGGAGCGGGTGCGCACCCTGCCGTCGATCGTGATGAAGCACATGATGGGCTTCGTCTCGAAGTGGCCCGAGGCCGACGCGACCTCCTTCGTCACCGCGGCGCTCAACTCGACCTCCGCGCCGCACCGTCACGCCGCCCTCGAAGGGCTCACCGAGTCGCAGGCCTTCCGGAGCGCGTCGATCATTCGCATTCGACTCCACGATCCGAACCCGGCGATTCGGGCCGAGGCGCTGCGGTGGGTCTTCCGGCTCGACGACGAAGGCGCGGTGCCGGAGCTCGCGAAGGAGCTCGAGCGGCCGACGGTGACGCCGAGCGAACGCCGGCAGGTCTACCGAACGCTCGCGCACCTGGGGACGGTGGCGATCCCCGTGCTGGTGCGCTGGCTCGCGAAGGAGCAGGACCCGTCGTCGCTCGCCGAGCTCGTGAGCCAGCTCGGGCGAACGCGTGAGCCCAACGCGTTGGCGGCGCTGAAGAAGGCCGCTGACGATCCCCAGACGCCGAAGGCGCTGCGCCAGGTCTTCGCCGACGGGCTCAAGAACCTGCAGCCCCGGCCCAGCGCGCCGAGGTGAGCGCGTCGAGGGAGATCCCGAGCTCTTCGTGACGCGACGAAGACCGCTCGAGCGCTCGAAGGAAGCGCCTCAGGTGCCCTTGATCGACGGGGAGCGCTGGGCCTCGAGCCACACCGGGCTCTCGTCGATGCTCGGCCGGCCCATCAACAGCTCGTGCGGGCGGAAGGTGCCCTTGTAGGTGAGCGACGGGCAGCCATCGACCCGGTAGCCCAGGTAGACGTGCTGCGCGCCGAGCTCCCGCGCGAGCTCGACGCAGCCCATCACGTTGCCGACGCCAGGGGAGAGACGGGCGATCTCGGGGGCATAGAAGAAGTACGCCGCAGACAGGCAGTCCGGGGTGAGATCGACGAGCCCGAGCGCGACCAGCTTGCTCCCGTCGTACCAGGCCATCTCGCGGCCAGTGCTCGAGGGAAACGCGAACTGAGTGGCGTACTCGTCTTCGGTGAGCTGGGTTGGCTCCCAGCCACGCGCGTCTTCTCTCGTGCCGTGCCAGGCGGCATGGAGCGCGAGCCGTTCGTCGTCGATGCGGGGCCGGCCGAGCTCGATGCGAAAGCGCTTCGAACGGCGGAGCGCGCGGCGTTGACTGTCGGCGGGTTCGAAGCGGTGCACGTCGAGGCGAATGGAGACGCACTCCATGCACGAGGCACACGCAGGTCGGAAGTAGGCCGGGCCGAAGCGCCGCCAGCCACGCACGATGAGCGCCTGCAGCTCGAGCGGGCTGACGTCGACCATCAACCGGTACTCGAGCGCGGCCTTGATGTCAGGGAGGTACGAGCAGGCTCGCGGCTCTTCGATGAAGTGTCGGACGAGCCGCGCCACGAGGGTGGTTCTACTCCGAAGGCCGCGAACGCTCCCGTTCCGCGATGACGAAGGGCGTCATGGGTGGCGAAGCGACTGGCTCCAGCGCTCGTGGGAGAGCCGGTACAGCACGTGGGTGCGCAGCGGGTGCCCCTCGTCGATGCGAGGGTGCTCGAAGGTGCCTGCCTCGTCCTGCACCATCGACAGGCGATCCATCACTCGGCGAGAGGGGACGTTCGTCGGCACGGTGAAGGCGACGATCTCGTCGAGGCCCAGCGCGGTGAAGCCGTGGGCGAGCGCGGCGCGGGCGGCTTCGGTGGCGTACCCGTGGCCCCAGGCGTTGCGGGAGAGCCGCCAGCCGATCTCCACCGAGTGGGTGAAGGGCGCGAAGCCGGGGCGATTGAGACCGACGAAGCCGAGGAACGGCGCTCCTCCGCGCTCCTCGACGGCCCACAAGCCCCAGCCGTTCTCGGACAGAAAATGGCGAATGCGAGTCGCCGACGCATCGGACTCATAGGGCATCAGGAGCCCAGGGAAGTAGCGGCGCACTTCACGATCGAGGTTGAGCGATCGAAAGGCCGGGAGGTCTTCGTCGCGCCAATCGCGGAGGACGAGCCGTTCGGTGGTGAGGGTGGCGACCGGGATCACTTGGACGCTCCGAGGGCGAGCTCACCGGGCCGGCCACTCGGCACCTCGAGGAGCCAGCCCGAGCTGTTCCCGACGAAGAAGACGAGCGTGTCGCGCATCGGGAGGTAGGTGACGCCGATGGCGCGATCGGCGGCGAGCTCGGCCCTGAAGCGCGACGGCTTCTTGGGATCATCGGACCGCGTCACCACCAGCGCCCCGCTCGACGACGAGGTGAAGCCGATGGTGAGCTCGGCCCGAGCCGCAACCGCCGGCACTTTCACGCTCGCGGTCTTCGCCGCCGAGAGGGGCTCGGGCCGAGTCTCGAGATCGATGCCGAGCTCCTTCGCGCGCGCCTTGGCCTTGTCCAAGGTGGCCTTCGCCTTCGACGTCTCGGTGCAGGACGCGGGCAGCAACGGTGGGCCTCCCTCGACGTACTTCTCTTCGTACTTCGCGAGGCCATACACCTCGAAGCGCTCGCATTTCCCGGTGGGGCCACACAGCCGAAGCTCCACGCCGTCGGGCGTCTTCTGCTCGGGCACGTCGGGGTACTTGCAGAAGCCACGATCGGCCGGGTCGACGAAGGTCGAGACCACCCGGAACGCGTAGGCCTTGCCATCGCTCGACAGGCCGACCATTCGAGCCTGGGCCTCGCTCAGGTGGGGAATGTCGCCAGCGAAGGCAGGCAACGCGAAGAGGGAAAGGACGAGGCCACGCATGAACTCCTCTCTACTCCAGCCCCCAACGAAGGCGATGCGCATGGTGGCGGGTGCAGGTACAAGCGGGCGCATGCTCCGAGCCCTGTCGATCGCCGCGCTGCTCGCCGTCACTGGCTGCAAGAAGTCGTCGGATCAGAAGGACGCGACGCCGAAGTCCGGTCTCACCGTCGGCCTGGTGACCGACATCGGCGGCCGCGGAGATCAGTCCTTCAACGACTCGGCGCTGCGTGGCCTCGAGGTCTTCGCGGCGGCGAAGCAGTTCAAGAGCGGGAGCTACGTGCCGATGGCGCCCGAGGCGAGGGCCGCGATGATCCCTCCCGAGCTCACGAGCAAGGTGACCCCAGTCGAGCTCAAGCCCATCGTGGTGCAGTCGAAGGTGCAGGAGGACTACCAACCGAACCTCCAGCTCGTGGTCGATCAAGGTGCCAACCTGATCATCGGGGTCGGCTTCGCGCTCGAGAACGCGGTGGAGTCGGTCGCCAAGCAGAACCCGGACTCGAAGTTCCTCCTCATCGACAGCCCGATCCTCGACGCGAAGGGCGCTCCCCAGGCGCTCAAGAACGTGCGCACGGTGGTCTTCAAGGAGCACGAGGGCAGCTTCCTGGTCGGCGCCCTCGCGGGGCTGGTGGCGAAAGAGAAGGTCGGCTTCGTCGGCGGCATGGAGATTCCCCTCATCAAGAAGTTCGAGGCGGGCTTCCGCGCCGGCGTGAAGGCGACGAATCCCTCGGCGCAGGTGCTCGTTCAGTACACCGGCACCTTCGACAACGTGCAGCACGGCAAGCAGGTCGGGGTCGATCTCGTCGCCAAGGGCTGCGAGGTGATCTTCCACGCCGCGGGCAGCGATGGGCTCGGGGTGATCCAAGCGGTGAAGGAAGCGCACGACGGCGGCAAGGCGGTCTACGTGATCGGCGTCGACTCCGATCAGTCGCACCTCGCGCCGAACGCGGTGCTGACCTCGATGGTGAAGCGGGTCGATCTCGCGGTCTGGCAGGCCGCGAAGGATCTCGAGAGCGGAACGTTCGTCGGCGGCGACGTGGTGCTCGGTCTCAAGGAGGGCGGCGTCACCTTCGCCGAGGTGCGGGTCGACTTCCCAGGCAAGGCCGAGGCGCTCGCGAAGGTGAAGGCCCTGGAGGCCGAGGTGGTCGCTGGAAAGCTCGCCGTGCCCTCGAACGAGAAGGACTGAGCCTCGTCGGGCGGTGGCCCGAACGCGGACTCGGCTGGTCGCGAAGGAGTGACAACACGTTCACTTCGACGGGCGACACCGTCTGGTTGCCGGAGCGCCACCGGGGCAGCGACCGCGGCCTCGACTGCTCGACGCTCGATGAGCCGACCGCGTCCAGTCGCAGCGTCAGTAGTTCCGAAGATCGTCGTGATCTTCTTCCTTCGGCTTCGGGGGAGGCGGCGGGAGATCGTCCTTCTTCTTCTGCGGCGGCGGAGGCGGCGGCTCTTCCTTCTTCGGCGCCGGCTCGGGCTCGCTGCTGCGCTTGGCGATCACCGGCTCGGAGCTCTTCGATTCCTTCGCGCTCTCCTTGGCGGTCTCCTTCGGCGGTGGCGGGCTCTTCTTCGCCTCCCGATCGTCCGTCTTGAGCTCGGTGCGATTCGAGCGCTGAATCTCGGAGTCGCGCACCTCTTCCCGTGGAGGCCGCTTGGCCTCCGGCTCCTCGGCCTTCGCGCTCTTCTTCGACTTCTTCTCCTCGGCGGGCGGCGGCGCGGGCCGGTCGTCACGGAGGTCGTCACCTGGAGACGTCCGGCGATCGTCCACGTCGTTCTTCTTTCCAGCCGTCTTGGTCGGCAGCCCCGTCTCGTCGACGTCGCGGCTGGTGGGCGTCTTGTCGAGCGCGCGGTCGTCGAGCGAGTTGGTGCGGGTCTCGACGTCGCGCTCCTCGCACGCGGTGAGCTTCTTCTCGCACTTCTTGACGCACTTGTTCAGCTTGGTCGGCGCGTTGCTCTTGAGGGTGCTGTACTCGAGCGAGCAGTCCTCGCGGCAGTCGGCGAAGGCCTCCTGACACTCGTTGACTTGCGCGAGCGCGGGCAGGGCCAGGAGGAGGACGAGGAGTACGGGTCGCATCGGGGCGGAGTGTACAGAAAGTCGAGGCGTCGGACTCGACGCAGGGCCAGGGCGAGATGTTCCACGCGCTTCGCAACCAGTTGGTTTCGGGAGGCTTCCTCGGGCCCGGTTCCTGCTGCAGCTCACCGCCATGACGGTTCTCTTCCGCTTGGCGTGTCTGGCAGTCCTCATCGGCGTGGCCTCTCGGCCGCGAGAGGTGGCGCAGGCGCCAGTCGCGGTGCAGCACGGCGACGTCGTGCTCCAGACCTCGACCTCGAGCCGCTCTGCGCTCATTCGTCAGGTGACCAACAGCCCCTACTCCCACGTCGGCCTGATCGAGGTCGCCAAGGACGGCGTCTTCGTCATCGAGGCGGTGCAGCCGGTGTCGCGCACTCCGTTCGAGACCTGGCGCAACCGAGGCCAGGGCCATCGCATCACCGTGTTGCGCGCGAAGGGGGTCGACGCCGTCACGCTCCGGGAGGTCGTCAAGGCGGCGAAGAAGGAGCTCGGCAAACCCTACGACGCCCGCTACCGCTGGGACGACGAGAAGCTCTACTGCTCGGAGTTGGTGGCCAAGGCCTTCGAGCGCGGAGCGAAGCTGAGCATCGGCGAGCAGCAGCAGGTGAAGTCGCTCGACCTCGCGCCTGGGCTGATCGCGCTCGGCCCGAAGCTCGGCATCGAGCTCGAACAGACGCTGCTGACGCCTGCGAGCATCGCGAGGGACGCGCAGCTCGAGCTCATCCACTCCGACTTCGATTGAAGAGGTTCAGCGCCGCCGACCAGCGACGAGGAGCAGCACCACGCCGACGCCGTTGAGGCCCGCGCTCACTGGTTTGGGAATGTCCAAGGTGCGGTCGACGTCGGCCTTCGCCTCGAGCGGGCCGAGCTTCACGATGGTGTCGTTCGTTCGATACGGAATGCCACCGAACCACAGCCCCGCCGAGCCGACCGCCACCAACGCGACTCCAATCAGCTTGATCGTCACCGGCCGACGTTGAGATCGGAAGCGCACAGCGTCAAGGAACCAACCGGTACGGCTCGACAGCGGCTCGCCGCCTCGCTTTGGTCGCGCCTCCCAATCGAACCGGAGAGGTCATGACGAAGCTGATGCTCGATTTTCTCTATGAACACGAGACGGCGCGCGCGCAGCAGGTGTACCTGACGCAACCGACCGGCGGCGGCCAGGTGAAGGACTACACCTGGGCGCAGGTGATGGGCGAGGCGCGGAAGATGGCGGCGCACCTCCGCACGCTCGGCCTCTCGCCCGGCGACAAGGTGGCGATGCTGTCGAAGAACTGCGCCCACTTCTTCATCGCCGAGATCGCGATCTGGATGGCGGGCTACACCACGGTGGCGATCTTCCCGACCGAGGGGCCCGACACCATTCGCTTCGTGCTCGAGCACAGCGACTCGAAGGTGCTCTTCGTCGGCAAGCTCGACGCCTGGGCCTCGCAAGCGCCAGGGGTGCCCTCGCAGCTCAAGCGCATCGCCTTCCCCTTGGGGCCGAAGAGCGCCGACGCCGGAGAGGCCTGGGACGAGATCATCGCGAAGACGCCACCGCTCGATGGCAAGCCGGGCCGCGACCCGAAGGACCTCGCGATGATCATCTACACCTCGGGCTCCACCGGCCAGCCGAAGGGCGTCATGCACAGCTTCGAGCGCGCGACCGAAGCGAGCCGGCGCATCATCGAGCGCATCAAGCTCGGCGATGGAGACCGCGCCCTCTCCTATCTCCCCCTCGCCCACATCTTCGAGCGCGCGTACATCGAGTGTGCCTCGATGGTGACCGGCGGCGCGCACATCTACTTCGCCGATTCCCTCGAGACCTTCGTCGCCGACGTGAAGCGCGCGCACCCGACCCTCTTCCTCTCGGTGCCGCGGCTGTGGCTCAAGTTCCAGCAGGGCGTGTTCAGCAAGCTCCCGCCGGAGCGCCTCGAGCTGCTGCTCAAGCTGCCGATCATCAAGGGCCTCATCTCGAAGAAGGTGCTGACCGGCCTCGGGCTCGACGCGGTGCGCCTCGCGGGCAGTGGGTCGGCGCCGATTCCAGCCGAGCTGATCGCCTGGTACCGCCGCGTCGGCCTCAACCTGCTCGAGGGCTACGCGATGACCGAAGACTTCGCGGTCTCGCACCTCTCCACCGAGACGCTCAACGCGCCGGGCTACGTGGGCGTGCCCTACCCGGGCGTCGAGGTGAAGATCACGGAGGAGGGCGAGGTGCTCATCAAGTCGCCGGGAACGATGGTGGGCTACTACAAGCGCCCCGATCTCGACGCCGAGGCCTTCACCCCCGACGGCTACTTCCGCACCGGCGACAAGGGCGAGCGGCGACCCGACGGTCTGCTCAAGCTCACCGGCCGGGTGAAGGAGCTCTTCAAGACCGCCAAGGGCAAGTACGTCTCGCCGGCGCCCATCGAGAACAAGCTGAACGAGCACGCGCTGGTCGAGCTGTCGTGCGTCTCTGGCGTCGGCCAGCCCTCGGCGTTCGGCATGGTGGTGCTCGCCGAAGACGTGCGAAAGACGCAAGCGACGCCCGAGACGCGGGCGCGAGTCGAGAAAGAGCTCGGCCAGTGGCTCGAGCAGGTGAACGCCGGGCTCTCCGGGTACGAGCAGCTGCAGATGTTGGTGGTGATGCCCGGCCCGTGGACCATCGAGGACGGCACCCTCACCCCGACGATGAAGCTCAAGCGAGCGAAGATCGAAGCGCTCATCGGGCCC
This sequence comes from Myxococcota bacterium, assembly GCA_052034585.1. Lineage (GTDB taxonomy): Bacteria > Myxococcota > Myxococcia > Myxococcales > Myxococcaceae > Xiheimicrobium. The sequence goes on from JBPOIJ010000117.1 coordinate 64,700, forward strand.
AAGCAGGAGGCGTGGTTCAAGAGCTCGGCGCCGGTTCAATGGGCGTGAGGAGCGGGCCGACGGCTCACGGCGTCGCGAGCGGCTGAGGGTACGCGCCGCTGATTCCTTGCACCCGGACGAAACGCTCGACCCTGCCGCGTCAGCCGCTCATGGTAGAGCCCGCTCATGCCTGAACTTCCGGAAGTCGAGTTCGCCCGCCGCGCCCTCCTCAAGTGGACGAAGGACCGCTCCATCGTCCGCACCGAGGCCGACCCGAAGGCCCGCACCTTCCGGGGTTCCAACCTCGCCGACGTCGAGGCCCTCGCCGGCCGGGTCTCGTCGATCGATCGCAAGGGGAAGTTCCTGATGATCGCCCTCGAGGACGGCAAGGGCGCGATCGCGCATCTCGGCATGACGGGGAAGTTCCTCAAGCGACCAGCCGGCGCCGACGAGAAGTGGAGCCGCGCGCGCTTCGTCCTCGACTCGGGTGAGGTGATCCACTTCCAGGATCCGCGGTTGTTCGGGCGCATCGAGCCGACGGCGGCGGCGCAGCTGAAGGACAACCCCTCCGTCGCCAAGCTCGGCGTCGATCCCCTCGTCGATGGGCTCACCGTCGAACAACTGAAGGAGGCGCTCGGTGCCTCCAAACAGGCGCTCAAGGTGGCGCTGATGGACCAGGAGCGCATCGCCGGACTCGGCAACATCCACGCCGCCGAGGCGCTCTTCCGCGCCAGGCTCCACCCCGAACGCGCGCCGGTGTCGCTCACCGATGACGAGTGGGCACGGCTCACCAAGGCCATTCACGACGGCATCGCCTTCGCGCTCTCGGTCGAGGACGGCGAGGAGATCGAATACGTCGAAGAGCCCGGGGCGAAGAACCCGTTCCTGGTCTACGGCAAGGCCGGTGAGCCGTGCTCGGTCTGCGGCACCACCATCGAATCGAGCGAACACGGAGGCCGCGTCACCTTCTTCTGTCCCTCCTGCCAGCCCAGGGGCGCCTCCCACGTCCCCGCGAAGAAGAAGGCGAAGAAGGGCGTGAAGGCCGCGAAAGCGAAGGCCGCGCCGAAGAAGCCGAAGCAGCGGGCTGACCGTTCGGCTCGGCAGACCCGCACCCGTCGTGGCAAGAAGCGCTCATGAGCACCAAAGGACTC
>JBPOIJ010000109.1:0-42050 GCA_052034585.1 Myxococcota bacterium
TCGGGAGCGCCGCGCTCCTGCTCGACCACCCGGCCGCCCGATCGCGCTACCGACTCCCCGATCTCGACGTGGTGCTCAGAGAGCGCGATGTGCCCTCGTTCGATGCCTGGGTGCGCGGGAATGGCGCAGAGACGACGGTGTGGGGTGCACCATGGACGCCGGACCTCGAGCTCGCCGGCAAGTTCTACGTGCGCGCGATGGTCTCGGCGATCCAGCTCGATGCCGCCTTCGAGCTCAGCCGCCTTTCGGTCGCCGACTTCCTCGCCTCGATTCGTGACGTCGAGGGAATCCCCGTCTGCGCCGAGGCGCTGGTGCGCGAGCTCAAACGAGGAAAGGACGAAGCCGCCTACGCGCGGTTCCTCGAGCAGACCGGTCTTCCTCAGCGGTAGAGCGCGACCAACTCGGCGCGGGTGATCGGTTTCCAGCCGAGCGTTGGCGCCGCGTTCACCCACTCGTCGTACGCAGCGCGAGCAGCGGCCGCCGTCGCGTGGGCATGCAAACCGACGATCTCGCCGAACGAGGCCTCCGTCCCAGGCTTGCGCTTCCCCTTCACCTCGGTGACGTGTCCGCCTGCGAGCCACAGCTCGCGCCCACGCAGCGCGAACGCATGAACGAACGCTTCTCCGCGCTTCCTCTCGACGAAGTACGTCGCGTCCTTGGGGAACTCGTTCACGCTCGCGCCCTCGTGCAGTCCGAGCGCGCGCTGCGCTTCCTGCGTCACCTCGCGGTACCCCTCCCGCTTCCAGCCGGCGATCAGGCTTCGGGCCATGGCGGCGGCCTTCTCGTCGTTGGGCAGGACGTAGGTCAGATCGACCTTCGACTTCTTCGTCCGCTCGAGGACCTCGACCCGCGGCGCCTTCAGCATGAGGCCGAACGAGCGATCGCGCTTCGCGAAGAACGACCACACCTCGGGCACGAGCTGGCTCTTCTTGGGCGCCGTCATGCGCTCCGCCCCGTCAGCTGCTCGATCTCGGAGGCCTCGAACCCCGCCTCGCGCAGCACGTCCGCGGTGTCCGCCCCGAGCGCTGGGCTCGGCCTCGTCGGGAGCGGCCCGAAGTGCAGCGGCGTGCGCAGCTGAACGACGTCGCCGGCCTTCACGAACATGCCGCGCGCCACCAACTGGGGGTCGGTGAGCACCTCGTCGCCTTCGTTCACCGGCTCGACGCAGAGATCGTGCTGACGGAAGAGTTCGACCCAGTCGACGAGCGGCTTGGAGCCGAAGATCGCCTCCAGCTCGCGCCGCGTCTTCGCGCCGTCTTCACCTTGATCGTACCCCCCGGGCATCAGGTCGGGCCGGCCGATCGCCGCGCAGACGCCCTGGAAGAACTTGGGCTCCAGAGAGCCCACCGCGAGCCACTTCCCATCCGCCGTGCGGTAGAGGCCGTAGCAGGCGTAGCCGCCGTTGAGCGCCTCGACGCCGCGCTCGAGCGGGCGCCCCTCGTCACCGAGCTGGAGCCGCGCGGCGAGGTGCATGTGGAGGAAGGCCATCGCGCCCTCGGTCATCGAGACGTCGACGAAGCGCCCGACGCCGGTGCGCTGCCGCTCATAGAGAGCGGTGAAGATGCCGACGAGCGCGAACAGGCTGCCGCCACCGATGTCGGCGATCTGGACTCCCGGCATCGCCGGAGCGCCGCCCTTCGTCCCGCCGTAGGCGAGCGCCCCTGCCCGCGCGAGGTAGTTGAGATCGTGCCCTGCCTTGAGCCGATCGGGGCCGGTCGCGCCGTAGCCGGAGATCGAGCACATCACGAGGCGCGGGTTCTCCTTCGAGAGCACCTCCCAGCCGACGCCCAGCTTGTCCATCACCCCCGGCCGAAAGCTCTCCACCAGCACGTCGTAGTGCTTCACCAACCGCTTCAGCGCCGCGAGTCCCTCCGGGGTCTTCAGGTCGAGGGTGAGCGATCGCTTGTTGCGGTTGAGGCCCAAGAAGAGCGCCGAGGTCTCGCCCTTCATCGGCGGCATGTGCCGGGTGTAGTCGCCGGTCGGTTCCTCGACCTTGTCCACCGTCGCGCCCAAGTCCGCGAGCACCAACGTCGCATACGGGCCGGGCAGCAGGCGCGAGAGATCGAGCACCTTGAGACCTTCGAGGGGCAGCGCCATCACGTCCTCCAGAAACGGCTCGGGGCCCGACTCCTCGAGGAACCGGACCCCGTCGCCTTCGAGCTCAGCTCGAGATCACGCCAGCAGCTTGCCGAGCTTCATCGCGAGGCCCATGTCCATCGGCTTGAACTTCAGCTTGCCCTGCATGGCCGCCATCTGGGCGTTCATCTGCTTGTTGATGATCTTCTCGAAGTCGGTCGCCGCCGCGATGATCGTCATCTTCGACTCGCCGTTCTTGCCGGCCGCGACCCAGTTCTCCGCCTTGGTGCAGTCGAGCGTCCAGTCGCCGCCGCCGTCGCCGGTGATGCTGAAGTGAATGACGGCGTTGATGTCCTTCGCCAGCTCGGGCTTGGCGGTGAGGCGCTTGGGGATCTCGGTCTCGAGGATGTCCTTGATGGTGGGCATGGGGGCGGTCCTTCTGGTGCGTGGGTGAATGGTTGACTGCTGAATCAACGGGCGGACCGTAACGATCCGCCCACCCCCGGTCAAAAGGAATTGGAGGTCACTTCTTGACCGGCCAGGCGGCTTCCTTGCGGAACAGGGCGAGGAAGTCGCCCAGGGGCATCGTCTTGAGGTCCTCTCCACCGTAGCGGCGCGGCGCGACGGCGTTCTGCTCGACCTCGCGATCGCCGATCACCAACGTGAAGGGGATCTTCTGCACCTGGGCCTCGGCGATCTTCTTCTGCATCGACAGCCCGCGATCGTCGACCTCGACCCGAAAGCCCTCGGAGAAGAGCTGATCGCGGATCGTGTTCGCGTACTCGAGCTGTCGATCCGCGACCGTCACGATCAGCGCCTGCGTCGGCGCGAGCCAGCACGGGAAGGCACCCGCGAAGTGCTCGATCAAGATCGCGATGAAGCGCTCGAACGAGCCGTAGACCGCGCGGTGGAGCACGACGGGCCGGTGCTCCTTGTTGTCCTCGCCGATGTACGAGAGGTCGAAGCGCTGCGCCGCGACGTAGTCGAGCTGCACCGTACCGAGCTGCCACTTGCGCCCGATCGAGTCGCTCACGTCGAAGTCGATCTTCGGCCCGTAGAAGGCGCCGTCGCCGGGCTTGAGCTCGTACTGCACCTTCATCGTCTCGAGCGCCTGCTTGAGGCCGGCCTCGGCCTTGTCCCATTGCTCGTCCGTGCCGATGCGCTGGGGCGGCCGCGTCGAGAGCTTCGCCTGGTACGTGAGGCCGACCGCGCCGTAGACCTGATCGAGGAGACGAACGAAGCGCTCGACCTCGCTGCCGATCTGATCTTCCCGACAGTAGATGTGGGCGTCGTCCTGGGCGAACTGGCGAACGCGCGTCAGGCCCGAGAGCGCGCCCTGGGCCTCGTTGCGATGGAGCACGTCCTGCGTGTGCAGCCGCAGCGGGAGGTCGCGGTACGAGTGCTTCTTGAAGCCGAAGTACAGGTGGTGCGACGGGCAGTTCATCGGCTTGAGCGAGTAGTGGAGCTCGCCGGACTCCGAGTCCTGCACCAGGAACATGTTCTCCTTGTACTTGTCCCAGTGGCCGCTGATCTCCCAGAGGCCCTTGTTGAACAGCAGCGGCGTCTTGATCTCGACGTAGCCGTTCTCGAGCGCGAGCTTGCGCATGTAGCCCGCGAGCACCGTGTAGAGCGCCGTGCCTTTGGGCGTCCAGAACGCGGAGCCAGGCGCGAAGTGGTGGAAGTGGAAGAGATCGAGATCCTTCCCGAGGCGGCGGTGATCGCGCTTGGCGGCCTCTTCACGCTGCTTCACCCAGGCGTCGAGGGCCTTCTGATCGAAGAAGGCGATGCCGTAGATGCGCTGCAACATCGGGTTCTTCGAGTCGCCGCGCCAATACGCGCCGGAGCTCGAGAGGATCTTGATGACCCCGATCTTCCCCGTCGAGGGGCCGTGGGGCCCCAGGCAGAAGTCGACCCACTCGCCGTGCTTGTAGAGCGTGAGCGTCTTGGCGCCCTTGGCGACGATGTCGTTGACGATCTCGATCTTGAACTTCTCGCCCTTGCCTTCGAAGAGCGTGATCGCGTCGCTCGGAGAGACCTCCTCACGGACGAAGGCGTGATCCTTCTGGACGATCTCGTTGGCGCGCTTCTCGACCTGCACCAGCTCCTCGGGCGTGAACGGCCGGTCGCGGAAGAAGTCGTAGTAGAAGCCCTCGTCGATCGTCGGGCCGATCGTCACTTGCGTGCCGGGGAAGAGCTGCTGCACGGCATCGGCGACGACGTGGGCGGCATCGTGGCGCGCCACCTCGAGCGCCTCCGGGTTCTTCGACGTGAAGATCTGCAGCGAGGCGTCTTCTTCGATCGTGCGCGAGAGATCGACCTCGTGACCGTTCAGCTTGGCGAAGACGGCGGCCTTGGCGAGGCCCGCGCCGATGCTGTTCTTCACGAAGTCGGAGATGCGCGTGCCCTTCGGCGCTTCCTTCTTGTCTCCGTTGGGGAGCGTGACGACGACGTTCGACATGGTGTTCTCCTGTTCGCTCACGCACACGAACGCGTGCAGCGTGGCGACGGTGTAGCCCGGCTGAGCCGGAAGTGAATCGAAAGTGAGGCGTGGGAGGGGCGAGAAACACTTCAGCCGCCGCGGTTCCCCGACTTCAGGAACGTCGCGACGGCTGCCGAGTGCTTCCGGTGCTGCAAGTGGGTCCTAGTGGTTTCGAACCACTGACCCCTACCGTGTCAAGGTAGTGCTCTACCGCTGAGCTAAGGACCCGTCGTGAAGCGGCGCGCGCTTGTATCGGCCGCTGTTCATCACTGTCAAGAACACAGTACACGCCCTGGCCCGACGCCGATGAGCCTCCTCCCTGACGACGCCAGCTTCCACGAACGAATCCAGGCCCTGTTTGCCTATTACCGCGGGCATGGGGTGGCCCTTTCCGCCAAGGACGTCGAGCTGCTGGAGCAGTGGGCGGCCGCCCAGGTGCCCTTCGAGGTGGTGGCCCGAGGGGTGCGGCTTGCGGCGGAACGAGCGGCATGGGACGCGGCTCGCGGAGAGTCGACTCTGCGGTCGCTGCGCGCATGCAGAAAAGCGGTGGATGCCGAAATCGCGAAGTTCCGCAGAAGCTCTGTGGGTAGACCCGAGACCGACGGAGTCAGTTCGGAGGACGAACTTCTTGCCACACGATGGCGGAAGCTTCGAGCTGCCGTCGCCCAGCTCGAGGCAACCGCCCCCGCTCTCGCGAGAGTCCGACTCGACTGCCCGACGAGTTTCGAAGCCGCCGATCGCCAGGAGCACTTGGTGGAGGCGGTACTCATTCGGTCCTTGGACCGCGAGCGAAGAAGGGAACTCTTCCGCCTGACTCGCTCCATGACAACCTCGACGTCTCGCGACGCGCGCAAACTCGAACTTCGGTTCCATCGCACGCGAGAGGTTCGGAGGCTCTTCGGCTTGAATCCGTTCTGGTAGCGGGTCCGCTTGCACGTCAGCCTTGGTTGCGCGACACCTAGTCCATGACCGCAACCCAGGCATGCGCGATCCCCGACCACGTCGTCTCGAGGCTTGGGGACTTCGCGGTTGCTCGACTGGCGACCACGGTTCGCGAATGCGTGCAGTGCTCCGGAACCGGACTGGTTCGTGGCTCAGTTTTCGAAAACGGCCGACACTATGAAGTTGCCCTGCCGTGTGCGCGCGCACTGAAGGAGCGACGAGTCCTCGCCTTCAACCACGCGCGGCTTCCCGCGGTCCACGCGAACGCACGCTTCGACAACTTCAAGTCGGCATTCGAGGAGCAGAAACAAGCGCTCGAATGCGCAAAGAGCTTCGCTTTCACATACGTTCCAGCAGTCACTCGTGAACGAGAGCATCTGGCTCCGCCGAGGGGCTTCATCGTCAGCGGCCCCGTCGGCACGGGGAAATCGCACCTCTTGTGCGCAACTCTCGCGCATCTCAGCCTCGAGAAGGGAATCTCGGTGCAGTACGTCGAGATCAGTCTTCTCTACAAGGAGATCCGTCGCGGATTTCAGGAAGGTCGATCTGGAGGAGAGATCATCCAACCCCTCGCACAGGTCGAGGTGCTCGCAATCGACGAACTCGCCCGGGGGCGTGGGAGCGCATTCGAACTCGACACACTCGATGAGCTGATCGCACGACGCTACAATGCAGGTCGAGTAACCCTTTTCGCGACGAACTACTCACTTCGTCCGCCAGAGGATCGGTTTCAGCGAGGCCATGTTGGAACTGAGTCGCTCGTCGAAGCCACCAAAGAGTCCCAGTTCGTGGTCGATCGGGTCGGTGACCGGATTTACAGCCGCCTTCAGGAGATGTGCGACTTCATTTCGTTTTCACCGAGAACCCCGGATGTTCGCCGAACGAAGGTGGTTGAAGGCGCCGGCCCATCTCGCCGAGCACCAGGATCACGGTAGCAAGCACTCGATCGCGCGAACTGATGCCCGCGCTCACGGCTCCTTGTAGAGCACCACGCCACCGAGCACCTGCTCGCTCGCGCGTCGATCGTAGAAGAAGGCGATCGTCACTTTGTTGGTCGCGTGGCTCCACATCGAGAGCCACTCGCCGGCGAAGTTGAGCGAGGAGTTCATCGGCGCGCAGGTGGTGAACGTCGTCCCATCGGTGGACTTGGCGATCTTCGGGCCGCCCGCACACTGGGTGTTGATCGAGCCATGGCTCAAGAACGCGCCCGCGATGGTGAGGGCGCCGCCTTGGTGCACCACGAGGCCCTGGTACCACTGGGTCGTGTTGAAGCGCATCGTCTGGAAGTCGCCGTTGCGGGGCATGCCCACCAGCGGGCTCCACGCCGTGCCGTCCGGGCCGGTCGCGAGCGAGGTCCACAGCTCGGGGTTTTGATCGGTCATCATGCCCATCGACACCGGCTCGGCACGGAGGAGATGGAACGCGACCCGTGGAGTCGTACCGGCGAAGGCGAGGGTCACCGAGGGCCGTCGCTCCACCGGCCTCAGCACGTCCGTCATGTTCGAGTTCGTGATCTCGTTCGCGGTCGAGCCACCCGGCCGCCAGAAGGCCAAGGTCGCGCGCAGCGAGGCGCCGATCGTGAAGTACGCAAGCCCGGGGTTGCCATCGCCGTCGAGCGCGAGGGAGACCGGCCCCAAGGCGGAGGCCTGGCCGGGCGTGATCGGTGCCGTTTGCTCCGCGCCGAAGGTCGACGCCGAGGCCGTGCGCGTTCGGTAGAGCACCTGATCGGTCGAGGTGAGGTAGGCGACGTGCGCGACGCCACTGCGCAACGCGAGCTGCGGGAACGAGGAGTCCCCTGCCCCCGGGTCCTGACCGACCGTCGAGAGGGAGAAGTTGGCGCCCTCATCGTCACTGAACGCGAACCGAATGCCTGCGCCAGCCTTCACGTACGCCACGCCGATGCGCCCGGTGACGCCGTCGCGCGCGATCGACACCTGGCGGAGTGGCGCGGCGAGATCGATCTCTCCGACGACCTCGATCGTCTTCAACGGCTCGTAGGCGTTCTTCTCGCCGTTCCATCGGGTGAAGACGACGCGAGTGTCGGTGCGCACGCCATCGTCATTGGGGTCGTCCCAGACCGCAGCGATGAGAGGCTGACCGAACTGATCGCCGGTCGCGGAGACCGAGACGCCGATGCGCTGACCTCCGTCGGCCGGGAGCTCGATCGCGGTCGAGAAGCCGCTCGGTGGGTCCATTCCGCGCTGCCGGCCGGCGTCGGGGGGATCCATGACCACCCCCGCGTCCTCCTCGATGATGATCGGCTTCTTCGGGCCACAGGCCGCGGTGACGACGACGAGCGAGAGGAGAAACACGGTGCGCATGCGAGGAGGCTCCGACGAGGGCAGCCCGGCGCGTGCCCGACGCCGTCATACAGAATCTCGCGCCCGTCGCACACCAGGTGACGTGCACACGCGGTCGCCCGGAGGTGGTGGACAAAGAAAAAAGCCCCGGAGGTTGTCCGGGGCTTTCGTTGACCCTGCCGGGATTCGAACCCGGGTTTATGCCGTGAGAGGGCACCGTCCTAGGCCACTAGACGACAGGGCCGGCCTTTGAAGCGCGGCGGAAGTATGTGAGCGCCGCGCGCGTGTCAACTGGTTCGACGGGCGTCTGCTGCATTCCTGACGCTACCGGGCCACCCGCTCGGGCCAGGCCTGGATCACGCGCTCAAGATCGATCAACCGCACGCTCCCGCCGGCGAGATCGCGCACGGGTTCAGCGCCGCGCAGCACCTCGGCCGAGACGTAGTCCTGAGGCCGGCAGGTCACGACGAGGACCTGGGCCTCGAGCGCCGTCCTCCGGAGCGCGTCGACGAACCAGGTCATTCGCCCGGGGTCGGTGTGCACGAGGTGATCGTCGAGCACGAGGGTCGAGCCGAGCTGCCGCGCGATGGCCAAACGAAGGAGGCTCGCGAGCTGATCTCTCGTCCCGATCGACAACGCCTCGAGCACCTGCGCGCCCTCGATCGACGAGCCTTCGGCCATCACGCCGGTCGTCTGGAGCTGAGGACCAAGCTCGATGCCCGCGTAGCGACCTTCAGTCAGATCGCGAAACTGGGCGGCGACCGGTTCGGCGAGCGCTCGCCCGAGGTGGCCGCCTTCGGTGTTCTCTGCGTCACGCAAGGTCGCATGGAGCAGCTGCCACGACTGCGCGTCGAGCTCGACCTCGGCTTCCTTCGCCAGCGCGGCGGTCAACGCCTCCTCCAGCTGGGCCACCCGCTCGCGTTGGAGCGCCCCGCCCGTCTTCGAGAGCGCACCCTCGGCCTTGTGGAACTCCGCTTCCTTCGCGTCGGCGTCGGCGCGGACCTGCACGAGGAGCGACTCCGCTTCGGCGAGGCTCTCTGGCGTCACCACCGGCAGCTCGGCCAACGGCGCCCAGGCTCGCTGCGCTTCTTCCGCAGCCGTCGAGAGCTTCGCGTGATCGAGGGCGCCAACCTGGCCTTCGAGCGCAGCAGCCTCACCGCGTTTCTCGTGAAGGACTCGTCGGAGCCCCTCCGCCTCGTTCTGCGCCTTGGTGAGCGCCCGTTCGGCCTCGGCGAGCCTGGCACGCGCCTGCTCGAGTGACGCCTCGGCGGTCTTGAGGGCCGTGCCCTGATCTCGCTCCAGCGCCGCGATCGTGCGCTCGACGGTCGCGCGCTCGGCCTGCGTCCGCTTCAGCTCGGCCTCGACGAGCTCGAGTGCTTCTCCGTCGACTGGTGGCAAGGAGCTCAGGCGCGAGGTCGCGGCCGAGAGCTCGGCGCTGAGGGTGGAGCCCTTGCGGCTCGCCTCGTCGAGCTCCCGCTGATGCTTGGTCGAGAGCGCGTCGGCCTCACGCTCCCAGTCCGCGCCCAGGGATTCGAAGGCGTGGGCGATCACCTCGAGCTGCGCCTTGGGAATGCGATCGCGACGACGCCGCAGCGACTCCGCGCTCTCGGAGGTCGAGCTCTGGCCGAGCATCGATGCCTGACGATCGAGGCCCTCGGCTCGAACCGTCAGCCGATCGATCTCCGCCTGGAGCGAGCCCAGCGTCGTGCGGCTGGTTTCGAGCTCGGTGTGCTTGCGCTGGAGCTCCCCGAGCGAGCTCACCTCCGCTCTGTCGAGGGCCGGCATGACCTCGCTGCGCCAGCGCTTGTTGAGCATGTCGCGCCGCTGCCGGCCTTCCTTGCTGCCGGTGACGATCTCGAACTCCACCATCTGCCCGATGGCGATCGAGACCTTGCGCTCGGCCTCGAGGACCTTCTCCTTGTTCGGCTTCACCACTTCGTCGGCTGGGGACTCGTCGTCGAGCTCGACGTGGAGCCGCAGCTCGTCGCGCGGTCGAACCGTCACGGAGACGCCGCCGCCGATCTGCGCCTCGGCGACCTTTCGTTCGCTCTCGAGCTCGAGGAAGGCGCCGAGCTGCGACGAGCTCGGGAGGATCGCGAGGGCGGCGTCGAGCGACGCGCGCTTCCTTCCCAGCTCACCCGTTCGCTCCTCGATGGTCGCGCGGACGACCTTCGCCTCGTCGCGGAGCCGCTGCTCCTCCTCCTTGCTCTTCGCGGAGCGCTCCGCCGCTGCGGCGGCTTCCTTCCATCGCCCGTAGTCGAGGATCGCCGTCGCGAGCGCCACCGAGTCCTTCGCCGAGGCAGCCGCCGCCTTGGACACCTCGAGCTCGGTCTTCAGCTTCTCGACCGCGACGCTCAGCTGAGCCCGATCGGCGCGCGCCTTCGCGCTCTGGGCGGCCTTCTCCTTCCGAGCCTCGATTCGCGCGACCAGCTCGCCCAGCTCCGCCGATCGTCGCTTCGCCGTCGCGAGCTCGACGGCCTTGGCACCGGCGCCGCCACTGGACTGCGCCCGATGGACGGTCGCTTCGGCCGCGGCGACTTCGGCGCGAATGGTCTCGGCGGCCTTGATGCGGTTCGCCACCTCGGTCTCGATCGTCGCCACGGCCGCTCGCGCCGTTCGAACCTCGACCTCGAGCGATCGCGCGCTGGCGATCGTCGCCTCTGCCGCCCGAAGCGCTTCCGTCGTCTGGGTGAGCCGGAGCTGCGCGGCGCTTCGATCCTTCGCGCGAGACGCGCCACCACGCGCCGTCTCGACCAACGCCGTCGCCTCCCGCTCTCGCCGCCGAGCCTCTTGGGCGACGTGGGAGAGGGCTTGCACCGCGCGCTCGGTCCCAGCCGACTGATCCAGCTGCGCTTGGGCCTCCGCGAGCTCGGCCTTGAGCTGCTTCACCATGGCTCCCGTGACGGAGAACGGAGACTTGCCGCCCGACCGCTTCCGTCCCGTCTCGCTGAAGTACCGGCCGACCTCGGCCTTCGCCTGATCGAGCACGCGCTTGAACAGCGGGTCCTGGGCGAACGCGGCGAGCGCCTTGGTGAGCGCCCGTTTTCCGGAATCGGAGCCGTCTTCTTCGATGCTGCGCAGGAAGATCTCGGCGACCTGGTCCTGGCCGGCCAGCAGGGCATTGACCAAGAACGAGTCGGGGATCGCGCCACGCCCGCGCGCGCCGGGCGGTTCGAGCCCCCACGCGAGGATTCGGCGGATCGTTTCTTCGACCTCGCGACCCTTGCAGTCGATCGTGAAGTGTCGCCCGTCCTTCGAGTGAGAGAGTTCGGCCGAGCCCTTTCCTTCCTCGAACTCCTTGGCGACCTTCCAGATCGATCGATCGCCGTCTTCGAAGGTGAGCGCGACGCGGGGATTGCGATCGTGAAACCAGGAGCGATAGCCGGTGCCTTCGGCGGACTTGGGCGGGACCAGCAGCGCGGCGCGGAGCGCAGTGACGAGCGTCGACTTGCCGAGATCGTTCGGCCCGTAGAGCACGTTGAGCTGAGGCGAAAAGGCGAGCTTCGCTGACGCGATCGCCTGAAACGCCTCGACCTCGAGCGCCAGGAAGCGCATCGTCAAGACGCCTTCCGGGTCGAGCGATAGAGGTGAAAGAGCGCTCGCTGCGCGGCCGCCCGCTGATCGTCCACCTTCGCCGCGGCTTCGAGCTTCGCGACGGTCGCCTTGAGCACCGAGGGGAGCGTGCGCGCCCAGTCCTCGAGGTGATGCAGATCGAGCTCGAGCCGATCACGCTGGAGATCGAGCACGCCGACGAGCCCGTGGCGCGCAGTGGTTCCTTGGAGGGTCTCGAGCAACCGCTCCGCTTCGTCGAGCTCGGGCGCACTCACCGAGAGGTCGACCCTGACGCGCAGCACCCGTCCTCGGAGATCGGTGCGTGCGGCGAGCGCGCGAAGCTCCGCCATCGAGCCGATCGTGACGTCTTCCCACGTCCAGGCAGCGACCCGCCGCGGCTGAACCAACGCCTTGCGAAGCCGATTGACGAAGACGACGGCGATCTGGCCCGCCTCGCGCTCGTCGAACGCGGTCGCCTCGGGCGCCCCTGGATAGATGGTGGGCGGTTGCTTCCGATCGGCAGGCACGTAGCGAAAGCCGTGGGTGTCACCGATCGCGAGGTAGTCGAGGCCCAGCTCGACCGCGGCGTCTCGCGAGATCGGGAAGTTCAGCTGCGCGCCGGGGAGATCGAAGGTGCTCCCGTGCACCAGCCCGACTCGCACCCGCTCGTCCTTCGCGCCACGCTTCGGGATCTTCTTGGTGGGATCGGCCTGGCCTGCGCGCGACTCGCACGGCACCGCGTACAGCACGGCCCCGTTCGGCAAGGCGTACTCGCCCGCCTTCTCGATCACCGTCACCGATGGTGGGAGCGCCCGCCGAAAGCCCGCCTCGAGCCACACCGAATCGGGCTGCACGGGGTCGTGGTTTCCCGGGAGCAAGAACACCGGGCACTGGTGGCGCCGCTTCTTCAGGATCGCGACGAGCCCTTCGACCCACTCCCGACCAGGCTGGGGATCGTCGAAGAGATCTCCCGCGCACAGCACGGCGTCGACCTGATGACGTTCGGCCTCGTCGAACACGCGCTCCAACACCTCGAGCCGGGCGCGAGAGAGCTGCAGCGCGGCGCCTTCCTCGAACGAACGGAAGCGTCGGCCCAGGTGCCAGTCGGCGGTGTGAAGGAGCTTCAGCACGATCTCGTCCTCCGTCCCGTTCATGTGAAGCTCACGTCCACGTCCGCGACGATCTCGACGCTCGGCGGGGAATAGCGCCTCGCGCGGAGGTGCTCAATCGATCGCCGGTAGCGGTCGTCATCTCGCACGCGGAGCCGTTCGATGCGTGCATCGAGCTCGGCCAGCTCTTCTCCCGCCGTCGAGATCGCGCGCTCGGCGTCGGTCCGCGCCTCGGAGCCGATCGCCCCATCGCGCCTGCGCTCCGCCTCCTCGAGTCGCGCAAGGAGCGTGGCCCGCCGGCGCTCCAGCACCAACAGTCGGTCGGCCATGAACCGCTCGGTCTGGAGCGCACCGGCTTCGAAGCGGTGGTGTTCGAGGTCATCGACCTGCGCCTGGAAGAGGAAGAGCGCCTCGGCTTGCGCGTCGTCGACGATCGACTCGTCGACGCGGACGGAGGGACGTCTCGAGTCCTTCATGTCCAGCGCGAGCAGCTCGGCAGCGGCACCGACCTCGAGCCGTTCACCGGTGTTCAACACGAGCAGTGGCAAGAGGAACTCGGCGCGCTCGAAGCCCTCGAAGGCCACCTTCACCAGCCGAAGCCGTGCGACCGATCCCTTGGCCGGGAGGCCTTGCCTCGTCGCGATCGAGATGGCCTGCGCCTCGATGGGCCGTCGCGCCTCGTCAAGGGCCGCACGCACCAAGGGATGACCGAGATGGAGCGAGCTGCGTCCCGGCAACGAGCCCACGACTGCCGAGTGCCCCTCGGCCTCGATCACCGTCAGGCCCGCCTCGTGCGTCACCTGGTGCGGCACCTGCCGTGCGTCGAGAGCGCTGACGACCAGGCGCTCGAGATCTCGATCGAGGGCGGCGAGTGACGGCGAGACGGCCTCACGGCGGAGCTTGAAGACCTGGCGAACCTCGTCATCGAAGCGCTGCTCGATGAGCCCGACCGTGCGCGAGCGGGTCTCCTCGAAGCGCCGCCGCTCCGCCGCCACCTTCTCCCGCAAGGCGCGCAGCTCGGCGTGCACCTCGTCGACGGTCCTCGCGCGCTCGTAGATCCGCGTCAGCTCCGCCTCGAACTCGGCTCCCAAGGCACTGACGAGCACTTCGCCACCTGGACCTTGCGAGCGATGGAGCACCTGATCGGAGGCGCTGAGCACCGTGCCGAACAGCTCGAGCTTCTGACTCAAGATGTCGAAGGTGAGCGCCTGCGCCTCGTTGTCCTTCGCGATGAAGTTGATGACGGTGACGTCGTGCCCCTGGCCGTAGCGGTGGCACCGGCCGATGCGCTGCTCGATGCGCTGCGGGTTCCAGGGGAGATCCCAGTTCACGACCGCGTTGCAGAACTGCAGGTTGAGGCCCTTCGCGCCCGCCTCGGTGGAGATGAAGATGCGCGAGCTCGTCTTGAACTCGTGAACGAGGGCCAGCCGCAACGCGATGTCGCGACTTGGAGCGCGCTCGGTCTTCTGCGCGGCTCGCCACCGCTCGAGCGCCTGGTTCGCCCGTGGGCCCTCGTTGTTTCCTCGGAAGAGCGTGATCTCGTCATCTCGAACGAGCCCGCTCTGGATCAACGCCTCGCGCAAGTAGTCCTGGGTGACGAGCGACTCGGTGAAGATGACGAGCTTGTTGGTGCCCTGCCCTGCCTTCGCGCGAGCGGCGACGAACTCGATCGCCTTCAGCAACGAACGAAACCGGCCGTCGTCGGACAACGCCCGCGCGCGCCGAACGAACGAGCGCACCCGTTCGAGCTCCGGCCCGACGTCGCGATCGATCGCGCCCTGCACCTGATCGGTCTCGACGACTTCCTCTTCGAGGTCACTCACCAGCTCGTCCGGATCGACGTCGTCGCCAGCCTCGATGCGCTCGAGCCGCCGCACGACGTGCTCCAAGGACGCCGCGAGCGCGCGGGTCGACGAGGCCATTCTCCGATGGAAGCCCAAGAGGAGCAGCTTGCGGTGTCGTCCTTGGAAGGCGCGGATCTCCGGCTCGAGCAGATAACGGGTGACGTCGTCGTAGAGCGCGCGTTCGGCCGGGCTCATCGCGTACTCGAACAACCGCGCCTGACGGGACACGAACGGCCGCTCGAGAAACGTCTGCGCCTGCCGTCTCAGCGTGCGCTGCAACACTTGCTTGAGCCGTGCCTTGAGCTCGCCTTCCTGGCCTGCGGCGAGCTGCCGATCGTCGTTGCCGCAGAAGAGCTCTCGAAAGGTGGGCAGATCGCCGAGCAGCGTGCCGAGGGGATCGACGTACTGCACGAGCCCCCAGAGCTCGGCGAGGTTGTTCTGGATCGGCGTCGCGGTGAGCAGCAGCACCGGGGTGGCTGACGCGGCGAGCACCTCCCGGACTCGGCCAGCGATGCGCGCCTCCTCCGACGCCTCGAGGTACTCACCACCGCGAGAGAAGCGCTTGTAGATGCCCGCGAAGAGCTCGTGCGCCTCGTCGATGACGCAGAGCTCGAAGGGCTCACTGGCGAGCAAGGCCGCGCTCCCCTTCTCCGAACCCGCCGCCTCGCGATTGATGAGGAAGACGCCGGCTCCGTCGAACCCGCCCGGCCTCGGCACGCCCTCACGAACCTCGAGCTCGAACAGCGTCGACAGCTCGTCGCGCCACTGGCCCACGAGCGACTTGGGAGCGATCAGCAGCACCCGCCGCGCGCCCTCCGCGAGCAGCTGCGTCATCACCAGCCCCGCTTCGATCGTCTTCCCGAGCCCGACCTCGTCCGCGAGGATGCAACCGCCCTCTCGAAGCCTGGCGAGGGCGAAGATCACCGCGTCGATCTGATGAGGGTTCGGATCGATCCTCGCGGCGCGTTGGGGTGCGATCGCGCGGCGTGGATCATCGGCCCGTCGCGCACGCGTCAACTCTTCCGCGAGGACGCGGCGCTGGAGCGGATGCAATGCCTTGGTGGCCATGCGCAGGTCCCGAGTACCACGGGCACCTCGAAACCTCGACGATCACCCCGCCTGCCACCACAGCGTCGCCGTCTCGAAGCGGCGCGCGGCGAGCTCCTCGTCGGTCAGCCGAAACGAGATGGGCTGGGCGTCTCCGAAGTTGAGCCAGGTGTCGACGCTCTCGCAGCGGAAGAGCGGACTGGTCTGGGCAGGGAGTGGCGCGTCGTAGCCGTGGTGGGCGTCGTACCCGAGCAGCTGGCCCGCGTTGGTGGCGCGCCGCTCCCGAATCGCCCACGGGTCGACGAAGATCTGAACGCCGGTGTGCGGTGAGGGCAGCTGAAAGGTGGTGTGAAAGCGAAGCGCCGCGATGGAGATTGGGAGGTACTTCTTCGGAGCCTTCGCACGCACGAGGCCTTTGGCGTCGACGTGGAGCACGCGCACGGTCGTCACCTGCTCGTCGACGAAGAACGAGAGCAGCCCGTCTCTTGGAAGCCTGCCATCGACGTCGAACGGTCCGACCTCGGCGAGCGCGAACTGCGCGACGAACATCAAAGGTGCCTTGCCGTCGGTCGGCCAGGTGACGCCGGTGGGGAGATCCGGACAGCCGCCGTATCGCGACACGCCCACCGGGAGGTCGTCGACCCGTTTCGTGTAGACCCCGATCGCAGCACGCAGCTGCCCCTTGGCGGCCTTGCTCGTCTTTGCCGAGAGCTTCAGCGCCTCAATCGCCCGTTCGGCGCGAGCCCGTTCCTCGGCGGGCGTCGTGGTGGGCATCGACATCGCACGGTCGGCCTTCTTCGGCTTCGTCGCCATGCGCTCGACCGTAGTCGACCACGTCGAAAGACGAAGGCCCTGAAATCGCGGTGTGCGACTCCAGGGCCTTCTGTTGAGCGGCGGAAGGGATTCGAACCCTCGACCCCGAGCTTGGGAAGCTCGTGCTCTACCAACTGAGCTACCACCGCGTGCGACCCAGCGGTCCTAGTGGAACTCGAGAGGTGACGCAACGACTTGGAGAACCTGACGTCAGGCCCCGATGAGCAAGAAGGCCGCGCCTTGGGCATCTTCGCAGACCGAGATCGACCGCCCCGGGACCGAGAACGCCGGGAGCGCCCGACCCGACTCGGCGAGGACCCGTTTCCGGGCGAGCTCGACGTCCGCCACCTCGTGCGCGAACAACCACTGCGAATGGACGTGCGGCATGCGCGCGGTGCTCACGAAGATCCCTCGCGCGCCGGGAGCCTCGAACTCGATCACCAACCCGACCGACGGGAGCTCCCTTCTCGTGCCCAACCTCAGCCCGAAGTGCTCCGAGTGGAACGCGGCGGCGAGTTCGGCATCAGTCGAGTGGTGCTGCTGCCAGGCGACTCGCGCAGCGACGGCGGGACGATCGGTCAGCCCCACCACCGCTCCAAACGGGTCACGCACCGAGGCGACACGTCCGTCCCGAAGCTCGCGCTCTGGCCCCAGGGCGACCGCGCCAGCCTCGAAGAACGCCGTTCGAACGCGTTCGTCGACGCCAAGCTGCCCGAGCCAGTGCGGAGGCGCTCCACGTTGGCGGGCGATCGCCGGCAGCTCCGAAATCTCAAACTCGAACCGGCGCTCCAGCACACGCTCGTAGAACCGAACCGCGGGCGCCACCTCGAGCGCGCGCAGCTCGAACGCGCGAAACACCTACTCGGCGTTCCAGTCGGACGCGGGGAGGATCTTCCAGCCGGTGTCGATCTTCCCCGAACGGAAGCGCAGCACGCGCAGCGGCCACTCTCGCGCCTGCTTCGCTGGGCCTTCCTTCGAGAGCACGACCCACCGATGTACCTCGATGGAGTACTTGCCCTTGTCGCCGGCCTTCGCGAGCACCGCCCGCATCGGGTTCTTCGGGTGCCAGTAGACCTCTTTGCCGACGCGCATCACGTAGGAGAGCGTCGGGTGCGCCTTGGTGAACGCCGCCGCCTTCTCGCGGGTCGGCCCGAGGAGCTTGGTCGCGTCGGCCTGGGAGACCTCCTGCATCTTCAGATCGTCGCCCACCTGATCCATGCCCATCAGCTTGGTCAGCGCCGAGCGCCCGGCCTTGTCGAGCTCGTTCATCATCTGCACTGCGTGGGTGAGATCGGCCTCTTCCTTCTTCACCGGGTCCTTCGACTTGAGCTGCCAGTTGTCGAGGCTGAAGAGCTGGGCGTTCATCGTCACCCCGCCCAGCAGGAGGTCCTTGCCGGCCTCGTCGCCCGCGCCGCTGAGCGCGTTCAGATAGGTCTCTGCCACCTTCTTGGGCTCGGCGTCGTCCTGAGCGAGCGCCAGACCGGAAACCAATGCGACGGACAGCATCAAGGCTCGGTGCATGGTCGACAGTTGTAGCGCACTTGGCGTAATGCCGCGCTCCGATTCGAGATTCTCCATGGTGCGCTCCCTTCACCGACTCACGCGGCGCCGAGCCTCATTGACCGGGTCGTCGGCTGAAATGTTCACGAGCGCTCGTCCGTTGGCTCCTCCTGCACTCCCATGATCCACGCCCTCGCCCTCACCGTCTCGCTCTTCACCGGCGACCTCGCCAGCCGTCGCAGCCCCGTCGTCCAGGTCGTCGAGCAAGTCTCCCCCGCCGTCGTCTACATCGGCACCGTCCAGGTGGTGGAGCGCAGCTTCCGCTCGCGCTCGCTCTTCGACGATCTCTTCTATGGCCCGAGTGAAGAGCGCCGCGCGGTCGAGGGCCTCGGCTCGGGAGTGATCGTCGACGCCAGCGGGATCGTCATCACCAACGATCACGTGATCCGCGGGGCCTCGGAGATCCACGTGGTGCTCGCCGATGGCCGCCAACTCGACGCCGAGGTGATGGGCGCCGACGCGGACGCCGATCTGGCGGTGCTCAAGATCGTCGGCAAGGGCCCCTTCCCCACGGCCAAGCTCGGCACCTCGGCCGATCTGATGATCGGCGAGACGGTGGTCGCCATCGGCAGCCCACTGGGGCTCAAGAAGACGGTGACCGTCGGAGTGGTCTCGGCGTTGGGCCGCACGCTCCGCAACGCGGGCCGCACCTTCAACGACTTCCTCCAGACCGACGCGTCGATCAACCCGGGGAACTCGGGCGGGCCGCTGCTCAACGTCGACGGCGAGATCGTCGGCATCAACAGCGCGATCATCGCCAGCGCGCAGAACATCGGGTTCGCGATTCCGGCGGACAAGGTGCGCCGCATCGTCAACGAGCTCACCCAATACGGAAAGGTGCGGCCGGCCTGGGTCGGCGTCGACGTGCAGCCGCTCACCCTCGAGCTCGGCCGTCAGCTGGGGTGGGATCGCACCTACGGCGCGCTGATCGCGAACGTCGAAGCTGGCAGCCCCGCCGAGAAGGCCTCGCTGCAACGCGGAGACGTCGTCACCCAGGTTGGCACCACCCAGGTCGAAGACGCCGACGACTTCCAGAGCCGCGTGCGGGGCTTCACCGCCAAGTCGCCGGTGCGCCTCCAGATCTTCCGGGGAGGGAGCCTCACCGAGATCGTGCTCACCCCAGTCGAGTTCCCCGCCGAGCTCGTCGACTCCACCGTCTTCGATCGGCTCGGGGTGCGCCTCAAGCCGATGCAGGGCGCGGGCATGGTGATCAGCGCGGTGCGGCCCAACTCGGTCTCGGCGCAGGTCGGGCTGCGGCCGGGCGATCTCATCCGCAAGATCAACAACCGGCCCGTCGCGAACGCGAACGAGTATCGCGAGGCGGTGATCCAGGCCCGCGGGTCGCGGAGTGTCTTGCTCCTCGTCGTCCGCGGCCAGCGGGGCTACTACGTGACGCTCCCGTTCTGAGACTTGAGCCCCGTGGGACCGT
Organism: Myxococcota bacterium; assembly: GCA_052034585.1. GTDB lineage: Bacteria > Myxococcota > Myxococcia > Myxococcales > Myxococcaceae > Xiheimicrobium. The sequence goes on from JBPOIJ010000109.1 coordinate 19,152, forward strand.
CCAACTGACGGATGCTCGGGATTGTTGACCTCCGTTCCTCACCGCCTACGGTCGCTTGCATGCGACCGGCCAGGTATCAGGTGCTCGGACCGCTCCGTGCCGGAGAGGGCTCTCGTGCCCAGCTCGGGCTTGCGATCTTCGACGACGGGCGTGCGGAACCGTGCGTCGTCGTGCTGGTGCCTGAAGAGGCCGAGCACGATTCGGTGCTGCTCGCGAAGATCGAGAAGGAGACCGAGCACGCCGCCCAGCTCGACCATCGGAACATCGTCACCGTCTTCGGCTTCGCCAAGCTCGAGCAGGGGCACGCCCGCTGCGTCGAGTTCGCCGACGGGGAGTCGCTTCGTCGCGTCTTGAATCTCGCTTCGACGCTCCCGGTCGCGGTCGCCGCGCGGATCATCTGCGACGCCTGCACCGGCGTTCACTACGCGCACCTCGCCGGCAACGACGACGGCACTCCGCTCGTCCATGGTGACGTACGGCCCGAGACGATCCTCCTCTCCTTCGCCGGGGTGACGAAGGTGACGGGGTACGGGGCGCTCGCCTTCGCACCGAAAGAGATCGGCGGCCAGCGCGTCAAGGGCCGACGCGTTCACTCCTCACCAGAGCAGATCATCGGCGGGCGTGACGCGATCACCATCGCCAGCGACGTCTACCTGCTCGGCCTCACCTTCTACGAGCTGCTCACCGGCGTGGTGCCCTGGTCCGACCAGGGCGACGGCTTCGATCAAGCCGTGCTCACCTACCCGCTCCCACCGGCGACGCCGGGGCTCATCCCCGACTCGCTCGTCACGGTGCTGGAGAAGGCCTGCCAGAAGAAGGCGCCGCACCGCTACTCCACCCCGCTGGCGTTCAGGGAGGCGATCGAAGACGTGCTCGGCAAACAGATCGCCACCGCCGAAGAGCTCGCGTCGTTCCTCGACACGCTCTTTCCAGGCTCGGGCGAGATTCGCGCCGAGCGCAGGCGCACCATCGACGCGGGGATCGCGGACTTCGCCAGGCAGCAGTGGCGGCGCAACAGCCAGGAGGTGCGCCTTCCATCTCCGAGCGCGCCGACCGCCGCGCCGCCAGTCGTTCCTCCGGTCTCCGGGCCCTACCCGCCGATCTCCCCGGAGCCCTCGGGGCCGCAACCCGTCATCTCCGCCCCAGTGCCACCCGCGCCGCCGCCGCCTCCACCAGCGAGCGGGAGTTTTCCGGTTCAGCCGAAGGCCAACCCCAAGCCCGCGCCACAGCACCAGCCCCACTTCGCGGTCGAGGACTCGAGGCCGGGCGACGAGGAGGAAGAGCCGAAGCGCGAGTCGTCGATGCCCTGGGTCGCCTTCCTCGTCGCGATCGTCGTCGTCATCAGCGGCTACCTCGCCTACACGAAGGCCAACGAGCCCTTCGCGCCGAAGCCGAGGCCCGACGACGACCGAGTGCCGGTGCGAACGGTGGAGATCGACGCTGGTGCGCCCACCCTCGCCGTCGCTGTCGATGCGGGAGACCTCGATGCTGGCGTCGCGCTCGACGCGGGTCTGCCGATCGATGCGGGCCAGCCCCTCGTCGACGCTGGAGCGGAGCCGAAGCCCGTCGTCGATGCCGGCGCGCCTCCCCCTTCGGAGCTGCAGGTCACCATCGAGTCGCGCCCCATCTTGGAGCTGACGATCGACGGAACGCCGTCGGGGAAGACGCCCTGGGCCGGGAAGCTCGGCATGGGTCCGCACAAGCTCAAGCTCGAGAACAAGGACCTGCTCATCAGCACTGGACGCACCCTGACGGTCCAGGGCGACCAGCCGATCTCGCAGGCGTACAAGTTCGAGAAGGGCACCGTGAGCATCAACGCGCCCCCGGGCGCAGGCATCTTCATCGACGGCAAGAAGGTCGGCACCGCTCCGCTCAAGGAGCCGCTGTCGATCTACGAGGGCTTCCACCGCGTGCTGGTGAAGGTCGGCCAGGCCCAGTGGACCGAGACGTTCACCCTCTTCGAAGGCCAGAAGGTGAACTTCAACGTCGAGCTCGAGTAGTCAGCCGCCGCGCGCGCAGTCACCACGACGACCCGAACACCGGCATCAGCTCGCCTTCGCCGACTGGCGCGCCTTGATCAGCGAGTCGTAGCTGCGCGAGACGCCCTGGCTGACGATCAGCAACTCGCCGATGTCGGGAGGCGTCATCTGATCGGGACCATTGTCGACGTAGAGGATGTGCACCGGCTTGCCGCGAACGAGCAGCGGCATCATCACCGCGGTCGCCGGGTAGCCGCCGCCGAGCATCTTGTAGAAGACCGCCATGCCGGGCGTGCGCTTCATCGGCCCGATGAAGTGGGAGCGAAGGTCGCGCACCATCTTGATCGAGTTGTCCTCCTTGAGTGACACGCCGATGCGCATCACGCCTTGCTGGGTGACGCCCTGCCCCATGCCCTGCCAGCCGGTGACGAGATCGCCTCGAACCGAGAGCAGCAACGCCCGCTTGAACTTGCCCTTGGCGAAGCGCAGCACGGTGCGGGCGATGTCGTCGCGGCCCTGGCTCTGCTGAAGGAGCTTCTGCGCCTCTGGGAAGGTGACTGGGGCCGGCTCGGCCTGTTTGGGCGTCGTCGCGGGCGTGGGAGGCCGAGGCTGGTTCGGAGCGGCCGGGAGCAGCTGCCCTCCCACCACCGGCGCGTCGTCCTCGATCACCGCGCCTTCGAGCACGGGCTCTTCGTCCTGCAGCGCGGCCTGGGCGTCGAGGGGCGCGAAGTCACCCTCGTTGATGAGATCGCCCACCTCGGCCGGCTTCGGATCGTTGGGGTTGTTCTTCTTCGAGGGCCGCAGCGTGTTCATGTCGATCGGCCGAACCGGCCGAAACGCCTTCGCGTACTTGCGAAGCAGCTGCGTCATTCGGAACTCGGGGATCACCACCGAGACGACCCGCTTGCCCGACTTGAAGCCCAGCGCGTCGATGGCCGCGATCTGGTTCGGGTGCATGACGGCGACGGTGAGCTTCGTCGCGTCGACCCGCATCGGGATCACGTCCTTGTCGTCGTAGAAGTTGGTGTCGGCCACCCCGAGCGCGGTCGGGTCCGGCACCATCTCTCCCGAGGAGAACGGCATGTTGTGCTGGCGCCCCAGCACCCGCGCGAGATCGACTTCCTTGACGAAGCCGAGCTCGACCAGGTTCGTCCCGAGGCGGCCGCCGTAGACGACCTGGTTCTCGAGGCCCTCCTCGAGCTGAGGCTGATCCACCAACTTCTCTTGAAGCAGCAAGCTCCCCAGGCGTGGCACGACCGGCAATCTACATCGCTCGGGCTGTCTCGTCCCGCACGGCGAGCCGCCGCGCTCAGGCCGGCGCGTCGAACGGGTGGTGACTCAGACCGACGAGGGTCCCCTCGGGATCGTGCACGTAGAGCGTCCACCCGGTCTGCTTGACGATCGGCACGCCTCGAGCCGTGAGCGCGTCGATGACGGCCTGGCGACGGAGTGGATCGATTCGCAGCGCGATCATCGAAGCGCCGAGTGACGGCTCGATGCGCTGGGTGCCAGTGGGGAGATGTTCGACCGCGATGAAGCCGCGTGAGAGATCGGTCGCGGCGACCGCGAGCCAGACACTGCGGAGCGAGCCATCGTCGCGATGGAACCGCTTCGCTTCGCTCAGCCCGAGCACGTCACGATAGAAGGCGGCGACGCGCTCGACGTCTTTCACCTGCACGGCGAGGTGATGAAAGCCGAGCGACTCGATCGTCACGGCAACGAGTCGAGGTACTGCCGAATCGCCGCGAGCATCGGGCTGTCTTCGACCGGATCGATCGCGGCCACCTTCACCAGCTTGAGGCGACGCTCCAGATGAACGGTGAGCTGCGGCTGCTGCTTCACCGCCACGTTCGCTCGAGGAGGCATGTTCAGTCGTCCTCCGGCTTGCGATCGTACTTGGTGAGCAGATCGTCGACGGCCTCGCGCAGGTACTCGCTCTGGGCGATGCGGGTGCGCTTGGACAACTCGCGCAGCTTCTCGACCTTCTCCTGCTCCACCAGCACGTGGGTCGAGACCACTTCCTTCGACGGCTTGGCGAGGTGCTCTCGCTCGGTGCTCGTCTCGTTGCTCGATACAGCCATCGGCGCGTCGTGCATGTCGTCTCCTGGTTAGGCGATACCGCCACAAGGCGCTACAGCCATGTGCAGATGAGACGACGGGACTGGGGGGTGGTCAAAAAAACGGCCGCGCGCGCCCAGCGAAGGGCGTCACTGCAGTCGTCGAAGTGGCCAGGGACGGACTCGAACCGTCTACCTGCGGATTATGAGACCGCCGCTCTAACCAGATGAGCTACCTGGCCGGTAGTTCTTCCAAAAACGCGCGGGTCTCTACCTGGGGAGCCAGGAGCCCGCAAGCGTCACGACGAGCCCCCGCGCTCAGCCCTGACGGAAGCGCTTGTGCTCGACGAGGAGACAGCGGTTCTGCACCACGTCGATCCCCGCCTCGACCAGCTTCGTGGCGAACGCGTCGTTCTCGATGCCGAGCTGCAGCCAGACCGCCTTCGGCTTCGCGGCGAGGAGATCGTCGAGGTGCGCCATCAGATCGGTCGGCCTTCGAAACACGTCGACGAGATCGACCGGCCCCGGCACCGCGCTCACCGTTCGGTAGACCTTCTGCCCGAGGATGGTCGTGACCTCCGGGTAGTAGACGGGCACGGGGATCACCTCGAGCCCCTGCCCCTTCAAATACTCCGCGACGTAGAACGCCGGCTGATCGGCCTGCGCCTCGGTCTTGATCCCCAGCACTGCGATCCGCTTCGACTGGCGCACCACCTCGGAGAGCCCTGCCTCATCGGTCACGATTCGAGCCATGGTCGAGAGGCTAACCCCGGGTATGGTGCCGCGCATGGTCCTTCTCTTGAGCGTCGTCCTCTCGGCTGCACCAGCGAACCAACCGTCGGTCTTCACCCTCGAGGCCCAGCCCTTCGTCGCCACCGCGCGCAGCGATCTCGCGACGCTCAAGATGTTCGTCAACGGGCTCAAGTCGGTGCACGCCAACGTCCAAGCGAACCGGCAGCTCTTTTCGCTGAAGGCCAACAGCGTGCTCACCCCCGAGCAGAAGCGCACCATCCTCTCCACCTGGGGCTCGCTCTTCGGCTACTTCGCGTCGATCGAAGGCCTGCGCCAGAAGTACTGGGACTTCGTCAAGGTGCTGCCGACCGACACCCGGCACGCCTGGGGCTACGTGATCACCCACACCGCGCTCACCGCGCTCCTCGCGTACGGCATGGCGTTCTCCGATCTCACCATCGGCAACAAGCAGCTCGAGACGATCCTCGACGAGCAGAACGACGAGTTCGGGGTGCCGGCGGGCGCCTATTCGGCCTTCAAGATGAAGGCGATTCACGTCGCCACCTCGACCCAGCTGATGACTGGAGACGCCTGGGCGGTCACGGTGACCCCGGTGCTCAAGAGCGCCAAGGCGATGGACGAGCAGGACGTGAAGTGGGCCTTCGGCGAGATGAAGGACGACTCCAAGCAGGCGAAGGCCTCGCTGGTGAAGTCTGGGGTGAAGCTCTTCGCAGGCAACGCGACCGACATCCTCAAAGGATCGACGGCGAGCGCCATCTTCCCGGTGCAGAAGACCTTCGCCGAGTGGATGGGTGACACCCGCGTCGCGCGGAACGGCAAGCCCCTCATCCCCAAGGACTTCATCGAGAAGAGCGTGCTGCCCAAGCTGCAGCCAGGCGACGTGATGGTGGCGCGCCAGAACTGGTTCCTCTCGAACATCGGCCTGCCGGGCTTCTGGCCGCACGCGCTGCTCTATGTCGGCCGTCCGAAGGACTGGGCGGCGATCGAGATCGACCCCGGCGTGCAGGCCTGGCTCAAGACCCAGCCCGAGAAGCCCACCACGCTCGCCGAGCTGCTCTCCAAGCGCTACCCCGAGAAGTGGAAGGCCTACGAGAGCCAGCCCGACTTCCAGGGCCACACGCCAGTGCGCGTCATCGAGTCGATCTCCGAGGGCGTCAGCTTCACCGCGATCGAGCACGCGATGGGCGTCGACTACCTCGCGGCGATGCGCCCCAGGCTGCCGCTGGTCGAGAAGGCCCGGGCGATCGAGCGCGCCTTCAAGTACCAGGGCCGGCCCTACGACTTCGACTTCGACTTCTTCTCCGACGCCTCGCTCGTCTGCACCGAGCTCGTCTTCAAGTCCTACCAGAGCGACAAGGACATGAAGGGCCTCGACTTCGCGCTCGTCGACGTGGCCGGTCGCCGCACGTTGCCCGCCAACGAGATGGTCAAGCGCTTCGATCAGGACGCGGACAAGGCCGACCGACAGCTCGACTTCGTCCTCTTCGTCGACGCCAAGGAGAAGAGCGACTCGGTGTTCGAGGCCTCGCCCGCCGATCTCCGCAGCAGCTGGAAGCGGGTGAAGTGGGACATCGCCCAGAAGTGAGGGCTCACCGAGCCGCGAAGATCGAGAACGGGAAGTAGGCGCTTCCCTCTTTGCACTCGACCAGCGCGAACCGCTCCGCGCCCGAGCCCGCTTTGGTGCGGTTCGGATCGGGGCGAGGGTCTTTCGCCCACTGATCGAGCGGAGTGGTTCGATTGTCGCCTGCGCGGAGCACGCCCACGACGAGGTGGAGATCGTTGGGCAGGTGCACGTCACACCCCGACGCCGACCCCGTGCTCACCATCACCTGCACGTTGCTCTCGGTGCCGCCGCCGAGGATCGTGTTCCGTGACTTCTTCATCAGCCGGACCGAGCCGACGACGTTCGCCGCAGCGGGTGGCGCGGGCTCTTCCTTCTTCACCTCGACCTTCTCCAACGGCGGCTCGGGCGGCTTGCCCGGATCGGTGCCCTTCGGGAACGGGTTCACCTCGATGCCCGGCTTCTCTTCGCCTGGGGGCTTCGTGGGCTCGGTACCAGTGCCCGTTGGAGACACCTTCGCCACCTTCGGCCGCTCGGTGACCGTCTCGTCGACGAAGCCGAAGGCCTGCGCGGGCAACTCACCATCGACCTCCATCAGCAGGTCGGCCACCGTGCCTCGCGCTTTGAGCTCGAGCACCCTCGCCTGCCCATGCACCTCACGCTGCTTGCCGTCGACGGGCGGGCCGACGATGCGCAGCTTGTCGCCTTCCCGCAGGCGCTGCCCCTTGCCGAGATCGATGAAGGCTCCGTCGGATCTCCGGATGATCTTGTAGAGCGTGCCCTTCGGAACCACCCGCATGCGAGGCGCTTCGGCGACCTCGGGGGCGCCAGCGTCGATCACCGCCTCCGGCTCGGCGACCTTCACCGGGTCCTCGGCTGGCTTGGTCGGGGTCTCGGGCTCGACGGGCTTGAGGGGTTCGGCGATCGGCTCCTTCACCGGCTCCGGGCTCTTGCCGAAGACGAAGTACCCTCCGACACCGGCCGCGGCCACGAGGAGCAACCCCAACACCACGAACGGCGCCATCGAGCGCCGGGGTGCGATCACCGGCTCGTCGTCGACTGGCGGCGCCTGCACGGGGCGAGACGGTTGGCGGGCAGGCGCTTGCGGAGCGGGTGCAGGCGAGGCCTGCTGAACCGAGAGCGCCCGCTGGGCCGGGGTGAGCGGCGCCTGGCTCTCCGAGCGAACGAAGGTGCCGTCGAGCTGCTCCTCCGCGCGCGAGACCGTGCCCGACTTCGGCTGGAGGTGGTGCCCGGGGCTCGAGGGCGGCCGCTGACCGCCCTTGCGCATCAACGACAGCTGAGACTGGAGGTTGCGCTCGGCCGCGAACTCCTCGGGGCACATCGCGCGCACGAAGTTGCCCGCCTCCTCGGAGCTGATCGTGAGGCCCTCGCGAACGGAGATCTCGTTGAGGGCACGTGCGAACTCGTCCGCACGGCCGTAGCGCGCCGCGGGATCCTTGTGGAGGGCCCGCATCACCACCGCGTCGAGGGTCGGGCTCACTTCCTCCCGGAGCGACCCGAGCTGGGGAACGTTCGGGTTCGCCATCATCGCCACCATCTCGGCCATGGTGGCGCCCTGGTAGAGCGGGCGCCCGGCGAGCATTTCCCAGATGACGATGCCGGCCGAGAAGATGTCGCTGCGGGCGTCGACCGGCTTCGCGAGCGCCTGCTCCGGCGACATGTAGCCGAGCTTGCCCATCACCGTGGACGGGAGCGTGTGCTTCGATCGCGCCGCGCTCTTGGCGAGCCCGAAGTCGATCACCTTCACCTCGCCCTCGTACGAGACCATGACGTTCTGTGGCGAGACGTCACGGTGGACGATGCCCAGCGGGCTCCCTTCGGGGCTCGTCTTGCGGTGCGCGTAGCCGAGCGCCTCACACATCAAGCGGCCGACGTGGAGCGCGATCGGCACGGGCAGAAAGGTGCCGGTGGTGGCGGAGCGGGTCTCCACGCGCGCCAGATCGACGCCGGGCACGTACTCGATGGCCATGTAGAGGGTGCCGTCCACCTCTCCCATGTCGAAGACCTGCGCGATGTTCGAGTGGGTCAGGTGGGTCAGCACCCGCGCCTCGTGATGGAAGCGCTCGACGAACTGCTGCTCGGCCTTCATCGCCGGGAGGATCGTCTTGACGATGAAGAGCTTCTCGAAGCCGGCGGTGCCCTGGAGCCTCGCCAGGTGCACCTCGCCCATGCCTCCCTGTCCGAGCACGAAGAGGAGCTCATACCGGCCGAGGGTGCGCCTCGGACTTTCGGGGGCAGACATTCGGGGGGCACTTTAGCGGGGGCCCACCCGTTTGCGAGGTTTGTTCCCCAGGCGTTCGGCAGTTGAATACGACGGTCGATCACCCGTAGGGAGGCCCGATGCTCGCGATCGTCCTGGTGGTGTTGGCGCAGGGCCCGGGCTCGACGCTCGAGGTGAAGTCCGGGTCGAGCACCTCGTTGCCGGTCAACCAGCCGACCTCCGATCTGCAGACGCGTCACCTCGAGGGGCGTCCTGGCTCGGTGATCCAGCTGACGGTGAAGGAGACCGCGAAGAAGGTCAGCCTCGTCGAGGGCCGCACCCACCCGTGCGAGGGCCTGGCGACGATGTACCTCTGCGACGATCCCGCGATCATCAAGGCCGAGGTGGTGAACGAGCCGTTGATCTTGTCAGAGACGATTCCGCCCATCGTCCCTCACATCAGATTCACCGCTCTCTCGCCCGGTCGCACGCTGTGTTCGTGCGGACAGCCCAGGAACCTTCAACTGATCTACGAGTTCACCGTCGGCTCGCTCGAAGATGCCGTTCGACCGGTCGCGAGAAAAGTGGTGGTCGCTGCGTATGCGCGGCTGTATACGCAGTCGCCGTAGTCGTCTGGTCCCGTAGCTCAGCTGGATAGAGTACTGGCCTCCGAAGCCAGGGGTCGCGCGTTCGAATCGCGCCGGGACCGCTCGTTTTTTCCCTCGTCTCACCTCGTGCTGGTGAGCACCCCGATGAGCTCCTCATCGGCTCCCCACGCCGCGAGCGCGAGGTCGGTGGTCGAGTCCGAGTCGAGGTGGCCGAGCGCGAGCCCACGGATCGACGTCGTTCCTTCGAACACCCTCCTGATCTTCTCGGGCGTGAAGGCTCCATTCACCAGCCGGCGGGCTGCGAGCCGCTGGGCGTCCGCGTAGATCACGCCTCGATCGCGCGCTGCGACGAGGAAGGTGGGGCTGAACCCCAGCATCACCTCGACTCGCCGCTCGAAGAACGGGATCGAGCTGGTCGGGTCGGAGTTGAACAACACCCGCAAGGCGCCTCGGAGGATCGGCGGCTTGAGCAGGACGATCAGCTCGTCCTTCGAGTCGCCATCGAGATCGGCACACGCCAGCGCCTCCACGCCGACCGCGGCGCCCTCGAGGTCCATCGTCGTCAGTGGCCCATTGGTGAAGAAGGGCTGAGCGACGATCAGCTCGAGCGAGCCGGTCAGCGTCGAGAACACGATCTCCCGGCGCCGATCGCCGTCGAGATCGCAGCTCACCAGGAGCCGAGGGGTGCTGAACACGCCTCGAAGGAAGAGCTCGGTCGTGCGACGGCCGGCCTGATCGGTGACGACCCGCGCGACGCCGATCTGCGCCGCTCCGGTGAACACCAGCGCCGCGCCGCCATCGGGTTGGAGATCGGCCACCGCGAGCTGACCTGCGCCCGAGAGCGGATCAACCCTCGCCAGACGCTCGAAGTCGACCGGCTCGAGCAGTCCGGGCCGGTCGAGGTTCATCATCGCCGTCGTGGTCGACCCACCCGCCGCGCTCGAGAGCACGCCCAGGTCCTGCCGGCCGGCGCCGTCGAGGTTCGCGGTAACGAGCCCCACCGGGAAGGCGGCGACGTTCCAGGAACTCACCGTTCCGAACGAGGCGCCAGCGGGCCGAAGGTAGAGATCGACGTTGCTGCTCAGGCCCATGCTCGCCGCCACGTCGTCGCGCCCGTCGCCATCGAAGTCGCCGACCGCCACCGCGTTCGGCCGGTTCTCGAGCGTGATCGAAAGCCGGGTCCGAGCCGAATAGAAGCCGAAACACGCGAACTGCTGCGCGTCGAGCCCGGCCTGGCAGGCGTTTGGGGTGCAGTCGTCGAGACAGAGATCGACCTCGACGTGGTTGCCGTCGTCACACGCCTCCGTGCCGCTGAGCTCCCCGTTCCCGCAGCGGGGCGTGGTGCAGTTCCTGTCGCAGCCGTCTCCGTTGAGCTCGTTTCGGTCGTCGCACTCCTCGCCGGGATCGGTGACGCCATCGCCGCACCGCGCGCGCTGGCAGTCGAGCCGGCATGCCCCAGGCGCGGTGTCCGAGCGGTTGGGCCCGGTGTCGCAGGTCTCGGGAGCGTCGACGACTCCGTTCCCGCAGCTGGCGAAGCCTCGGCAGTCGGCGCGGCACGGCGGGTCGGAGGCGATCGCGGTGTCGCACTGCTCGGGGACGTCACCCAGCCCGTCGTGGTCGGTGTCGATCGCCTTGCCGAGATCGACGACGCCGTCTCCGCAGCGCTTGAAGGTGCAGTCCGTTCGGCAGCGAGCGCCGCCGTCGTTGTCGGGCCCGTAGTCGCAGTCCTCCGGGCCTTCCTTCTTGCCGTTGCCGCAGATCGCGAGGTCGCAGGCTGCGAGGCTGAGGCCGGTGAGGAGCGTGAGCGCGAGCCGTCGCACGGAACCCCACCTTACTTCTCCCATTTGGCGAACCCCTATCGCAGCGCGTCAGCCACCGCGCGGGAGGCCGCGGGACCCTCGACTTCCGTTGACTCCGGGCCCCTTCTCCAAGAGAAGGCACCGCACTTTTCCATGCCCGGCACACCGTCGGGCACAACCGCTGGAGGCGCGTGTGATCGTCGGAGTCCCCAAGGAAATCAAAACCCGTGAGTACCGCGTCGGGATGACGCCCGCGATCGCCAAGGCCTACGTCATGGCCGGCCACCAGGTCTTCGTCGAGAAGGCCGCCGGTGAAGGCGCTGGCATCAGCGACGGCGACTACGAGCGGGTGGGCGCGAAGATCCTCGGGAGCGCCGACGAGGTCTGGAAGCGCGCGCAGATGATCGTGAAGGTGAAGGAGCCGATCGAGCCCGAGTACGAGCGCATGCAGGAAGGGCAGATCGTCTACACCTACTTCCACCTCGCGGCGGTGCCCGAGCTCGCCAAGGTGCTGGTGAAGAAGAAGATCGCGGCGGTCGCCTACGAGACGATCCAGCCTGAAGACGGGTCGCTCCCGTTGCTCAAGCCGATGTCGGAGGTCGCTGGGAAGATGTCGATCCAGGTCGGCGCGACGTCGCTCGAGAAGGCGCACGGCGGCAAGGGCATTCTCCTCGGCGGCGTGCCGGGCGTGCGGCCGTGCAAGGTCGCGATCATCGGCGGCGGCGTCGTCGGCACCTGCGCGGCGAAGGTCGCGGTCGGCATGGGCGCTGACGTCACCATCCTCGACGTCAACCTCGATCGGCTCACCTACCTCGACGACATCTTCCAGGGCCGGCTGCGCACGCTGATGAGCGACACCGAGAACATCTCCCGCTGCGTGCGCGAGAGCGATCTCGTCGTCGGCGCGGTCCTGATTCCGGGAGCCAAGGCTCCCAAGCTCGTCTCGGCCGATCTGATCAAGGAGATGCAGAAGGGCTCGGTGGTGGTGGACGTGGCGGTCGATCAGGGCGGCTGCATCGAGACGATCAAGGCGACGACGCACGACAACCCCACCTACGAGGTCTCGGGCGTCATCCACTACGGCGTGGCGAACATGCCTGGCGCGGTGCCGATGACGTCGACCTTCGCGCTCACCAACGCGACCCGTCCCTACGGCCGGAAGATCGCCGACATGGGCCTCATCCCCGCGATCAAGTCCGACGCTGCGCTCGCCAAGGGCCTCAACACCTACGGCGGCCACGTCACCTACGAGGCGGTCGCGCGCGATCTCGGCTACCCCTACGTCGCCATCGAGAAGGCCATCGAGGGCAAGTAAGCCTCAGAAGGTGCCGGCGACCCCAAGCCCCGCCGGCGCGGGCACCACGGCCACCGACGCGTCGTCTCCTCCGAGGAAGAAGAGGGCGACGCCCGTCGCCGCGAGCGCTCCGCCGCCAATCCACAGCGCGTTCGCGAGCGTCGCCTGGGTGCGCTGCTGCGCATCGAGCGCCAGCCCATCGACTCGGGTGAGCCCGACGATTCGCCCCGCCGCGTCGCGCTCGGCTCCCGTCAGCTTCGCGCTCGTCGCCTGGGCCATGACTCCGAACGCCGAGCCGATGCCCGCCGCGATCAGACCACCCACTCCCACGACGATTCCAGCGATTCGCAGCCCACTCATCGGCCGCGCACCCGCAGCGAGCGCCGGCGCCTCGGAGACGATCAGCGGTGGCGGCGGCGGGGGTTGCTCCGAGACCGTCGCCACTGGGGCTGCGCTCCCCTCCACCATCGGCTTCGTCGGCGAGCCGATCTCGACGAGGCCTGCTTTTCGTTCACCGAGCACGATCGCGAACCACTCGACGGCGCGCGCTCCGACGGGCGCGGTGGCCCGGGCGCCGGTCAAGGCGACGTCGAGCTGACGCTGGGCTTGGTCGATCTTCAGGAAGAAGCGCACCTCCCGCGCGAGCTTGAGCGGGTCGTTGGTGAGCTCCACGGAGACGCTGGCGATCGCCCCACCCTCGAGCTGCGCAGACGGCCTGGTGAGGATCGGCTTCTTCTGATCGACCCACCCTCTGGCCTCGAAGAACACGGTGGTGACGCGCGGCGGCTGGTTCCCCGTCAACTTGAACTCGGGCGCCAGCGAGAGGAGCGTCTGGAACACCTTGAGCGCCTTCGCCTCCTGACCGAGTGAGGCGAGCGTCACGCCTTGGAGCTCGAGGATCGAGACGGAGTCGGCGACGGTGAGGTTGGGCTCCTTCTTGGCCGCCTCGAGCGACTTGAGGGCGTCGGCGTAGTCGAGCTCGGCGATGGCAGCACGTGCTCGTTCGAGCTGCACCAGGCCCTCGGCGCTCGCCACGCTCGCACTCAACGCGATCGCCAGCAGGGAGAGCGTCCGCATGCCGGCGGAGTGTATCCATCCTGTGCGTACCGGTCGACGCACTGCTGGGGCATAGTCCCGCACCGGCATGGGGACGGCCGACGCGCACACATCCTGGGCACCCGGCGTCGCGATCGCCAACTACACCTTGCTCGCCAAGCTCGCGACCGGCGGCATGGCGGAGATCTGGCTCGCGCGGCAGACGGGCCTCAAGGGCTTCGAGCGCATCGTGGTGATCAAGCGGATCATCGAGTCGCTCTCGGCCGACGAGTCCTTCGTCGAGATGTTCCTCGACGAGGCGCGCATCGTCGTGCAGCTCACCCACCCCAACATCGTGCAGGTGCTCGATCTGGGAGAGTTCGGCGGCGCCTACTACATCGCGATGGAATACCTCGCCGGCGAGCACCTCGCGAGCCTGGTGCGGGCGAGCGCGAAGGCCGGCGCCCCGCTGCGCCTCACCACCGCCGTCAAGCTCGTCGTCCTCGCCCTCGAGGGCCTCTCGCACGCGCACACCCGCGTCGGGGTCGACGGCCACCCGCTGAACGTGGTGCACCGTGACGTGAGCCCGCAGAACATCGTCGTCACCTGGGACGGGCAGGTGAAGCTGCTCGACTTCGGCATCGCGCGAGCGACCAACCGGGCGACCCAGACGCAAGGGAACCAGCTCAAGGGCAAGTACGCGTACATGGCGCCGGAGCAGGCCAACGGCGAGGTCGAGCTCGACGCCCGCGCCGATCTCTTCGGAATGGGCATCGTCCTCTGGGAGCTCGTGACCTTCCGCCGGTTTCACGGGAGCGACGACGCGGTCCACATCATCAAGTCGCTCATCGCCGACGCTCCGGCCCCAACCGCGACTTCGAAGAACGCACGCGTTCCGGAGTCGCTCTCGAACATCGTCGCCAAGGCCCTCGCGAAGGATCGGGACGCGCGCTTCCCCGACGCGGCCAGCTTCAAGCACGAGCTGGAGGCCTGGCTGAGGGACAACGGCGGGGGGCCTTCGACCGCCGAGCTGGCGGCGATGATGCAAGGGCTGTTTCGCGAACGAATCGACGAGCGGCGACGGCTGATCGAGAAGGCCGCCAAGGGGCTCGCGACCACCACCCAAGTGAGCGAAGCGCTCAAGCCCATCACCGACCGATCGATGCCCGGCGACACCGGCCTCGGCCATCGGGCCCGCAACTTCACCCTGCTTGGCGCGCTCGCCGCAGTCCTGCTGGTGGCCAGCGGGGTGTTGATCAGGCAGCTGTCCGCCACGCCTGCCGAGGTCGTCACGACCCACGTCACCACCGAGCCCGCGACACCCGTGGCGGCGTCGGTGGTGATCGAGACCGAGCCTGCTGGGGCGACGATCTTCCTCGACGCCAAGGAGATCGGTCGCTCGCCGCTCACCGTGTCGGAAGCCAGGCGCGGGGAACACGTCGTCACCGCCACCCTCGCGGGCCGCAGCCAAGTGAGGAAGACCTTCACCGTCAAAGCCGAGGGCGAGAGCCTCGTCCTGGTGCTGACGCTCCCCGCGGCGCCCGCCCCCACTCCGCCCGCCACCGACGAGCCCACCCGCGTCGAGGTGAAGAAGCCGGAGCCCGCCAGGCCCGGCAAGCTCTCGCTGTCGACCGATCCGTGGACGCACGTCTCGTTCAACGGCAAGGTGCTGGGAGATACGCCGCTCCTCGAGGTGCCGCTCCCCGCCGGCCGGCATCGGCTCACCCTCACCAACGAGCAGGCGAACATCAACCTCGCCATCGAGGTCGAGGTGAAGCCAGGGCAGCTCACGAAGAAGGTGCTGCGACTCTGAGGTAGACTGCGGCGGTGCTCAGGCGTTCCCGCTCTGGCGAAGTCCTCGCGCTGATCGTCGCGATCGAGCTCGCTGGCTGCACCTGTGGTGCGCTCGACCCCAACGCTCGGTTCGCCTGCTCGCGTGACGATCAGTGCGGGCCGGGCTTCGTCTGCGGGCCGGCGAACGAGTGCGTGGCAGCGCGCAGTGGCGGGGGAAACGCGGGCGGCGGCAGCCCGGGTGGCGGCGCGGCGACGAGTGGAGGATCGGCAGGCGGTGACACGGCAGGGGGTGACGCGGGAGGCGCGGCGGGAGGTGACGCGGGAGGCGGCGACGCGGGCGCTGGCGGGGGCTCGGCGGGAGGAAGCGCAGGAGGTGTCGCTGGCGGCACCGCGGGAGGACTCTCGGACGGGGGGATGAGCGGCGGACGAGCGGGCGGGTCGGCAGGAGGGACGAGTGGTGGCTCCGCAGGCGGAGCGGGTGGGCCGCCTCGCCTCGGCTTCACGACTCCGGCGCAAGCTGGCTATCACGGGGCGTGTCTTGGCCCGATCACCATTCAGGCCCAGACGGTGACGGGCCAGCCCTTCACCGTCACCAGCGCCGTCTCCCTCTCGCTGAGCTCGACCATCGCTGGCCTGCTCTTCTACGCGGACGCGTCCTGTCAGAGTTCGTCGACGACGAGCGCGACGATCGGCGCGGGGGCGAGCTCGACGACCGTCTACGCCATGGCGGCGCCCGCCGGCGCGATCCAGAGCGGGACCATCACGGCGACGAGCGGGACTCCAGCGGTCTCCCAGGCCATCAACCTCTACCCTCGCCCGAACCAGCTCCGCATCGACGCCTACGGCGTCAGCCAGCCGCTCGCCTTCACCTGCATGCGCCTCACCTTGAGAGCCTTCGCTGGAGCCCTGCCCGCGACGGTGCTCACCGCGACGCCAGTGACGATGGGCTTGAGCCCGGCCGGCGGAATGAGGCTCTATTCCGACGCGACGTGCTCGGTGCCCGCGCAGGGCCCGTTCTTCGCTCCCTCGACGCAGACCCTCGATCTCTACCTGCGGCCAGCGAGCGGGACGGGCAGCTTCGTGACGGCAACGACGTCGTTCGGCTCGGACACCTTGAGCCTCGCCGTCGGTTCGGCCATCAAACGCGGGAGCTGCTCGATGTCGACGAACGCGCAGACGACGAGCTGCCCGAACACGACGAACGCGTCGCTGGCTCGCACCCTGCTCTTCGCCTCGGCCTCGACGGAGTTCGGCTTCGCCGACGAGCCCCGCTACTTCGAGGTGAGCTGCACCCTGACGCAAATGGCGGGTGTCTCGTGCACCCGAGCGGTGAGCGGCGCCGTCTCCACCATCGCCTGGCAGCTGCTCGAGCTTCCGGCCGATCTGCTCTCGGTCCTTCGCTCGTCGGGCGTGACGTGCCCAGGCGCAGGAGGGGTAACGATCTCACCCGTCGACCCGCAGAGCTCCCTGCTCCTCAGCTCGGTGCAGGGCGCCGGCACGAACTTCGACGCCGACGATCTCGCGACCGCGCGGCTCCAGAGCATCGGCTCGGTCGCGACGACGGTCACTTTCTCGCCGCCGCAGGGGTGTGCCGCCTACGAGTTCCAAGTCGCTACCTGGGCTGGGATCCGCGTCGAGAGCGCGAGCGTCGCGGGGTTCGCGAATGGAAACGACGTGGTCGCGATCACCAACCTCTCGGCCATGCCCACCTCGAGCACCATTCTCCTCACCCAGGTGACTGGCAACAGCGCGCTCCCCAACTCCACGCCCATCTGCGCGAGGCTCGGCCGAGGGACGATCGTCTCGCCGACCGCGATCTCGTTCTCGAGAGCCGCAGGGAGAGCGTGCGATCCGTCCGCGACGGGGACCATCGCCTACCAGCGCATCGACTTCGGCAGTCGCGCCACCGTCACCCAGCACACCGCGACCTTCAGCGACCTCGACCGCTCCGTCAGCATCTCCCTGCCCTTGCCGGTCGATCCGACGCGTACGCTCGCGATCGTCGGGGGCATGCAGTCGGGCGGCCTCGCGAGCGGAGAGGTCGGAAACTCCCTCACGGGCAACGATCGAATCGGCACCGCCTTGGTCAACGTGCAGCTCGTCGGCAACGGCTTGGTGACCCTCGAGCGGGGCGCGACCGGCGATCCCGCGATCTTCACCGTCTACGTCATCGAGCTTCAGCCCTGAGCGTGCCAGCCTGACACGGTGCGCACGCCTGGCCGCGTCGCTGTGTCAGGCCCTGCGCAACCTCAGGCCATATTCGATCGTCATTTCAATTGGTTGGCTCGCCGACTCGGCGGGCATCTGGGCTGCACAGCGTCTCCTCACTGGCAGCGACGAAAAGCTGCCCGCACGGAAATACCGAACGGGATCCGTGCGTTACATGAAGGTCCGGTGCCGAACGGACTGTGACGGGAGAGGCCATGCTGGGGTTTTCGACGAAGAGCGACAAGGCGCGGGCGGAGTTCGAGGGACTGGTCGCTCCGTGGCTCGACTCTCTCTACGGCGGTGCGCTGCGGCTCACCCGCAACGATCGCGACGCCGAAGATCTCGTGCAAGACACGGTGATGCGGGCCTACCGCTTCTTCGACAAGTTCGAGCGCGGCACCAACTTCCGGGCGTGGCTTTTCAAGATCCTCACCAACACGTTCATCAACGGCTACCGACGCCAGGTGAAGGAGCGCTCGCTCGGCGACGAGTCGGAGCGGCAGAGCGTCGAGGCGCAGTTCTTCTCGGCCGACACCACCGAGCAGGCGCAGAACCCGGAAGACTACCTGCTCCAACGGGTGATGAGCGAAGACGTCCTCAAGGCGATCGACACGCTGCCCATCGACTTCCGCATGGTGGTGATCCTCGCCGACCTCCAGGAGTTCTCGTACAAGGAGATCGCGGAGATCCTCGACGTGCCCGTCGGCACGGTGATGAGCCGGCTCTTTCGCGGGCGGCGTCAGCTCGAAGCCGCGCTGCGCAAGCGGGAAGCCCTGGAGGACGCGCCCCTCGTCGACTTGAATGCCTACCGGGAGCGGAAGAAGCTCGGCTGAGCGCTGTTTGAGGCAACGGATGAATTGTCGAGAGGTCGAACCACAGCTGATGCCGTACCTCGACGGCGAGCTGATCGAGGCCGATCGGCTCGAGGTCGAGACGCACCTGGCCACCTGCGCGCCGTGCGCGAAGCACGCGGAGGTCGCCCGCCACAACCGCACCCTCGTTCGCACCCTCGCCAAGCAGGCCAGCCCTCCTGCCCCCGAGGCGCTGCGCTCGAAGCTCTTCACCACTGTCCGCGCGGAACAGGCCAGGCAGCGTCAGGGGCGCTTCCTCCGCCTGTCCGCTGCGGCTGCTGGCCTCGTGCTCGTCGCGGCGGCGGGGCACCACCAGTGGCGCTCCTTCCAGCGCCGGCTGTACGTGGAGGACGCGGCGAGCCGCCATGCCCGCCAGTTTCCCCTCGAGGTGCGCGTCCCCCAGCCAGAAGCGCTCGAGGCCTGGTTCGACGGCAAGCTGGGTCACCGAGTCGCGGTGCCGCGCTTCCCCAACGCCGTGGCCGAGGGGGCGCGGGTGCTGAACGTGCGTGACAAGCAGGCAGCGTACATTCGGTACGACGCGCCCGCGCGCACCTCGGCACAGGTTCGACAGGTCGGGCTCTTCGTCTTCGGCGACGACAAGAAGGACGTCGACGTCGGCGCCCGCGAGCAACCCGACGTGGGCAACTCCAACGGCTACAACGTGGTGACCTGGCGCGAGGGCGACATCGTCTACCAGCTCGTCACCGATCTCGAGGAAGCCGACATTCGCGATCTGTTGCCGCCGGAGACGCCGCGCACTGCGCCGCTCGGCCGGCCGGTGTTGGAAGAAGCGACGCCGGCGGGTTTTCAGCGTTGACGAACGGGCTTGGATCAAGCCCTCGGGTTCTCGCTCCGGCGGTGCTCCTTCGTTGACCCCTCTGGAGGCCGCCACTAGCCTCGCCGAGACATGTCCAAGACAGTACTGATCGTCGAGAAAGACGTCGCGCTGATGCACGCCATGCGCGACTCGCTCAAGGGTCGCGGCTTCGGCGTCGAAGAGACGACCGACGGCAAGTCGGTTCCCGATCTCGTCAAGAAGACCAAGCCTGACTGCGTCGTGCTCGCGGTCGATCTCGACGCCGGACAGAACGGCTACATCCTCTGCAAGAAGCTCAAGAGCGACGACGATCTCAAGGGCGTGCCGGTGCTGATCGTCGGTGATCCCAAGGGCTTTGGGCAGCACCAGAAGCTCAAGACGCGCGCCGAGGACTACCTCGGCAAGCCCTTCGCCGCCGATGCGGTGGTCGATCGGGTCGGCGCCCTGGCCGGCTACCCGCCGGAACCCGAGACGAGCGAGGGCGGCTTCGACACGGGCTCGCTCCTCGACGACTCGGCCGACGAGATCTCGCTGGAAAACGCGACCGGCGAAGAGACGGTGGGCAACGGCGACCCGGACTTCGAGATGGTCGACGCGATGTTCGACGACGGGAAGGAGAAGCCGCCGCCCCCGCCGCCCGAGGAGATCCCCCTCAACTCCGACAACCCGTTCGGCGACGACGAGGACTCGGCGGCCGAGAAGACCGTCGTGGGCTTCATGCCCATCGCGCCTCCGCCCCCTCCCGAGCCGAAGGCCCCGCCCAAGAAGGAGCGCGCCCCCTTCACCTCGAGCGCCTCGATCAGCGACGGCACCGAAGCCCGCGAGCTGCGAGCGAAGGTGACCGAGCTCACCAGCGCCCTCGAAGACGCGAACCGGCGCGCCACCGAACACGAAGAGCGCGCACGCGATCTCGAGAGCCAGCTCGAGGCCAAGGGCACCGAGCTCGAGGCGGCGCGATCGACCGGTGGCAAGAGCGACAAGGATCTCTTCAGCCTTCGCGACTCGGTGAACAAGAAGGACAAGGAGATCCTCCGGCTCAAGAGCGAGCTCAACGACAAGGAGAAGGAGATCGTCGAGCTCCGCGAGAAGGAGAACTCGCTCGATCAGCAGGTCTCCGAGTCGTCTGGCGAGATGGCCCGCAAGGACGCCCAGCTCAAGACGCTCCAGGCGAAGACCGATCAGCTGACCGCCGAACGGAAGAAGATCGATCAGCAGCTGTCGCAAGCGAAGGAAGAGGCGCGCTCGTCATCGGCCAAGCTCACCTCGCTGCAGACCGACTTCGACGCCCTCCAGCCACGCGCCCAGGAACTCGAGCAGGAGCTCGACAGTCTCCGGAGCGAGAAGTCGGATCTCGAGAACGCCAAGCAGCAGGCCGAGGCCGACCTCGCCGAGGCGAAGGGCGAGATCGAGGCACTCAAGGGACAGTTCGAGGAGCGCAGCAAGGAAGCCGACGACGTTCGCAGCCAGCTCGAGCAGGCGCAGATCGATCTCGACGCCGCGCGCACCCAGATCTCCACGCAGGCACAGGCCTTCGCCGACGAGATCGCCGGGCTCCGGCAGCGCATCGTCGATCTCGAGGGCGAGTCGAAGCGGCACGAGGAGCGCGCCAACCGCCAGGCCGCCCGGCTCAAGGCGGTGATCCAGGACGAGGAGAAGGTGCGCGAGGTGCTCGAGCAGGCCCTCTCGCAGCTCAAGCACGATCCGCCCGACACCGACGACGAGATCGACATCGACGAGCTCGCCGAGGCCTGAGTCAGCCCTTCTTGGGCTCGCTCTTTCGCTGAATCATCTTCTTCGCCATCAGCTGGATCGCGCCGGAGATGTTCTTGTCGCGCGAGAGCGTCTTCACGTCCGATTCGCTCAAGGTGTTGAGGAAGCGCATCAGCACCTGCGCCGGCACCTTCGGGTTCTTCACCAAGGCGAGCCGTAGCGGGTATTTCCGCGTCCACTCGCGGTGGGTGTAGATGATGCGCAGCACGTCTTCGTGGGCACCCTTGTTGAGCGCCTGGGCCATCACCTCGGGGTCGGTGATGCGGGGGCTGCGAATCGTCGCGACGGCGACCAGCTTGTTCGCGTCGCGAATGAGCATCGAGCGCACCTCCTTGTTGCCCTTGGTGGCGAGCTTGATCCGCTCGGACACCGACATGCGGGCGATGGCCTGGGTGAGGGTCAGCTTCTCGGTCTCGTTGAGCCGCGTTTCCTTCTCGGCGAGCTTCTGGGCGTGATCGGCGTCGACCGGCAGCTCCCCTTCCGCCGCCACCTTGAATTGCTGCATCACCGCGTCGGCGCTGGGGCCCTGCTGCACGGGTTGGGTGGCCGCCTGGGGCCCGAAGAGCCGAACCTTGGCGGCCTGCATCTGCGGCACGTCGGGCATGTCGAGCCCGTTGCGCACCGCGAAGTCGCAGACGCCGTCGATGAGCGCGCCCTCGGCGATCGGGTTGCGGGCGAGCTGGCGAACGATGTCGTCGTGCCGGAGGAGCCGGAGCTGGTTCTGGCCGATGAGCTCGGCGGTCTTCTGGCTGCAGCTCGGCGCGATCGCCGCGACCGAGGTGTCGGGGGTGGTCGCGTTGAGGATGAGCATCTCGGCGTAGGCGTCGTTGCTCGCGTAGATCTCGAGGAACCAGCCCAGCACGAGCGCCTGCACGCCCTCGTCGCGAAAGGCCGAGGCGGCGATGCGATCGGGCAGCGTCGAGGCCGTCTTCCCCGCCTGATCGCGCACCTTCTCGTCGACGTCGTACATCAGCATGAAGAGCGCTCCGAGCATGTCGGAGGGCGCGAGCGGGACGAGGGCCTTCGCCGCCATCATTCGCAGCGGCACCGGCGCCTTCGGGTCGACGTGCTTGCGCATGTTCTCGGGCAAGAACGCGTCGGTGATCGGGCACGCAGCGGCCTGTTCGGCGGGCGCAGCGGCGGGAGCTGCCTCGGGGGTGCCCTCACTCATGATCGGTTCCTCTCGTAGATGAGCCGCAGACCTTCCAGGGTGAGGAACTCGTCGACCTCGTCGATGGCCTTCGATTCCCCAGCGATCAGCGGCGCCAGCCCGCCCGTCGCGTAGACCTTGGTGGGCGCGCCCAGCTCGACCTTCATGCGCTCACAGATGCCGTCGACGAGCGAGACGTAGCCGAACACCAGACCCGACTGCATCGAGTGCACCGTGTTCTTGCCGATGACGTGCGGTGGCCGGGCGAACTCGACCCGCGGGAGCCGGGCGGCGTTGCGAAAGAGCGCGTCCATCGCGATGGTGATGCCGGGGCAGATCGCGCCGCCCAGGTACTCGCCCTTGGCGCTGACCGCGTCGAAGGTGGTGGCCGTGCCGAAGTCGACGACGATCAACGCGCCCGGGTGACGCTCTCTCGCGGCGACCGCGTTCACGATCCGATCGGCGCCGACCTCCTTGGGGTTGTCGTAGAGGATCGGCATGCCCGTCTTGATGCCGGGGCCGACGAAGAGCGGCTTGGTGTGGAAGTAGCGCTCGGCCATGCGCTCCAAGTTGAACTGCATCGCGGGGACGACGCTGGAGACCGCGACCGCGTCCACCTTCGAGGCATCGAGGCCGGCGTGGGCGAACCACTGGAGCACCAGAATGCCGTACTCGTCGGAGGTGCGGCGAGACGTGGTCTCGAGCCGCCAGTGCGCCACCAGCTTCTTGGCCTGGTAGGCGCCGATCACGGTGTTGGTGTTGCCGACGTCGATCGCGAGGAGCATGTCAGCGAGCGAGCATAGCGATCAGGCGCAAAAGCCCAAGCGCGCCCTCAGGACTTGCGTTGACGAACCTGCTCGACGTCGCCGGCGAAGATCCGGTGAACGCCGTCGGCGGCGCGCAAGATCAACGCCCCCGACTCGTCGATGTCTTCGGCGACACCGCGCAGCTCGGAGGCGTCGGAGCGCACCAGCACGTCCTGCCCGAGCATCGGAGCGAGCC
>JBPOIJ010000144.1:0-16403 GCA_052034585.1 Myxococcota bacterium
CGAGAGGGTATCGGTGGGCTTCATGCGCTCTTCGCCTGAGAACAGCATGCGTCCGAGCAATCCGCCGATCTCCTCGTTCGACATCTTCACGTCCTGATCGCGCAGCCACTGGTACACGGTGGTGCCCTTCTTGATCAGGCCGTGGTGATCCTGCGGGAGGTAGCCGACGAGCGCGTTGTGGCCCCAGGTGACGCTGCCGGAGTCCGGCGTCACCGCTCCGGTCAGCATCTTCACCAGCGTCGACTTGCCGACGCCGTTCTTCCCGATGACGGCGATCTTCTCGCCCTTCGTCACCAGCGCCGAGAACGGCGGAATGACGAGGTGGCCCTCGTAGGCCTTCGAGATGCCCTCGATGGTGAGCGTCTGCTTGCCGCTCGCGCCCTTCTGCTCGAACTTGATGAACGGCCGCGCGATGTTCGAGCGCTTGACGTCTTCGAGCTTGAGCTTCTCGAGCTGGTTCTTCCGGCTCTGCACCTGGCTGGCGCGCGTACCGGCCGAGAAGCGCGCCACGAAGTCCTGCAGCTGGGAGATCTTCTTCTTCTTCTCGGCGTTCTCGGAGTCGACCTTCGAGCGCACCTGGGCCTTCTGGCGCACCATGTCGTCGTAACCGCCCGAGTAGGTGATGATCGTCTCGTAGTCGATGTCGGCGATGTGGGTGCAGATCGCGTTGAGGAAGTGGCGGTCGTGCGAGATCGTGATCAGCACG
The DNA here is from genome assembly GCA_052034585.1 of Myxococcota bacterium. Lineage (GTDB taxonomy): Bacteria > Myxococcota > Myxococcia > Myxococcales > Myxococcaceae > Xiheimicrobium. Next base: position 707 of record JBPOIJ010000144.1, read on the forward strand.
CCCTCGTACTCGTGGAGGAAGTTCTCCAGCCAGCGAATCGACTCGAGATCGAGGTGGTTGGTGGGCTCGTCGAGCAAGAGGCCCTCGGGCTTGCCGAAGAGCGCCTGCGCGAGCAGCACGCGCAGCTTGTACCCACCGGTGAGGTTCTTGAGCGGCCCCTCGTGAAACTCGGGCTCGATGCCCAGGCCGTCGAGGAGCGCGCCTGCGTCCGACTCGGCGACGTAGCCATCTTCCTCGGCGATCACGCCCTCGAGCTCGGCCAGCCGGTGCCCGTCGGCGTCGGTCAGGTCCGGCTTCTCGAGCAGCTTGTGCTTCTCCTGCATCGCGGCCCACAGCGGCTTGTTGCCCATCATCACCACGTCGAGCACGCGGGTGTCTTCGTACTGGAAGTGATCCTGCCGGAGGATGCCGAGCTTCCTCGGGCGCATCACGTCGCCGGTGTCCTGCTCCTCGTCGCCCGCGAGGATCTTCATGAACGTCGACTTGCCCGCGCCGTTGGGGCCGGTGAGGCCGTAGCGCCGCCCCGCCGAGAACGCGACGTTCACCTCATCGAAGAGCTTCTTGGGCCCGTAGCCCTTGCTGACGTTGACGATGGAAAAGGACGCCATGGCGCGCCGTCTCTCACGTCTCTTTCCTGCTGTCAGCTCCTCCCACCGGCGCGGCAATTCGCTACGGTCTCGGCGTGCTCACGACTCTCCTCGTTTTCGTCGCTGCTGGTGCGCCAACCCAGAAGGCCTGTGACAAGGGGGACGGCGCGGTGTGCTTCGAGCTCGGTCGCCAGCTCGTCGAAGACAGCCCCACCAAGGCGCTCCCGCTCTTCGAGAAGGGCTGCAAGTTCAAGTCGTGGGCCGCCTGCGGGCGCGCCGGCGCGATGCTGTCCCGTGGCGCGGGCGTGCCGGTGAACCTCGAGAAGGGTCGCGGGCTGATGCAGAAGGCCTGCGATCACGGCGACGGCCCGGCCTGCAACGATCTCGGCACCGACGCCTCGGAAGGGAAGAACGGCGCCAAGAAGGACTTCGAGGCCGCGAAGGCCTTCTACGACAAGGGCTGCGCGGGCGGGAGCGGCACCGCCTGCTTCAACCTGGGCAACGTGTTCCGCATCGGTGAAGGCGTGCCGGTCGACCTGAAGAAGGCGCTCGAGTGGTTCAATCGCTCTTGCGAGATGGGAACGTCGATGGGCTGCACCGAGGCCGCGATCATCCACTACGAGGGCAGCGTCGGCCCGAAGGACCCGGCGAAGGCGCTCGAGCTCTTCGACAAGGCGTGCAAGCTGGGCAGCCAGGTGTCGTGCAAGAACCTCGAGCTCCTCAAGGGCAAGAAGTGAAGCGCGTCCTCGCGTGCGTCGATGGCTCGGAGCCGTCGTTGCGAGCTGGCCGGTTGGCGCACGAGCTCGCGACCGCCCTCGGCGCGGAGCTCACCTTCGTCTACGTGGCGCGACCGAGCCTCGCGCCGGCCGACGCGCCGTGGGTCGATCAGCTGAACCGCGACGAGCTCTCCCATGGCGCGAAGGTGATCTCCGAGGCGGTCGCGGCGCTCGGCATCGCCGCGCTCACGGTCTCCAGTCGGGTGCTGTTGGGGACGCCAGCCGAGACGATCGCCGAGCTGGCGACGAGCGAGGGCTTCGAGCTCGTGGTGGTGGGGAGCACCGGCAAGAACGCGGTGAAGCGCATCCTCCTCGGGAGCGTCGCCGATCGGCTCATCCACGCCTGCACGGTGCCCGTCCTCGTCGTGCGCTGAACCCCGCTTGCGGGGCGCCTCGCGAACCGAGTGCTGCGCTCGCCGCGACGAGGCCGACTGGACCAGCGCGCCACGCGCACGATCGAATCAACCGGGCGGTGTGGTAACTGTCGGCTCATGAAGACCATTCTCGTCGCCGTCGATGGTTCGGAGCCCTCGCTCAAGGGCGTCAAGGCCGCGCTCGAGCTCGCCAAGGGCCTCAACGCGAGGGTGGAGCTCGTCTACGTGATCCCGCCCGTGCTCCTGCCGCCGTCGACCTACGCCGAGACGATCAAGCGGCTCGAGGAAGCGAACCACGCGATGGCGACGACGGCGCTCGACCGCGCCAAGGAGCTCGTCAAGGCCGCGGGCGCCGAGGCCGATCTGATCACCCTCCACGGTGCGCCCGCCGAGTCGCTGGCGGATCTCGCCCAGGCAGACCGGGTCTGGGGCGTGGTGTTGGGAGCGAAGGGACACAACGCGCTGTCCCGCGTGCTCCTCGGCAGCGTCGCCGATCGGCTGATGCACATCTGCTCGAAGCCGGTGCTCATCGTCCGCTGAGGCCGCCTCAGCCCTCGTCTGGCGCGGGCTCGTCCGGCGAACAGCCCGCGAGGTTCAGGAGAAAGCGCGGGTGGTACACCGTCCACAGCGTCGACTCGTTGTTGGGCCCGAGCGCTTCCAGCACCCGATCGGCCCACTCGGTCGGAATCGCCTTCTCTCCATACACCGCCCCCATCAAGGCGCCGGTGACGCAGGCGTTGGTGTCGGCGTCTCCGCCGCGATTGGCGGCGTCGAGCACCCCGGCCGCGAACGTCGGAGCGTGGAAGAGCTCCCAGAAGGCGAGGCGGAAGGTGGTGCGGACGTTCGTCGGATCGTGGAAGAGCGTCAGCTCCGGGCCGTAGAGCGCGGGGTCGGCGTCTTGCGCGGCCTTGAGATCTTCGCGGAGCGTGTCAGCGGCTTCCTTCACCTTCTGCACCCAGTCGGGTTGCTCGCGCCCCAGCATCGCCGCGGCGAGCGAGAGCTCGGTCTCGGCCACCTTGACGATCTCCTTCGGATCGATCCGTTCGCCCTTGAACATGATCGCGGCGGAGATCACCCCATTCAACGTCACCGAGGCGATCTGGCAGATCGGCGCGAAGTTCGTCAGCGCGGTGTCGTCGAGCGTCGCCCGGACCCGCTTCTCGCGATCCTTCGGCCGATGGAAGAAGACCGCCAGCACCGCGGTGCGCGCGAGCGCCATGTTGTCGTGCGGCCGCTGCCGCTGATCGAGCCACACTCGCAGGCCGAGGCTGTCGAGGAAGCGCCCGTCGGCGATCTGCTCGGCGGTCGGCTTGAAGTTCTCTGGCACGTCGAAGGCCGAGGGCAGCCACTGGAGGTAGGCCTTGCTGACTTCCTTGAGATCGTACGCGCGCAGCTTCCGCAGCACCGTCGCCAGCGCCACCGCCGTCTGCGTGCCCCAGGTCGTCTGGCCACGCTTCAATTCGAACCGCCCACCGCCCATCGGCTCCATCACCGGGTAGTCGACGAGGGTGGGGAAGTCGGGCGCGGGCATGCGCTTGAGCTCGTTCGGAATGCCGAGCGACTCGCCGATCGCCAACCCGAGCAGCGCGCCTCGACTTCGGGTGAGCCGGGTCGGTTCATCGGCCTCGGTCGGCAGTTGCGACTTCTTGAGCGGCTTCTTCGGAGGAGGGCGACCGGCGGCCATGCGCCGTTTCTACACGGAAGTGCTCGAATTGACTGCGCTCTTTCGAGGAATTCCCAAGAAAGTGCCGCAGATGCGAAACTGTTGGGCCCTCTGTCCGACAATGTAGGCAAAGTCGCACCCCATCCCGGGAGACCTCGCACATGAGCATCGACGGCATCCGCTCCTCGTTGAACACCGCCCTTCGAAACAGCCGCATCACCCGCGACGAAGTTCGCTCGCTCTTCACTGCCGCGAAGGACGGCAACACGATCGATGCCGGTGAGAAGGCCGAACTGGCGAAGATCCTCGCGACCCATGGCTCGAAGTTCAGCGCCGCGGCGAAGGCCGAGTTCACGCGCCTGCTGGGCACCTCGCCGCAGCCGCCCCCGCCCCCTCCTCCGGCGACGAACGAGCCGGTGAAGCAGGTGCACGAGGCCAAGCGCATGCCGTGGACGACGACCTACTGGCCCATGGCCGGGTACGGCGGCGGCACCGATGGCTCGCCCTCGTCGAACCTCTGGGCGAAGAACGGCCCGCTCGAGAAGTTCGACTCGTTGCTCAAGGCTCGCGGGATGACCGAGGGAGCGCGGAACTTCGAGCTCAAGCCGGCGCTCAACTGGCTCATCAACTCGAGCGACAAGGGCCACTACATTCCGAACTCGTCGCTGTCGGAGACCGACGCCGAGCGCACGACGGGAGTCGACTTCAACAAGAACGGGAAGATCGACGCCGACGTGAAGTGGGACTTCATCGACTCGCACGGCCAGTTCGGCAAGGACGGCAAGACCGACGGCTCGATGAGCGTGGGCTGGTGGGGCAGCTGCGACAAGGTGGCCCGCGCCGGCATCCTCTTCGAGGAGCCCAAGAAGGACGTGACGGTCAACGGTGTCACCTTCACCACCCAGGACATCAAGGGCCTGCTCACCGTGTTGGCCGACAGCCAGGGCGGCGGGTCGGACTTCGTGGGCAACCGCTACGACGCGAACCCCGACTACATCACCCTCAAGAACGGTCAGACCCTCCGCGGAACGATCACCACCGAGGGCATCAACTTCGGCGGCGGCCGGCGCCAGGAGGACTGGCAGATCAAGAGCGACGCGCTGCCCGACGAGGTCAAGGTTCGCCTGATGGACGGCACCGAGAAGACCTTCAAGAAGACCGAGCTCAACTTCGTCGCCCGTGAGGACAAGCGCGACGACCCGGTGCTGATGCACGAGACGATCACCAACTGGCTCGAGTCGGGCCGCCCCGCCGTGATGGACAAGGACTCCGGCGAGCACGTGTGGAACTACAACTTCTACAAGGCCGAAGACACGCTCTACAAAGACGGGCTCAAGCCGTCGTGGGCGAGCGACGAGCTGCTGAAGAACGGCCACAACGGCCCGGCCGGCGACGGGAAGATCACCTGGGTCGAGCGTGAGGTCTCGCTCGGCGGTGGCGGCGGCTCGGAGACCTACCGCTACTGGCTCGAAGAGAAGAACGGCAAGCTCGTGAACGGCGGGTGGGACTCGAACAGCCCGAGCCCCGACTTCCTCTGGCGCCCGCAGACCGAGGCGGCCTTCGTCGGGAAGAACGATCGCAACCCGTTCGTCGATCCCAAGCTGGTGAAGGAGATCTACGAGGCCTCGATCGCGCCCTGAGTCGGGTGCCGAGCTTCAGGATCGCGGGAGCGAGCCCTCGTGGTTCGCTCCCGTTTTCATTTCAGGGCGTCGAGAGGTCGGCGGCGTCGCCTTCGCCGCCAACCAGCCCGTCGGCGCCGAGCGAACCGATCGTCGGAGTGCCGTTCACCAGCCGGTAGCTGAACGGGTTTCCCCAGGGATCGACGGGGAGCCGCTTGAGGATTCGGCGGTCGCCCAGCGGCTGAAACGACTCCGGGTACCGGCCGGTGAGCGTGAAGTACGAGTCGAGGGCTTGCCCGATCGACTCGAGCTCGTTCTTGGCGATGCTCACCTTGGTGTCGCGTCCAATCCCGACCGCGTACACCGCGACCGCGGTCATGAGCAGCGAGAGGATCGAGATCACCACCACGAGCTCGATCAGCGAGAGGCCACGTCGTCGTCGGATTCGAAGGCGCATGTCGCCGCGCACGAGCAATGCGCGTGCCTCACGGGTTCACAGGGGCTTGGAGCGCAGGCGAGCGAGAGGCGGTGACGATCGGTCACGCCAGCAGGTTCGGTGTGCTGACAGGCTGTCGTGCCACTTCGTCCGAGGGTCAGGCGATCACTTCTTCGCTCTCGGGCTTGCGGCCGTGCCACCGTCGCAGCGACACCCGCGGAGGCCCGTCGCCCCACTCGATGAAGGCGTAGTGCAGCTCGAGCCGCTGTCCGAGCCGGCCCATTCCGAGATCGACCATCGGAATCCAGGTGCCGGTGTTCACGTACACCCGGTTGTTCGAGAAGGTGCGGAGCATCGGCACGTGGGTGTGGCCCATGATCACCGCGTGGATCGTCGGGTCGGCGCGCATCATCTTCTCGGCGTAGCGATCGAGGTGCTCGAAGAAGCCGACGTCTTGCCGGAGGAACTTGGTCAGCTTCTCGAACGGCCGCTTCTTCCACCAGGCGGGGTTGAAGCGGGCACGAACGAGCGCGGCGGCGCTGATGCCCACCATCTTGGTGGTGAAGCCGGTGTCGAAGATCAGCCCTCCGACGAAGAGCGGCCAGAACGGGTGCACCTTGTCGAGGTAGGGGCGCTCGCGCACGAGCTCGTTGACGACGTGGAGGATGAAGAGCGAGCCCCACGGCAGGTTGAGGATCGGGTCGCGACCGGGGCGGGGCAGGGTGAGCCGCTTCCAGTCCATCGCGTGAATCGTCTCGAACTGGTGCCCGTGATGGAACTGCACGCCGTCGAGGGTGAAGAACGGTCTCTCGGTCGAGAAGTGAACCCGCGGGTGCTCCTCGTCGCCGGTGATCGCCTGGCAGAACAGCCGCTGCACGCCACGGAAGTGGAACTCCATGTCGTGGTTGCCGGGTTGAAAGGTGAGCTCGGTGTTGCCCTGCTTGAGGAAGCGGGCGAGCGCGCCGAAGACCTCGGGGTGGCCCTTGATGCAGCGGTACAGCTTGATCTTCGCGAGGCGCTCCGAGATCGCGTCGGAGAACTGGCCCAGCACCGGCACCTTCAGCAGATCGAAGATGTCGCCGTTGAGGACGAGGTGGACCGGGCGATTCGCGAACTCGCCAGTGGAGTACCGCGCGAGCAGCTGGGCGAGCCGATCGTCTTCCTTGAAGTCGTCGTAGATGTTGATCCGACCGCGCTTGTGGCCGGTGCCGAGGTGCAGGTCGGAGAGGACCAGGCCGTAGCGGCGCATGTCGTCAGTCTACTCGCCGTCATCACCGCGAGCCATGAACCGCCCGCGGGAGTCGTGCGGGAACGGCGCCGTGGCTCGGTTCGACCCGCGCGCCGCACACGCGATTGCTGATCGGCGTAGTGCTCCGGGCTAGAGAGTCTCGCCATGACCGACATCGTCCACGTCAAGGCTCGCGAGATTCTCGATTCACGCGGTAACCCCACCGTCGAGGCCGAGGTGCTCCTCGACTCTGGCGTCTTCGGACGCGCGGCGGTGCCCTCGGGCGCCTCGACCGGCGAGCACGAAGCCAACGAGCTGCGCGACGGCGACAAGGCCCGCTACCTCGGCAAGGGCGTTCGCAAGGCCGTGCAGAACGTGAACGAGGCGATCGCGCCGGCGGTCATCGGCCTCGACGCGACCGATCAGTTCGTCGTCGACAGCCGCATGCTCGAGCTCGACGGAACGCCCAACAAGGCCAAGCTCGGCGCCAACGCGATCCTCGCGGTCTCGATGGCCACCGCGCGCGCGGCCGCCTCCTCGGTCGGGCTCCCGGTCTATCGCTACGTCGGTGGCGCGCAGGCTCGAACCCTGCCGGTCCCGATGATGAACATCTTGAATGGCGGCGCGCACGCCGACACCCGCGTCGACGTCCAGGAGTTCATGGTGCTGCCCTGGGGCGCGACCTCGTTCGCCGAAGGCCTGCGCTGGGGCGCCGAGATCTTCCACGCGCTCAAGAAGATCCTCAAAGGGAAGAAGCTCGCGACCGGTGTCGGTGACGAAGGTGGCTACGCGCCCGATCTCCCCGCCAACGAAGAGGCCCTCAAGCTGATCATGGAGGCCATCGGCGCTGCCGGTTTCAAGGCGGGCGATCAGATCGCGCTCTGCCTCGACGTCGCCGCCTCCGAGTTCTTCGACAAGGAATCCAAGACCTACAAGCTCAAGGGCGAAGGCAAGGCCTACGACTCCAGCCAGCTCGTCGCCTGGTACGTCGAGCTCGCCAAGAAGTACCCGATCGTCTCCATCGAAGACGGCTGCGCCGAGGACGACTGGGACGGCTGGAAGAAGCTCACCGACGCGATGGGCAAGAAGGTGCAGCTCGTCGGCGACGATCTCTTCGTCACCAACGTCACCCGGCTCGAGCGCGGCATCAAGGCGGGCGTCGCCAACTCGATCCTCGTGAAGGTGAACCAGATCGGCACCCTCACCGAGACGATGGAAGCCGTGCGCATGGCCCACCGCGCCAACTTCACCTCGGTGATGAGCCACCGCTCCGGCGAGACGGAAGACACCACCATCGCCGATCTCGCGGTCGCGATGGACTGCGGGCTCATCAAGACCGGCTCGGCCAGCCGCTCCGATCGCATCGCCAAGTACAACCAGCTCCTGCGCATCGAGGAAGAGCTCGGCGCCGGCGCGCGCTACGCAGGGAAGGGCGCCATCAAGGCGGCTCCGTGAAACGAATCCTCGTCTCGAACGACGACGGCATTCACGCCAAGGGGCTCGAGGCGCTCGCCGGGGCGATGGAGGGGCTGGGAGAAGTCTGGGTCGTCGCGCCGCTCCACGAACAGAGCGCGACCTCTCACAGCCTCTCGTTGCACGACCCGCTCCGCATTCGCTCGATGGGCGAGCGCCGCTTCGCCATCGACGGCACCCCAGCCGACTGCGTCTACGTGGCGGTGAACCACCTGATGAAGGAGCTGAAGCCCGATCTCGTCGTCTCCGGCATCAACCACGGGCCCAACCTCGCCGACGACGTGATCTATTCGGGCACCGTCGCCGCGGCGATGGAGGGGGCCATTCTCGGCATCCCCTCGGTCGCCTTCAGCCTCGTCACCCGCCGCACCTTCGCCTTCGAGCACGCCGCGGAGTTCGCCCGGGCCTTGGCGAAGTCGCTCCTCGATCGGCCCTTGCCCGAGCGCCTCTTGCTCAACGTGAACCTGCCGGCCTACGGGACGATCGCGGGCTATCGGGTGACGCGCGCCGGCCGGCACTCCTATGGCGCCAGCGTGATCGAGAAGGACGATCCACGCGGTCGGAAGTACTACTGGATCGGCGGCACCGCGTACGAGCACGTCAAGGAGCCGGGCACCGACGTCACCACCGTGCACGACGAGCAGCTGGCGTCGATCACTCCGCTCGTCATCGATCTGACCCACCACCAGCAGCTCGAGCTCGTGGGCGCGTGGTCGATCGACGGCTTCGCGCAGCCGAAGCGCTGACTGCGGTGCAGCGCGGCACGCCGTCTGCGTGACGACTTTGTCCGGGCGCGGCTCTCGTAGTACTCCGCTCCCCCATGCTCAGAACCCTCGTCGTGGTGCTCGGACTCTCGCTGGTCGCTTGCGGAAAGCCCTCGACGGGCGGAGCTGGTGGGGGCGCTCCAAGCGGGAACACCGGGACGGGGGGTGGCGCGAGCGGCGGAGGCGCGACTGCCGGTGGGCCCGGTGGCGGATCGAGCGCCGGAGGCGTGAGCGGTGGTGGAGCGAGTGGTGGCGGCACGACCGCGGGAGGAACGACGGCCGGCGGCACGAGCGGCGGCGGCACGAGCGGCGGCGGGACGAGCGGTGGTGGCGCGAGCGGCGGAGTGACCGCGGGGGGCGCGAGCGGGGGTGGAACGAGCGCGGGCGGGAGCGGCGGAGGAACGGGCGGCGGCTCCAGCGATGCCGGGGTGCAGATCGTCAGCTTCGTCGCGATTGGTGACACCGGCAAAGGCAACGCGGGTCAGTTCGCGGTCGGCGCGGCGATCGGCACCTTCTGCGCCAGCCACGCCTGCGACTTCGTCGTGCTCCTCGGCGACAACTTCTACCCGTCGGGCGTGAGCGGGACCTCCGACCCGCAGTGGAATACGGCCTTCGTCCAGCCGTACGCCACCGTGAACGCTCCGTTCTACGCAGTGCTCGGCAACCACGACTACGGCGGCGAAGGCCTCGGCACCGACTTGCTCAAGGGCCGGCACGAGGTCGACTACAGCATGGTGAACATGAAGTGGCGCATGCCGGCGTCGAGCTACAACTTCACCCAGAACCACGTCGAGTTCTTCGCCGCCGACACCAACCGCTCGATGTTCAGCATCGACCAAGACGTGCGCGCGAACTTCGACATGTGGTTCGGCGCCTCGACCGCCACCTGGAAGATCGCCTTCGGCCATCACCCGCTCAAGTCGAACGGCGAGCACGGCAACGCCGGCAACTACGACAACCTGCCCTTCCTCCCGATCGTCAACGGCGGGGCGGTGAAGACGTTCCTCGAGGGCTCGGTCTGCGGGCGCGCCGACGTCTACATGAGCGGCCACGATCATCACCTCGAGTGGATCCAGGCGACCTGCTCGCGCCCGGGCTCGTCGATCGACACCCAGCTGATCGTCAGCGGCGCCGGCGCGTCGCCGACCACCACTCCGGGGACCGCACCGACGCACTTCAAGTCGGCCCAGCTCGGCTTCGCCTACGTGGTGATCCGCGATCGCACCTTCACCCTCACGTTCTACGACGAGACCGGCGCGGCGCTGTACACGCGCTCCATCTCGAAGTGATCGCCGGCTGCCCGCCTCGTCGCCTCCCTGCGCGACCACCGCTCGACTCCACCTTTCGGTTGGCGAGCTTTTCGCAGCCAATGGCGGCGCATGAGATCCATTCCAGTGACGTTGTGGGTGGTGTCCTTCGTCGCACAGGCCGCGCCGCCTGCTGACGGAGCCCTCTTCGACGGCGAGCCGCAGGTGACCTACTCGCAGAAGGCCGAGCCGCCGCCCGCGACGGGGTGTCGCCAACCGACGCGGAAGATGGCGGTGAATCAGCCTCCGCCGCTGAGCCGGCCGGCGAACCCGTGGCAGGCGGTGAAAGACGGGCAGCCCGTTCCGCTCCCCATCACCCTGGCCTCGGCCACCTCGGCGCACGTCTTCGCGCGCGAGGAGATCACCCAGTGCGACGCGGTGCATGATCACTGCTTCCGCGACTGCTCCTGGCTCGTCGAGTGGTACGGCAAGGAACCCCTCGACAACGACAAGCAGGCGCCCATGCAGGTGGCCGCCGTCGCCTCCCTGCGCCCAGATGGGTACTTCGTCACCGCCCCCACCGCCGGCCCGGGCTACCCGACGCTCAACGGCGCTGACGACGACTTCATCGCCTATCGCTCGGTGCCGGCGGTGAAGCGGCTGCTGAAGCCGGGAGTGAAGGTGGCCGTTCCCGACTGGTTCCAGGACGAGCCGATCGTGCTCCCCCGTGACGAAGTGCGAGCGCTCGCGTCCTGGCGCACCGGCGTCGTCCGCAAGGTGGACTTCGACAAGGGCGTCTTGTTCATCAAGCGTTCGACGAAGGAATGGCCCCTGTCGGCGGTGCGCGTGCTCGTCCTCAAGTACCCGAAGGGCGGCAAGGTGGAGCTGATGGAGGGGCTGTCGAAGGACGAGATCGTGGTGAAGCCCGACGAGCTCTTCCTTCCCAAAGCCGACTGACGTGTCGCGTGACTGTCACGCGACAAAGTGGAGCGCGCAGCCGAGGTCGTGGGGCGTCAGCGCGATGGCATGGACGGTGCTCGGCCGCCCGCGTGGTTCTCGAGTGAAAGGAAGGCGCATGCGTTCGTTGGGATGTGCGGTGGTGGCGGTGCTGGTGGTCCCCTCGCTGGGCTGGGCGGAGATCACGAAGGAGATGCTGACGCCGGTGAAGCCCGAAAACGGCGCGCCGACGATCGGCAAGGTGAAGCCGACCTGGTGTGACGACATCGAGGTCGGGGAGGGCACCTCGGATCGCGCCGTTCAAGCGCTCGGGCGATCGACCGGCAACCGGTACCTCGACGGCAATGGCCAGCTGAAGGTGCCCACGACCTCGCCCTGCATCGCCCCCGAGGATCCGCTGATGCAGGAGCAGCTCGGCTACTACATGCAGCGCTGGGCCAACCTCACCGGCCAGGGCGTGCCGGATCTCACCGAGTTCATGTCCGCCCGCGCGAAGGACGAGGAGTGGCAGAAGCTGAAGTCGGAAGCGTGCAAGCCGTACGGCGACATCTCCGACGAGGCGTCGCACCGCGAGAAGACGCTGACGAAGATGGCGGGCTGGGTGCTCGACTGCAACACCGACATCGTCCAGGAACACCCGATGTGGGAGATGGATCGCTACGCGGCGCCGCCCTCGCAGCTCGCCGAGACCTACTTCGTCCTCAAGTGCCTGGGTGAGAGCGATCCCAAGGAGGGCGGCTGGAACCTCTTCCACTCCGCCACCTGCCGGGCGGACGCCGCGCAGCTCAATCGCGAGAAGCTCGAGGCCGAGCTCGAGGCCGACAACGCCAACCTCTACGTGAAGATCGTCGCCCGCCAGGCGCACTCGATGGCGAAGTTCCGTGCGTCGATCTGGGAGAGGGCGCTCCAGCCGAAGGTCGCGAAGGACGAGGAGCTCAAGGCGCTGCTGATCGACGTGCCCGAGAAGGCGTGGAAGGCCTGGCAGGCCGAGTACGACGCCAACAAGGCCGTCTTCGACGAGGTCTACGCCTACGAGGACAAGTACAACGGGCCTCGGAAGAGCGCCGCGAAGGGCTGTCTCAAGCCCGCCTACGCCGCGCTCCGGAAGTACACCGCGACGATCAAGGGCAACGGCCGCGACGAGGTGATCGCCGGCCTCACCACCAACACCGGCGCCGCGCTCCTCGAGTACGTGTGGAGCTGCAACGACATGGAAGGCCGCGAGCTCGCCGCCAACGCCCTCGGCCAGCTGATCGAGGCAGGCATGCCCCGGCGCGGGCCCCGCTTCGCTGCCTCGGTCGCGATGGGCGAGGCGCTCGCGAAGATCATGGCCGATCGGCCCAAGTTCCCAGTCGACGGCCAGGCCATCGGCGCCGACTACCGCTCCTCGTACCCCGTCGGGCGCAGCTACAGCGAGTTCACCCTCGCCAAGGGCGCGGTGGTGGCGAAGGTGGCGACCAAGGGCGACAAGGCGACGGTGAACTTCAAGACCGAATCGTGGGTCGAGGACGAGATGGAGTGCAAGGAGACGAACCGCATCGCGATGTTCGAGCGCGATGGCACGCCGATCTACCACCGCAACTGTCGCTACACCGGCCGCAAGGTGACCCAGTCGTCGACGTCCGAGCCGTTCTACTCGTGGCCCGAGCTCGTCGAGGGCATCGGCCCCGGCTCCTTCGTTCGCTACCGCACCGGCGGGAAGTACGTCGATCGCGTCTTCGACGGCTACCCAGTCGAGGTCTTCGCCGACAAGAGCCAGAAGAAGCTGATCAACATCCTCGGCGTGAAGGTGCGCTGATGAGGTCGCTCACGTTGGTGCTGGCGGCGCTGCCTGCGTTCGCGGGAGGCCCACCTCGAGGAGACGAGCCGCGGCCGGCCGAGCACACCGAGCCGCAGATCGAGTACCCGCAGGAACCAGCGCCACCCTCCTCGGGGTGCCGCCCAGCGACGTCGGCGAACCCTCAGAACCAGCCTCCGCCGCTGAGCAGCCCTGCGAACCCGTGGCAGGCGGTGAAGGACGGCCAGCCGATTCCGACGGCGCTGGTGATCAAGTGGGCGCGCGGGGCCTTCGTCGCCGGCCGGGAGTCGGTGAAGGCCTGCGATGCGCAGCATGATCACTGCCTGCGCGAGTGCAGCTGGTTGGTCGAGCTCTACGGAAAGTCGCAGTTCAACGACGCGAACACTCCGACGCAGCAGGCCTTCGTCGCCACCTTCCGGCCTGACGAGACCTTCGAGTCGGCGCGTGGGTCTCCCAAGGGCCTCAACTCCTACGACGGCGAGACCTTCGTCGCCTACCGAACGGTGCCGGCGGTGAAGCGCCTGCTGAAGCCGGGTGTGCGTGTCTTCGTCTCGACGGACTACGAGGGGATCCACACGCCGGAGAACGAGGGAGAGGCGCTCTGCGGCGGGTGGACGGCAGGCATCGTTCGCTCCGTCGACGAAGAGAAGGGAGTGCTCTTCATCAAGCGCTCCAGCAAGCCCTGGCCGCTGGCGCTCGTGCGCGTCGCGGTGCTCAAGCAGCAGAAGGGCGGGAAGGTCGAGCTGATGAACGACTTCGAGAAGGACGAGATCGTGCTCCGCCCCGACGATCGGCTGTACTCGAAGTGAGGCTCGGCATGCGTGCGACGTGGCTGGCGTGGTGCTGCTCGGCGGTGACGTTGGCGGCCGAGCCGGCGCCGAGCGACGACGGCCACGAGCCGCAGCTCGAATACCCTCAGACCGAGAGCCCGCCGTCTGACGGCTGCCGGCCGGCGACCTCGCGCGCCACGAAGAACCAACCGCCGCCGCTCAGCCGCCCCGCGAACCCGTGGCAGGCGATCAAGGACGATCGACCGGTGCCCGCTGCGATCCGCTTCAACGACTCGCAGGCCTACGTGCGCGGCCGCCAGGAGGTGACGAGCTGCGATGCCCAGCACGATCACTGCCTGCGCGAGTGCAGTTGGTTGTTCGAGCCGTACCCGAACGAAGCGACGAAGGCCTTGGTCGGCTTCGGGGGCCTCGAGTTCGTCAACGATCCCGCGTCGCCCATCCAGCGCGGGTGGATGACGACGTACCGCCCCGACGGGACCTTCGCGGGCGAGAAGATCCGGCGCCGGGCCGAGTGCGACTTCATCGCCTACCGGACGATTCCCGCGGTGAAGCGGCTGCTCACGCCAGGCATCCGGGTGATCGGCTTCACCGGCTCCGCCCTCAGCAACGAGTACGAGGCGCTCTCGGAGGATTGGCGCGCCGGCGTGGTGCGGAAGATCGACGAGGACGCAGGGGTGCTCTTCATCAAGCGATCGACCGAGCCCTGGCCGCTCGCGACCATTCGCATTCCGGTGCTCAGGTACCAGAAGGGCGGGAAGGTCGAGCTGATGCCGGGCTTCACGAAGGACGAGATCACCGTTCGGCCCGACGACGTGCTCTTCGGGGTGAAGAAGTAGCTCAGGTGGTCTTCGGCGTCGTCGCGCCAGGCTTTCGTCCCGCGGCGCACTCCTTCACCACCGCAGCGATTCGGCGCGTCTTCGTCTCGTCCTTCTTCGCTTCGGTCACCCAGTACAGCCACAGCTTGCGCTGACCGGGCGCGAGCGTGTCCCAGAACGAGCGTGCCTTCGGGTTGGCGGAGAGCGCGGAGGCGAGCTCCGTCGGAACCGTCAGCGCTTCTCGACGACGGGCAGCCGCCCACTCGCCGTTCTTCTTCGCGAGCTCGATGAGGCGCAGGCCGGCCGGCGTCATTCGTCCGGCGGCGATCAGCCTCGTCACCCGGGCCTTGTTCGACTCGCTCCAGAGGCTGTCGTCGCGGCGCGGGCTGAAGCGAATGGCGCGAAAGTCGTCGTCGTAGCGTTTGGTGAGCCCGTCGATCCACCCGAAGCAGAGGGCCTCCTCGACTGCCTGCTCGTAGCTCAGCCAGTCCGGGTGCATCGCGAGCACGTGCACCTTGGGGATCACCACGAAGAGCCCCGAGTGGCGGGCGTGGTGCTTCTCGAGCCAGGCGCGGAAGGCCTTCGCGGTCTTGGGCTGAACGGTTTCTCCGAGATCGCTGGGCATCGCGGGCACTCCACCACGAGCGGAGCCCTGAAACGACGAAAGGAGCGCCGGTGAGGACGCTCCTTCCGTGAACGGCCTGCTCGAGGCGGTTACTGCCCTTCGACGAACGAGCGCAGTCGCTTGGAGCGCGACGGGTGCCGCAGCTTGCGGAGCGCCTTGGCCTCGATCTGCCGAATGCGCTCGCGGGTGACCTCGAAGTCCTGACCGACCTCTTCGAGGGTGTGGTCGCTCTTCTCGCCGATGCCGAAGCGCATGCGGAGCACCTTCTCTTCGCGCGGCGTCAGCGTCGCGAGCACCTTCCGGGTCTGCTCGGCGAGGTTCATGTTGATGACCGCGTCGTCGGGCTTCACGAGGGCCTTGTCCTCGATGAAGTCGCCCAAGTGGCTGTCCTCTTCCTCGCCGATCGGGGTCTCGAGGGAGATGGGCTCCTTGGCGATCTTGAGGACCTTGCGGACCTTGTCGAGCGGCAGCTCCATCTTCTCGGCGATCTCTTCCGGCGTCGGCTCGCGGCCGATCTCCTGCACCAGGTAGCGGCTGGTGCGGA